>NZ_JACJFJ010000001.1:587166-768862 GCF_014164545.1 Shewanella sp. SG41-3
GATAAAACGCTATCAATTGTTTTTATTCTATTGATTAAAGAAATGGTTGCGGGAGTAGGACTTGAACCTACGACCTTCGGGTTATGAGCCCGACGAGCTACCAACTGCTCCATCCCGCGTCCGATTGACGCTACTTTGATTTAGCTTACCAAACTCGCTGGTTAGCGTGTTTAACTGTCTGCTTCAAAGCGGGGCGAACTATAGCGATCCCCGTTTCTATTTGCAAGTAAAATCTAGGCTGTAGCTATTTGTTTGCTGGTAAAATAAGCGAGTTACTGCTTTATCGAACGATATAAGGTTATTAAGCCTAAAATAAGGGAATTTAACTGCCCATTTCGATAAGTCGTTGGGGTTATGTGTTTGAACAGGTATAATGCTGCACTGAATTTTGCGTAACCGATGACTGACTAAATACATGTTTAATTTTTTTGCTGCTGCCCCAAAGGGGTTCGAATATAGCCTTGCTTCTGAACTTAAAGAGTTTGGCGCAACCGACGTTAAAGAAAGTGTTGCTGGGGTGTATTTTACTGCTCCATTAGAGCTGGCTTATCGAATCACACTATGGACTCGTTTAGCGAGCCGTATCGTATTAGTGATATATAAAGGAGCCTGTGATTCTGCCGAGCAACTTTATAACGCGGCATACTGTATTGATTGGCCATCGCATTTTTCCCATAAGAAAACATTCAGTATTGATTTTCACGGCACGGGTGGTTTCATTAACAACACTCAATTTGGCGCGTTGAAAATTAAAGATGCGGTTGTTGACCGTTTTCGTGACGATGGTACTCCTCGTCCAGATGTAGAACGTGTTAATCCCGATTTTAAAATTGATGCCCATTATCGAAATGGTCAGTTGACTATTTCAATGAACTTCTCTGGCGCGTCATTGCATCAACGTGGATACCGTTCTACTACAGGTGAAGCACCATTAAAGGAAAACCTCGCGGCCAATATGTTAGTGCGCAGTGGCTGGCAAGCGAATCCAATTACAGTGCTTGACCCATTTTGTGGTAGCGGCACGGTACTAATAGAAGCGGCATTAATGGCTGCTGATATTGCACCAGGACTCAAACGCGAGAAATTTGGTTTCGAAAATTGGCAGAGCCACAATAAAGCGATGTGGCAGGTTATTTTTGACGAAGCTCAAGCGCGTGCAACTTTGGGGAAAACCCGTTGCAAACTCAAATTCTACGGTTCAGACATTGAGCCACACCTGATCTCTATCGCTAAACGCAATGCTGAAAATGCTGGTGTTGCTGAATTAATTGAATTTAGCGTGTCTGATGCACTCGATGTCACACCTCCGGTAAGCGAAGGCTTTTTGATCTCTAACCCTCCTTACGGTGAGCGTTTAGGAAATGTCACTGAGCTTTTACAACTTTATTATCAACTTGGTGATAAGTTTAAAAAAGAGTTTGGTGGCTGGAAAATTGCCATGCTGTGCAGTGATGTTGAACTCATTTCATCGCTTAAGCTTAAAGCCGACAAGCAAATGAAAATGTTTAACGGTGCATTAGAATGTGCTTTTAACATTTATACTTTACACGCTAACAGTACCCGTCGCGACGTACCTGAATTGCCTGAAGGTGTTGATATTATCGACATAGCTCCAGCATTTGCGAATCGTATTAAAAAGAATGTTAAACAGTTTGAAAAATGGGCTAAAAAAGAACGTATTGATAGCTACCGTTTATATGATGCTGATTTACCAGAATATAATGTTGCGATTGATCGATATGTCGATTATGTGGTTATCCAAGAGTATTCTGCTCCAGCAACCATTCCTGAAGCGGTTACCAAGCGCCGTATTAGTGATGTGCTATTAGCATTGCCTAGTGCTTTAGGGATCCATCCTGATCGTATTACGTTAAAAACTCGTGAACGTCAGAAAGGCGCTAATCAGTATCAGAAGATCGATGAGCGCAAAGTAGAAGTTATCACTGAAGAATACGGTGCTAAATTCAAGCTTAACTTAACTGGTTATTTAGATACAGGTTTGTTCCTTGATCACCGTGTTACGCGTAAATTAGTGGGTGATAAATCTAAGGGTAAAAATGTCCTTAATTTATTTGCTTATACTGGTTCTGCGTCTGTACATGCTGCAATTGGCGGGGCAAAATCCGTCACTACTATTGATATGTCTAATACCTACATCAGTTGGGCTAAAGAAAACTTTGCCTTAAACGGATTGTCTGGTAAACAATATGACTTTATTCAAGCAGACTGTTTACAGTGGATTAAAGAAAACAGCCACCAGAAGTTTGATCTTATCTTTATTGATCCTCCTACGTTCTCTAACTCAAAACGCATGGAAGACAGTTGGGATGTGCAACGCGACCATGCAGAGATGTTAGGCGGGTTGATTAAGCTACTGTCTCCAAATGGCGAGCTTATTTTCTCCAATAACAAACGTAAATTTAAAATGGATATCGAAGCGTTGAACCAAGCAGGTATCGACGTGACGAATATTGACCATTTATGTTTACCGCTGGATTATAAGCGTAATCCGCATATCCATAATGTGTGGCTACTGACTCATGCAAAAAAATAGTTCAGTCGCTTATGTGTTATATCACACAGAGGGTTGCCATCTGTGTGATATCGCCCAAGCATTGGTTGAGCAAACCGCAATAGATTATCAGCACATCGATATATGTGATAACGCCATACTTGCAGAGCGTTATGGCATGAGCATCCCTGTATTTGTACAGGGTGAACGTGAGTTATTCTGGCCTTTCGATGCCGCACAATTACAAGATTTTTTAGGAGTTTAGATTGAGTCTGGTACGTATTAATAATGGCTCGTTAGCCTACGGTTACATTCCTTTGCTGCTTAATGCAGACTTTACCATTGAACCAGGTGAGCGTGTGTGTATCGTTGGTCGCAACGGTGCCGGCAAATCAAGTTTAATGAAAGTGTTATCAGGTGATGTACTGCTTGATGATGGCGAGTTTAATATTGCCAATGACGTCAATGTGAGTCGTTTACAACAAGATCCTCCTAAAGCTGAAACTGGAACCGTTTACGCTTATATTGCAGCAGGTCTTAAAGAAATTGGCGAAGCGTTAGAGAAGTATCATCAACTATCGCACGATGTTGCAGATGCTAATCCTGAGCAGATGGAACGGATGCTAAACCAAATGCAGCGTCTGCAAGAAGTATTAGATCATAATAACGGTTGGCAATTAGATTCGCGGATTATTCAAAACTGTCAGTTATTAGGTCTAGACCCTGATAAGCCATTAAACGAATTGTCTGGTGGTTGGCAGCGTAAAGTGGCATTAGCTCGCGCACTTGTGGTTAACCCTGATTTACTGTTACTTGACGAACCCACCAACCATTTAGACATCGATACCATTGAATGGTTAGAGCAATTTTTATTAAGCTTTAAAGGTGCCATCGTATTTGTAAGCCATGACCGTGGTTTTATTCAAAGAATGGCAACCCGTATCGTCGATTTAGATCGTGGTGTGGTGGTCTCATTTCCAGGTAACTACCAAGCCTATTTGGATGGTAAGCAAGAATGGTTACGCGTAGAAGCAGAAAAAAATGCTCACTTTGATAAAAAACTTGCCGACGAAGAAACCTGGATCCGTCAAGGTGTTAAAGCACGTCGTACTCGAAATGAAGGTCGTGTTCGAGCGCTAAAAGCGTTACGTACCGAACGCAGCGAACGTTTAAATCGCCAAGGTAATGCAAAAATGTCGGTATCGGATACCGAACGCTCTGGTAAGTTAGTTTTTGATATTAAAGATGTTAACTATAATTTGCCGGATAAAAATTTAGTTAAAGATTTCAGTACTACTGTCATACGTGGTGACCGTATAGCATTAATTGGTCCAAATGGCTGTGGTAAATCAACCTTAATCAAGTTGTTGATCGAGAAGCTACAACCTCAATCTGGCGAAATTAAAGTCGGTACCAAGCTAGATATCGCCTATTTTGACCAGTATCGCGAAGCGCTTGATCCTGAGAAAACAGTCGAAGAAAACGTGGGCGAGGGTAAAAGTACCGTTACCATTAATGGCCAAGATCGCCATATTCTTAGTTATCTGCAAGATTTCTTATTCTCGCCAATGCGTGCACGTACGCCAGTAAAAGCCCTTTCTGGTGGCGAGAAAAACCGTTTGCTATTAGCAAGATTGTTACTGCGTCCAGCCAATCTTATTATTCTTGATGAACCAACAAACGATCTTGATATTGAGACACTAGAGTTGCTAGAGTCACTACTTGCCGATTTTGCTGGAACATTACTTATTGTGAGCCACGATAGAGCATTTATCGACAATACGGTTACCAGCAGTTGGTGGTTTGCCGGTAATGGACAATGGGCTGAGTATGTTGGTGGTTACCAAGATGCCGTTGCTCAAGGCGCAAAATTTTATTCTGAGGAACCTGTTGCAGATACTGTTGTCCAAACTTCCGCAGTGGTTGAAACTAAGCCTGTAAGCACACCTGAAAAAGTCACTAAAAAACTGTCTTATAAATTGCAAAAAGAATTAGATACGCTTCCGAGCCAAATGGAACAGCTCGAGCAAGAGATTGCCCAATTGCAGCAAACTGTCGGTAGTGCTGATTTTTACAATCAACCACAAGACTCGATTAATAAAGCACTGCAGTTGTTAGCAGAAAAAGAACAAAATTTAGAAGTTTGCTTCGAGCGATGGGAAGAGCTTGAGTCACTGAAGTAAAATATAATAAAACAGGAATAGTTACATGAAGTTAAAGTTTGATAAAGCCTTGTCCCTCGTTGCGATAGGTGTATTAAGTGTGATTGGTTCAGCACAAGCTGCACCCATATATGAAATTGTTAATATCGAAAATTTCGACTTGAAGGGCACCATTGACGGTACACGTAATGGCTATGCCATGGCCGTGAACAATCAAGATGAAGTGGTAGGCATTTCAAAAGGTAAAAAGAAACTTAGCACTGAAGACATTGCCGGCGGCATTATTGATGTTGAAGATGGTATATCTGGTGCTGAAGAAATAACCTATTCAGTGCTAAAGCCTATTGAAGCAAACAACTTTACCATAACAACCAGTGCAAACGCAGCTGAAGGCGCTTGGACACCGACATTTTATAGCTTAGCTGGCACCACTAATCCTACAGATGTAGGCAGTGATGGCGAGTTAATTATTAATTCAATTGATACTTTCTTTTATGGTTTAAACAGTAATGGCACCAAAGTAGGCGCATATACTGGTGTCGAAAAAACCTTACCTTATGTTGGAACGAGTACTACCCAAAAACTTTGGTATTATCGTGACTTTGAGCTTCGCGCTGTTGCTGTAAAAGACGATGTTGAATTCTCATTATCGCCGCCTTATACCACTTATGAGCGTGCTCAAAGTGGTGATATTAGTGCCGCTACCGTAGAGCTAGGCGGTTCATCTGTTGCTGCTGGTGTAAATGATAATAACCTCGTTGTTGGTTATGGCAGCACAGCATTAGTTTCATCAAGTAAAGACCGTATTGATACTTGTATTACCAGTGCGCAAGATACCGAGACTGATAATCCTACGCCTTTGGAAATTTGTGTTCAGGATTCTCAGTACCCAGATACTAATAACCGTCGTTATATTCTTTATCAAACACGCGCATTAGTGTGGGATTTAAACAATTTAGACGATAGTGGTGTGCCAGGTCGTACTGAATTACCGTTAGGCTTAACGCCATCAGCAGATTCAACGCTCATTTATACCTCGCAAGCATTAGGCATTAATAGTATTGGTGATGTTGCTGGACGTTCACACGTTTATCGCGGCGGTGATACTGATAAGCTATATTTTGATGCAGCTTATTGGAAAAAGGATGCTAATGGAGAGTATCAATATAATTGGGTTAAAATGGACGATGAAGTCACTAACTCAATTGCTTATGATATAAATGATGATGGTATTTTAGTCGGTAGTTATCAAAAGTATATTGGCGGTTATTTACGTAATAAATTCTTCACCTTAGATACCAATAATCCTGAACAAGGCATTGTTACACCTAATGACTTCCAAACTACATTGTCGGATTTAAGTAGCAAACCTAAAGATATCAATAATAAAGGCCAAGTCGTTGGTTATGTTGAATCAACTTACGACAAAGAAAAGCCCCGTCCAAAAGTGGGTTTCTTATTTGATAATAACACCAGTGAATTTGTTAACTTAAACGATCGTCTTGTATGTGGCTCGAAAGGCTATGAGCAAAATACTGACGGGGAATGGGTTCGTCATCAGGTGAGTATTCAAGACGGCACAGGTGAGACGTTAACCTATAGTTCAGATATTAAAATCGTTGAGGCTAACGGTATTAGTGAAGACGGGACGATTGTCGGCACAGCATTTATTCGTAAACCACAATATCAAACAGATCCCATCACTGGTAACGTGGTTGTTGGCGACAATGGTTTACCTCTGTTCAAATTAGATGGTAACGGTGCTCCAGTGACAGCCTATTTACCGCGTATGGTTATTTTGAAGCAAACTTCAGGTGAAGCATGTACTACTTCTGATAGTGTTGAAGAAGAGCCTTATGTGCGTCAAGGCGCCGCCAGTTTTGCTTGGTTGTTTGCTTTGCCATTATTATGGTTCCGCCGCCGAGTAAAAAAATAGTTTTACTGTTAGTTAGCAAACAGCTTCTCAAATTAGAGGCAGTTTAATAGCACAAAAAATCGAGGATAAATTCCTCGATTTTTTTTAACTTAATTCTCAACACCTTAATAAAAAATCAGTCAAATGATGTTTTTTTTAATTGATTTCGATTAAAAAACGTTCTATTCCTATAGCTAAGGCTTCAACTTCACCACGTCAAATAGAAGCCCGTCAATGAAGAGGACTCATGTATGAAAAGACAGAAAAGAGATCGTTTAGACAGAGCATTTTCAAAAGGATTTCAAGCCGGAGTTGGAGGGCGCTCTAAGGAGATTTGTCCCCATTCAAATCTGGATTCACGGTCTCATTGGTTAGGCGGGTGGCGCGAAGGTATTGATGGTCGGCTTAATGGACTATTTAACAAGTAATACTTAAGTAACACGCAACAAAATGCCCTCGCGATAAGTATCGGAGGGCATTAGTGAAATATAACAGTTACGTAAAACTAAATCCGTACGATTAGAACGTCGACGTATCGCTAAAAATACCCACTTTTAGATCAGTAGCTGAGTAGATTTGACGGCCATCAACTTCCATAGTTGCATCAGCAATACCCATCACTAACTTGCGATGAATTTTACGTTTAATGTTAAGTTTATAAGTGACTTTTTTAGCTTCAGGCAATACTTGGCCGGTAAACTTCACTTCACCTACACCTAATGCACGACCTTTGCCTTCAGCGCCTTCCCAACCCAGGAAAAACCCCACCAGTTGCCACATAGCATCTAAACCTAAACAACCAGGCATTACCGGATCGCCTTTAAAGTGACAATCAAAGAACCAAAGATCTGGAGTGATATCAAGTTCGGCAATAATTTCACCTTTACCATATTCACCGCCATCTTCATTAATGGTAATGATACGATCAATCATCAACATATTGTCTACAGGTAAACGGGGTCTATTTGGGCCTAAAAGATTGCCATGACCACATGCGACAAGTTGCTCTTTAGTGAAACTATTAGCTTTTTCCATTGAAATCGATACCACTTAATTGACTGATAATCTTAACAAGATAGCGAACACGTGTACGCTAAACAACTCCGATCACTAAATAATTCGTAATCTAGCTAACAATTTAGCAAAAAAGTTCAATTCAACGTCATCATCATCTTGCCCTGCTAACTTATCTAAACGCTGTTGTACTAATCCGTAAAGCGTCTCTGGCGCAAAGTCATTATCTTCATTAGCAACGCCAGCGGGCATTTGCATTAGCAGTTCAACTGCTTGATCCATATGCTCAATTGCATGGATATGGAATAATCCTTTATCAATAGCTTCAATCACATCCGGTTCAAGATTCAACTGCAAGACATTGGCCTTAGGCATAATAACACCTTGATCGCCTGTTAACCCGCGGCGTTGACATAAATTAAAGAAGCCTTCAATTTTTTCATTCACACCACCAATGGCTTGAACATTACCAAACTGATCTAATGCACCAGTCACCGCTAAACTTTGGATAATCGGTTGCTCTGCTATTGCAGACATTAAGCAGCAATATTCAGCAAGTGAAGCACTATCACCATCAATTTCTTGATAAGACTGCTCGAACACGATATTAGCATTGAGGTGAAGAGGTGCATCTCGACCGAAAATACGATACAAGCAAGACGATAGGATCATCATGCCTTTTGCATGAATATTGCCACCCAATTCTGATTTACGTTCAATATCCGCGACTTCACCATCACCATAATGCACTGATGAGGTAATACGTGCAGGCTCACCATAGGTATAGTCTCCAGTATCAATAACAGTAAGCGCATTAATTTGACCTACCATAGCACCTTTAGTTGGCAGATTTATGAAGTTGTCATCAAAACTTTGGGCTGAATACACTTCAGAACTATTGTGGCGGAAGGTTAATTTTTCGAGTGCTTTGGCTATCGCCGCAGCATTTAACGCTGATTGACCGCAATAGGCTTTTGCTTGACCTAACAGGTGCCTAAACTCCAACATACTTAAGCTTAAACGTTGCTGATGCTCGACCAAACGAGAGCTATACCAAAACAACGGCAGTAAACTTGACGTTTCTAACTCAACTGATTCACTCTGGGCAAGTACATTTAGCCACTGCACATATGAAGACTCAGGATGTTGGGTTAAATCTACTTCATTGCTCATTTCAGCCAGCAGCGGAAAATGTCGACTAAAGTGCCTATCTTCAACACGAAGCTGGCTATAGGATAAACCGCTTCCGACAAGCACGATCTTACAATTAAGCGGAATAGGAGCGAGTTCGTTATTAATCCGATAAAAGCCGTCGTGGAGAATCTGCATCAACAAATCCCACAAACTCTCACGTTGCCACAATGATGCTAAGCAAATAAACACAAAATGATTTTTCGCTAATGCTCCAGGTTTATAAACACTGGATTTATCGGTTTTAAGCATTTTTCCGAGCAGGTCTGCACGGCGAATCGTCCCCTGTAAATAACAAGACAAGGATTCTTGCCTAGCAATAATACCGACATGCTCTGGTGGCAGAGTTTGCTGCCACTTAAACTGGATCTCATCTTCTTCGTGCGTTTTTTTTGTAGCAACAAGATATTGGTTTGACGGTGTATTAGCTTGGGTTACTAACGCATTAATAAATAGTGGTCTATCCACACCCAAAAAATCAGCAAGAAATAGATGTTGCGAATTAATTTTGCTCATTAGTTTGAAGGTATCAACTACTCGTTCTTGACCAAGTAAGATATGACTTGGAAAAAATGCTGAAGTCGATGGGTCAGGTAAATGATACTGAGGAGCGAGTTTGGCACTAGGCAATAGCGTTGAATTCATATAGTAGTAATCTAGCTGCGGCAACGAAAAATAATAAAATGATATTAGCATAAAGCGTCGTAAAAGCCTTAGCAGATTCAATTGTTAGCGCTTATCTCATGGTTATTACGCCTGTCAGCCGCCAAAAGCGACTTTACTAAGGCCAGTCTGATTCAAAAATGCTTTAATAATGATAAAAATATGTTCATGCTGATTAATTGCTATGCATTCAGATGTTTTTTTTACAATTATGGTTTACAAGCAAACGCGTTACTTATATTATTCAGCCCGTTCGGAGGGATGGCAGAGTGGTCGAATGCACCGGTCTTGAAAACCGGCAACGGTTTATCCCGTTCTAGGGTTCAAATCCCTATCCCTCCGCCATATTAAAGACGAAAGGCTCATCAGAAATGATGAGCCTTTTTTCGTTTAGGTGATAGATAGGAAATTGAACCTAGGGTTCCTATTTATAAAAGATCGCTATCCCTCCGCCATATTAAAGACGAAAGGCTCATCAGAAATGATGAGCCTTTTTTCGTTTAGGCGATAGATAGGAAATTGAACCTAGGGTTCCTATTTATAAAAGATCACTATCCCTCAGTCACATTCAACGAGAAAGCCTCATCCGAAATGATGAGCCTTTTTTCGTTTAGGCGATAGATAGGACTTTAAACCCACGGGTCCTCTTTATAAAAGAAAGCTATCCGTTCTCAAGATTCAACGAGAGAGCCTCATCAGAAATGATAAGGCTTTTTGTTTGGCGAAAGATAAGACTTTGAACCTAGTAAGCTTCTAGAATAGTAGACACTTCATAAAGGTAGTCCGTTAGATATTAGCAACACCTAAAAAGCCTTAATAACTATGTCACTAAAAATTGCCCAGAAATGTGCCTTAAGGCGTAAATTATGTGTCCCATTGCGTGATTGCACTCATCAAGAGTGCATTAAGCTTGCAACCTTCTTACCTTACAAATTATTATCTATGCCCTGCATACAACTATCCAACGCAAGCAGTCTTAAATGATAAGATACACAGTAATATTTCAACCAAGCTGAAACTCACCGAGTGAAGACGTGGCAATTTTGGCCTAACTATCGCCTGATGAATGCGGTAATTCGATTTATTGATTTGATTAACGTTAGGTGTATTTTTATTCTGTCGTCCTATGTTAGGACGCACACCCTTATAGATTTTCAGCATTACTGGAGACAAAACTCATGACAAACGTGACAGTGGATGCCACGCAGTTAACGACTAAGCCATCACAAGATGGTTTTTACATGCCCGCTGAATGGGCAGCGCAACAAGCGGTGTGGATGATTTGGCCGTATCGTCCTGATAACTGGCGCTCTGCTGGGGCTTATGCTCAGGCGACGTTTGCCAAAGTGGCCGATGCCATTGGTGCAGTTACACCCGTTTATATGGGTGTTCCTAAAGAATTTTTAGTTCAAGCTAAGACAGTGATGCCTTCCCATGTCACTTTGGTCGAAATAGAGAGCAACGATTGTTGGGCTCGCGATACTGGGCCTACTGTAGTAATGAATGCCAAGGGCGAACGCCGTGGTGTTGATTGGAGCTTTAATGCCTGGGGAGGTCACAATGGTGGCTTGTACTCTCCATGGGATAAGGACGAACAAGTCGCACAAAAGATGCTAACACAGCATGATTTTGAACGTTATGTCGCGCCGCTGATCCTCGAAGGTGGTTCAATTCATGTCGATGGTGAAGGCACCTGCATAACGACAGCCGAATGTTTGCTCAACAGCAACCGCAACCCAGATCTGAGTCGTGAACAGATAGAAGCATTACTGGGCGATTATTTAAATGTGCAGCAGTTTATCTGGTTGCCAGAAGGCGTGTACATGGATGAGACCGACGGACATATTGACAATATGTGCTGTTTTGTTCGCCCTGGCGAAGTGGTTTTACACTGGACTGATGATCAAACCGATCCCCAGTATCCTCGTTCAAAAGCCGCGTTGGATATTTTGCAAAGTACTGTGGATGCAAAGGGGCGTAAGTTAAAAATCCATCTATTGCCACAACCGGGTCCTTTGTATTGTACCGAAGAGGAATCTCAAGGCGTAATAGAAGGAACTGGTGTGCCTCGCACTGCGGGTGAGCGTTTAGCGGGTTCATATGCGAACTTTTTAATCACCAATCAGCGTATCGTTTTCCCGCTACTCGATCCTGCAACCGACGATATCGCAGCCCAAAAATTGCAGGAGATTTTCCCTGAGTATGAGATTGTCGGTGTGCCTGCTCGCGAGATCTTATTAGGTGGTGGCAATATCCATTGTATTACCCAACAGATCCCCTCTGGAAAATAAGTGAACCCAAGGAGAACACAATGACCATGTATGTCACTGTTGTTGCAACACAATTGGCTTTCATTAGGAGCGTGTCGCATGTTTGAAGTAACTGAAGTTTCTATTGCCGAGCTACGTGCCGCCCTCGAATCCGGTCGAACTACTGCGGTTGAACTGGTGCAGTCTTATCTTGCACGAATTGATGCTTACGACGGCCCAGCGACACAGACTAAGCTGAATGCATTAGTAGTCCGCAATCCTGATGCGATCAAGGAAGCTGAGGCTTCAGATGCACGCCGAGCTAATGGTGAAACACTTAGCCCACTTGACGGTATTCCCTATACTGCCAAGGACAGCTACTTGGTTAAGGGGCTGACGGCAGCTTCTGGAAGCCCAGCGTTCAAGGACTTGGTTGCCCAATACGATGCCTTTGCCGTTGAGCGCTTGCGCGCTGCGGGTGCTATCTGTTTAGGTAAAACCAACATGCCACCTATGGCCAATGGTGGTATGCAACGCGGTCACTACGGTCGCGCCGAAAGTCCATACAACGCTAACTACCTCACCGCACCTTTTGCCTCGGGGTCTTCTAACGGCGCGGGTACTGGTACGGCAGCAAGCTATTCTGCTTTTGGCCTAGCTGAAGAGACATGGTCGAGCGGGCGTGGGCCGGCATCAAATAACGGTCTGTGTGCCTATACCCCGTCTCGGGGCGTGATTTCTGTGCGCGGCAACTGGCCGTTGACACCGACCATGGATGTAGTGGTGCCTTACACTCGCACTATGGCAGACATGCTCGAAGTGCTGGATGTTATCGTTGCTGACGACCCTATCACCCGTGGCGATCTATGGCGTCTGCAACCTTGGGTCGAAATTCCCAAAGCATCAACAATCCGTCCAGCATCTTATGTGGCGCTTGCCGCTCAAGCCGATACGCTCAAAGGTAAGCGTTTCGGGGTGCCGCGCATGTATATTAATAAGGATGAATTAGCTGGCACCAGCGAAACCCCTGGTATTGGCGGCCCGACCGGTCAGCGTATTAATACGCGTGCATCAGTGATCGACCTTTGGCAAGCTGCACGCACAGCGCTGGAAGCTGCCGGAGCCGAAGTGATTGAAGTTGACTTCCCGCTGGTGTCAAATTGCGAAGGTGACCGCCCAGGCGCGCCGACTGTGTTTAATCGCGGCATCGTTACGCCTGAATTTCTCGATGATGAGCTGTGGGCACTATCGGGCTGGGCATTTGATGAATTCTTGCGTGCCAATAATGATCCTAAACTCAACAAACTGGCTGACGTCAACGGCCATTTGATTTTCCCGCACGACCTTGGCACCTTGCCAAATCGTGAGGGCGATCTTGCCGCTGGTATGGATGAGTACGTCAACATGGCCAAACGAGGTCTCAAGTCGTATAACCAAATCGACAGCATACCGGATGGTTTGCGTGGCTTAGAGAAGACGCGCAAGCTGGATCTCGAAGATTGGATGGACGAGTTAAAACTTGATGCCGTGCTGTTCCCAACCATGGCAGACGTGGGGCCGGCGGATGCGCATGTTAATCCAGCTTCCGCAGATATTGCCTGGAGTAATGGTATTTGGGTCGCTAACGGCAACCTAGCGATTCGTCACTTAGGTGTACCAACGGTGACCGTGCCTATGGGGGTTATGGCCGATATTGGCATGCCAGTCGGTTTGACGTTCGCGGGCCGTGCTTATGACGACAATAATCTGCTGAGGTTTGCTGGTGCATTTGAGGCAACTGGTAGCAAGCGCATCATACCTGCGCGCACGCCAGAGCTTAGTCAATAAGCACTAAGCCAAAGCACTTAGTAATACAGAACGGGATTGGCGTCTACACGTCAATCCCGTTTTTTAACGCCAACGTAAATACATCGTTAACATACACATGATGCAAAGATGTCGTTGAGCATAGTCAAAGAGCAAACGTCCTCAAAACACCACTTAAGACGGCCTTTTACTGCCAATCATAGCGTCGATTATTAATGGCGAAATCAATACTGTGATCTAGGTTTGAGCAAATGAGTGGCATGTAAAATGGTCACCTATTTGTTACGCATTAATCGTCATTGTTTCCACAGAGACTCGACGGCGATATATTGGCCGCCAACGCTCAACGGTGCGCCAAGCCCAAGGTCAATCTTAACTAAGCCTTTCGCTGATCGTTCAGCTAAAAGCGCTTGCCCCATCACTTTTTCTCAGCGCGAAAGGGTGTCGTTGGGTTATCAATTTGCCAAAATGTTGTGATCTAAACCGATTCAGTCGAATCACTTTCAATAAAATGGTTGATCAGTGTTAAGGGCAAACTCACACCTGAAGTTACTGATCACAATCAAACCTAATTGTCAGCACTTTACCTAGAACAGAAATTCTTTTTCTGCACTAGGCCAGCTATTGACTAAGGCTCAAGAGATTACGAAATCGTGCCATTCATTTGCACGCTTGTTGACAGGTAATGGTGCTGAGATGTCTGTAGATAAGTGTATGTACGCAGTCGCACAGACAGTGTGATCGACTGATGGCATCATTTGAAGTTCTGACCTTATCCCATAGTGTCATTAAACCGCCTCAGGTGCAGGAGTGACATGCCAAATGAATAAAACCTTAGTCATAGATTATTACACTGACATTCTTTGTGTTTGGGCTTGGATTGCTCAAAAACGTGTCGATGAACTTAATAAAACATTGGCAAACAGCATCGAACTTCAATGTTACTACGTTGATGTTTTTGGTGATGTCCCGACAAAAATAAACACCCAGTGGCAATCAAAAGGCGGTTTTATTGGCTTTGCCGAGCACATACAACAGTCTGTGTCTGCCTTTGAATACGCTCATGTAAACCCGAAAGTATGGACGCAAGTTAGACCCACGACTTCAGCCAATGCGCATTTGATGCTTAAAGCGATAGAGATTACTTATGATAAAAAGAAAAGTATCGATATGGCGCTAACGTTTCGAAGTGCATTTTTTGTCGATGGCTTGGATATTAGCAATCTTGACGTGCTCTATGATTTAGCTAACGCCAATGGACTTGACCTAAACGCCATCGATACCAGTATTCGTGATGGTTCTGCTATGGCGTCTTTAATGGGTGATTATCAAAAATCAAAGCAACAAAACATTAACGGTAGCCCGTCTTTTGTGCTTGATGGTGGGCGACAAATATTGTACGGCGACGTAGGTTTTCGCGTCATTCTTGCCAATGTTGAAGAGCTTTTAAAGCATCCAACAGATGAGGCAAGCTGGTGCTGAAATGAGCGCGACTCGCTCATTGATGCTATCGATAGTGACATCGATCAGATGCCTGCTTAGCGATGAAGGGATTTTGGACCATTCGATACATAAAGAGAAACACGAATCCTAAAATCCCCCCTACAAGCACGTTAGACAAGAGCGACGATAATGTTAAGAGGTGATAAATGGTAGTCGAATCTATGTATACGTCCACAGAATCAGCCACACAAGCGAAAACGGTTGCTGTTTTTGGTGGCGGTATTGCCGGACTAACGGCAGCGCATGAATTTGTAAAACTTGGCTATAAAGTCAAAGTGTTCGAAGCCAATCCTGATGCCGGTGGTTTTTTTAGAAGTGCTAGAAGAAAAGAAGATCAAGATATGCCTTCTGAATACTCCTGGCATGGAATGGGCCCTTGGTATAACAATTTTTTCGAACTCATCAAGGAAATCCCCTTTGATGAACACTCCAGTCTTTATGACAACATCCTTTCAAGGCCGGTAGTATTCGGCTTGGCGCCCAATTCAGGCACGGCGCATTTTGGTGATTCTAATTCCAAAAATGTCGATTTGGAAAACCTGTTTAGTATGACGACCAAAGAAAAATGGCTTTGGTGTTGGCTGATGGGAAAAGCATGGTGTTCAAATAATAGGAGCAGCCAAAAGTACAGCAACATCAATGCTAAAGAAGCTTGGCGCCCCTATTTAGCCCCTTCGACGCTGAGCACCTGGAGTTCCACTTTTGGCCCTTGGGTGGGTTCCGACTGGTGTCATGTTTCTTTCCATCATGTGGCGCATTTTTTTCGTAAACAATTAGTCACCAAGTATTCGTATCATCATTCAGGAGACAGAGAAGGCGGCCCGTGGGATCACACGGCGCGCGACGGTTGGCTGCTTCTGAACGGGCCAAGCAGTGAGGTTTGGTTTGATAAATGGGTCGATGATCTGAAGCAAAAGCAGGTCGAGTTTCATTGGCAGACCCCACTTTATCGTTTGAGTTTTGAGAATAACAGCATCACAGCGGCAGAGCTCGCCAATGGCGAAACCGTTCAAGCCGATATCTATGTCCTGGCACTGAATCCTTTTTCTGCGGCAGATATCTTGGCAAGAACCCCTGTGCTTGAAAATAAACCGCAACTTAATCTTTTTAAATCCTTGGTACAACAGGGGCCTCACACCCAAGTGTCTTTTAGAATTGGCTTCAAAGAAAAAATGTCTTGGCTGCGACAAAGATGCGCGCTGGTTATATCAGACTCCGCCTTTAACCTGACGCTTTTTTCTCAGGAACAAGCGTGGGGAGAGTCGAGTTCTCTGGGGGACGATATTCAATCATTGTGGACTGTCACCGCTTGCGTTTCAAAAGTCCCAGGCCCGGTTCATGGTCTTTGTTTGGAACAATGCACTGAGGAACAATTTCTTGATGAAGTGTTATTTCAATTAAAACAGAGTCATGCCCTAGATGAACTGGTGAAAAAGGCTAACGGCGGCAAAAGCTGGCAAGATTTTTCCATTGTAAAAATCACAGTTTGGCATGAATGGACGTTTTCTCCTGAAGGAATAACATCGGCGCAACCCAAATGGGTGAATTCGACCAATACCCAGCAATATATGCCACAGCAAAAGACGACAATATCCAACCTTGTTCTTGCCGGAGCTCACACCCAAACGACCGCAGATGTGTGGAGCATTGAGGCCGCGGTTGAGAGTGGCAAGCTGGCGGTAAAGGTTTTTGAGCCGCAACTTAAGGTCATTCCACAGTCGAACTTTCTGGTGTTGAACGTCCTTGGGAAAATAGACGATGTGCTTTATTACTGCAAACTTCCAAACGTGTTGGATGTTGGTTTAATCGTCATGGTTATGTTATCAATAAGTCTAATCGCCTTTGGGCTTGCCGGATAAAGAGTAGCTTATATAAAACACAAATAGCGGAGGACTTATGCATGATCATGAGGATAAAAAGTCGCATTATCAAAAAGATAGCCTGACATTGGTCGGTGCCGTTGCGCTTGGCACTGGCGTTATGATTGGCGCTGGTATATTTGCCTTGACGGGCCAGATGGCCCAGATGACCGGAAGCCTTTTCCCGCTGGCATTTCTTTCGGCTGCGGTGGTTGTCATATTTAGTGCATATTCTTACGTCAAAATGTCCAATGCCTATCCTTCCGCCGGTGGCATAGCCATGTACCTGAAAAAAGCCTACGGCAGCACGGTGACAACCGCTTTTCATTCCCTGCTGATGTATTTTTCAATGGTGATAGCTCAGAGTTTTCTGGCGCGTACCTTTGGTACTTATACATTGCAGCTGTTTGGTATCGATGATACTAGCTTGTTGGTGCCGACATTGGGTGCCGGATTATTGCTGGTGGCATTTCTGATCAATTTGTCCGCCAACAAGATGATCGAAGGTGTCGCGTCGGTGCTCGGCTTTATTAAGATTGGCGGTATCGTTTTGTTCGGTATCGTTGGCGTAATGGTGGCTGGCTCGGTAGAAGTCGATTTCTCAACAGTCAGTCCAGACGCTTCAACTTCTGGTGCAACAATCGCTGGTTTTATTGGTGCAACCGCGCTGGGTATTTTGGCCTTTAAGGGCTTTACCACCATTACCAATAGTGGCTCAGAGCTTATCGATCCTCACCGAAATGTAGGCCGAGCCATTATGATCGCTATTGCTTTGTGTGTGGTGATTTATACGCTGGTGGGCTATTCCGTCGCCAGTAACCTGTCACTTCAGCAAATCATCGAAACAAGAAATTACTCGTTGGCCGCCGCTGCAAGGCCTGCACTGGGCGAATATGCCGTCTGGTTTACGGTTGTTCTGGCCATGTTGGCAACAGCAGGCGGTGTTATCGCTAGCATATTTGCGGTTTCGCGGATGTTGGCAATGCTGACCGATATGAAACTTGTTCCCCATAGCCATTTTGGCATGCCCGGTAGCATCCAAAAGCACACCCTGGTTTATACCGTCATTTTAGGTTTGCTGTTGACCATATTTTTTGACCTGACGCGGATTGCGGCTATGGGCATCATCTTTTATCTGATTATGGATATCGCGGTACATTGGGGGATCTTGCGACATTTGCGCCATGACATAGATGCAAAACTCAGTATTTTGATCACCGCCATTATCCTTGATCTGATTGTTCTGGGTGGTTTTGTCTGGGTCAAGATAAACAGTGATCCATTGGTGGTCGGTGTCGCTGGTGCGGTCATGCTGGCTATTCTGCTTGTCGAGGTGCTGTTTTTAAGGCATCACCCTATCGAATCAAAAGACCACAAACACGGATAAAGTAAATAGTAGCTGCAGCAGATGGACATTTCGCTGTGCTTCTTTGCTGCAGGTTAGCTTGGTCATTATATCGAATATTTTTATGTAAACATTGGAGCTAATTATGTCAAAAAACGTATCAGATCATTTAGTCGAAATGCTGGTAGAAGCCGGTGTTAAGCGAGTTTATGCCGTGACTGGCGATAGCCTTAATCCGGTCAACGATGCTGTGCGAAGGGATGGTAGACTGCAATGGATCCATGTTAGGCACGAGGAAGCTGGCGCCTATGCGGCATCTATGGAAGCTGAGCTAAATGGTATCGGTTGTTGCATGGGCAGCAGTGGTCCTGGGCATGTTCATTTAGTCAATGGACTCTATGATGCCAATAGAGCTGAAAATCCGGTTATTGCGATTGCTTCAACTATCCATACTGAAAAAATGGGCCTGGACAATTTTCAAGAGACAAGACCCGAAGCGTTATTTCAAGATTGCTCAAAATATGTATTTCTCGCCAATACCCCTAAACAAGCTGTCAATGGTTTGCAAACGGCGATTCAGCATGCCATCAGCAAGAAAGGGGTCGCTGTGCTCGGGCTTCCCGGTGATGTGGCTTCAGCAAGTCTGGAATCTGTGCATACGGCGAATAAAAACTTCTATACCCAACCCAGAATAACCCCAAGCCATGAACAGCTTCAAGAACTGGCAAACGTCATTAATGAACATGAAAAAGTGATGCTGTTTTGCGGCCATGGTTGTCGCTATGCCGTTGAAGAAGTCATGCAATTGGCCAAAAGGCTTAATGCCCCATTGGGATATAGCTTTCGAGGCAAAATATTTTTTGAGCGTAAAGAAAATCCTTATGCCGTTGGATTAAATGGGCTGTTAGGCAATAAATCCGGTTTTGAAGCTATGCATCAAGCCGATGTCCTGTTGATGCTGGGCACGGATTTTCCTTATAGTGAGTTCCTTCCCGAAAAATGCAAAATTATTCAGATAGATACTAAACCCGAAAAATTAGGTCGCAGAGCTAAAGTGGACTTGGGCTATTGTGGTGATATTAAATCAACCCTTGAAGATCTTATGCCGTTAATTGATGTCAAAATGTCCACGGATTTTCTCGACAAAACCCGTTCACTGCATCAAGAAATTGAAGCTATCTATGAGAGCTATGTGGAAGAAAAGGGTTCTGAAAAAAATATTCACCCAGAATATGTTGCCCATTTGGTGGATAAACTCGCCGATGATGATGCGATATTTACCGTTGATACGGGCATGAGCGCCGTATGGGCCGCGCGTTATTTGAAAGCGGGAGCCAATCGTTACCTGACAGGTTCCTTTAATCATGGCTCGATGGCGAATGCTATGCCTATGGCGATGGGGGCAGGCTTATCACAACCAGACCGGCAAGTGATTGCATTTTGTGGTGATGGCGGTATTTCAATGCTGCTCGGCGATTTAATGACCATTAGCCAATATCAAATTCCTGTCAAAATCATCATCTTTAATAACCGTTCGTTAGCTATGGTGAAGCTTGAAATGCGGGTAGAAGGTTATATGGAGTGGCAGACGGATATGGTTAATCCTGATTTTATAAAATTGGCAGAGGCGATGAACATTGCTGCATGGGAGGCGACGGAGTCCAAAGATGTGGAGCTTGCACTGGCAAACGGATTCAAGCATAAGGGACCTGCGATAATCAATATTTTTACTGATCCCAATGCCTTGGCAATGCCACCTACCTTAAACTTTGAGCAAGTAAAAGGCTTTGCGGCATCGATGACAAAATTAATGGTCAATGGAAAATTTGCCGAAATAGTCGATACCACTAAGAACGATTTAAAATACTTACGGGAATTATGATAAAACATTATGAAGCAAGCTATTAGGTTCACCACAATCGTCCTGGTTATTTTTGTCGTCATTATCGGCATTATACTCTGGCCTTTAGCGGGTCTTATTGTTCTTGTAGCCTTGCTCGTGCTGCTTGGATTGTATGATTTATTTCAAACAAAACACTCGATACTGAGAAACTTTCCTGTCATTGGTCATATTCGTTACCTATTAGAAATGATAGGTCCAGAGCTGCATCAATATTTCGTGGAGTCGGATACTGATGGTAAACCGATTAATAAGAATCATCGCAGGTACATCTACGAGCGAGCCAAAGAGCAGAATCAAACATCTCCCTTTGGCACTGAGCTCAATGTATATGATGATAATTATAAATGGATGCAGCACAGCATCTATCCCGCTAAGAAAATGGACACACCGCCACGGGTTGTGATTGGTGGCAAAGATTGCCAACAACCTTACAGTGCTAGTCTATTTAATATCTCAGCCATGAGTTTTGGTGCTTTGAGCAAAAATGCCATTCAAGCCTTAAATTTGGGCGCTAAAGCCGGTGATTTTTTCACGATACCGGCGAGGGCGGTATATCCGAATATCATTTACAAGGTGGCGATTTAGTGTGGGAAATCGGTACAGGGTATTTTGGTTGTCGCACCGAAAATGGCTGTTTTGATGCGGAAAAATTTAAACAAAAGGCCAATTGGGCGCAGGTGAAGATGATTGAAATTAAACTCTCACAAGGTGCCAAACCCGGCCATGGAGGAGTACTTCCCGCAGCCAAAAATAATCAGGAAATTGCTGACATAAGAGGCGTTAAACCCCATACCGATGTGCTTTCACCTCCCGGCCATTCCGCTTTTAGCAATGCAGCAGGGTTATTACAGTTTGTTGAGCAATTAAGAGTGTTATCCAACGGAAAACCTGTCGGCTTCAAACTTGCTATAGGCAGTAAACAAGAGTTTATTGAAATATGTGAAAAAATGCTCGAAACAGGCATCAAACCCGATTTCATCACTGTGGATGGTGCAGAAGGGGGAACGGGCGCGGCACCTATCGATTTCTCAAACTATGTTGGTATGCCTTGGGAAGATGCACTGCTTTTTGTCGTGGATACGCTCAATACCTACAAGCTCAAACAAGACATAAAAGTGATTACGGCGACTAAGATATTTACCGCTTTTGATTTGTTTAAAGCCCTTTGTATCGGGGCTGATGTGTGTAACTCCGCTCGGGGCATGATGCTGGCTTTGGGTTGTGTTCAGTCCTTGAAATGCAACACCAATGAGTGTCCTACAGGCGTCACCACAAATAACCCCAAATTAGTGCGAGGCTTGGTGGTTGCAGAAAAATGGCAAAGGGTCAGGAATTATCACCAACATATGTTGGACGATTTTTTGCAACTAATGGCCGCTTCGGGTTGCCATTCACTTGAAGAAATGAATCAAAATTTAATTTACAGGAAGGTGGATAAGCACTGGCTTTCCTATGCTGAAGTGGTAAAAGCCCGCTGATTTTTATGAATCATGCCGCTCCAATCGCCGTATCGTTATAACAGAAGAAGGGTCCACGCCTGCCAATATACTATTGGCAGGGATATTACGTACAACAATTGTCAGTGACGGAGACTATTAGTCACTCGCGAGGCTCTGCAAAGCATTGGTGATCTCACTCATCCGCGCCGCCGTGACTTTACCATGAACCTGCGAGATCAAATTACCGTTTTTATCCAAAACAACAATGACCGCCTCTTCGCTATCGGACGGCACACCCAAGGCGCTTTCCATGATCTGTGAGTTGAGAATCCAGGTTTGATCGTGATAGCGCTGCGGCACTTGTTCTTTGGCGCGGCCAATGACATCTTCTTCCGACATAAAGAAGGGTAAATTGACAGCCAGTACGTCGCGAACCCGATATTTACTATGATCTATCTCTGAGCGCAATGTGTTAACCCACTCCCGAGTGGATATTGCGGCATTGCGAGACGGCGTAAGTATCAGCAGTGTCGGTTGACCTATCAGTTTGTTACTGTCAACTTTTTCGCCGCTAAGCGCCGTCGCTGTAAATGACGGCCATGGTCCATCGCCTGCGACAGCGGTCGGCCCACATAGGGTTAGTATTGCAAGTAGGGTCAGTTCAGTAATGTGTCGGGATACTGATCCCCAAAGTGTTGTCGGTATCATTGGTCTGGATATCATAGTATTCCTCTGCTCAGTGGTAGGGGCGCGAACAAGCAGGCTAAGCCAGATCCAAACACAGAAGGCGCAGCATTCACGAGACTCCTTGTTAAATCATCTTGGCTCTCATGTCTGACGAGTAAGCATCACATATACAATATGCTATTGATGACATTTCATCTGTTCGCTAGCGAACTTTCTGCCAGCCAATGACCCTATTAGATTTGCAGACGCCATTTGTGGGTATGTGTTCTAACGAACAGACCAGCCAAATGCCAGCGCGCAAGCTGTAATTATCAGGACTTGCCGCAATGATCTTTTCCTCGGGCTCGGCAGGTTTCATCCTCATCATACATAACAGGATATCTAGCTTATGCTTTTCGAAACGTTTTCTAACCGCTCGCTAGAGCTAGCCAATCGCATGGTAATGGCACCGTTGACACGCAGTCGGGCTACGCCTGAGCATATGCCGAACGCGCTGATGGCAACTTACTACGGCCAACGTGCAACGGCGGGACTGATTATTACCGAGGGCACTTCGCCCAGCCCCAACGGACTGGGTTACCCACGCATTCCCGGTCTTTTCGATAGCGCTCAGATGAATGCATGGCAGGCAAGCACTTCAGCGGTACACGCCCAAGGCGGTAAAATCTTCTTACAGTTGATGCACTGCGGTCGAGTTGCGCATGTCGACAACTTGCCGGCAGGTGCCGAAATACTCGGGCCTGATGCCGCGGCATGTCCCGGCGAGATGTATACCGACGCCCTAGGCATGCAGCCCCACAGTACGCCGCGCAAAATGACCGAGGCCGACATCGCTCATGTGATAAAAGAGTATGTGACGTCGGCAAAACTCGCGCTGCAAGCCGGTTTTGACGGTGTCGAAATACACTGCGCCAACGGCTACCTGATTGAGCAGTTTTTGAATCCGCTAATCAACCTACGCACTGACGGTTATGGCGAGAGCATTGAAGGCCGCAACCGACTCGCGCTGGAAATTGTGGCTGCGACAGTGGCTGCCATCGGTAGCGACCGGGTCGGCATCCGGCTCTCGCCTTATGGTGTGTTCAATGGCACCGGTGCATTCCCTGACATAGAGACGCAGTACCTGGCATTGACCAAGGCGCTTTCCTCGCAGGGACTTCTCTATATCCACTTGGTTGATCATTCATCCATGGGGGCGCCAACTGTACCTGCCGACTTCAAGCTCAAGCTGCGCGCTGGTTTCGATGGCTTGTTTATCCTCTCAGGAGGGTTCGATCATCAAAGTGCTGAACAGGCGTTACGCGATAAACATGGTGATCTGGTCGCCTTTGGCCGTCCGTTTTTGGCTAACCCTGATCTCGTCGCTCGGATGCGCCAAGGTGCCGAGCTCAACACTCCAGACGAAGCGACTTTTTACGTACCTGGCGCCAAGGGCTACACCGACTATCCCACTCTGGCGACGTCACAAGAACGTTAACGTCAAAAGTCATCGCCGAGGCCGCACAAATTAAACACAAGCTTGCGGCGCCCATAAGACCAAATTAAAACAGGATTTCACTATGACCTACAAAAGCATTAATCCCAATAACGGAACAATCTTGAAGACCTTTGATGAAATCAGTGATGAACAGCTTGAGATCAAGCTTGCCGCTGCGCACGCCTGTTACCAAACATGGAAAAACACCAGCTATAAGCAACGCGCCGCTATTATGACCAAGGCTGCTGAACTTCTGCATGCGCATACTGATGACTATGCCAAACTGGCAACACTGGAGATGGGCAAGCGAATTGATGAAGCCCGTGGCGAAGTGAATTTCAGTGGCAAAATCCTCAGCTATTATGCAGAGCACGCGGAAGCGTTTTTAGCTCCAGAGAAACTTGACCCGGAACATGGTGAAGCCCATATGGAAAGCAGCCCGATAGGCGTGATCTTCTGCGTCGAGCCGTGGAACTTTCCTTTTTATCAACTTGCTCGTGTCGCTGGCCCGCAACTGATGGCGGGCAATGTTTTGGTGGTGAAACATGCCAGCAATGTGCCCCAGTGTGCAATTGCCTTTGAGCAGTTGCTGATTGATGCGGGCGCCCCAGAAGGCCTGTACACCAACCTGCTGGTTTCGCACCAACAGTCTAACCAGGTTATCGACGACCCGCGCGTCAAGGGCGTGGCACTGACGGGTGGTTTTGCCGCTGGCAGAAGCGTTGCCGCCCGAGCAGGGCAGAACCTCAAACCCTCGTCAATGGAGCTCGGTGGCAGTGATGCCTTTATCGTGCTTGATGACGCAGATCTCGACAACACTATTCCTTGGGCCGTTTGGGGACGTATGTACAACCAGGGACAAACCTGCTGTGCTGCGAAACGCTTTATTGTGCTCGATTCGATTGCTGATAAATTCATCGACAAGTTTCAAACCGCGCTTGAACTTCAGCAACCTGGCGATCCGATGGACGAAAAGACCACCAAGGGGCCGATGTCGCAAGAAGCCGCTCTGGTTAATATTTTGAAGCAGGTCGATGATGCTGTAGCCCATGGGGCTAAGGTGTTAATGGGCGGCAAGCGTATCGATTGCCCGGGATCGTTCATGCAGACCACGATACTGACCAACATTGCGCCAGGCAATCCTACTTATCGCACTGAGTTCTTCGGCCCAGTCGCGTTAATTTTTCGGGTCAAGGACGAAGCTGCGGCCATCGCGCTTGCCAACGACTCAGACTTCGGACTTGGTGGGTCGGTGTTTACCGAAGATGCAGCTCGTGGCAAACGCGTCGCCAGTCAGATTGATACCGGCATGATGTTCATCAACAATATTGATTGGACCGATGCCGCGCTGCCGTTCGGCGGCGTCAAAGATTCCGGTTATGGCCGCGAGCTCGGCGAAATGGGCATTCAGCAGTTCGTTAATAAGAAGTTGGTTCGCACCATTTCGATGGCAGCACCGGTGTAACGGTTGCACATCTAGGGGCTAGCAAAATGAAAATATTAATATTTCACAAGCAATACCCTATAAGGCAACGGCATAACATGGCGAACGCGCATAGTCACCTAAGATAGCGACATCACTATTGAGGACTCAAGTAAATCAATGGGGTAGGTGGCTATGGTTTCACAATGCTATGATTTCATAATGCTATGGTTTCAAAATATCATGGCTTCACAACACTGGGTTTGAATGAAATGAAATCAATTCATTTCATCTTAAGCGTCTAGTTGTGAAGCCGATTAACCTTGCTTGGCGGATATCGAAACGGCACGACGATATTCTATAAGGCTGGGATGATTTATGTTAAATCACAAGATAGTCGCTTATCTGTCAAGACGCCAATGAGTGAAACTTAGCATAGATATTTTAGTTAATAAGTTTCTAGTCTATCGGTTTCAGTTTTTACTACGGCATAACATTCGCAGCACAGGGTTTCGAGTTTTTGTCTGTTGGTCACGGTAATTTGGCCGCGCTTATAGTTGATTACCCCAAGTTTTTGCAGTTTACCGGCGGCTTCAGTTACGCCTTCTCGTCTGACGCCTAACATGTTGGCGATCAACTCCTGGGTCATAGTGAGATTGTTGCTAGCCAGTCTATCAAGTGATAGCAGCAGCCAACGACAAAGTTGCTGATCGATAGAATGGTGTCTATTACATATTGCCGTCTGTGCCATTTGGGCCATCAGTGCTTGGGTGTAACGTAATAACAATTCGCGAAGGTTTTGATTATCGTTAAATTCATCGAACAATACTGATGCGGACAATTTATAGGCTCGACCTGCGCTTTGTACTATGGCGCGATTTATGGTGCTTTCTCCCCCCATAAACACCGCAATGCCCACTAAACCTTCATTGCCGACAACAGATATTTCTGCCGATGCCCCGTCTTCGAGAACGTTCAGTAAAGAGACAATACTGTCGATGGGGAAATAGACATTTTCAAGGTTTTGACCAGCTTCATAAATAACTTTACCTAAGGGCAGTTTTATTATCTTTAACTGCGGAAATAAGCGCTTTTTTGTCTCTTCAGGTAATGCTTTAAGTAATGCGTTCTCATTTGGGTCAATCATTGATAACCTTTTTATATTAAAGTGAATCATTCACCACTAGCTATGAAATTTCCTATGTTATTGCTTTTATTCAAGATTGCATAATGCTTAAGTAATCTCATTATCAATATAACAGAGTTTGTTGAATCGAGTAGGGTAAAGTGCATTGCTCAGCGTCATTAGCGTCATTAGCGTCATTAGCTATCACTGCAGGCAGTGGAGCCATTATTTTCCGTGTAAAAGCTATTGCATTTTGGGTGGTATTTATGGATATCGACAGGAAATTTAGTGAGGGCAGATAGTAAAAAAGGTCTTTGCAAAGCTGCGTTTTGCTCATAGGAAAGAGACTAAACAACAGCCTACAGCGATTACTTTGAGGCAGAAAGTCAGCGACTAAGGTTGCTATTTTGTGAAGATGAATGGCATAAAAAGGCTGAGCAGCAAAGTGATGGCAAGAGCCATTTTATAGCGGCTAGACAGTCGGCCTCACCGCCGGAGTTAGTTAAGTTTATGTGCTTTAAGTTTAGGTGCAGTCTGATGCAAGGTGCACTTAGCACCTGACTTTTTCATCTACTTATAACTCACATGTTGAGGTGTTTTGGCTGATATTTGCCATTTATTTATTTTGAATATCATCAAGTGCCTGACGAACTTCATTCAAAATTAATCTGTTTGCCAAGTCTTCATCGATATCGGGCACATCCCATCCAAAAATAGCGCGATATTTCTCAATCAAATTGTTGACGTCATCGATGATATCGCTGCGATGGGCCGCTAACTCTAATTTTTCTATGTCAGTCATGCTAGTTCACCTTAAAAATGTATAGATAGATTTAGATTAGGCTAGTATTCGTGCTTCTTCAGTGCGACACCGAACAGATTGAATAGGAAATTTGGTGCAAGCTGATAGTTATTCACTCTATTAGCAAAGCAATGACTTATTGTTTGCCATCTTTAATCTGGAGCAAATACATCATGTTATATACACTGAATGATTTAAAAAGTTTAGCTATTCACGCCTCTGATGGCGATATTGGATTAACTAAAGATTTTTATTTTGATGACAAGCATTGGGTCATCCGATACTTGGTGGTGGAAACGGGATCTTGGTTATCAAGCAAAAAAATATTGCTTTCACCCATATCAATCAAAGAGTTTAATCAGCAGCAGAAGACGCTTACTGTCACAATCTCAAGAGAGCAGGTAAAAAATAGCCCTGACATCGATAGCGAAAAACCCGTCTCTAGGCAGCATGAGGTCGATCATATGGAATATTATGGTTACCAACATTACTGGGGGAACACAGGTATTTGGGGAAGTGAGCCCAGTCCTAATATGATGTCTCCTGGTTATTATAGTGTCGCGCCAAAACCAGATAACATAGATAACTCAGAGATGTCCGCAGACGTCGATGCTGCATTATCACGGGATGATGATCATCATCTGCGCAGTAGTGAGGCCGTGACGGATTATCACCTTGATGCCATAGACGGTGAATTGGGCCACTTACAAGGTATGTTGATAGATACCGACACTTGGGCTATCCGTTATTTGATTATTAACACCAGTAATTGGTGGTTGGGTCATCTAGTTTTGGTTGCGCCTAAGTGGATTAAAGAGGTAAGTTGGCCTACCTCTAAAATTTATGTAGATATGACGCAGCAGCAAGTGAAAGATGCACCCACCTTCGACCCCTCAGTGCCTTTTAGTCTTGAACATGAGCAAAATTTGCAAACTCATTATGGTCGTAATGATAAATAACCTTATTACCTCTTTATCTGGGCTTTAGCTGGTGTGTTTACGTGAATCATTTAATAATTTCAATGTGAAAATATAGGCAATCTCAGTTAGCCATTGCGTGTCTATTGGCAATTAACTTTTATTAGTATGTGAAAATACAACACTAATTTACATTTAATACGAGGGCCTTAGGTGCAAATTACTATCCCTTGGTCGCATTTTAAAATCAAAAAGTCATTGATAATCAATGGCTTTTTTCTTTATAGCATTTGAACAATCATATTCTCAGGCCAAAAATGGAAAACTGAGACATATGTGCCCGCTTTTGATAACAAGATGTCGAGTCACAAATAACACCTATTAAACCGCATGGCATTGGCCGCTAATTGACTGACTCTTGGTTTTCTGCGGATATAACATCTTCCTACTGACCAAACCGCGCGATATCGTCATCGGGCGTGCACTGGTCGATAATGATTAGCCCCGGTTTTTAGGTTATTTCAATTTAATCATGCTGACTATTTAAAGGCAGGGTTTGTCTCAGCTGCTAAGTGACAAACTTCATATTTCTGACTCAATATGTGTACAGGTGGAGTGATAATCGACATCTGGAATAGCACAAGATCTATCGCAACCTCATCGCTAAATCATTATGTTATTGACTCAATAAGTGGGTTTCATGGTTGATTTTGAGTATAGATTTGATGTTGAAAGTAACGAATTTCAAAGAGATATTATTCTCATCATTAATTACAGCTTTGGCATGAATTACCAACCTTTTCACTACTTAAATATCACAAAAATACAACTTAAGTTGCTGTTATAAAATAAAAATAGTCAAACTTAGACTAGCTCGTTTTTGGCAGGTATGATGAATGAACATAACGCGTTACTATGCCCAAATTGTCTTGGAGAAATTATGAACAAATCAATATCTTGTATCGCCGTTTTGGTTTTACTCACCGCGGCTTGCTCTGAAGCCCCGAAAGAAGACATTGCAGCTAGTACGAGCCAAGTTCAAACAGATGTTTCCAATCCTGTGCCTGTGGGTGACAGCAGTCAACATTCGCTCGATTGGGCAGGTAGCTATGAAGGTGTGTTGCCTTGCGCAAGTTGTGAAGGTATACAAACCCTAATGACACTTAAAGCTGATAATAGCTTTGTTGAGGAAACTGTTTATTTGGGCAAAGACGAGAAAATTTTCAAACTGATTGGCAAAGTGACATGGGGCGAGCAGGGCCAAAAAATCATCTTGCCAGATGGCACACAATATCTAGTTGGTGAAAATCAGCTGATCAGATTGGACACTCAAGGCAATAGAATTACTAGTCAGCTTGCTGCTAATTATGTGTTGAAAAAGAAACCATAGCAGCGGGTTTATATGAAGAACTGAACGTCGCACTTCAGTTTATGGCAATGAAAAATACGCTAGCCTCTAAAACATTAAATATTAACAGCTCAACCAGGGAACGGTTATCAGACTCAGACATGAGTAACTCTTATCGATATTGACGATATCAATTCTAGTTTGGGCTGTACCGCAATATGACATATTCAGCTAAAGCGTGACTTTGAATCCACAAGTACCAAGGATCCGCTATCGAGATTGCTCACCCACTTAGTCATTAATGGCGTTAGGTCAGCACGAATACTAAGCAGGCTGATGGAGCTCTGTTTGAAATATACATCTATTTCAACGCTAAGTCGGTGTGCTTATTGAATGTAAATCTAACTAAGTATTGATACTTAAAAGCGCTGACGGTTGTCGATAGTCCTTTCTACAGTGGGTGTTGAGCCTGCTTCTCTTAATCACTATGCAATCTAAAAGCCAACTAAATACAAGGTGTTCAGCAATCATAATGACATTTACCAACTTGAGATCAAACGCTCAAAATCAACATTTTCCGCATTAGCGTGTAAATTTATTACTGTATTATTGTTCTGTAATTACTATTTTTGATACAAAAAAATCTTTTAAGTAACATTCCATAGTGCATTTATCTTATAACGATGCATTGCCTTTTCCAATTGACTATAAGAAGTATTCAATGAAAAGTATCAACACTCTTACGACAGCCTCAGTGCTGTTACTTATTTGCAGTAGTCCAGTGCAAGCCGATAATTTCTCTGCTGATAACTACCTGTTTGGTGATATTGGTGGTATTCGCAGCCAGATGCATAATGCTGGTGTTGACGTTAGCTTAGGTTATACCTTTGAAACAGGTGGCAACCTAAACGGTGGACAACGTCATGCGACTAGCTATGCCGACCAAACTGTCCTTGGTGCTAATTTCGACCTCGAAAAATTACTTGAACTGTCCGGTGTCAACTTCCACGTTGCGTTAACTAATCGAGGTGGGCAGAGCCAAAACATTAATGATAAAGCCGAAATTGGCCAATTAATGCAGTCAATAGAAGTGTTTGGTCGTGGCCGAGTTACCCGTATTTCAGAATTCTACTATGAGCAACATTTGCTTAGCGGTGACCTCAATATCAAATTAGGCCGAATGAATGTGGGCGCTGAGTTTGGCGATTTTCAGTGTGAATTTGCCTATCTTGGATTCTGTGGTTCGCAAGTTGGTAACTTTAATTCAACTATATACAACTGGCCTATCAGTCAATGGGCTGGTGTTGTTAAATATCAGCTAGCGCCAGAGTGGTATGTCAAAACAGGTATTTACCAGATGAACCCAAGCTGGCTTAAAAACAGCCAAAATCTTAACTTAGACAGTCCTCACGGCACTTTGGGGGTGACGATTCCTGTTGAACTTGCTTGGATGCCGAAGATTAATGGCTTACCGGGTACTTATAAACTCGGTTATTGGCATGATACCGTTGGCGGTGAAGACCTTTACTACAATGAAGAGGGTAACCCCTTGATTATTGATGGCGGTAAAGCACGCCAACATGACAGTAAAGATGGGGCTTATTTTGTTGCTGAACAACAAGTGACTTCTGTTGGTGGTGATTCTGAACGTGGTCTTAGTGTGTTCTTTATGGGGACGTTGAACGACCAAGATATCACTACTGTTGATCACTCTTTGGCATTAGGTGTTAATTATCAAGGTCCATTTGCAGCACGTGCAAATGATAAGTGGGGCTTAGCCGCAACCTATTTACATGTAAACGATAGTTTTGCCGATAGTGCACATCTTTACAATAATAATCATGTAGTTAATATGCCTGTCAAAGACACTGAGACGGTAGTTGCAAGCTATTATAAATTTCAAGTCACTAAATATGCTGCTATTCGTCCTGAAATTCAATACATCATTAATCCAGGTGCTATCAGTGAGAATGACGATACTTGGGTGGTGACACTTAAAGGTGATATCGCATTTTAAGTAAGGTTCAAATGGCAAGTTATTGTCAGAGTCACTTAATTGAGTGCTAATAAAGATATTGCCGTTATATTAAGTTTTTCGATTTTATGAAAAATGAGTGAGTGAAATCCACATAAAAGGATGGTTTGTAACCTTTATCGATGGTTTGAACTATTTAGGATGTTGGTAACAATTAGGTAATTTTGTTACCGACATCATATCTTGGAGATCTGATTGTGACATCACATCTTAGCTTTGTTAAATTGATGTCTGATCACTCACGTAGTCACCTCGACTATTCGAGGTTTCAACCAAATAGTGTAGTTATTCCTACAAATTAAGGAGTGGTAATCGTTGGTCTCCTTAATAAGTACATTAAATTGTACTAATAGTCTGATTGATATTGGAATAGTGAGTAAAAATGTAAGCAGCCGCTTTTTTACTTTGCCTATTCCACTGCAATAAATAAAAAATACACTAATATTATGCAGTTAAGTGTTTAATTCGGAGTTCCAATGAACAAAAAAACTTCAACCACTATTCAGTTGCTCGCCCCTTTCACAGGAGTTTGCTGTCCACTGAGTCAGGTTCCTGATGCCGCATTTTCACAAAAGATGGTCGGCGATGGTCTAGCGATAGACCCCATTGAAAACATACTTCACGCGCCATGTGATGCCACTATTAGTCAAATACACCCTTCAAAGCATGCCGTGACCTTATTAACTGCCACAGGCATTGAGATTCTGGTTCATATAGGTGTCGACACCGTTAAATTGAAAGGTGAAGGTTTTAAGGCTTTGGTTAAGGTGGGGGATGTTGTCAAAGCCAAAACGCCACTCATTGAGTTAGATTTAGATAAAGTAGGTTGTAGCGTCAAAAGTTTGCGAACAGTGATACTGCTTACCGATATGACAAGAATTATTAACTTAACTCCGACCATGGAAAAATGTGTTAACGCCGGAGATTTGTTGTTTAGTGCTGAGTTAGCTGCGGCAGGTGAAGCGGTAACAAAGTCAGATGACATGATAAGCTCAGACCCTATCGTTGTCATTAATCCAACCGGTATCCACGCTCGTCCCGCTGCCGCCATCGTTACCGCGATTAAGTCATTTGAATGTGACGTGATGATTGAAAAAGCAGGCAAGCAAGTCAATGCCCGCAGTGTGGTTGGTCTGATGGGGTTAGACATCGCTTTTGGGGAGCAGATTGTTATTCTCGCTAAAGGCAAAGATCAACAAGCGGCAATCGCGGCATTAGCTGAGGCGATAAGCTCAGGTTTAGGTGAAGAGGGTGCAGATGCATCACAGGTGACTAACAAGGTTAAAAGTGATTTTGATCCTTTTTCCGAGCCGTCACTGCTACTGCAAACAAGCCAAGATCCCCGTCAGTTAATTGGGGTAGAAGCATCTCCAGGTCAAGTGAGAGGGCGTTTATATGTGATTAACGCTGAGGTGCCTAAATTTGACACTTTTGCTGATGATGCACAGGTTGAGCAAAACATTCTTGACGATGCGATGAAAACAGCCGATGCCACTTTAGCTGAGTTAGTTGAAGAATTACAGCGCAAAAATATGGGGCAAAAAGCCGATATTTTTGTCGCTCATCAAGAGCTAATGTCAGATCCAGATTTGTACGACGATTGTATTATTGAATTACAACAAGGCAAGTCAGCCCCGTATGCTTGGAGTAAGAGCATCTGCCGCCAAGCCGATAAACTTGCTGGGATGGATAATCCCTTGTTGGCTGGACGTGCAACGGATCTTATGGACGTCGGCAACCGTGTCTCACGGATTATGGCGGGATTATCTCAAGACACGATTCCTACTGATCTCCCTGAAAATACTATTCTAGTCGCTAAAGATTTAACCCCTTCTGATACCGCAAAACTCAATCCTGCATTTGTTAAAGGCATCTGCACCACATTAGGTGGGGCATCGAGCCACAGTGCTATTTTGGCAAGAGCAATGGGCATTGCTGCTATGGCTGGCGTTGAAGCTAAGATCATGTCCTTGCACGGTACCGAGGTATTACTCGACACCGCTAAAGGCTACCTATTATTGTCGCCAACCGAAGCTGAAATGACCGAATTGAACGTCATTAAAGATGCTGCGGAAGAACAAAAAGCCTTAGCTTTTGCGCAAAAAGATGAAACAGCCGTGACCTTGGATGGAGTGCGGTTTGAAATCGCCGGTAATATTGCCAAAGTCAGCGATGCCCAGAAATTAGTCGACATGGGTGGTGAAGCCGTTGGCTTATTACGCTCAGAGTTCCTATATCAAGATCAATCTGTTGCTCCTTCAGAAGATGAACAGGAGCAAGTCTATCGTGCGGTACTGCAGACCTTAGGCCAGCGACCATTGGTGGTGCGCACGTTAGATGTCGGCGGTGATAAGCCTTTAGCGTATTTACCTTTACCTAAAGAGGATAACCCATTCCTTGGAGAGCGAGGGATCCGGGTTGGTTTAGATAAACCGGCAGTATTACGCCAACAAGTACGAGCCTTATTGAAAGCGGCCGATGCGGGTAACTTACGCATTATGTTCCCTATGGTGGCGTCTTTGTTCGAGCTTAAGTTAGCCAAACAAGTGGTAAAAGAAGAAGCCGAAAAATTGGCGATTGATATCAGTGGTATTCAGATTGGTATCATGATTGAAGTGCCATCAGCTGCTGTAATGGCAGATGTATTAGCTGAGCATGTTGACTTTTTCTCTATCGGTACCAACGATTTAACTCAATATACTTTAGCGATTGATCGTGGTCACCCTAAGTTGGCTGCCATTGCTGATGGCTTACACCCAGCAGTATTACGCCTTATCGATATGACCGTTAAAGCCGCGCACGCCAAAGGTAAGTGGGCTGGTATTTGTGGTGGTTTGGCTGGCGAAAAAGATGCAGTGCCTATATTGGTTGGTTTAGGCATTGATGAATTGTCCGTGAGTGTGCCTTCGATCCCTGAAGTGAAACATCAAGTACGTCATCTAAATCAGCAAGCTTGTCAGCTTATTGCTGCTAAAGCGATGAGCTGCGCAGATGCCAAAGATGTTCGAGCATTAATGCGAGATCCTAATACGCTAATAGCTGTTAAAGGCGAGATCTAAAAAGCGTTGATCACTTGGTTATCTATTGAAATTTCTAAGGTTGTATTATGACATCTAAAACAATAAAAACAGCTAAGCCGAAGAAGGCCATGATGAGTGGCGCATTTTCGGTATTACAAAAAGTGGGTAAATCGGTTATGTTGCCGGTTTCTGTATTACCTGTCGCGGGTATTCTGTTAGGTGTTGGGAGCGCAGGTTTTAGCGTATTACCCGATATCGTCAATGTGTTAATGGTCCAAGCCGGGGAAGCTATCTTTGGCAACATGGGATTACTTTTCGCCATAGGTATTGCGTTAGGTTTTGCTAAAAATGATGGTGTGGCTGCTATGGCGGCGTTGGTTGGATACGCTATCATGGTTAGAACCATTGGTGTACTTGAACCAGGCACAGATGTCGGGGTGTTTGGCGGTATGATTGCAGGTGCAATTGCGGCTTCGACATTTAACCGCTTCTTTAAAATTCAATTGCCTTCTTATCTGGGCTTCTTTTCAGGTAAACGAAGTGTACCTATTATTACCGGTTTTGGAGCGATTTTTGCTGGCGTTATCTTATCGTTTATTTGGCCTCCGATAGGCAATGCTATTGCTGCATTTTCTCATTGGGCGGCATATCAAAATCCAACATTAGCCTTTGGTATTTACGGTGTGGTAGAACGCTCGTTAATTCCAGCTGGTTTGCACCATGTATGGAACGTGCCTTTCTTCTTCGAAGCGGGTAATTGTGTTGACAGTTTAGGTAAACCGGCAACAGGCGTACTGACATGTTATTTGCAAGCAGACGATGCTAGCCGAGCTGCGGGGAATGGTTTTGGTCAATTAGCCGGCGGTTACTTATTTAAAATGTTTGGTTTACCAGCTGCTGCAATGGCGATTTGGCATACTGCGCGCCCAGAAAATAGAGTGATGGTCGGCAGTATCATGATTTCGGCGGCGTTAACTGCATTCTTAACCGGGATCACTGAACCTATTGAGTTTGCTTTCTTATTTGCGGCACCGTTACTGTATGTTGTGCATGCATTAATGGCTGGTTTTGCTTATGTTTTAGTGAATATGTTGGGTGTGGTTCATGGAACCTCGTTTTCGCATGGCTTAATCGATTTCCTTGTTCTTTCTGGTCATTCGCAAAAAATCTGGTTATTGGTTGTTTTAGGCCTCATTTATGCTGTGCTGTATTACATGGTATTCAGATTCTTAATCTTAAAGTTCGATTTGAAAACGCCTGGACGCATGGATATTGAATTAGAGGTTGTATCAACACAAGGAACGGAAAGAGCGCGTAACTTTATTGAAGCCTTTGGTGGCCCTGAGAATTTAACCAATGTTGATTCTTGTATCACCCGTTTACGTATGGATGTGGTTGATACCAGTAAAGTGGATCAGGCGAGATTGAAGCAACTCGGCGCTAGTGGTGTGTTGATTTCAGGCAATGCCGTACAAGCTATTGTGGGAACTATCGCCGAAGTGTCACGCACTGAAATTGATGAAATGCTCGCTTCTGGTGGTTATGTTGTTGCTGGTCCTGTGGCAAGCACAGAAACGGATGCCGTTAACATTACGTCGAGTGATCGCCAGCAAGCGCTTGCCATTCAACCACTTTTAGGTGAGGTCAGTTCATGTCGTGCAATTGCGGATAACCGTTTACGCCTTGAAGTGAAAGATGCAAGTCAATTAGATAAGACGGCTTTGCAAGCTCAGGGAATTGAAGCCATATTGGTATTAAATCCGAATTTGGTGCATTTAATTTTTAGTGCCAATACTGCGGGTATCGCCAATGTATTGAACGAGACTTTTGCCGATTAAACCTGAGGTTCAAGCCATTAATAATGGTGTTTTTTACCTGTAAAGGTTAAATCAGTATCTACGTCCTCAAGCGCCTATTGATAGCCAATAGGCGCTTTTTTTAGTGTGGTGCCTGCCGTTTAGTCTCACTTATCGCATCTCTTATCTCGAGTGTTGAACGTACTATATTTACGTTTCACTCTCTAATTGACTCAAGTGCTGCTTAACCAGCGCTATCATTGCTTGCGCGGCAAAAGACAAATGTTTTTGCTTACGCCAAAACAATGATAATTCCCAGCGTAAGTCTTCACTTGCTAAAGGAATATTGACAACCGCGCCAACTCGGTATCGTTCGGCAATAATTTTTGGCAGTATCATGACTCCTGTGCCAGCGGCTACCAGGGCAATACCAAAATCAGCATGACTGACTCGAGTGATATTTGTTGGCTTAAATCCCGCCTTTGCACACGCTTCAAGTACCAGCTCATATAGGGCATATTCGGGTTCAAACATTACTTGAGCCAATAGATTAAGCTCACTGAGTTGGAGTATTGATTTACTCGCGAGCACATGGGCCGAAGGCAATACGACCACCATTGAATCATTACGGACGCGAATACCATCAAATTCATCGTCAAAATCAATGATGCCTGTTGCAAGTTCAATTTCATCTTTATGTAAGGCCACTGTTTGTTCAATCCCACCGCGCACCAGTAACTGTAATTCAACGTTAGGATGTAGCTGCCTAAATTTTGCTATTACTGGAGCAAATAATTCGGCGCTGCCTAAGGGAGCTAAGCCTAATTTAAGTAAACCGCCACTTAAATTTCGCAAATGATCCAGCTCGGTTATCATCAGTTGGCGACCTTCTAACAAAGTAGACGCATGGCGATAAACAACTTGCCCAGCTTCAGTTAAGCGGATCTGAGAGCCGCGTTTTCCGCGCTCTAGCAATACCATATCAAGTTCTTCTTCAAGCAAGCGTATTGCCTTTGAGAGAGCGGGTTGAGTAACAAATGCCGCATGACACGCTTTAGCGAAACCACCGGCGTTAACAACCTCAGTGAAATAGTGCAGTGCTTTAAGATCCATATACATAACCAAAAGTGATTCAATCAATCATTAATATTCATTTTTTTTATGAATTAAGCAAGAGTAAACTGTTCATATTAACTAAAAACACCCAGTGTGAAATCAAATGTTATCTTCATTAAATACCCATAGCGCCTTTTTAAAGTGCCAAACAACCTTATTCATTCAAGTGAGTGGTCTGTGCCTATTTGCTTGGTTATGTCAGTGGGCTGCTCAATCTGTTGATTCAATTATTCCTGGTAGCGTTATAGGCTTAGGCATTCTATTAGTCTTATTGTCATGCCACTGGGTACCCGAAAAAATCGTTAACCAAGGTTCAGCATGGTTAATTGGTGACTTACTGCTATTTTTTATTCCACCAGTTGTGGCGATTACCAAATATCAATTAATACTCGAAAGCTATGGTGCTGAGCTGATTGTATGCATGTTACTGGCCAGCACTAGCGTATTATTAGGCACGGCATTTATCGTTGATAAGTTATTTAAGTTTGAACGTAAACAAAGGTTAAACAGCATTACATCACAGCGCTTACACCTTAAAGAAACTCCGCTCAATTTTGAATACAATAGGCAGTAGCATGAATGGTTCATTATTAGGCTTTTTGTGTTTGTTACTCACATTGGCAGGCTATTACTTTAGTAAGCGACTTTATCTACGTCGGCAACGTGTTTGGTTTGCTCCGATCATAATGGCACCGACGATTATTTTGCTGACCGTAGTAATATTTCAAATCCCACTGGTTGACTACTTTCAATTTACCCATTGGCTACCCGCGTTATTAGCTCCTGCAACTATCGCGTTTGCGGTACCCATTTATCGGGAGCGCGCATTGATTAAGCGTTACCCATTAACCATCAGTATCGGGGTGATAGTAGGGTTATGTTTGGGCGTGGGATCGTCATGGTTGATTATTCAATTTACCCATATGCCGTCTGAGCTGTCTAAAAGCTTGATTGTTAGATCGGTTTCAACTCCGTTTGCGATAGAGGCCACGAGCGCATTTGGTGGCATACCGGAATTAACCGCGATGTTAGTTTTAGTGACAGGTATAATGGGCATGCTGATTTGCGATCCCCTTTTTAAAGCTGCGAACATAAAAAGCAGCTTAGCCAGAGGGATTTCTTTAGGTGCATCAGCACATGGCGCTGGAGCGGCTAAAGCGAATCAAATTGGCCGGGAAGAAGGCGTTATCGCCAGTTTAACCATGATTTTTACCGGTATTGCCATGGTCATTACCGCGCCCTTATTTGCATTGCTTTTTTAATCGCGAGTGTTTGGCTTTGTATATTGAAATCACAACAACCCCAATCGTAGGTTTACAGGTCGTACTCGCTAGTGATTTGATTGAGTCTAAATGTAAATTGATGATTCCCCAGAGCATAGGGTTAGCCCGATAAAAGCCATAATACAAATGCCGAGTTGATTAGCTTGTCGGGCTCCGAATTACTTGATGTCAATTGGAAGCGTGATGGTCATCATGGTTCACAAAAAAGTAATCTTGTATCTGTGTAGTTAATTAATATGACCTTAAGCCTCATTTAAATCATGGGGCTTTTTTGTTTGTAGCTAAGATATTCGGGTAACTGTGTGCTGGTCGTCAATCGCTTAATGGCCAGTGGTGCATATCGTGGCCATATGGCGATATCGCTGGGATGACAAACGATAATCAATATTCCAAAAACGCTGGGCTATCAATAAAGGTGTTGAGTGGGTTGCTCCATAGTCAGACAACTTTTTATTATTACTGCCAATCGTTATAGTGTGACGCAATAGTTGTATTTTAGTCGCAACTATTGATGGTACTATTTATTGTTAAGCTGCTCAGTAAAAACTAGATGGATTACTATGTTAAACGTTACCTCATTCTGATGTATCATTTACCACAGTGCGGCAAAATATATTGTTAATAATTAGTCGTATACGTGTTTAGTGCTTACGAGTGTTGTCTGGATATAGGATTTATGTGATGTGGTTTCAACGAGAGATAACACTTAAGCCTCACCGGCGTGGATTTCATTTAATCACTGATGAAGTGATTGCGAAGCTACCACAGCTAAGAGATATCAAGGTTGGCTTATTGCATGTGTTTATTCAGCATACTTCGGCATCACTGGCCATTAACGAAAATGCCGATCCGACAGTGCGTGGTGATATGGAGCGACATTTTAATGTGCTAGTACCAGAAGGTGCGCCATACTTTGAGCATACTTTTGAAGGGGCAGATGATATGCCTGCTCATATCAAGTCGACCTTGATTGGTTCTAGTCAGTCTATTCCAATTACCAACGGACGATTGAACCTAGGTCTCTGGCAAGGGCTATATTTATGCGAGCATCGTGATCATGCTGCGGCGCGCACGATTATTGTGACGCTTCAAGGTGAATGATTAAAAAGGTTAAATTGTAATACTTAGGTAACAAAGCTGTTTGTTTTATATGCATCTTTTGCGGTCAATGGTGACTTTGCTTGTGTAAGTAAATGTAAAGATGTTAAATTCATTCAGATAAGTGAGATGAAATGAATGTAACTTTTAGCTGCGAAATATTGATATAACATTTTGCAAATAAATGTTTTATATATAAAAAAACGGCCCTAAAATTCAAAAATGAATTACGCATAATAATAGGTGGGTTAACGTGATATCTGTATATTTGGTTGACGACCATGAACTCGTGAGAACGGGGATCCGTCGTATTTTGGAAGATGAACGCGGTATTAAAGTCATCGGTGAAGCGCCAGATGGAGAAACAGCAGTACAGTGGTCTCGACAGAATGAAGCTGATGTCATTTTAATGGACATGAATATGCCAGGTATGGGCGGCTTAGAAGCTACCCGTAAAATTTTACGTTATCAACCAGATGCAAAAATTATCGTGTTAACGGTGCAGACTGAAGACCCATTTCCGACCAAAGTGATGCAGGCGGGAGCTTCTGGTTATTTGACCAAAGGGTCAACATCACCTGAAGTGTTGCGTGCTATTACTCAAGTGGCCCGTGGTCAGCGGTATTTATCGCCTGAAATTGCTCAGCAAATGGCGTTGAGCCAATTTAATCACTCTGATGAGAACCCATTTAGCAGTTTGTCTGAACGTGAATTACAAATCATGATGATGATTACTAATGGCGAGAAGGTGAATGACATTTCTGAAAAATTAAATTTAAGCCCGAAAACCGTCAATAGCTATCGTTATCGGTTATTCGCTAAGCTTGGGATCGGCGGTGACGTTGAGTTAACCCGTTTAGCTATCCGTTACAAAATGCTTGATACAGGTTCATTTTAGTCAGGAATAGTGTATTCCTCGCAACGCATTAAGTAGCTTTAATCATGTCCAGTGGTTTTAACGCCAAATCTTTTTTAAAAAATGTTACCTCAGCACCTGGTGTTTATCGTATGTACGATAAGCGCCAGCAGGTTATTTATGTTGGTAAGGCCAAAGATCTCAAAAAACGCCTGACTTCTTATTTTCGAGCTAACATTGCCAATGTAAAAACTCAAGCATTGGTCTCGCATATCGATCATATTGATGTAACCGTTACGCACAGCGAAACCGATGCGTTATTACTTGAAAACGATTACATCAAACAGTACATGCCTAAATACAATGTGTTGCTGCGTGATGATAAGTCTTATCCGTATATTTTATTGAGCGGCCATAAGCATCCTCGATTGGCATATCATCGCGGTCCAAAGCGTGAAAAAGGCCATTATTTTGGTCCTTATCCCAATGGCGGCGCAGTGCGTGAAAGTTTGCACTTAATGCAAAAACTGTTTCCTATCCGCCAGTGTGATGATTTGTACTATAAATCGCGTTCTCGTCCTTGCTTACAGTATCAACTGGATCGTTGCAGTGCGCCTTGTGTGGGGATTGTCAGTGATGAGGAATACAGTGAGCAGGTCAAATTAGCCAGTTTATTTTTACGCGGCAAAGACAAGCAAGTGATATCTCAGCTGGTGGCGAAAATGGAAACCGCTGCAATTGAGATGGAATACGAACGAGCGGCTCAGTATCGTGACCAAATTACCGCATTAAGGCGTGTAGCAGAGCAGCAAGAAGTGTCTAATCATAAAGGTGATATGGATGTCATTGGTGTCGATTACGCCTCTGGTATTGCCTGTTTTCATCTATTGTTCATTCGCGACGGTAAAATATTTGGCAGTCGTAGTTATTATCCTTCTGTACCAGCAGAAACTGAAATCGAAGAAGTGCTGTCGTCATTTTTAGGTCAGTTTTATTTAAACGCGGATATCCAGCGCACTATTCCTAAAGAAGTCATTCTCAGCCATCACTTTGATGGTATAAAAGAGTTGGAAGCATCGATAGAGCATGCACTGGATAAAAAGTTTGAGTTAAAAACCCAAGTGCGTGGCGACAGAGCTAATTTCTTACGCTTAGCGATGACCAATGCGAGTAATGCTGTTGCCACCAGGTTGTCGCATAAAAACACGGTTGAGCAACGATTCCAATTGCTTGAAGAGGCACTTGAGCTTAATGAGCCGATTAAGCGAATGGAATGTTTTGATATTAGCCACACTATGGGCGAAAGCACTGTTGCCTCCTGTGTGGTGTTTAATCGTGAAGGGCCACATAAAGCCGATTATCGCCGCTACAACATTACTGGCATCACGGGGGGAGATGATTATGCAGCGATGGAACAAGCAATCAGTCGTCGCTTCGACAAAATTGATAATAATGGCAAAATACCTGACTTAGTCTTTATTGACGGTGGTATTGGTCAATTAAGAGTGGCGCAAACGATTGTCGATGAGAAGTGTGTCAATATCGACCATCCACCGTTACTCATTTGTGTGACCAAAGGTGAGGGCCGTAAAGCAGGGCTTGAAACCTTTATTGTTGGTGGCAGTGAGCAAAGTTTTGATATTGCGAGTGATTCACCAGCATTTCATTTAATGTTGCATATTCGTGATGAGTCCCATCGCTTTGCGATTACCGGGCATCGTAATAAACGTCAGAAAACGCGTAACACCTCAACCTTAGAATCTATCGCCGGAGTCGGGCCTAAAAGACGTAAAGCTTTGTTGCAACATTTAGGCGGAATACAAGAGGTGAAGGGCGCTAGCGTGGCAGAATTGACAAAAGTTCCCGGAATTAGCTTAGAAATGGCACAAACAATTCATGATGCATTGCGAGGGGGCTAAAATTAAGGCAAGATTGGCGCTGCTTCTGACAAATTGGTCTTTTTATGCCGTTTAATTTACCTATTGCACTGACATTATTCCGTATTGCTTTGTTACCTGTATTCATCGCGGTTTTCTATTTACCATATTCATGGGCACCATTTGTTTCGGCATTTATTTTTTGGCTGGCCGCTTTGACCGATTGGTTAGACGGCTACGCTGCTCGTAAACTCGGCCAATTAACCCGATTTGGGGCTTTTTTAGATCCTGTAGCTGACAAAGTGATGGTGTCGACAGCATTAGTGTTGTTGGTTCAGCAAAATGACAATGTGTATTTAACCTTAGCTGCATTATTTATGATTGGCCGCGAAATTGTTATTTCAGCCTTGCGTGAATGGATGGCTGAAATAGGTAAACGCGGTGTTGTTGCGGTGTCTTGGATCGGTAAATACAAAACAGCCACGCAAATGATCGCCATTATTGGATTAATTTGGAAGCCTACACCTTGGTTAACTGATGTGGCTTATGGGTTGTTTTATATTGCAGCAGCGCTGACGTTCTGGTCGATGATGAGTTACATTTCAGCAGCTTGGAAAGATTTAACGGCAGAATAGCGTAATAATAGTTCAATAAGATTATTTAGTGTGCAAACAGTCAAAAATGCATAAATCAATAATTGACACACGAGGTTAATTCGGTAGAATGCCACCCCGTAGACAAGTGATGAGTCAACAACAAACCCTAGGGCGCGATGTTAACCAACACGATTTATGAATAGTTAGCTCAGTTAGATAGGTTGAAAAACGATACCTTTCTTTTTGATGTAATGAAGCATAAAAATGATTGAATACGCGACATTAGCTCAGTTGGTAGAGCGATACCTTGCCAAGGTATAGGTCATCGGTTCGAACCCGATATGTCGCTCCAATTTCTTATCTTATCCGATGGATTTGAATTTGGTTAAAGATGGCGCGATGGCAGAATGGCTATGCTACGGATTGCAAATCCGTCTATCTCGGTTCGACTCCGGGTCGCGCCTCCACAAAATTGCGTTTAATGGTTACTTTTAGTAGCGGTTAAAACAACACTTTGCCCGAGTGGTGGAATCGGTAGACACAAGGGATTTAAAATCCCTCGCTGAATAAGCGTGCCGGTTCAAGTCCGGCCTCGGGTACCATCATTTACATACGTAAGTATGGTGTAAAAAAGCCTCAACATTAGTTGGGGCTTTTTTACGTCTGCAATTTGGCTTATATATTCAAAGGTAAGAAGATATACGCAGAGAAGATAAAATCCCTCGCGCTCTGGTTGAACATCAGGCGTACAGGCGCAAGTCCGGCCTCGGGTACCATCATTTACATACGTAAGTATGGTGTAAAAAAGCCTCAACATTAGTTGGGGTTTTTTACGTCTGCAATTTGGCTTATATATTCAAAGGTAAGAAGATATAAGCAGAGAAGATAAAATCCCTCGCGCTCTGGTTGAACATCAGGCGTGCCGGTTCAAGTCCGGCCTCGGGTACCATCATTTACATACGTAAGTATGGTGTAAAGAAGCCTCAACATTAGTTGGGGCTTTTTTACGTCTGCAATTTGGCTTATATATTCAAAGGTAAGAAGACATAAGCAGTGAAGATAAAATCCCTCGCGCTCTGGTTGAACATCAGACGTACAGGCGCAAGTCCGGCCTCGGGTACCATTATAATCTCTAGCAATAGAGAGTGGTGTGTCGAGAACCTAGATACTAGAGCGGACTTCGTCCTGCTAGTTCGCTACGCGGCTATAAGCGCGGGTGATTCGGAAAGTAGGTAGGTTGTTTGGTTTCACAATTAGCACAGTGATATTTATGTATGATGTGACCATAGAATGTTAGTTACATGTCATTTTCTTCAACGTCCTCAAGTTCAGAATTGAATCTCACTTTTTACAAGCAAGGTATGTAACACATTTGTGCTCGAAGTTTTTTGGCCTTCGAATGAAGGTTTGGCATTTTTTATGTTTGGTTGAGTAGTGTTTAGCTGAGTGGGTATTGGTTAAATGGGTTTGAAGCTTGTACCTTCATTGTCGTCAATCACCTGCAGTGGGCTTATGTGCAGATACTGCTTCGGGACGCTTTGCGCCATCCATGGCCGCTTAACGAAAACGTCCCTGTTTTCGATACCCTCAGTCGCATCTACACTGGTTCATACTATCTCTTCGATTTAGCTTCATTTGGTACGAATGTTAAGTTAAAAACTAACTTGGTTTTGCCCCATTACGCCTTAGGTATCACAATACAGTTTTCTATTAATAGTATTAAAAAATCAATGATTTAAATATTATTATGTAATTTAATAAATTTGCAGTTTTATTTTTATGGAGAAATTAATTGCTTGAAGTTATACGTTTTATGGAAAGTTGAATATACATAACTTGAAGCAAATATTCTCGTTTATCTAATTATCGCTTTACCTAGTCGAAAGTATGATTGTTTTAATGCAATTTAATTGGTTTTTTACTAAAACTATTAATAATTAAAGTATCAAAGTCGGTTTATCCTGATGTGAACCAGAATGTTTATCAGAGTTATCGCTAATATGTTGGGCCTACGGAGGTCATGTGCCATTAATTAACTATCCTTCAACATGTGACCTAAAAGCCATTTTTAAATTTTGTGATGAGATTGAAGAATGCTCAGGAGAGAAAGAGGTTGTAATTAATTTTTCCAGTATGGGACGGATAGAGCCATTTACGATGGTTTATGTTGCAAAATTTATCAGGGAATTTAATCGACGAAACAAAGACACTGTAGTTTCTTGTTGCGGCTATGAATATAAGGATTATGCAGCAAATATGGCGTTCTTTAGAGCTTTCGGGCTCAAGTATGGCAGAGAGCCTAATTGCGTTGATGGAAATGATAAGTTTGTTCCTTATACAATTCTCCGAGTGCAAACTATTGTCGATGAGGCCACTAATGAGTGGGAAGCAGAACAGGAAATTATAGAGCGTCGATCAGCTCAGCTTGCTGGAATTTTGACTCGACAGAATAACGGAAATCTTGTTGATGCGCTTACATTTTCAATACGTGAGATCATGCGCAATGTATATGAGCACAGCAAGTCGAAGAGTTTAGAGTATTGCGCGCAGTATTGGCCTATCTATAACAAAGTTGAGATTGCTATTATTGACCATGGAATAGGTCTGAAAGCTTCCCTTAAGAATAACCCTCATGTTCAAATTGACACTCATTGTGATGCTATTCAGCAAGCTTTAATGCCCGCAATTTCTAGTAAAAATTATAAAGGAGCATTTATAGATACAAAGAACCCTTGGCATAACTCAGGGTTTGGGCTGTATATGAATAATAGAATTTGCCGTTTAGGTGGCAGTTTTCTGATCTGTTCTGGTGATCACGGAATTAAGCTCGATGATAGTGGAAAAGAACATATTGAACTTTCGCATGTATGCCGAGGTACGGCAGTTCGAATGGTTCTGAATACAAGCAAGTTGACTGAGCTAAGTTCAATGCTTGCCAAATTTAGAGATGAAGGATATGACGTAGCAAAGCAAATTAAAGGGGTTGGTATGTATGAGGCTTCTGCTGCATCCCAAATGTTATCTAGAGATTTTGATAAAAATGCCTAACAATATTTGCAGTTATGCATAGTGTTACGATATGGCAGATTATCATCGATTTATTAATACCACGATTCAAATTGAGACCTAAGCCTTGACTCACTTTTGTCCATAAATGATTTAGATTCCTTGATTGAAAAAGCCTAAATTCAGCTTTGCACTTGAGGCCGTTGAAGAAAATAGCGTGAGCCTGACAGGACGTCAGGCTAGCTTTCGTTGGCCATGGATGGCCTATCGGAAGCGATAGCATTTTCGAATAAGGCCGAAGCAGTCTGCAAATGTAGGTCAAAGTTAAATCTGACCCCATGGCGACTTTTCGCAGCTGTTGTTTTGTAAAAAGCGAAAATGTTGCGGGGCGGCTGGGAGTTCCAAGAGGGAACAGCCGTTGGTTTCCTCTTGGTCTGGTGTGGGCGAAGCGCCACGACGTGAGTGGCCGTAGGCCATGAGTACAAAAGTACAAAGAAAACACCGGGATCCCGGCTTGAAAACACTGCCGGGATGACGAAAAGGTCGCTAACAAGCTATAAACATCGAAGTTATTATGAGTCTGTGCTCTACAACGCCAACAGTTGTGGTAAATATTCACTGTCTAATGCGGCAATCTCAACTTGCTCACTCAGGACATCATGTAATATTTGATGACTGGTCAACGGATTAGCGAGTACCACACGAAATACTGTGGTTTGTTGGCGCAAGTATTTTGCCGGTTTAATCCGTGTTCGTGACACAAATGATTTGCCTTGTTCACGTTGATGTTTTTGAATGAATTGAGTTAATCCATCCAGTAGTTCGTTGATTGTTGCAACTAACTCAGTGTCTTGATTCGATATAGCTGTTGTTAATATTGCTTGTACCGATGCGGGGACGTAGCGATAGGTTAGTAAACATAACTCAGGCGCAGTGACTAATTCAAAATCCTTATGTTGCTCAATAATCGTTGCAAAATAACGGGCTTTTTCTAGGCTGTTATTAATGAGTATTTCATAGCCATCGCGACCAATTATCTGTAGGCAAGCGTGCACTAACATCGCCATGCCTGGGCGCGAACCTTCCAGCGTTTGACTGCCTAAATCTTTTGAACCCACGCGTAAAATATATTCAGCATGATGCACAATTGCTTTGGCCAGTTCTGGGTCTTTAAATAGCACCATACCGGCGCCCATTGGCACGTACATTTGCTTATGGGCGTCGATCGTGACTGAGTCAGCTAGCTCGATGCCTTTTAGTAAGTGGCGATATTTGTTGGATAATAAACTGGCGCCGCCCCAAGCAGCATCGACATGAAAGTGACAATTTAACTCGCAGGCTAAAGCGGCTAACTCAGTTAATGGATCGACATTACCGGTTTCGGTTGTGCCAGCCACGCCGACAATCGCCATCACTTTGATATTTTGTTGTGCTAGTTTAGCCGCGGTTGCACGCATGGCAGCAACATCGACTTTATGATGTTCATCCGTAGGGATACTAATGATGTTATCTCGGCCAATACCTAATAAATCGGCCGTTTTCCCTAATGAGTAATGACCCCGATCAGACACTAATATGGCAAGGTCATCATAACCATAAAATCGTAATGCTTTGGTCATGCCTTCACGAGTAATACCTTTAAATTCGCCGCTAGGTTGCAATAATCGGTTTCGGGCTATCCACAGGGCGGTAATGTTGGCTACCGTGCCACCTGAACAAAATGCGCCTAGCGAATGATTTGCGCTGTGCATCCATTGGTCATAAAAGTCGTTTGATTGTTGATAAACCAAGTGGTGCATCATGCCTAATACTTGGCGCTCAAGAGGCGTAAAGGCTTTTGATGTTTCGATTTTAACCAAGTTTTGGTTCAGTCCCACCATCATCTTCGACAGCGGTAACACAAAATAAGGCAATGCTGATGTCATATGACCAATAAAACTCGGTGCAGCGGTATGAACTGAGTGCGCCACTAAATTTTGCATGATTTCGTCGGCATAATCAGAAACGAACTTAGGATCGGTGGGGATCTGATAAGCGTTAAAATCGGTTTCTATTTCTGATAGCGGCTTTTCCAGTGCGGCGATGCTGTTACCTAAAAACCCTGCAAGGTCTTGTGACAACTTCTGTTCAATAATGCTCAACGTCGAGGTTGAATCTTCAGGTGCGGTAAAAATACGCAGTAAGCTGTCTTCTGAAGCGTATGCTTGACGGGTGATTTTCGAGGTCATTTTGCTTGCCGTAATGATGAAAACTCCATCCTGTTAGCATTGACTGATGCATTACGATTAACGCTGCACCTTCAGGACGAAATGAGGGTGCTAACTTTACTGTATGGCTGGTTAGGCTTCAAGTATTTATCGTGTTAATGCTGATGGTTAGGGTAGAAAAAATACTGATGACTGCTTATCTGTTGTGGTCAGAATACTCTTGGTGATAATGCAGATGACATTGTGGTTATTGGTCGGCGCATGTGTGACTCGAGATCAATACTAGGTTATTAATCTAAAATGGATATCAATAGGGGAGCCATACTGCGATAAATGCTGCTTAGCATTGTAAAGTCAGCATAAATATCAATTGATATTTATGCTGACAGGATTACTTTTTCACTAATGATAATGACAACATTGCCGCAATATTACGGGCGGTATTGGTGAGATTCACCTGTGCTTCAGACAACACTTGTTCTAATGGCTGTAGTGCCGGAATAATAGCGAAAATAGCGTGCATGCCTTCGGCTAAAATCGCATCTGCATTTGGGCCTAGGCATCCGGAAATGCCAATCACTGGGATATTGAGCTGTTTAGCGACATGTAATACGCCCATGGGGGTTTTACCAAACACAGTTTGACCATCAATACGACCTTCACCTGTGATGACTAAATCGGCATTGTGGCAATACTCTGCTAATTTTACACTGTTGGTGACAATATCGACCCCAGGTTTTAGGGAGGCATTTAATATTGTCATCACCCCAAAACCCATACCTCCAGCCGCGCCAGCCCCAGGGTGCAGTTGGCAGTGAGTATCAACAGATTGATAAAGTTGTTGATTAACCGTGTGAGCAAAATGGCCTAGAGCATGATCGAGCTGTTCAATCATCTCGGTTGTGGCCCCTTTTTGTGGACCAAAAATCGCACTGGCACCGCGAGGACCACACAATGGGTTATCGACATCGCAAGCTACCTCAATAACACACTCTTTTATGGCAGGATGGCACGACTGAACATCAATATGATGCAATGCGGCAAGGGCTGCGCCACCAAAAGGCAGTGGCTCATTAGCCATATTGCTAAGTGTTACCCCTAAGGCTTGCATCATTCCTGCGCCTGCATCATTGGTGGCACTGCCACCTAAACCTAAGATGATATGACGGATGCCGCGATTTAACGCATCGGCAATTAATTCACCTGTGCCAAAGCTGGTGGTCAATAACGGATTGCGTTGATTGACGGGCACCAGATGTAGCCCTGATGCCGCAGCCATTTCAATCACTGCAGTTTGCTTACCGTCTTCATAGAGTTGCCCCAACACACCGTAAAAAGCGTCAACAGGTAACCCCAGCGGGCCAGTAACAGTAAGATTAATGATTTGCCCTTGAGTAGCATCAACCATGGCTTGTACTGTACCTTCACCGCCGTCTGCCATCGGCACTTTGCAATATTGTGCATCAGGAAACACCTGTTTAAAGCCATCTTCAATGGCATTAGCCACTTCAAGGGCGCTTAAGCTTTCTTTAAATGAATCTGGAGCAATAACGATTTTCATATAAGACTCTGAATAATAAATTACAGTAAAATTAAGCTCAGTAGATAAACGGTGATCATCGCCGTGATACCTTGAATTAATGTCGCCATGGTTTGCGCGCGGTAAGCTTGTTTGACGCTCATGCGGCTAAACTGAGTCACAACCCAGAAGAAACTGTCGTTGGCATGTGACACTGTCATTGCCCCTGCGCCAATGGCCATAACGGTAAGAACGCGGCCCATTTCTGAGGCTAAGCCTATATCGCCTAACAATGGTGCCACTAAGGCCGAGGTGGCGACTAAGGCAACGGTTGATGATCCTTGTGCCGATTTGAGCGCGGCCGCGACGATAAATGGCATAAAAATACCCACGCCCAATGCCGATAAACTGCTACCCAAAAATGCACCAATTTCAGTGGCTTTTAACACCGCGCCGAAGGCTCCACCAGCACCGGTGATCAATAGAATTGGCGCCGAAACCACTAAGCCTTGGCTAATACGTTCACTAAACTCTTTAACTTTTTCAGTCCCTTTAAGTAAAAATAATGATAAAAATAAGCCAATCATTAAGGCGTTTACCGGTTGGCCTAAAAAGACTAATAAATCGAATAAACCTTGTTCACCAAGCGGTTTTGAAGGGAAATTGGCAATAGAACCTAAACAAATGAAGATAATAGGCACAAAAATTGGCGCAAAGGCTTTTAGCGGGCTAGGTAATTCGCCGTATGCCTTTTTCAGATCGTCAAAGTCTGGTAGTTGTGCATTAAGTTCTTCAGCCCCTTCGCCGTCAGGTTGTTCGTTGGCAAAACGGTTGGCCCATAACATACCTGCAAAAGCGGCAATCGCGGCAACAAACACACCGACGGCAATAACTAACCCCAGTTGTGATTCAAGGCCTAAGTTACCTGCAGCTGCAATTGGGCCTGGCGTTGGCGGTACAAAGGTATGAGTAGCATATAACCCAGTTGCTAAGGCGACACTCATGGCAACCTGAGACACTTTCATGCGGTTAGCCATTGATTGCTTTAATGAGTTTAAAATCACAAACCCTGAATCACAAAACACAGGGATAGACACCAAATAGCCAATCATTGACATGGTTAAGGTTGGAAAGCGTTGACCAAACAATTTAATGACAACATCTGCCATGGTGATTGCTGCGCCGCTTTTTTCAAGGATAGTGCCAATAATTGTTCCTAATACAATGACTAGGCCTATATAACCTAAAATTCCACCAAAACCACCTGTGATGGTTTTAGCGATTTCGTTACTGGGTAAGCCATAAGCAAATGCGGTGAGAAACGACGCTAAGATAAGGGTTAAAAAAGGGTGAAGTTTGAATCTGGAGGTGGCGATGACGATGAAGGCGATCACGCCGAGTAAGATCAAGATTAGTCCCATAGAGTACTCGTTATTTATTGTTATTGGAGTGGTTTAGTTATTCATCATAGTAAACCTTTAGTGATAAATTACTTTGTTCATCCGCACTAATAACAATGCTCAAATAGACTATTTTTGTACTAATGCACAACTAAGCGCTGGGCTGGTGGATGAGCTGACCTAAATACAAACTCAGTAATCCATTAAAGCTGTGCAAATCAATATTGGTGATGGTTTGAATTTTATCTAATCGATAACGTAATGTGTTTCTATGGATAAATAGACTGTTAGCACAGGTTTGTATATCACCCATATGTTCAAGATACGCGGCGAGTGTTTTTTGTAATTGTTGGTTTTTATCTACTTCAATCAGTTTCATATAGGGACTTGCCAGTGCGTTACCGCGCCAGTGATGACGTAAGCCGGATAACAGCACCTGTAAGCTGTAATCTTGGTATAAATATTTGCTTTTTTGCGGATGCAGTTTCTTGCCAATGTCCATGGTTTCTTTGGCCGTACGGTAAGAGTAACTGATGCCTAAATCACCACTGAAATAATGGCCTAAGGAAATGTGCAAGCTAAGCTGCATGTTCGCGGGCAAGCGTTTGAGTAATTTATTGATGCGTTGATTTTCAAGTTCAGGATCAAATTGTTTTCCGTCTAAAAAAGCGGGTTTCAAAATAACCAGCTGAGTGAGCGACGTCATGGCAATTAAGTTATCTCGTACCGGATTTTGTAATAAATACAGAACTTGTTTCAATGCCTGGTTGTCTTGCTGATACAAAGGGTTATGACTGTCGAGTTCAATAATCGCCGCCACTCTAGGTACGCTAAAATCGATACCTAATTGCAGCGCCCATTGTTTTAATGAGGGTAAGTCTTGCTCATTTGCATGTATCAATTGAGCAATAAACTCTTCTTTTTGACGGTTTTGCCATTGTAATTGTTCTTGTAGGTTAGCTTGTTCAACAATCATTTCGGCAGTCATTTTAAGTAGCTCACCATAGTGGCTCAATGTGTCTGGTTCACCCGTGATACCAATCACACCAACAACTTGACCTTGATAATGTAATGGCAAATTAAGCCCGGGCTTCACCCCTTGTAAATTTGAAGCGATGGTTTGATTGATTTCAACATTGCGATTTTGGCTAATAGCCAATAATGCGCCCTCATGTATGGTGCCAATTCGCTCGACTTCGCCTGAACCTAGTATGACGGCTTGCGCATTCATAACATTGATATTATGGCCAATAATTTTCATGGTCCGGTTGACAATTTTAGCGGCAATTTGGGTATCAATCTGAAACATGAATTTCTCTGAGTCATCAATATCGGTATTGAATGATACCTGATGTTGCTTAAGTAGTGGGAGTTGGTTGATGTGAATATGGACTTGATGAGTAAAAAGTCCGTTACTGTTAATCCTAAACAATGCGCCTATAAAGCACCTGAACATAACCGATAAGATAATAAAGATTAGCAGTGCTAATTTTGACGGGGGAGGCGAGACATAAAACAATTAATAATAAAATGGGGGGCAAAATCCTTTTGCCCAATTTTCAATCACAAGCAATTCACTTTGTTAATATAATGTTAAATATGTATGGATTGCAAGTTTTTTATACAGTGAAGCTCTAAAATTAATCGATGAGCTTAAGCGTTAGACGAGAAAGCTATTTACGCGATAGCTAATGTCAAACCGACAGATAGCAAAACGCCAACCTAAAGAGGTTGGCGTTTTCTGTAATATGACTGACTTTGTCACATCATTATTATTTTACTTACAGTTTATAACTGACGTTGAGCATAATCATGTGTGCTGTGTAGTCATGCTGTAAATTGCCGAAACTCATCACATTCCAAATGGTATCGGGTTCGATATCATTGGCGTCGTCATTATCAAGATACTTTTCCATTTTGTAGTCTATTCGCAAGGCTACTTTTTCGGTTGCTTGATACTGTGCATAAACATTAATGTTATGTACTTTGGCAAAATAGTCGCCGTAATCACCACTAATACCTTGTCTGACTTGGGTCGTGCTGTCTGAGTCTGAGTAAGTATAATCTACGCCTAAGCGTAAACGACTGTCCATTAAGTTGTTATAACTTAGGCCAGCACCAACCACATCAACTGTATCTTCTATCTCGGCTTGCCAAGTTGCAATATTCAAATTAGCACTGCCAGATTGAGCGGATGTTATGATTTGATGGTTATAAAATGTGCTCGCATTGATATCGTCATTAATCATGTAGTTAATATTGATATCGTAGTTAGTGTCTTTGGACTCAGTCAAGCCTATCTGGGTGTTGGTATAGTCATCTAGAGCATAACGAACTCCAAAATCGACATTCAAATTATCCATAGGACTATGATTAACGCGGGCCTCAATTTGAGTGCGGTCGCGATCAGCTAAGTAGTAGCGGCGCAATAATGGATTCTGCTCCGCTGATGATGACTCTGATGCTTTATATTCAGAACCATCTCTTTTGCTGAAACTGCCTTTAAGCCACATGTCCCACATATCAAAATTATTAAGGCGTAAACGAGCCCAAACGTTATTGTCGTCAGTGGTTTCTCGCCCTTGATTACTGCGCTCATCGCGCCTGAAATCATAACCAGCATCGAGTTTGATACCATGGCTGATACGGTAGTCAGTTGATAATTTAGCTCTATGAGTGGTGAGATCGTATGGGGTGTTATCCCTTACTTTGCCGGTAACATCGCTAATGCTAATTTGGGTCCATTGTTCAATTTGGGTATTATTTTCACGGTCGTTATAATCATAGCTACCAGTGAGGCGCCATGCACGACTGAGTTTAGTTACCGCTTTAAGTGTCATGCCAGTAATATCGACTTTGGCATCAATACTGTCTGCAGGTAATGAGTAGCTATACCCTAATTGGGTCAATTGTTGATCTTGCGTCATTTGGCCTAAGAGTAAACGACCACTTAGACTGGTAATAGAATCGTTATATTGACCTAACAACGAAATGGTATGAGCTTCGTTATCGGGGTCTAATGCAATGTAACCTCTATTTTGTGCGCCAAAGGTTGGATTAAAAGCACTGTCAAAGCCGAGTTGCTGGTTATTATTACTAAACACTGAACCATTGTAGTTAATACTAGTAAACCAGTTGTCACCGCGGAGTTTAATCCCAGCGTTTAAAATGTCTGTAGTGTAATCAACAGGCTCTGGCAACATCATCGATTGAGTGAAGAAACTGCCTGAGGTGATCTTAGTGCCCGTTTTTTCTTCGCGCTGAAAATTAACATAAGTGGTGAACATTGATTCAGTTTGATATTCAAACCCAAGTCCAGCACGTTCACGTTTAAGCGACAATTCAAATGGGTTTAAACTGCTATACAACATTGGCATGTCTGAACTTGCACCTGCGGTAATCCAGTTACTGGCTAAAGTTAGGTTATCGCTACCGATATTTTGGTAAGGGCTTAATGCATTGTTACTTTGATAGGTCGCAATGGATCGATAGCCAAGATTGATTCGATACAACCCTAGTTTACCAACATCAATTTCCATGCGGCCGTTGTCCATACCTAAGTTATTGGCTGCCAAGTTTGCTTGATAGCCATCACTCCCGCGATAGCGAATATCAGCATCTACTTTGCCTGCAGTTTGATTGCTGCTATGAAATGCATTCGCGGATTGAACATCATCTTCACTGTTGTAACCAATACCCACACCAACAGTGCCAGTGGTACCGGTTGCGATAACACAGCCTTTACATTTCCAAGCATCATATTTGATGTTGTCAGTTTTAGCGTTTGCTAGGCCATACCCATCAGCCATAAGACTAAAGCTGGTGCTAGTGAGTAACGCTAAGGTAATGAGGTTTAATTTAGTATTCATAATATTATCTCCTTAGCGCTGCAGTAATTTACCAGAAGGATGGTTTGAACCATGTATCTGAGTATGACAATTTAAGCAGCTGCGACCACCCGTAAAGGTATTGCCATTGACAGTTGAACCCATATCCGTGTTACCTAGATAAGCGTTGCTGGTATGGTTGTCACTTGCATGACATTGCTGGCATAACTGTGGCGCGCGAGTTTTAAGCATAGCGTCGTTGACCGAACCGTGTGGGTTGTGGCAATTGACGCAATTTTCGGTAACGGGTGCATGTTCCCAAAGCTTTGGTCCCCGTTTTTCTGCATGGCATGAGTAACAGGTTTCATTAACCGTTGGTTGAACCAGATCTGAGTCACTCAAACTGCCATGTGGATTATGGCAATCACTACAGGTCATTTGGTTCCATTTCATAGGATGACTTGAGCGCTTGTTCATATCGGCTTTTTGTTTGGTATGGCAGCTGGTACACACTTCCATTTCAGTTTGCTTTGACAATACAGGGTCGTGAGCAGCATGCACGCTATGACAAGATGCACAAGCTACATCAGCATTGGCATGATGGCTGCTGTCCCATGCTACCCGCTTATCATCTTGGTGACAGCTCATACACACACTATTTTGCTTATCTGCAGCGAGTGTAGAGGTAGGACCAAAGGTGATCATGGGTTCTTTACCACCACGATTATGTGAACCTAGTGGGCCGTGACACGCTTCGCACTGCAAGCCTGCCATTGGGCTTTTTGAAGAGTCGATAGCGCCATGAACGCCTTTAAATAAGTCCATCACTTTTTCAGACTTTTTATGGCACATCAGGCATGAGTCGGCGCCTTTAGGCGAGTATTTGCCTTCGGCGAATTTTTTATCTAACGTGGCTTCAACTTCTGCCGGCGTCATGCTGGCATCCCACTTTGCCGCCTGTACGTGAGTCGACACAAAAACAGTCGAAGCTGTTAGACACAGTAGAGCGAAAAATAAGGTATTGATTGAGTTTGTGGTCTTCATAAGTAGACTTCCTAATTTGTCCATTTTGATGATCAACATTTGATGAAGTAAGTCATAGCATGAGAGAGAAGCTGTGCTTCTCTCTCAATGAACAAATTAAAATTTCACTTGTGTGTGATTTTCAATGGTAGGTGCATGGCAGAATAAACAGGTTTCTAACTGCGCAGCATCATTGGCTTCTTGATAGCTACCATTCACAATTGCGCCCTGACTTTCAGCATGTTGTTTAATCGTGTCAAAACCATGACAAGAAGCACATGTCGCTGTGATAGGCGTGGTATACAGGCCAGCAGAAGTGGCGAGTGCACCTTTAACTTTGAATGCATCAAGATTAAAGTCGTTATGACACTGAGTACAGTCTTTGATAATGCCTTGTTCACCATGAACACTGTGAAGTTTCATTTCAATCGCGCCTTGATTAGCGCCAGATGCATAAGTGCCATCGGGTGTATGACAAGCCACACAACCGTCTAAACCTACGGTAAGTTCGCCATTAAGCTCACGGCCTAATTGTTCTGACATGACAAAACCAGCATGGTGACCTTTGTGGAGCTCAAACGTGTCGCCATGACAATTATCACATGAATCAAAATTGACCGAGTCAGTGTGACGATAGCTAGGGGCATTACCAGAGAAAGTGCCAACGGTAAGTTCAGCTTTCATGCTGGTGGTTGCTACGCCGTCTGCACAATCAATGGCTTGGATACCATCATTACACATTTCAAGACCGATAAAGCTAAAGGCTGTATCTGTGTCGCCGGCACCAAACGGTAATGATGGAATGGTATATACCAAGTTACCTGATTCAATGACCACATCCGCTTGTAATAGACCCGCTTTGATAAAGTCTTTGCTGATTTTAGCTAAACCACTGCCTGGGCTAGGGTTATATCCCATAATCGGGAAGTTAGGACCAACGTTAGTTAGCGTTTCAACACGTTGAATTTTGCTGACTAAGCTTGCAGCATCAATGGCTACGCCTTTAGCATCTAAAATCGTTACCGATAGCGTTGCTGATTTGTCTTCAGGGCTAGATTTATTCGCGGTCAATGTGGCGGTCATGCCATATGAGTCGATAAATGCTTTTTTCTGAGTATATGAAGTGGTGTGTATTTCTTCTGTCCAGCTTGCATTATGGCATGCAATACAATTTGAATTGTCCACTTGTTGTGGATGGCCTTGACCTGTTTTAAAGTCAATATTGGTATGGCAGCTTGAACAGGTTTCCATGGTTGGAATTCGAGACCAATTGCTCGATTCGCTTAGTTGTTCTGAATCGACATGACAAGTGGTGCAATTGTCTTGGACTATCGCATATGCTGCTTCTGCACTCTTGTCTAAGTTGCGGCCATACATTTTGGCATTGTTATGAACATTATGGATCAAATGGCTAAATTCAACTTGAACCTTGTCTTTTTCAATGGCCATTTCGTTGGTATGGCAAGATGTACAGGTTTCTAAGTCAGTGTAGCTATGATAAATGCTTTCACCCTTTGCATGGCAGGTATTACAAGTGGCTCCGCTTACTATGTTTTTGGTGTATTTAGCTTGAAACCCTTCGCCGTCAAAATCTTCGGTGATTTCGGTTCGCGGAACACTGGTAACCCCGTCTTGCAAAGTAGAAGCACTTGCTATGACGTTGTAACGTTGTGTCAGCTCTGGATTAAAACCTTCAACATTGACGGTAAAACTGTAATTCCCGTTACCGTGGTCGGTAAAGGTTTTTTCGGATCCAATAAATTGCCATTGCGCTGAATTACCCGGTCCGCTAGCGCCAACTGGAATCAATTGAACCACTTTTTTCACTTCCAAGTCTTTAAGGCCTGCAATCGGAAGGTCTTTTTCATTGGTTGCAAAAACTTCAATAGTCGGTTTGTTGTCTTGATAAGTGACTTTGGTGATATCTAAGTTTAGTGTTTTGATCGCTTCAGCAGGCTCGCCGCCAGGGTTGCCAGGATTGCCAGGTTCACCATCATCGCCTCCGCCACACCCTACTAGTGTCATTGACGCTGACATAGCAAGTAACAATGCCATTTTTGTGTATTTTGTATTCATCATATTTTTCCCTGCAAAGGTCATCCATCTAACTTACTGGCAGTATCTTCTGCAATTATCTTTTTCAGTTAAGTTGATGTTGGAATTAATTTTCCCAACACTAAGATTACTTTACAAACGGCAACTCGTCTGTAAAGCGAACGTAATTGTGTGATGGCGATCTGCCTATTAATTAAGGGGTACATAAAATACAGGGTTTGTAGGGGAATGATTGTTCTCGCTAGAAAAAAGACCTTAGCAATATGCTAAGGTCTTTGATGGGTAAAACAATTTAAGTATTTATATATTAAGCTTAGAAACCATGGGTTTTAGTGACTCGTTCAACCGTATGACAGGTTGAACATATTTCAGATGCACGAGTATGAACATCGTCTTCACTCATACCATCAACAATACCGCCATTGGACTCAATATGAGACACAGTGGCATCGGTACGATACTTTTGATGACAACTTAAACAGGCTCCAGTATCTGATGACATCCACACATCTGCACCCGTTTCTATGTCGCCATAACGCCATACTCTGTCAGCGGCTCTACCAAGTTGTATCCCATCAGCCGTGTGGCAGGTTTTACAGTCGGTTTTTAACACAGTGCCAGATTCTACACCGGCATGCTTGAGGTAATGGCCTTCAGCACTGTGAGCTTTAAAGGCAAAGCTGGTTGATTTTTTGCCACCAGGATAAGTGTTGTCAGTCTTAAGAGTCTTATCTGCGGTATGACATGTTTGGCAATTTACACCATTATCATAGTGATACACTTCTTGGTTGTGACAACCTTGGCAGCTTTGGGTATTGATAATATTTCTACGTACGGTAGCGGTTTGGCTATCGTCTATTACACTTGCAGCCATAACAAAATGATAAGGCTCACTTTTGATTTCCACTGTTTGGATATCATCAGCACTGCAAGCAGTGAGTTTAACTTCCGGTCTACCGTAGCCACCATGATTAAAGCAGGCTGTGACTGCTGACCATAGTTCAAATGTTTTACCCACATAATCTGTTGGTAAGGTGACCTTATCCCAAACTAACGTCCAGCTATTATCTGTGTTGGCAGTACCTTCACTTAATTTAATACGACGATTGCTGTAACTGGCATCTTGATACGTAGGGTAGTTTTTGTCACTGTCCCATGCCATGACAATACGACTACCATCATCAATATACTCAGCGGGTAATATCTGACCACTGGCATCAGTAAAGCTCACATTAGTACTGAACTTGTTATCAGCTGTCACGGTAACATCGCTAAAGACTACCTTCATGGTTTGGGTTTCATTATAGGCTTTCATGACATCGCCATGAGCTTCTTTTGCACTGCGACCATAGCCTTCTTCCACATGGCAAGAAGTACAATTTGTACCGACACCAACATGTTGTTGAGACGCCAATTCTGTATGGCATGCAATACAAGCGGTATCACTTTTATTGGCATTAAACAGCGCGGCATCTTTGGGAGCATTAGTCCCTTCAACATGACATGCACTACAATCTGCAGCAGGCTTTTGTGGGTACATAACCTTACCGTAATCGTGCAATCCGCCGCCATAACCAATGACTTTGTAAGGGGCAGCTACTTCGCCGTCTGCGGTGCTGGTGACGCGATCTTGACCTTTATGAATCGCATGGATCATATAGGTAAAATCAACACTGTTGCCGGTTTCAGGATCGCCTGATGTTGCGGTATGACAAGAAGCACAGTTTTCAAGATCGACTCGGCGACCACCGTGTAATGCTAAGCTTTCCGGTTGATGACAGGTATAACAAGCCGTTATCGATACTACATCCCGTGACGCAATACCTTCGGTTAAGCCGGTTGATGGTTGGAAATCATAATGGGCATTTGCAGTGATTAGTGGCTGCTTTAATTCTAAGGTAATACGCTGAGTGTCATCAGCTTGGTAAGTAATACTTATTGGGTCTGTTACTTGAGCAATATTAGTTTGAAAAGTGTATGAGTATGAACCATCGAGATTATCCACTAAGCAGTCAACACACTTTGATGCAGCTTCAACCTCAGCTTGATATTGTGCTGAAGGAGATATGTTGGTTTCACCATCAGCTATCCAGCTAGCATTAGGTTGTTTGGCCGAGTTGATATAAGACTGCCATTGATAACCACGGTCAACTTCAACTTTAGCCCCCTCAGCACCAACCATTTCGGTCACTGGGGTTAATTGGGCAATACCAAAACGGAGATCATGATCTTTTGTTAGTCCCAATACCGCAACGCCATTGGCATTTTTAAGGTTAAAGGCAACACTGACTTTCCCATCGACTATGCTTGCGTCAGTAAAAGTTGCTTTTAAGGTCGATGTTGCATCAATATTGACACCAATAATGCCGTCAGGTCCGTCCTCGCCATTAGTTCCATCGCTGCCTCCACACCCTGTAAGCGCAAAAGCAATAAGCCCTGCACTAAATACCGCCTTTGTAGCGGGACTAACTGTTATTGTCTTCATCATGTATTCCCTGCATTTTTTGTTATCTCGCATTCACTGTTGGTTAAACGTATGCGGATTTTATTCAATTCTTATGTTAGCTAACCTTGGCGACTTACTCATTGAATTAAGTCTAGAGTTGTGACTAAGATCTGACTATTCCTTTGTGGGTAACAATACTTGATGAAGATTGGCCTATGTTGATAGGAGATATCGCATTAGCTTAAGACGTGAGTACAGGTATTAATGGATCCATTAAGCAGTCATATGGTTCTTGTTTTATCTCGTCAATGATAAGGCCTAAGCAATGACTCTTTGTCGATATCTTCTGCTTAAATGGACTGCCAGCTGCTGAAATATGCTGCGTAAATGAGTCTTGTTAGCTAATGAATGGGGGAGTTTGATATAGATGATCTAAAAATGGATAAATTTTTGTCGGTTAACCCTGCAGTTATTACATGTTGAATTTCGCGTTAAGGTTAAGTATTGCGCAGTTAGGTAAGTGATTGAGAACTTATTAAGATAAAGGCTTGATCAAGGCAATAGGTTAGGGGATAATCGCCCCGTTCTGACACATAAACGTTATATTTCATGTTTCAGAAGTCAATGGTGACCCTAGGGTCCCCCCGCAATGATAACTTGTGAACTCGGCCAGGCCTGGAAGGGAGCAACCGCAGCAAGTGACTCGTGTGCCGGGGTGTGGCTCTAGGGGAACCTCCATTATTCCCCCCAATGACTTACTCAACAGCATCAATCAATGCGCTTAATAAATACCTTAATCTAGCGACTATTGAATAATAAATCCCTATTAGTCTATTTCAACTCATACCTAAAGCACCGACTTAACTTATTAGTTGCCAGTTAAACATGGTTTCGCCATACCTTATTGCTCGCTAGCAATTTCAGCTTCTTCTTGTAAGCGTTTTTGCAAATTCATTTTCAGAAATTTTCTTGAACGTTCCAGTGCTTCACTTATTTCAGTTTTCATCTGTTTGAGTTCTTGATAATTTTCAAAAAAATAGGTGTCGACTAAATGACGAATGTACCTAACCGGTAACTGATTCAATGTGACGCAACATAAATCGGCTAAGTATTCTTCTGGCAACTCGTCCATTAAGCCTTCATCTCTCAGCATTTCCATTAATAGAACTTCATAATAGTTTCGGATCTCTAATTGCATTATTACGCTCCATTGAGACGGTTCGATTTATCGACATTCACTTCGATGTCGAGAGTATTTTTTTACTCTGCTACAACCATAATTGATTTGCTGCAATTAATAATTGGCTATGTCTGAGTGTTAATTCATCTTCATTACGACTATAGCCTCCACCTATAACCGCTGCAAGTGGGATGTTGTGCATTTTTGCGATCGATATGACTTGTTTATCTCTATCGAGAATACCTTGAGTCGAAATAGCAAAGTAGCCAAGGTCATCATGCTGATGAATATCGACTCCAGCATCATAAATGATCAGGTCAGGCTGATGCAGACGAATGAGGTAAGGCAATATTTGTCTTATGTGGTCAAGATAATCACTATCAGTACAGCCTTTATCGAGATCGATGTCGTGGTCAGATTGCTGTTTTCTTGATGGAAAATTTTGCGCGCAGTGTATTGAACAACTAATGATGTCTGAGTGACCTTGAGTCAATGTGGCGGTGCCATCACCTTGATGCACGTCGCAATCAAAAATAAGTACTTTATCTGCTTTTTTAGCATCAATGGCCGATCTAGCCGCGATGACTAAGTCATTAAAGATGCAAAAACCACTGCCAAAATCGTAATGTGCATGGTGATAGCCACCAGTTAAATGAACCGCTATACCGTGCTCAAGCGCTAGCTCAGCACACAAACGAGTTCCATTTACGGCGTGTAAAGTTCGCCTGACTAACTCATTGCTCCATGGGAAGCCGATACGTCTCTGGGCTTTGTGATCTAAGGTGCCATTAATAAATTGTTCTACGTACAGAGGACAATGAATGCCATACAGTATTTCTTTATCAATGGGCGAAGGAGTTTGGCGATACTGCTCAAATAACAATTGATGCTTGAGTGCATGCTGGTACAAATTATGATATTTGCTGGTTGGAAAACGATGGGTGCTAGGCAACGCCAGCTGTGAATAGCTGGCGTGATATACAAAGGGAATATACTTCAAGACTAGAGTTGCTTGATTGCCCAGCCCATAAACTCTTTACGGGTTTTATCGTCGGCCTGTAACCACCAATACTGGAGCATTTGTTCTGCTTGTGCTGGGGTGGTTTTTTGAGCCGCTGCTGCAGGCACTGTTGCGATAACTGGTGCACTGATTGTTGTAGCCGATGCAACATCTGATTGCACTGCTACTGTTTGTGTTGGTTGAATACCGCTACCCGTTGCCGAAGCCGATAGGGTTTCAATATCATTTTGGTTTTTTTTGTTAAATAGGCTGGTAATAAATGAGTCTTCAGTAAAATTAGTTTGTTCAACGCTGTAAGTTACAGCCATATTATCTTGACGCTTAATGTTGATTTGTGGTTTTTTTGCAAATGCTTTTGGATTCTTAATCACGTCACCTTGAGCGGGTTGCAATAAGTACTGATGATCGCCATCCACCGTTAAGGTAACAATTAGCGGGGTTGATTTTATAAACGTTTGACTATCGCTAAAGGAATCATCGACCACATCATGATAACGAATCGCAATCTTATGGGTGCCATTGGTTAAGGCTAAATCCGATTGGTGATTGAACATGCTCGTTTCAACTTCTGTACCATCAAGTGCAAGGTACTCAAAAGACATTGGGATGGTTAAATTAGCAGCTAATACCGATGATGATGTTAAACATGCCAAAAGCGCACTTGTTGTAAATAAAGATTTCATTGTTTCTCCTTAACGTGGGTAACTTTGGCGAGGTCTTTCAAAAAGTTGAATACGCTCTTCAATATAACTGGTTGCTTGTTTGCATTTCCCTAAGCGACGATGCATTGAAAGGATATCATTTTGCAATTTTATTTTGTCATTACTATGACAGAATTCAAGCGTTGCTTCCATTTGTTGTATTTTTTGCTCTATTTTTTTCGCCCAATTTAAATGTTTATTGAGTTCGGCATAGAGTTGATGGCTGTTTTGCATCACATTACTGGCTATCCAGCCAAAACCACTGTCTTGAATAGCTTGTTGTTGTTTTTTTGCATATCGAGCCCGATTACTGGCTTTGCGCTGTTGTTCGGATTTAAGATTGATATCTGTGGTGAGTAATGCTCTGCGCAAGGCACTAAATCTGTCTTGAATACGATTACAACTGAGTTGAATAACATTACCACCCAACTTAAGAAATAGTTGTTTTTCAAGTTGTTTAATGTCTTGGCGCAACTGGATGATGCAAGGGCTTAATTGAGCGCCTTGTTGAGCAAACAGTTGACTGTTAAAACGTTCAATGTCGATTAATGATTGCCGTTGTGACGGTGCTAAATTTTGGTCGTGGATTAACGCATCTTGCTCAAGTTGTGCAAGCTGCTGTTTTAACATTGAGACCAATTGTTGGGTGTTCATGCCCAGGCACTCCACGTAAGATGGACCGCTATCGACAATACCATAATAATAAATATTGGTTTAATAAAAGGTATTCCAAATCGAATCGCACTTCTTGCGCCGATAAACGAACCTGCCATCATGCATACCCCCATCCATAAGCCCAGCATCCATTGCACTTGACCCATCGATGCAAAAATGATTAATGCGGTGATGTTACTCACTGCTGTCATGACTCGTGCTAATCCACAACTCTGCAGAAGAGGCAGCTTATACAGCGAAATAGACGATACCGTCCAAAAAGCACCAATACCTGGGCCGGCAAAACCATCATAGCCACCTAAAATAAATCCTTGGCTAATTTGTTTGTACTTAGATGAGCTAAATTTTGGCGCGGGTATATTTTCTTGGCCCATCGCTTTGGGGCTAAATAAAGTATATATCGCGATACTAATAATGAGCAGTGGTAATATTTTATCTAACCATTGTGGGTCAATCAAAAACACTAAGCCACAACCTGCTATCGATCCAATAAGGGTAGCAAAAAAGCACGTTTTCCATAATGCGGGGGTAAACAATTGTTTTTTGTAGAAGGTGTAACTTGAGGTAAAGGAGCCAAAACAAGCTGCCAGCTTATTTGTTCCTAACGCTAGATGAGGTGGAATACCTACAGTCAGTAATGCAGGAATAGAAAGCAGCCCACCACCACCAACAATAGCATCAATAAAACCAGCAATAATACCAATGACCGCTAATACAGCCCAGTGGCTAGGGTCTAATAATAAATCCAACTCAATACCTATTCAATGACACGTCTAAAAGGAGGAAGGGCATCAATCAATGATTTGCCATAACGTTTAGTGACTAAACGACGATCTAAAATGGTCACACGACCATAATCTTGTTCTTTGCGTAGCAGTCGGCCACAACTTTGGACTAATTTACGTGAAGCATCAGGAATTGTCAGCTGTAAAAATGGATTACCGCCTTTTACTTTTAAGTATTCCGCGTGAGCTTGTTCAACCGGTGATGTCGGCACTGCAAATGGCAACTTTGTAATGATGAGATTTGTTAAATAATCACCGGGTAAATCAAGACCTTCAGAAAAACTGCCCGTGCCGAAAATAATACTAGGTAAGCCGTCATCACAGCGCTTTTTATGTTGTTCTAATATTTGTTGACGTGGAATAGCGCCTTGCACAAAAAGTTGTTCTTTAGAAATTTTTCCTTCAACTAATTCAACCACTTTGTCCATTTGCCAGTAGGAAGCAAACAGCACTAGGGTGGCCATTTCACCATCAATTAATGTCACAATATGTTGTGCCAGTTCTGCAGTGTAATTATCGTCGGTAGGTTCATTAACCATTTGAGGAATGAATAAGGTGGCATTATTTTCATAATCAAAAGGAGACAGTAAAGCTAAAAAACGACTGCCATCGTTGATTGATAATCCAATTTGGTGAGCAAAATGGTTAAAGCTATTTAATGCCCGCAGGGTGGCACTGCACAATACGACTCCAGCGGCTTTTTGCCACAGCATGGACTCAAGCATAAAGCCGACTTCTATAGGCGATGAACAAAATAGATAATCTTGCTGTTTGCCTGTTATTAGTTCAGCCCAACGTGCCATTGGTGCGCCTTTTTTGCTGTCCTCTTTAGCCATCATTTTCCATAACTTATGTAAGTTATCTAGTCTTTGTAAGATGAAGCCTGTTTCAGACAGCAAACCTTCAGATTGATGCTTAGGGACTTCTCCATCCTTGATGGCTTCATTTAACACAGAAACGACTTTATTAAACTGCTTTACAGCAGAACCCGATGCCGTGGCCAGGTTTTCTGCCTGTATTAATAATGATGGCGGTAATTTGCCATGTTCAAACCGAAGCCGAGATTCAGGATTGGCAAATAGCTGCGGCTGAGTATCACAATAATGAGCCACTTGGGTGAGTAAATTAGTTAAATCTGTGGTGTGATCAAGCATCGCTTGCACTGGGGCAATAATATGGGTGGTTTTGAGCTGATTCTGCAGCTTAGAACAGGTCTTTGAGGCCTTTTCTAACCAATCACATGCTCCTCGCAATGTGGCTTGAGCACTGGAAAAGTCTCTTGCGACAATGGGGAGATGGTGAGCTTCGTCGATGACATAAAACATGTCTTCCGGTTCAGGTAAAATGACGCCACCACCAAGCTCTAAATCGGCAAATAAGAGGCTGTGGTTAACAATTAACACATCCCATGTGTCGACGTCTTCACGGGCTTTATGAAATGGACAATTATGGTGCGCCGATACTTGACGGTGGCAACTGTGTTTGTCACAACAAATTTGTTGCCATAAAAAATCAGGGATAGGGTGCTTTAAAGTATCGATTTCACCATTCCAACGTTTTTGGTGGAAATCTTGATGTAGCTTTTGTAATTCATTAATTTGACTTTGATCGGGCTTGGTTTGCCACATAGCAATTTGCGAGCTGTCTTGTGCGCCGATCATAGCTTCAAGCTTGGCTAAACAGACATAGCGTTGACGGCCTTTTACCAGACCAAATTTAAAATCAATACCGGATTGCTGTAAAAAATATGGCAAGTCTTTATGCAGTAATTGTTCTTGAAGTGCTACGGTTGCAGTGGCAATGCAGACTTTCTTTTTCGTGGCAACGGCTAAAGGAATAGCGCCTAAAATGTAGGACAAGGATTTACCAATACCAGTACCCGCTTCAACCACAATAATCCGACGGTCTTTGTCATATTCACCTGCTAACGTTTTAGATATTTCCGCTACCATATAGTTTTGCTCGCGACGCGAGCGAAATTGCGGCATTGATGTGGCAATTTCTTTATAAATGGTACGAATTTGACTTTTTATCTTATCCGGTAGCATAGGAAGTATGATTTCTACATAGACTGAATTATGCTGTACATAATAACAGTGAATTAGCATGCCACGAAGTAATAAATCAAATTGAGTAAACTGGTGCAGGAATTCAAACCCGAAGTAAAGCCAACAAATAACCCGGCTACTGATCATAATGTTCAGGGACAAGTATTAACGCGCCATGCGATTTATCGACATGGGCAATTAGTCTTGCAATATTATATTAAAACCGCTCAGGGGCCTGTGCTAGCAGAGCTTTATCACAGTGAGGTGATATGTTTCTGTCGTCAGCAAGATGTTGATCTATTGAGCCCAAAAGTCGGTTTCGTCCTTAAAGCGGAATCAATATCACTGATGAGTTTTGCCCATGAACCGATTAGTGCATTGTATCTAAAGTCTAATACCCAGCTAAAATTAGTCAGTCGCATTGCTCAAGATATCGGTATTACCTTATTTGAAACCGATATCAGGCCAGAACAACGCTTTCTTATTGAGCGCTTTATCGCTTTAGACATTGAGTGTGTTGGTCGTTATCAAGATATGTATTCCGCTTCATCAATGCCAGTGTTATCGATTAATCGTGCCAGAAAAATACCTGCAGACCAAGTGGTTAGTATACCGCTTAAGATGATTTCGTTAGATTTTGAGTGCAGCTTTGCAGGAGAGTTATATTCTGTTGGTTTGTATGGCCGCGAATATCAATGTGTATTTATGGTTGGCGAGCCGCAAGCGGATTGTCATCAATTTATTACTTGGGTTAAAGATGAAGTTGAGCTGATACAGCTATTAATTGCGTGGTTTAGTGAATATGACCCCGATATTATTATCGGTTGGGCAGTGGTCACCTTCGATTTAGCTTTATTATATAAACGTTGCGTATTACATAACATCCCTTTAATCATTGGCCGTGGAAATACCGAGTTAAGCTGGAAAGTAGCCGAAAAATATCGACCAGAAACCTTATCGCTCCCAGGGCGAGTGGTGTTGGATGGCATTGATTGGCTTAAAGCGGCTTTTTATCAATTTGATAGCTTTTCGTTAGAGTCTGTATCGCGACAATTATTGGCAGAAGGAAAAGCCATTGACCATGTTGAAAATCGTGGTCAGGAAATTACCCATTTATTTGAACAAGATAAAAATGCGCTGGCTTTTTATAATATTACCGATTGTCGCTTAGTCTGGGATATTTTTGAAAAAACTCAGTTATTAAACTTCGCACTTGAACGTGCCAAGTTAACCGGTTTGGAATTTGGCCGCGTTGGCGCATCAATTGCGGCATTTTATCACTTGTATCTTCCTCACTTACATCGAAGTGGGTTTGTGGCACCAGCACATCCTGCCAGTAATGGTTTAGAGAGTCCTGGTGGCTATGTTATGTCCTCTATCCCTGGCTATTATAAAGATGTTTTAGTATTAGATTTTAAAAGTCTATACCCATCGATAATCAGAACATTTCTTATTGATCCTAAAGGATTAGTCGAAGGCATGTATATAAATGATGTCACAGGTGACACAAACACAGTAGCAGGGTATTTAGGGGCTCATTTTAGTCGTAACTCGCCAATTTTACCGGCACTGGTTGCTAGTCTTGCAGAACAAAGAGAGTTAGCCAAAAGTGATAAAAATGCGCCTTTATCGCAAGCAATAAAAATTATTATGAACTCCTTATATGGAGTGCTCGGCTCTCGAGGTTGTGTTTTTCATGATGCAAAATTAGCCAGTTCAATTACCATGCGCGGTCACCAAATTATGAAACTGACTAAACAGTGGATAGAAGAGTGCGGTTATCAGGTGATTTATGGTGACACCGATTCCACTTTTGTGTGGTTAGGCGATAATCATGGCATTACCGATATTCAAGCTGTGGGTAAGCACCTGTCGGTATCGATTACTCAGCGTTGGCTTCAATGGTGCACGCAAGAATATCAATTAGACAGTTATCTCGAACTTGAATTTGAAACACATTTCGAACAATTTATTATGCCCACACTAAGAGGCTCAGATGAAGGCAGTAAAAAACGCTATGTTGGTGCTGTATTAAATGAGGCTCAACAATTGCTATTAACCTTTAAAGGTATGGAGCAGGTAAGAAGCGATTGGAGTCCGATTGCCCGTAGGATGCAATACCATTTGTACGAACTGTTTTTTAAAGGCGAAGATGTGATTGATTACTTAACCAATGAGCTGGCAGCAATTAATCATGGAGCCAGGGACAATGAACTGATATTTACAAAGCGCTTAAGACGTAATGTCGAAGATTATACCGCAAAATCATCACCTCATGTGAAAGCGGCTAAACAGCTTGCCGATATTCTAGGAGACAAAAACGTTACCCGAAAAGGCCAAAAAATCCGCTATGTCATGACTCTAACGGGAGCACAGGCCATTGAAGCCAAACCGACTAATATTGATTATGAATATTACATCAGTAAACAAATTCAACCCATCGCAGAACCCATCCTACAACTTTGTGGGCATTCTTTTGACTCACTGGTAAATAATCAACTGCTATTACTTTAATCTATTCATCTCAAATATTAGCTTGTCGCCACAAGATAACAGCATGCATTTAGCTGGAATGGTTAAGTACTCTTCCATAAGAGAGGTTAGGATTGTTTACATTTATCAAAAGCAATCCAGTTGATGAAATGTTAAATTATTATCAACATATCTCTTTTTATTAGTCGATAAGATTTTTATATTTGCTCCAAGTGATGAAAAAAGCTTACTTCGAACAAATGGTAAATTAAAACATAATGTTAACTTTCTCTATTTAGATTTAGCAAAGCCTTACTTAAAAAGCCGTCAAACCTAGTCTGTTGTTTTTTATAGTAAAAAAAACACCCTGTTCATAATTGTTAACAGTTGCTTTTGTTACATTTGATTAACTTTTGTGCTTACAGTTCATCAGTTGTTGATTAGTTGTTTCAAATGTGATTTTATTGCATCTGTAATTGGGTGGTTGTGATTGTTTTCTGTTGCATCCTCTCATTGAACTAACAACTAAAAAGTTGTTAGCATTATAAGAAAGACATAAAAAAGTCCAGGGAGATAGACAATGCATAAGAACGTATTAGCTAAATCAGTGCGCTTAGCACTGATCAGTGGTGCAGCAGCAGCTGCATTCGCTTCACCAGCAGTTTTTGCTGCTGATGAAGATGGCGCAAAAGTAGAACGTATTGAGGTTACTGGATCGCGCATTAAGCGTTCTGACCTTGAAGGCGCTTCACCAATTACGACTATTACAACTGAAGATATGAAGATGGAAGGTAACTTTACAGTTGCTGACGCACTTCGTAACAGTAACTTGAACTCTTTCGGTTCATTCTCTGAGCGTTCAGGTAGTTCTGCACAATCTCAAGCAACGATCGATTTACGTGGTGCAGGCTCAAGCCGTACTCTAGTACTTATCGATGGTAAGCGTTTCCCAGGTTCACCTACTCTAGGTGGTGCATCTGCTAACTTGAACGCTATTCCAATGGCCGCAGTAGAACGTATTGACATTCTGACTGACGGTGCATCTTCTACTTATGGTTCTGACGCGATTGCTGGTGTTGTTAACATCATCATGAAGAAGAATTATCAAGGTATCGAATTCAACGTTGGCGGTGGTTCTCGTGACCAAGACGGCGGATTAACAAGTAAAGAATTCTCTGTTGTTGCTGGTTATCAAATGGACAAAGGTAACATTACTTTCTCGTTTGACCACCAGGATCGTAAAGGTATTTCTGACGCTGACCGTCCATACACTGCAGCGAGCATGACAGATTTCAACGGCGACGGTGAAATCCAAGCTTATGAAGAAACTTCAGGTTGGAGTATTTATGGTGCAACTGTAGCTGCTCCAGATTTCTCTACTGCACAAGCATCATTATTATGTAATGACTTAGAAGCACAGTATGGTTCAGATGTATTCCAAACTGTTAAAGCTGACAATGATTGGGGTGGAGCTGGCTCTACTTATTGTATGTATGCTTTTGCTAACGTTTCTTATAACAAAGCATCTACAGAGCGTAATACTGTTTATGTTGATGCTAACTATGAAATTGCAGAAGACATTGAATGGTTTGGCCGTGTGATGGTTACTGCTGGTAACTCATTTGGTCGTTATGCGCCTCCTGCAGCAGCTTGGAATAGCATGGCAGCAGACAACCCACATAATCCATATGGTGAAGAAACCACTGGCTATTTCCGTTGGGTTGGTATCGGTACTCGTGACGGTAACGTTGACGATTACAACCAAGATTATTTAACTGGTTTGCGTGGTACGATTAGTGCGCTAAACGATGCTGAGTGGGAATTTTACTACCACCACAACATCGCTGATAACAAGTCTATCGGTGAGTACTACTTAAGCTATGCTGGTCTAGCTTATAACCAAGCAAATGATATTGATTTAGGCTCTGAAGCTGGTATCAATAACATGAAAACCACAACCTTAACACAAGGTCGTGCTACATTTGATCAATACAGTGCTGGTATTGGTTTTGACGCGTTCGAATTACCAGGTGGTGCTGTTGCACATTACGTTGGTATGGAATATTTCGACCAACAATATAGCGAAGTGTATGACGCTCAGTCAGAAGCTGGCTTAGTTGGTGGTAGTGCTGGTAACTCTGCTGGTGGCGATCGTCAAGTATGGGCAATGTTCTATGAAGCGGTATTACCGTTAACAGATGACATTGAATTAAACCTTGCAGCTCGTTACGATGATTACAGTGATTTTGGTGATAACGTAGCACCAAAAGCTTCTGTTCGCTGGCAAGCTCTTGATAACGTTGTAGTACGTGCATCTTACTCTGAAGCGTTCCGTGCGCCTTCATTAGATCAGTTGTATGCAGCAACAACATTCAGTGCTGATACAGGTACCGATTATCCGTTCTGTGAATCTGCAGGTATCTCTGATGCAGATTGTAGTTCAAAACAGTATGATACTTATATTCGTGCTAACGATAGCCTAGGTCCTGAAACATCTAAGTATACTAACCTAGGTGTTGCATGGGATATCGTTGATGATATCGGTGTTAAGGTCGATTACTTTAACTTAAAAATTGATGACGTAATCAGTCGTCGTACAATTACCAACGTTATGCGTGGTATTGGTGCTGGTACTCTAGCAGAAAATGACACTTTCTATGTTAAACGTGCTCCAAATGGCGTTGATGGTTCATTAGGACGTGCTTTAGAAGTTGGTACTGGTTATGGTAACGGTGACAAATTAGAAATTACTGGTATTGACGTCGCGCTTAACGCTAAGTTTGAAACGGCAATTGGTGATATCGGCTTCAACTGGAACAACAGTTTCGTGCTAGATTATATCCAAGAAGTTGAAGGTGGTTCTGAAGCCGTTGACATCGCTGGTTGGAATGGTTCACCTGACTACAAGTCTAACTTTACCACTAACTACAGCATGGGCGATCACAGATTCTCATGGAACATGAGCTACACAGCATCTACTTATGAAGATGATGATACTGGCCATTTAGATTCTTGGTTAATCCACAATATCAGCTACGTGTATGATGCAGGTAACTATGGTTCATTGTTATTAGGTGTTAACAACCTAACAGATGAAGATCCAGTACTGAGTTCTGTTGGAATATACGAAAACCCTGATCTATATAACAACTACGGTCGTGAATACCGTGCAAGTTATACTCTTAAGTTCTAATATTTAATTAGACATAAGACAAGAGAGGCTCCTTCGGGAGCCTTTTTATTTAGTTTATATTTACCCACGGTATTTTTGGCTTAGCTGTTTAACTCATAATGGAAAATAATTCAGATATCAATATTATTCCTTGTGAGTATATTTATGTGAAGGTTAGGTATCGTTGGCTTGAGTTAAACTCATTTTTATCAATTTATCTCATCCTGAGTTGAGATAATTAAGCAATACATTGTCATTAATTAAGGAGAATCAATGAATAATCACTGGAGTGAATATTGGCAGCAAGGACACACCACGTCATTCGGTGAGGCTTTATCTGGTAATTATGACGGCATATTGAAAAGTGTGTGGAAACCGATTTTTAATGGCTTAACTGAAAAATTTTTAGTTGTCGATGTTGGTACTGGTAATGGCTCATTACCTCTGTTACTTCGCGATGAATTATTAACCAGTGAATTAACCGGTAAGGTTGTTGGTGTCGATTTAGCAGAAGTTAGTTTAGCTAGCTCTGAAAACCAAAATAATCATAATATTGATATCGCCTTGATGTCTAATACTCGCTGTGAACAGCTCCCATTTGAGGCAAACTCCGTAGACCTTTATATATCCCAATTTGGTTTTGAGTATTCAAATGTCGAAAAATCTCTTCAAGAAGCAAATAGAGTCATAAAAAGTGATGGTCAGTTTGTTATTGTGTTTCACCATAAACGTTCGATGATCCTCAATCGAAACCGAAGAATTTTGAATTTAATACAGAAAAAAGAAGTCAATTTGCTTATAGAGTGTTTAGTCAAAATGGCTAATGCAATGGGCAATGTCAATAATTCGAAAGATGTTGATCGTATTAAAAAAGATCCACAATGTGAGAGCGTTAGAACAGAAATCAATCAATTGATTAAATCGCTAGTAATGTTTGATGACGCGGCAGCTCAAGATTGCGAGTTGATGCGCTTTGTGGCTCAATTTTTTAAAAATGGATTATTCTGGCCTGTTACAAAAAAGTTAGAGTTTATTGAATTTATTACAATACAAATGGATACGTTAAAATTACGTTTAACTGAATTGGTTGATGCATCTTTTGATGAATCAAAGTTAGCTATTTTTTTGGAAAAACTACAGCTCAATAATATGACGTTAAATGAACTTAAAATACTTAAGAATGATCAAGATGAAGTATTAGCTTGGTATTTGCATGCTTCAAAATTATTTTCATAATTAGAAAAAAGGTGAGGTTACAATAAAGTAACTTGGCCATTACTTTGTAAGCTATTGAATAAAAACAAATAAAAATTATCCCTTAACACTTAATTACTACATAATCATCTTGCACATGTTTAATTATTAACCTTTCATCAACATTCGCTCCTATAACGGCTCTTTCTACTAGTTTTTAAACTTTTCAAATGTTGACATAGGTCAACATTTTGTGGAATGATGCTAATGGGTCTGCGCCTTAATAGGTGCAGAAAAAGGAAGAAAAACTAACAATCACAAGAAAAAGACGTACTTAGTTGAAGTAACATTGATCACAATTTTAGATCATCGCTATTTCACAAAGTTGAACTTTTTAATTCACTTCAAATTGGTTGGGAACTATGTCCAAGGTAAGCAATAGAACAAAAATCGCTACTGCACTTGTTGGCGCTCTGGCTTTAGCTAGTAGCAACTTCGTTGTTGCAGATCCTCTAGCTGACGTTCAAAAAGCGGATAGTAGCCTTAATGCTGCTTCTGCTGCGTCACAACAGAAAGTCGACAAATATTTTGACCAAGCACAAGACATGCTTTTTGAGTATGGCAGCGTAGCTGATGAGCGTGAATCATTGAAAGCATACAATGATTACGTTGCAGGCTTGGTAGCTGATCAACAAAATTCACTTGATTTAATTCAAACTGATATCAATGGCGTTGATAAACTTCGTCAAGGTGTTGTGCCATTAATGTTTAAAATGGTTGATGCTCTAGAACAGTTTGTTAATTTAGATTTACCTTTTAATACGGAAGTTCGTCAGAACCGTGTTAAAAATCTAAAAGATATTCTTAATACTGCAGAAGTTACATTGGCAGAGAAATATCGTCTAATCCTTGATGCTTATAGCATTGAGCGTGAGTATGGTAATTTCGTTGCTGTACATACCGGTAAGCTAAGCCTTGACGGCAAAGAAGTGCTAGTTGATTTCTTTAATTTAGGCCGCGTTGCACTTTACGCACAAAGCTTAGATCAAAAAATAGCATGGATGTACGATGCTGATGCTAAGTCTTGGAACAAGTTAGACGACAGCTATCTACGCGACATTACTAAAGGTATCCGTATTGCTCGTAAGCAAGGCGCATTAGACCTATTCGCATTACCAATTCCTGCTGCGGAGACTGCACAATAATGAAGAAGTTAATTACATCAGTGCTAGTGGCTGCAACTTTCTCTTTAACGGCTGGTATGGTTTCTGCTGCAGATGCACCAAAAACCATTGATCAACTATTACAACAAGTTAAAGTTGATCGTGCTAATGAAGGCAAAACAAACGCTAAGCGTGAACAAGAGTTTCAAGCTGAACGTGGTGATAAAGCTGAATTACTTAAGCGCGAGAAAAATGCCCTTGCTGCTGAAAAGCAACGTGGTAAAGATTTAAACCAAGCATTTTTAGATAACGAGCGTAAAATTGCTCAGTTAGAAGAAGACTTAAAAACCGCACAAGGTGACTTAGGTGAGATGTTTGGTGTTGTTAAAGGTGAAGCTGGTGATTTCGCTGGTAAGCTAGCAGCATCTAACATTAGTGCTCAGTATCCAGGTCGCGATGCTTTTATTGCTGAACTTGGTGCGCGTAAGTCACTACCTAAAATTGAAGAGTTAGAGCAGTTTTGGGAAGCTCAGCTTTTTGAAATGGTTCAATCTGGTAAAGTTGTTAAATTCCAAGGTGACGTCACCGCGATCGATGGCAATGTTGAGACCACTTCTATCCACCGTGTAGGTCCTTTCAACTTAACTGCTGATGGTAAATATGTTGTTTACAAGCCAGAACTTGGTTTAATTCAACAGCTATCACAACAGCCAGAAGGTTACCAAGTTAGCGCTGTTGGTACATGGGAAGACACTACTTCAGGTGTAGCTCCTTTCTATATCGATCCTGCTCGTGGCGTGTTATTGAATATTTTCACTAACAAAGCTAGCCTAGAAGATCGTTTAGAAGCCGGTGGAACTATTGGTTATATCATTCTTGCTTTATTAGCATTGGGTGCATTAATTGCTATTGAGCGTCTAGTGACTCTTACTATCATTGGCGGTAAAGTTAATAGCCAACGTAAGAACATTGAGAAGCCTGGTAATAACGCTTTAGGTCGCATCTTAAAAGTGTATCAATCAAACAAAGATGTTGATGTTGAAACACTTGAGCTGAAACTTGATGAAGCGATATTAAAAGAAACACCTGCTTTAGAAGCGCGTATTTCTATCATCAAAGTTATCGCAGCTATTGCTCCTATGATGGGTCTATTGGGTACTGTTACCGGTATGATCGCAACCTTCCAATCAATTCAATTATTCGGTACTGGTGACCCTAAATTGATGGCTGGTGGTATTTCAATGGCGCTTATTACGACTGTTCAAGGTCTTATCGCTGCATTGCCTCTAATGTTATTACATGCAATCGTAGTAGCTCGTAGCAAGTCTATTGTTCAAGTTCTTGAAGAACAAAGTGCTGGTATCATTGCAGAACATGCTGAGAAGAGGGCTGACTAATGATGCTAATCCTGATGGACGTATGGGATTCCGTCAGGGGCTTCATGGCCTCCGGAGGCGATGTCCTCTGGCTGGTTGCAGCTGTGCTATTCCTAATGTGGGTGTTAATGCTTGAGCGTTACTGGTATCTCAACTGGATATCACCAAAACAACATCAAGCCGTTATCGCGTCATGGGAAGCAAGAGAAGAAACGACTTCTTGGCATGCTCACCGTATCCGTGAAGCTTGGTTATCCCAAGCGAAGCAAGATTTGAATGCACGTATGCTGTTAATCAAAACCTTAGTAGCCATTTGTCCAATGATTGGTTTATTAGGTACTGTAACCGGTATGATTTCAGTATTCGATGTGATGGCAGTTCAGGGGACGAGTAATGCTCGTTTAATGGCCGCTGGTATCTCTATGGCCACTATGCCAACTATGGCAGGAATGGTTGCAGCTCTATCGGGTGTATTCTTTAGCACTCGTTTAGACTCAAAAATGAGAATCAGTTTAGAAAAGCTAAAAGACAGCATGCCTCACCACTAGAGAGAGATTGAACATGGCACGTAAGAAGCATTCCAGTATGGAAGAGGAAGCGCAGATTGATATGACCCCGATGCTAGACATCGTGTTTATCATGCTGATCTTCTTCATTGTAACAACATCGTTTGTTAAGCCATCAGGCTTAGACTACAACAAGCCTAAAGCGTCACAGGCTACGTCTAAACCATCGGCAAACATCTTTATTGGCATCAGCAAAACTGGCGTCATTATGATGGAAAACCGTCAGGTTGATATCGAGCGTGTAACTGCAAACGTAGAGCGTATGTTAGCGGAAGCACCAGAAGCAGCTGTATTGATTCAAGCAGACAAAGACGCTTTACATGGTTTAGTCGTTAAAGTGCTTGATAATGTTAAAGCTGCCGGTATTGACAAAATTTCAGTATCAGCGGGGAATGAGTAATATGCTAAGAGCACTCGTATCAATAATCATTGGTGCTGCAGTGACTTTTGGGCTGTTTGCTTTCATGGCTTTCCTAGTCGGCGGTGGCGCACAACGCAACGGCGACTCAGTGGAATCCCCTGTTATTGAAATTACGATGGATAAACAGGATTCGAAGGCACAGAAAAAACCAAGGGTTACACCTAAGCCACCTCCACCACCGGAGCAGCCACCGAAGCCGGATACTACTCCGCCAGATTCATCAACTAATATTGACACTAATATGGCGTTCAATATGGGTGGTATCGAAGCTGGTGGACCAAGTACAGGTTTTAAACTTGGCAATATGATGACTCGTGATGGTGATGCTACCCCTATCGTTCGTATTGAGCCACAGTATCCAATTGCTGCTGCTCGTGATGGTAAAGAGGGTTATGTTCAACTTTCATTTACGATTAACGAACTTGGTGGTGTTGATGATGTTTCTGTCATCCAGGCTGAACCTAAACGTTTATTCGATCGCGAAGCGATTCGCGCATTGAAGAAATGGAAATATAAGCCAAAGATCGTTGATGGCAAGCCATTAAAACAAACCGGTATGACAGTTCAGCTTGACTTCACACTAGAGAAAGGGAGGTAGATAATGCGTAAAGTTACTAGTATCGCTACAGCGTTATTACTTTCAGTCTGTGGAAGCGCACTATTGTCAAACTCTGTAGTGGCTGCTGAAAAGTGTGAAATTGATAAACGTCAATCTCGTGCTGTTGGCGAAAGCGCTGCAAAAAAAGTTCAAAAATCTTTTGAAGCATACACTGAAGGAAATTTAGACCAAGCTATTTCAATTTTGCTTGAGGCTAATGCTAAAAACGATTTCGATAAAGCTTATGTCGATCGTATGTTAGGTAACTTCTATGCCGAAAAAGGCCAGATGAAGACAGCAATCAAATATTTAAAGACTGCTGTTGACGCTGATATTCTTGGTGGTACCGATCATGCTGCAACAATGCGTTTGTATGCTGATTTATTACTCCAGGAAAAAATGTTTAAAGAGGCTATTCCTTACTACTACAAGTGGATGGATTTTACCTGTAAGGCTGATTCGCAAATGTATCGCCGTATTGGTATTGCCTACACTGAGTTAAAAGATTGGAATAAAGTCCTTCAAGTATCTGACAAAGGTTTATCTTTAGCTGAATCGCCTGACAAGGGCCTATATCAGATGAAGTTAACCGCTTACTTTAACCAGAAAAAATACAAAGAAGCCGTAAAAGTATTAGAAACTATGGTGCCTTTGTTCCAAGACGATAAACGTCTCTGGGTACAGTTAGCTCAGTTTTACTTAATGACTGAAGATTATGATAAGTCACTTGCAACATATGATTTAGCCTATAAGAATGGCTTTTTAGAGACAGACAGTAACATTACCCGTTTGTCTCAGTTGTTAGCACAAAAAGGTTCGCCTTACAAAGCTGCTACCATTTTCGAAAAGCATTTAAAGTCTGGTCTTATTGTTGAAAACGAGAAGAGCTTATCAACCCTTGCTGGTTTTTATCATAATGCTAAAGAGCTAAAAGAAGCCGCTTTCTATTATGGAAAAGCCGCTGCCGTTAGTAATAAGGGTGATTTGTATTTAAAACAAGGTCGCATTCTTGCTTTAGATCAAAAGTTCGATGACGCTATTCCTGTGTTTAAAAAAGCACTTGATGCAGGCATCGATAATCCGGGTGAAGCTCAGTTTGAGCTAGCTTTAGCATACTTAAGCCTGAAAAAGTACAAGTCTGCTTATAATCGTGCGGTGCTTGCCGCGAATGATAAGAAGACCGAACGTAGTGCTAAGAGCTATATTTCTTACATCAAAGAAAAAGCTCGGATTCACAACGTAGCGCTTTAATTTAAGCTCGCAAAAAAAGCCCCTTCTAGGGGCTTTTTTATTAGCTATTAAAAAATATTAAATCAATTGGTTATGTCTTTGAAATGGTTTTTATTCCGATGTTTAGCGGTCTGTCATCATAGTTGTAAATGCATATCAGTACATATTCACTACCGATTAATTGTTAGTTTGTGTGTTTTTAGTGAAGTTTAGTTTCTTGTCGAGCAAGCCAAAGTTACAATGACATTATTGTACAAGGTTAATAATGTTGTTTAGATTAAAAACTGTACTGTGATACATCGTCATCTTTATATTAAGCCTTTGACCTTTTAAGGATAACAAGGCGTGAGTTAATTTGTGTTTAAGGAATAATAAAAATGAATAAAACATTGTTGGCGTTAACTGTGTCCTTACTCCTAGCTACCCAAGGTTGTTCTGACAATTCAACGGTTACGTCTGTATCTAAAACCACTTCAGAGCCTAGCGCAGCCGTTATGCCTCAATCTGTCTCTGAGCAGTATTTAGCTATGGTAGATAATTTTTTTAATGATCAACTTAAGCTTGAACCAATTTATGCCACTTTTGTAGGCGTAAATGATTATAACGATCAATTTGGTGGTGCATTAACTGATGAATACTTAAAGGCTCGTCATGAGTTGAATAGTCAATATTTCAGTCAAGCCAAAACTATTGATGTTGATAAGCTTCCTGCTTCACTTAAACTCAGTTACGACATGTTTATCTACGATCGAAATATGGAGCTTATTGGCGAAACTTATCCTGAATATTTCTTACCAATTAACCAGTTTTATAGCACAGTATTTACTATGGTTCAGTTAGGAAGTGGTGAAAGTGCTCAACCATTTAAGACGGTAAAAGATTATCAAAATTGGTTGGCTCGTTTACGTGGATTTATTAACTGGACCAAGCTTGCCCAACAACGAATGGATGAGGGCATCGCTAGCAAAGTCGTATTACCACGAGTACTTGTGGAGCGCATCATTCCTCAGTTAGATGCTCAACTTGTTACGGATGCACAGAGTAGTATATTTTATTCACCGATAAACTTGCTACCAGATGATTTTACTGCGGAACAAAAATCACAACTTACTACTGAGTATACTCAACTCATCAATGCCGAATTATTACCTGCTTTAACTCAGTTGCGTGATTACGTAAAGAATGATTATTTACCAAACTCCCGTGCTTCTGATGGTTGGTGGGGATTACCTAATGGTAAAGACTGGTATCAGCATTTAGCCAATAGTCACACAACTACCACTTTGCCTGTCGATGAGATACATCAAATTGGATTATCTGAAGTTGCGCGTATTTTATCCGAAATGGACAAAGTTAGAGTACAAGTTGGTTTCAGCGGTGATCTAAAGGCATTTTTTGCCTCTTTATCTTCAGAACCTCAGTATTTCTTTACAGATAGACAAGATTTAATTGATGGTTATATGACCATTAAAAATAGAATTAATCAGGTGTTACCGCAGTATTTTAATGTGATGCCAAAGGCCGATTATATTGTTAAACCAGTAGAAAGTTTCCGTGAACAGTCAGCAGCAGGTGCATCATATGAATCTCCTGCTGTGGATGGCTCTCGTCCGGGGATCTTTTATATCAATACTTATAACTTAAAAGCGCAGCCGAAATGGGGAATGACAACCCTTTCTTTGCATGAAGCTTCACCTGGTCACCACTTTCAGATTTCAATTAAGCAAGAGTTGACCGAGGTACCGCAATTTCAACGCTTCCAAGGTTATACTGCGTTTGAAGAAGGTTGGGCACTGTATTCAGAGTATTTAGGTGTTGAAATGGGCCTCTTTAACGACCCTTATCAGTATTTCGGTAAGTTATCAGATGAAATGCTTCGAGCTATGCGATTAGTGGTTGATACAGGTCTTCATGCCAAAGGTTGGAGTCGTGAGCAAGCTATTCAATACATGATGGACAACTCACCAATGGCAGAGTCCGATATCATTGCTGAAGTAGAGCGTTATATGGCAATTCCTGGTCAAGCCTTATCATACAAAGTGGGGCAACTGACAATTTTAAGGTTGCGTGCTGATGCCGAAAAAGCGCTTGGCGACAAGTTTGACCTTAAAGCTTTTCATGACCAGTTGTTAACGTCAGGTTCTTTACCTATGGCGGTGATGGAAAACAAGATTGCTGATTGGATTCAATCTGAATCAACCAAATAATGTTGCACAAGTTTGGTGACTAAATGGTGTCATCATTTTGTCATTATGTTAGTGTTATTTTTTAGTAGATATTACATTTATAGGAGCCATATCATGGTACAAGCAACAGCTAGACACTTACTTGTGAGTAATCAGGAACAATGTGAAACACTTAAGCAACAGATCGAAGCCGGCGCCGATTTTGCTGAGATTGCTAAGGCAAACTCTTCTTGCCCGTCTGGAGCACAGGGTGGTGATTTAGGTTCTTTCGGTCCTGGCATGATGGTCAAAGAATTTGACGAAGTAGTGTTCAGTGCGCCGTTAAATGTTGTTCAAGGACCTGTAAAAACTCAATTTGGTTATCATTTACTTGAAGTGACTAGTCGCGCCTAGTGTATATTAATTAAGTATCAAAAATGGCAGCCTAGGCTGCCATTTTTCTTGATAAGAAATAGAGGGTGTATGGACATAAATCTTTTTAGCGATCGGTTGATATTACGAAATTTACAAACGAAGGATTGGCCGAACTTTCTTCGCTTGCACCTCGATAAAGATATAAATCAATATATTCGCCGTATTGAATCTGAGTCAGATATCGTTGCTAAATTTGAGCAACGTAAAGCCGCTTGGCAATTTGAATCTGGTGAATGGTTATCTCTGGTCATTGAGCAGATCGACACGAATGAGTTTGTCGGCCTTATTGGCTTTCGATGTGATGATGCTCAATTAAACAGAGCAGAGGTGGGTTACCTTATTGCACCAGAAAAGCACGGTTTTGGATTCGCTACTGAAAGCTTGCGAGCCGTAACCGACTGGGGAGCTTTGCAATTTAATATGCATAAATACATCGGTATTTGTGACCAACACAATACCGCTTCACGTAGAGTCCTTGAGAAAGTCGGTTTCATTCTTGAAGGAACGTTAAGACATAATAACTGTATTGATCAAATATGGTCAGATGATTGCTACATGGGATTGTTGACAGCGCAAAGAGAGTAACGCTTTTACTCATCGCGTCTTTAAATAAAATTAAATCTTCTTGGTACTATATTCTAGCGTGCATTTGTCACATAATACGTAATACAACTGAAAACTATTCTCGTTAACAAGTGAAACTTTGATCTAGATTTGAGTTTGACTGGTTCAGTTCAGATAAAATTTTTAGCGTTATTAATGTTGTTGAAGGTAGTGTGACATGAAGCTGAGTGAACTTAAGCCAGGTGATCAGGCAATTATTTCTGAAATCGGTCAATTAACTTTACCGCAAACGGTTAAACGTAAATTGTTATCCATGGGCATTACTCCCAACACTCGTTTTCATTTTATTCGCCGTGCCCCTATGGGCTCGGGTGTTGAGTTAGATTTACGTGGCAGTAAACTATGTATGCGTTGTGATTTAGCCGATATTATCGAGGTAGTTCTAAAAAATGACTAAACAATTTCATTGTGTCACTGTGGGCAATCCAAACGCGGGTAAATCGACTCTTTTTAATGCCCTTACTGGCGCTAGCCAGCAGGTGGGTAATTGGTCCGGTGTTACCGTAGAAAAGAAGACTGGGAAGTTTAGTGACTCTGGTATAGATATTTTTCTCACCGATTTACCCGGTATTTATGATTTATTACCAGCCGGAAATAGTTGTGATTGTTCACTCGATGAACAAATTGCGCAAGCGTATCTTTCAAACCAACAAGTGGACGCTATCATCAACTTAGTTGATGCAACCAATGTTGAGCGTCATCTGTATTTGACTACCCAATTACGTGAGTTAGGCATTCCTATTATCGTTGTCATTAATAAAATTGACGCAGCGAAAAAGCTGGGGATTAACATTAATGTTGACGACATGTCGGTCCGCCTCGGTTGTCCTGTCATTGCAATTTGCTCTCGAAATCAAGCCGATGTTAAGCATCTACAAACTGAACTATTGTCATTATTGAAAAAAGGTAATACCGCAGCATCTTTATTATTGCAGTATCATGCTGATATAGAAGCAAGTGTTATTGCTTTACAGATACAAAATGATGCACAAGGACTTGCAGAGCTAAGTCGTGGACAAGCACTGGCTATTTTAGCTAACAGCCATGGTAATGACTGTGGTTCAAGTGAAACCCAATTACATGACACGGTAAGACAGTGTACTCAACGGGTTGAACAAGCCGGTCAAGATATCGATATTATGATCGCCACCACCCGTTATGATTTTGTTCAACAGGTGTTTGAGGCATCAGTAAGTACTGGCACACATGTTAGTGTCACCGATAGGCTTGATAAAGTCGTGTTACATCCACTGCTAGGTATCCCTATCTTCTTGTTTGTCATGTACCTAATGTTTTTATTTAGTATTAATGTTGGTAATGCATTTATTGATTTCTTTGATATTACTGCTGGCGCTATTTTTGTGGATCATTTTGGTGCCTTGTTGTCGTCAATAGGCTCGCCAGATTGGATTGTAACCATTTTGGCTGGCGGCGTTGGCCAAGGTATTCAAACTGTTGCGACCTTTATTCCTGTTGTTGCCGCACTATTTTTGGCTCTCTCGGTACTTGAAGGCTCAGGCTATATGGCTCGAGCAGCTTTTGTTGTTGATGGTCTAATGCGTCGCATTGGTTTACCGGGTAAAGCTTTTGTGCCTATGATTGTTGGTTTTGGTTGCTCGGTGCCTGCCATTATGGCAACGAGAACCTTAGGCAGTGAGCGTGAACGTATCGTTACTGGAATGATGGCGCCATTCATGTCTTGCAGTGCTCGGCTACCGGTTTATGCATTATTTGCCGCGGCATTTTTCCCGCAGTCTGGTCAAAATTTAGTATTTTTACTGTACATTATTGGTATTTTTGCCGCGATTGGTACTGGGTTATTATTACGAAAAACAGTTTTGCCTGGAACCAGTAGCGCTGTTGTCATGGAATTGCCAAGTTATGAAATGCCTAAATCTAAAGCGGTTTTCTCTCGCACCACGAAACGCACTAAAAGCTTTATTATGGGCGCAGGTAAAACTATCATTATCGTCGTCACACTGCTTAACTTTATCAATGCTATCGGTACTGACGGCTCCTTTGGACATGAAGATAGTAAAGAATCTATGCTCAGTGTTGCCAGTCAACAAATTACCCCATTGTTTAGGCCTATGGGAATAGAGCAAGATAACTGGGCGGCAACTGTAGGTATTATCACCGGTATTTTTGCTAAAGAAGCTGTCGTCGGTACATTGAATAGTTTATATAGCAATGATGAAGGCGAACAAGTTGAACTGGTTTCAATTTGGGATAGCGTCAAAATAGGTTTAGCCACTATTCCTGCAAATTTACTTGGTATTGAGGCTGGTGATCCATTATCGATTGCTATCGCGGGTATTAGTGATTTAGATGAAGCTGCCATCGCATTATCTGTTGACTCTACGACCTTCAGTGCGCTGCAAACGGGCTTTAAAAGTCAGATAGCGGCGTTCTCATACTTGTTATTTATTTTGCTTTATACCCCGTGTGTGGCGGCTATGGGAGCTTTGGTGCATGAGTTTGGTACCAAATGGGCGCGTTTTGCTGCTATTTGGACATTCTCATTAGCCTACGGCTCAGCTACAGTTGTATATCAAGGGGCTACCTTTACTCAGCATCCTCTGCAATCTGCCAGTTGGATCGGCTTTTTTGTTATGGCTTTGATTGGTTTTTATTTTTGGTTAAACAAAAAGGGCAGAAAGGCTCAACAAATTATTCCTGGAATACGCATCATCACTGAGTAGTTAAGCTAAAACGTTTTGATTTACTCGATAAACCCAGCAAAGCTGGGTTTATTTGCTTTATCGGGTTAACTTTTTCAAGCCTAGGAGTTGTAACTACATAAGATCTGTAGGATCATCTATTTTTATTCATATTGCCATTGTGCGCCAAGAGGAATTCCATGAGTCATATGGACACTGAAGTACGTCCAAGTAACTTCATTCGTAATATCATAGACGAAGACCTAAAAAGCGGTAAGCACAGCCAAGTACATACACGCTTTCCACCGGAACCAAACGGGTATTTACATATTGGCCATGCTAAATCTATTTGCTTGAATTTTGGTATCGCAAAAGATTACCAAGGTCAATGTAACTTACGTTTCGATGATACTAACCCTGAAAAAGAAGATATTAACTATGTTAAGTCTATTCAGGAAGATGTGCGTTGGTTAGGGTTTGAATGGTCTGGCGATATCCGTTATTCATCAAATTATTTTGACCAATTACATCAGTATGCCGTTGAGTTAATCACCAAAGGTCTCGCTTATGTTTGTTTCTTAAATGGGGAACAAACCAGAGAACATCGTGGTACGTTAAAAGAGCCGGGTAAAAATAGCCCTTATCGTGATACTAGTGTTGAAGAGAACCTCGCATTATTTGAAAAAATGCGTCTAGGCGAATTCAAAGAAGGTGAATGTGCTCTGCGCGCAAAAATAGACATGGCATCGCCATTTATGTGCATGCGCGATCCTATTATTTACCGTATCCGTTTTGCTCACCATCATCAAACAGGTGATAAGTGGTGCATTTATCCAATGTATGACTTCACCCATTGTATTTCTGATGCGATCGAAAATATCACCCATTCGATTTGTACGTTAGAGTTCCAAGATAACCGCCGCTTATATGACTGGGTACTGGATCATTTAGATGATTTTCAAGCACCAAACCGTACTCGTCAATATGAGTTTTCGCGTTTAAATCTTGAATATACTCTGATGTCTAAACGTAAATTAAACGATTTAGTTACCCGTAACTTAGTCGACGGTTGGGATGATCCGCGTATGCCAACTATCGCTGGCCTTCGTCGTCGCGGCTATACTCCTGCATCAATTCGAGAGTTTTGCTTGCGTATAGGCGTTACTAAACAAGAAAACTTAGTCGAAGTAGGCATGCTAGATGCGTGTATCCGTGAAGAGCTTAACGAACATGCCCCTCGTGCAATGGCTGTTTTAAGACCGATTAAAATCGTGATTGAAAACTATCCTAATGCACAACCAGAAGCCATTACGGCGCCTGCTCATCCTAATAATGAGGCTATGGGCACTCGTGAGTTATTTTTTGGCAAAGAACTTTTTATTGATGTAGAAGATTTTAAAGAAGAGGCTAATAAGCATTTCAAACGTCTTGTACTCGGTAAAGAAGTCCGCCTACGTAATGCTTACATCATCAAAGCTGAACGTTGTGATAAAGATGCTGATGGCAATATCACTACCGTTTATTGTAGTTACGATGTAGATACTTTAGGTAAAAACCCTGCCGATGGCCGTAAAGTTAAAGGCGTGATTCATTGGGTTGACGCGGCAACGGCGAAACCAGCTGAGTTTCGTATCTATGATCGTCTATTTACCAAAGAAAATCCTGCGACATTTGAAACTGTCGATGAGGTCATTAATCCACAGTCTTTGGTGGTGTTAAATGGCCTAGTGGAACCTAGTTTAGTCAATGCTCCTGCTGAGAAATCTTATCAGTTTGAGCGTGAAGGTTATTTCTGCGCAGACAGTAAAGATTCCAGCGCTGATCACTTAGTATTTAACTTAACGGTACCGTTAAGAGACACCTTTGCTTAATGAGTGTTGAATGATACAAAAAAGGCGCTTTAAGCGCCTTTTTTATTATATTTTTAACTAAATGATTATTGCATCATTGGGCCTAAACCAATACTCCATAAAATGACACTACTTGCCATCAGTGCAACCAGTAATACTAAACCTGCTGTAACAACTGAGCTGGCATAAATAAAACCTTTTTCTTCAGGTATATTCATAATGATGGGCACTCCTGCATAGAGCAGATACACCGAATAGGATAATCCGATTAATCCAATGACCATTATGAACCATAATACAGGATAGAGTGCTGCAAGACCGACCATGAATAAGGGGGTTGCAGTATAGGAAGCCAATTCGAGCGCTTGAGTATAGGTTGGATCTGCATCAAATGTTCTACCCATCCAAAAAGCTAAGTAGGCGAGTGCCAGAACGCCAATAATTAAGCCAAAATACATCGCAATTGACATTAATAGTGCGCTTTGTGATGTCAGAAATAGTGGTTCTCCGACGCCTGGATGCCATCCAATATGAGCCGTTGCAAAATAAGCACAAACGGCAGGAATGAGCGCAATAAGCAATATATGACTCAAGCTGCTTTTCAGTGCTTCATGATTTTTTTCAATTGTTTGCCACTCTTTTTTCGGATGAGTGTAAAGCCCCATTAAGTGATTCAATACCATTATCGTTATCCTTGTTTAGCATTTTTGACCTAGCTCGCCAAACAACGACGAACTGACTACAGCTTTTTATCCATCGCCTTAATCAGTCCACATCAACTTAACAACCTATTTTGTATTGGCAGTAAACTCATTCCATCGTTGCCAATATCTATGTTGTTCAGTTATGACCCTATCCCACACTAGAATCATCATTTAAGGTGATCGATTGCATCTGTTATAAAAGCGTTAAATTAGATGCTTAGCTTATTTATTGAACATAAATAGACTTTCGTCAAGGAGTATTACGTTTTTGGCTTCAGAAATGATCACTCTACAGGTAAACTGAGCGTAGATTCTTGACTGAGTTATTCATTCTATGCAGCAATTACTTGCGCCAATTCATGACTTTTTAGGTTGTGAGACCCCAGACCTTTGGGTTGAAAAAGCAAAACAACCGTCGCAATTAATCCAATTGCTTATTGACCATTGCAACTGCGAGCTCAAAGCTGCGCAAACAGCTATTTTAATGATCCGCAAATATGCGATTGATAAAAGTAGCGCTCATCTATTAAAGGCTTGGGCAAAGCCCTACGAGGATTTTGTTTACCAACAAGACCGTGACGCACATGCCTTTTTGGCTCGCGATAGTAAAAAGAATGATATCACTAGTGAATTAGTCGCCAATGAGCACTTAGCTTATAGTGCTGATGTCATGAGTAAAATGGTGCGCCTGATCAAAGAAGAGTTCCATCATTTTGAACAAGTACTACAGATTATGACGGCACGAGGTATTGATTACAGTAATATTCGCGCAGGGGGTTATGCCAGGCAATTGATCATTCATGTGCGAACCCATGAGCCACTGACCATTATTGATAAATTAATTATTGGGGCGTTTATTGAAGCGCGTTCGTGTGAGCGATTTGCTAAAATTGCGCCACACTTAGATGATGAGCTGGCTAAGTTTTACACCTCATTACTTCGTTCTGAAGCTCGGCATTTTCAAGATTATTTAGCCCTTGCTCAAGATATAGCAGGCGTTAATATCAGCGAACGAATTGATTACTTTCGACAAATTGAGAAGAGATTGATTTTGGCTGAGGACAGCGAATTTCGTTTTCACAGTGGTGTACCGAGTCAATAGCTCAATGGTTGAGCGCATCTCATTAAGGCTCACAGATAATGTGTCATCATTATCACAAGTGAGCCTATTTGGTGTCTGAGAAGGGCAGTGTAACTAACTCGCACCCATGTTCATTCACATTTAAGACGCTACCTTGAGTATACCAGTCGCCCACTACTACGCGTTGATGTGTTACAGATAATTGATGAATCGCCGGACGATGCGTATGACCATGGATCATGCGTTGGCAGCCAGTACTCGCCAGCAGAGCAGTCACTGCGCTTGGTTCAACATCCATAATTTCGTAGTGTTTTTGTTGATTACCTTGGACACTTTTTTGACGAATTTTTGCAGCAATGTTTAAGCGTGTCTTTTTAGGTAAGCGAGCATATAACCAGCGCACGACTCTAAAGCTTCTAAAGCGTCTGAATCGCTGATAGTCAACATCAAGTGTGCAAAGGCTATCACCATGCAAGATAACAGTATTCACACCGTACAAGTCGATACAATACACTTCAGGTAATACTTGCATGCCTGCTCGTTGGCAAAATTGTTTACCCACCATAAAGTCACGGTTACCATGAATAAAGTATACAGGTAGCGTGTTTGATACCATTTTGATTGCATCAGCGATAGCAACACTAAATGACTCAGCAATATCATCACCCATCCACACTTCGAATAGATCGCCAATGATATAAAGCGCTTCAGCATCGTCTAAACCATGATTTAGAAAATACACGAAGGCTTGAGTAATATCGGGACGATCAGCACTTAAGTGCAAATCGCCCACAAAGATTGTTGTTTTCAAAATTACGCTTTAACGCTAACGCTTTTGATCACAATAGCTTCTAATGGTACATCTTGATGCATACCATTATTTCCTGTTGGGACATTTTTGATTTGCTCAATGATGTCTAACCCTTCAACGACTTCACCAAACACACAGTAACCCCAGCCTTGCGAGGTTTCTGATTTAAAATCAAGGAACGTATTGTCTTTGACGTTAATGAAAAACTGTGCAGTTGCTGAATGAGGATCAGAGGTTCGCGCCATTGCAACAGTGCCTTTGCGGTTAGATAAACCGTTGCTAGCTTCGTTTTTGATTGATGCTTTAACACTTTTTTGGCTCATGTCTTCAGTGAAACCACCACCTTGGATCATAAAACCGTCAATAACACGGTGAAAAATAGTACCTTCGAAAAAGCCATCTTCAACATACTGCATAAAGTTAGCGGCAGTAATAGGCGCCTTTTCTTCATTTAGTTGTAAAGTAATATCGCCCATATTGGTATGTAAAGTAATCATGTTATCTCACTTGAAAATATTAATTTGCGCGATTCTAACTTATCTTAACTGCCGCTTAAAGTGCAGTGTTCAAAACAGGTGACATCATGTTAGAATCTGCATTAACATTTACCGTTATAAATTAGTGTAAAAGAGAACAATCGATGTTGAAGATTTACAATAGTATTAGCCGTGATAAACAAGAATTTAAACCAATAAATCCAGGTAAAATCGGAATGTACGTCTGTGGCGTGACCATTTACGATTTATGTCATATTGGTCACGGGCGTACCTTTGTTTCGTTTGACATGATAGTACGTTATTTACGTTACATAGGTTATGAGGTGAACTTTCAGCGCAATATTACTGACGTTGATGATAAAATTATCAAACGTGCTGCTGAAAATAATGAGTCATGTGAGTCACTTACTGAGCGTTTAATTGGCGAAATGCATCAAGATTTTGATGCGCTGAACATGAAACGACCTGATTTTGAGCCGCGAGCTACGTTACATATTGAAGAAATTATCGATATGGTTCAGCGTTTGCTTGATCGCGACCATGCTTATGTTGCCAGTAATGGTGATGTATTATTTAGTGTTGCGTCGTTCCCTCAATATGGCCAGCTTTCTGGGCAAAACCTTGACCAACTTCAAGCTGGTGCTCGGGTTGAGATTGATAATGCTAAACGCAATCCTATGGATTTTGTGCTATGGAAAATGTCTAAATCCGGTGAGCCTACATGGGCATCACCTTGGGGTCCTGGTCGCCCAGGTTGGCATATTGAATGTTCTGCCATGAACAGTAAGCATCTAGGTTTACATTTTGATATTCATGGTGGCGGATCTGATTTACAGTTTCCACATCATGAAAATGAAATTGCGCAGTCTTGCTGTGCCCATGACACGCCTTATGTAAATTACTGGATGCACACCGGAATGGTGATGGTTGACCGTGAAAAGATGTCTAAATCATTAGACAACTTTTTTACCATTCGTGACGTGCTTAAGCATTATGACGCTGAAACTGTACGTTATTTCTTATTGTCAGGTCATTACCGTAGCCAGTTAAATTATTCTGAAGATAATTTAAAGCAAGCACGTGCAGCATTAGAGCGTTTATACACAGCCATTAAAGATTTAGATTTGACTGTCGACGCCGCGCCTGCTGAAGCGTTTGTTGCCAAATTCAAATCTGCTATGGATGATGATTTTAATACGCCTGAAGCCTATTCGGTTTTATTTGATATGGTACGTGAAATTAATCGTCTTAAAATAACCGATATGGCAGCTGCATCGGCATTAGGTGTCAGCTTGAAGCAATTAGCCGATGTACTTGGTCTTATCAGCCAAACGCCTGAGGCTTTCTTTAAGGGTGAGGGCAGTGACGATGAAGTGGCAGAAGTTGAAGCACTAATTGTTGAGCGTAACCGTGCCCGAACTGAAAAAGATTGGCCTGCAGCCGATATCGCGCGTGATCGCTTAAATGAGTTAGGCGTTGTGTTAGAAGACGGCCCTAGCGGAACGACATGGCGTAAAAAGTAATTTAGTTTGCCCATAAAACAAAAAAGCCTGCAATAGCAGGCTTTTTTATTATTCATCCGCAGCCAGCTGGACTAGCTATGATACTGCTCGCAAGCATAAAGAGTATTCTCTAATAAGCTCGCAATGGTCATTGGACCAACGCCGCCAGGAACCGGAGTTATAAATGCGGCTTTTTCGGCGGCAATATTAAATTCCACATCACCGACTAAACTGCCGTTTTCCAAGCGATTAATACCGACATCAATCACAATAGCGCCAGGTTTTATCCACTCACCAGGAATGAAACCAGGCTTACCCACAGCAACAACCAATAAATCGGCTTGACGCACTTTTTGCTCTAAGTTTTTGGTAAAACGATGACAGGTGGTTGTAGTACAACCAGCTAATAAGAGTTCCAGTGTCATTGGACGGCCGACAATGTTCGACGCTCCGACAACAGTAGCATCCAAACCGTAAGTATCAATACCGGTAGACTTGATTAACGTCATAATCCCCATCGGCGTACAAGAGCGCAGAACCGGGATACGTTGAGCTAAACGGCCAACATTGTATGGATGAAAACCATCAACATCTTTATCTGGACGAATATGCTCAATGACTTTTGAATCATCAATATGATCAGGTAAAGGAAGTTGTACTAAGATCCCGTCAATATTGGGATTAGCATTACACTCATCGATTAACGCTAATAGTTCAGCTTGGGTTGTACTTGTGTCCAGGTCAAAAGATTGAGATTCAAAACCGACTTCTTCACAAGCTCTGCGTTTACTGCCGACATAGACTTGAGATGCGGCATCACTGCCCACTAAAATAACCGCAAGACCTGGCGCGCGGAATCCAGCTTGTCTTCGAAGTGCTACTTTTTGTTTTAGTGTGGTGCGGATAGATTGTGCAATGGCTTTACCGTCAATAAGTTGAGCAGTCATGGCTGTAGAGTTTCCTTTGAGTGACGCAGGTGTTGAAGTCGATGGTCGAACGGCGGTTATTCTAGCAGGCGCAATGAAGAGTGTCATTTGCTAGACGATGAAAATACAGTGAATAAACTATTCGCGCTATGATGCTAATCATGGTTTTTGCTGCTAAATTCGTCATATAGCATCCAGAGTTAAAAAAATCGTTGACGATATCAAGGTGACTAGTTAAGATGCGCTCCGTTCTCGAGACAACAAGGTTACTGTATAGCAGTAATAAACATTTCGAAAACAAAGTAAGATTTCGGTGATTAGCGCAGCCCGGTAGCGCATCTCGTTTGGGACGAGAGGGTCAGAGGTTCGAATCCTCTATCACCGACCAAATTAAATGTTATTTGCTATAGTAGCGAGTAATAGAACAAGTAAACTTGTTCAGCCAGACAGGAAACAGCTTATTGCTGTAACTATGCGCCCGTAGCTCAGTTGGATAGAGCACCCGCCTTCTAAGCGGGTGGTCGCAGGTTCGAATCCTGCCGGGCGTACCATTTCAATGGTGATTGTAGCTCAGTTGGTAGAGTCCCGGATTGTGATTCCGGTTGTCGTGGGTTCGAGCCCCATCAGTCACCCCATTTTTTTCTGTTCAAATCAACGTGTATTTTGAGACACTCATTGTGTTGCTGATAAATGTATTTGTTTACCATAGTTGATTTACTGCAATCCATATCCAATCTGATAAAAACTCATTTCGCGCATTAAACGTGCAAACACATCAAAATTGACCATCAGTTAGCTCTTTTATCACGTAAATCGACCTTTTCAGGCTCGACTCTGTTAAAAACGGTAGCTATAATGTCGCGTCTTGATAAATATCAAAAATAAGCTACCTATACCAACAGCGTCTTCAGCATCGATATTATCGCTGTGCTGGGTATCAGAGCTAAACCCGTAGTCAAGAAACGAATACCTAATGGTTGAGTTGTCGACCATTCAAAGAACGTTAGACATATTTCGAGGTAAAAAAATGCAAGTTTCTGTTGAAACAACTCAAGGCCTAGAGCGTCGCCTAACTATTTCTGTACCTGCTGAGCAAATCGAGAAATTGGTTAAAGACAATGTATTGCGTGAAGCTAAGCGTGCTCGTCTTCCAGGTTTCCGCCCAGGTAAAGTGCCTATCGGCGAAATCAACAAGCGTTATGGTAAAGCCATTCGTCAAGACATCACTGGTGAAGTGATGCAACGCAACTTTATAGAAGCTATTGTAGCTGAGAAGTTAAACCCAGCAGGCGCACCAGTATTTACTCCTGGTTCAACTGAAGGTGATTCTTTCGAATTCGTTGCAACATTTGAAATCTACCCAGAAGTTGTTTTAACGGGTTTAGATAGCATTGCAGTTGAACAGCCTAAAGCTGAAGTTAATGATGCAGACGTTGATGTAATGATTGAAACGTTACGTAAGCAACATGCTACTTTTGCTGCTGTTGAACGTGAAGCTACAGCTGACGACAAAGTTAAAATGAACTTCATTGGTTCTATTGATGGTGAAGAATTTGAAGGCGGAAAAGCTGATGATTTTGAACTTCAATTAGGCAGCAATCGTATGATCCCTGGTTTTGAAACCGGTATCATTGGTCATAAAACGGGTGATGAATTCGAAATCGAAGTGACTTTCCCTGAAGATTACCATGCTGAAAACTTAAAAGGTAAGGCGGCTAAGTTCGTTATTACGTTAACTGAAGTTCAAGCAGCTAACTTACCTGAAGTGAATGATGAGTTTGCTTCTTTGTTTGGTATTGCTGAAGGTGGCTTAGACGCACTTAAAGCTGAAATCCGTAAAAACATGACTCGTGAACTAGAGCAAGCGCTGAAAGCGAATGTGAAAGAGCAAGTTATTACTGGTTTATTAGCTGCAAATGACATCTCTATCCCTAAAGCACTTGTTGAAGGTGAAGTGAATGTGCTTCGTCAACAAGCAATGCAGCGTTTTGGTGGCCAAACTGAAAATATGCCTGAACTTCCGGCTGAACTTTTCACTGAGCAAGCAGAGCGTCGTGTTAAAATCGGTTTGCTACTAGGCGAAGTGATTAAGACTAACGAGCTAAAAGCTGAAGATGATCGTGTTAACGCATTGATCGAATCTATGGCTTCAGCGTATGAAGATCCATCTGAAGTTGTTTCATACTACAACTCAAATAAAGAACTCATGCAAAACATGCGCAACGTAGCGCTTGAAGAGCAAGCTGTTGAAGCATTGTTAAAATCAGCAAAAGTAACCGTTAAAGACGTTGCTTTTGAAGAATTTATGAACAAGGCTACTGGACGAGCGTAAGCTAAGCTTGACTTAACAAGTGGTTCGCCATTTATAATGGCTCGTATGAGGTTCCTCATGCGGGCCATTTTTATTTTTAGGGAAATGAATAATGCATAAAGCACCAGAATCAGTACTCAATGCTCTTGTACCTATGGTTGTTGAACAAACAGCTAAAGGTGAACGTTCTTATGATATTTACTCTCGTCTATTAAAAGAGCGAGTCATCTTCTTAGTTGGCCAAGTAGAAGAACACATGGCTAACCTTATTGTTGCTCAGTTATTATTCCTAGAGTCAGAAAGCCCAGATAAAGATATTTATTTGTACATTAACTCACCTGGCGGTTCAGTTACAGCGGGTATGGCGATCTACGACACCATGCAGTTTATTAAGCCTAATGTCAGTACAGTGTGTATGGGGCAAGCTGCTAGTATGGGTGCATTCTTACTCGCCGGCGGCGCTAAAGGTAAACGTCATTGCTTACCTAACTCTCGTGTGATGATCCATCAGCCATTAGGTGGCTTCCAAGGTCAAGCATCAGATATCGCCATTCATGCTCAGGAAATCCTAGGCATCAAGAATAAATTAAACCAAATGTTGGCTGATCATACTGGCCAACCGTTGGCAATCATTGAACGCGATACTGACCGTGATAACTTCATGAGTGCTACTCAAGCTGTTGATTATGGTATTGTCGATTCATTACTAACAAGTCGCGGCTAAAACCGATAGCTGATTTTCTCTAATCTTTCAGGTATTCTGTACTGAAAGACGTTAAGTCATCTATGTGGTTATGATAAGTATCTACAAGCAGCGCTTAGGGTTAACCTAAGTTGGAAACAGAGGTAGAATAATGGGCGATAACAAAAATAACGGTGACAGCGGCAAATTGCTGTACTGCTCTTTTTGCGGAAAAAGTCAGCATGAAGTCAGAAAACTGATTGCTGGCCCATCAGTTTATGTATGTGATGAGTGTGTTGATTTATGTAATGACATCATCCGTGAAGAAATCAAAGAGATTTCACCTAAGCGTGATGAAGACAAGTTGCCGACACCGCATGAGCTACGCAAACATCTTGATGACTATGTAATCGGTCAGGATCAAGCTAAAAAAGTGCTATCTGTTGCGGTATACAATCATTACAAGCGTTTACGTAATGGCGCAATAAAAGACGGTGTTGAGCTTGGTAAAAGTAATATCTTGCTATTAGGTCCAACTGGTAGTGGTAAAACATTATTAGCTGAAACACTGGCACGCTCACTCAATGTTCCTTTTGCTATGGCAGATGCAACCACGCTAACCGAAGCAGGTTATGTGGGCGAAGATGTTGAAAACATCATTCAAAAGTTACTGCAAAAGTGTGATTACGACGTTGAAAAAGCTGAACGCGGTATCGTCTATATCGATGAAATTGATAAAATCAGTCGCAAATCTGACAATCCTTCAATTACTCGCGATGTGTCGGGTGAAGGTGTTCAGCAGGCGCTACTGAAGCTAATTGAAGGCACGGTAGCTTCTGTTCCTCCACAAGGCGGACGTAAGCACCCACAGCAAGAATTTTTGCAAGTGGATACCTCTAAAATTCTGTTTATCTGTGGTGGTGCGTTCGCTGGACTTGAAAAAGTCATTGAACAACGAGCTCACACAGGAACCGGGATTGGCTTTGGTGCAGAAGTAAAAGGCGAGGCGGATAAAGCCACCATTTCACAAATACTAAGCCAAGTAGAGCCTGGTGATTTAGTGAAATTTGGTTTGATCCCTGAGTTCATTGGTCGTTTACCTGTTGTTGCTACGCTAACTGAGTTAGACGAAGCTGCACTGGTACAAATTCTATCTGAGCCTAAAAATGCGTTAACCAAGCAATATAGCGCATTATTTGAGATGGAAAATGTCGAACTTGAGTTCCGTGATGATGCATTACAAGCGATTGCTCAAAAAGCGATGTCACGTAAAACGGGTGCACGTGGATTACGTTCAATTGTAGAAAGCATTTTGCTTGATACCATGTACGATATTCCATCGACTCAGGGAGTGATTAAAGCGGTTGTTGATGAATCCGTTGTTAAAGGTGAATCAGCTCCAATTTTGATTTACGAAAATACAGAGACTCTGGCCGCTTCAGGCGAGCAATAATTGTACTGATAACTAGTAAGTTGAAAAATAAGGAGTCCATTGGACTCCTTTTTTCGTATTGACCATTGAAACTGATAACATCACCCCAATATAATCAGTATTAAGTCTATTTCATTAAACGGAATCGAGCCATGACTAAAGAGCGTGAAGCGCATATCAAACTCCCCGTATTACCACTGCGAGATGTGGTGGTTTACCCGCATATGGTAATTCCGCTATTCGTAGGACGGGAAAAATCAATTCGTTGCCTGGAATCGGCAATGGAACAAGACAAGCAAATTTTATTAGTTGCTCAGCGAGATGCAGATCTTGACGAACCGACCAAAGACGACATTTTTGATATTGGTACCGTAGCCTCTATTTTACAGCTTCTTAAACTTCCTGACGGCACGGTAAAAGTATTAGTTGAAGGTGGCCAACGTGCCAAAATCAAGAAATACACTCAAGAAGAAGAGTTTTTTGCTGCAACGGCTGAATACCTAGAGTCTGAGCAGTTAAGTGATAAAGAAGAAGAAGTCTTAGTACGCAGTGCTATTGGCCAATTCGAAGGCTACATCAAGCTAAATAAAAAGATCCCACCTGAAGTATTAACCTCATTATCGGGTATTGATGAAGCGGCTCGCTTAGCTGATACCATGGCTGCACATATGCCATTGAAGCTTGAAGATAAGCAATCTGTGCTTGAGATGATCAATGTCGGTGAGCGTCTTGAATATCTGATGGCGATGATGGAATCAGAAATTGACTTGCTGCAAGTTGAAAAACGCATCCGTACCCGCGTTAAAAAGCAGATGGAAAAAAGTCAGCGAGAATACTATTTGAATGAGCAAATGAAAGCCATTCAAAAAGAATTAGGCGATATTGACGAAAGCCACGACGAATTTGAAGTATTGGCGCGTAAGATTGAAGACGCTGGTATGCCAACCGACGCGAAAGAAAAAGCCATTGCTGAATTAAACAAGCTTAAAATGATGTCGCCTATGTCTGCTGAAGCCACGGTTGTGCGCAGCTATGTTGACTGGATGACAGCTGTGCCTTGGAAACAACGCTCAAAAATTAAGCGTGACTTAGCCAAAGCACAAGAAGTACTTGATACCGATCACCACGGACTTGAAAAAGTTAAAGAACGTATTCTTGAGTATTTAGCGGTTCAAAGTCGTGTTAAACAGCTTAAAGGACCTATCTTGTGTTTAGTTGGACCACCGGGTGTAGGTAAAACCTCACTGGGGCAGTCAATTGCTAAAGCCACTGGACGTAAATATGTCCGTGTTGCACTAGGTGGCGTGCGTGATGAAGCAGAAATTCGTGGTCATCGCCGTACGTACATAGGTTCAATGCCAGGTAAAGTCATTCAAAAAATGGCCAAAGTGGGCGTTAAAAACCCATTGTTCTTGCTCGATGAAATCGACAAAATGAGTTCAGACATGCGTGGCGATCCATCGTCAGCCTTGTTAGAAGTACTTGATCCAGAGCAGAACGCAACGTTTAACGATCATTATCTTGAAGTTGATTACGACTTATCTGATGTAATGTTTGTGGCTACTTCAAACTCTATGGATATACCGGGTCCTTTACTTGACCGTATGGAAGTGATTCGCTTATCGGGTTATACCGAAGATGAAAAGCTTAATATCGCGAAGAAGCATTTACTGACCAAGCAAATTGAACGTAATGGCCTTAAAGAAAAAGAAATCATTGTCGATGACAGTGCTATTTTAGGGATTATTCGTTATTACACTCGTGAAGCGGGTGTGCGTTCATTAGAGCGTGAATTATCAAAAATTTGTCGTAAAGTAGTTAAGCATATTCTGCTTGATAAAACAGTCAAAGTAGTCGAAGTTAACCAGGATAATTTAAAGTCATTCCTTGGCGTACAACGTTTTGATTTTGGTAAAGCTGAATCGAATAACCAAATAGGCCAAGTGACCGGACTTGCATGGACTCAAGTAGGTGGTGATTTATTAACCATCGAAGCAACATCTGTAGCAGGTAAAGGTAAATTAACCTATACCGGTTCACTCGGTGATGTCATGAAAGAGTCTATTCAAGCTGCGATGACAGTCGTTCGTGCCCGCGCGGAAAATTTGGGTATTAATAACGACTTTTATGAAAAACGTGATATTCATGTCCATGTACCTGAAGGGGCAACACCAAAAGATGGCCCTTCAGCAGGCGCGGCTATGTGTACTGCGTTAGTGTCGAGCTTAACAGGCAATCCAGTGCGTAGTGATGTTGCCATGACAGGTGAAATAACCCTTCGCGGTGAAGTTCTGCCAATTGGTGGTTTAAAAGAAAAGTTATTGGCTGCACATCGTGGCGGAATCAAGCACGTATTGATCCCTCAAGAAAACGAACGCGATTTGGAAGAAATTCCAGCGAATGTGATTGCAGATTTAACCATTCATCCAGTACGTTGGATTGATGAAGTCCTAAAATTGGCGCTTGAGCGACCAGTTGAAGGCTTCGAAGTGGTCAAAAAATAGCTTGTTAGTCAAAAAATTGCTATAGAGCATAAAAAAAATCAAAAAAGGGGCTTAACAAAACGCTGACCTGTGGTAGCCTAGGTTGGTGGAGAGTCAGACGCACCAAGCCCTTGGGGCATCTGACGTTGAGCTGTATCCAATTTCATTTTTTGGTTTTCGTACTAAGTTTGATGTGTTATCAAGCTTATAAAATAAAGCCTCCGCAGACCGCTCTAAACATAGATTTGGTTGCGGCGCGACAATAACATTCAAGGGGATGACATGAACAAATCTGAACTAATCGAGAAAATCGCATCTGGTGCTGATATTTCTAAAGCTGCTGCTGGCCGCGCACTGGATTCTTTTATCGCTGCTGTAACGGAAGGTCTTAAAGATGGCGATAAGATTTCTCTAGTTGGTTTTGGTACATTTGAAGTACGTCAACGTGCTGAACGTACTGGCCGTAACCCACAAACGGGTAATGAAATTAAAATTGCTGCTGCGAACATTCCTGCGTTCAAAGCTGGCAAAGCGCTAAAAGACGCGGTTAACTCATAGTTAATAACGTTGCCTTTGTAAGGCATTCGTAATACAAGCACTGCTTAGGCGGTGCTTTTTACGAAAAGCAATATTGTTATGTTCTGCATAATCAATATTGGGAGTATTGGGTCATACCCGTGGTAGCGTCTGATAACTCCATATAATTTACAATAAGGCGCATCCACAAGGTGATGCGCCTTTTTATTTTATTAATCGCAACAAGCGAGAATTCAGATGTTAGAAAAAATTCGTGAAGGATCACAGGGGATTGTTGCAAAAACAATTCTAGTACTTGTGATACTTTCTTTTGCTTTTGCCGGTGTGAGCAGTTATTTAGGCTCGAACACGGGTGTACCTGCTGCTGTTGTTAATGGTGACGAAATTAGTGCCAACGAGCTAGAGCAGGCTTTTCAAAATGAACGCTCTCGTATAGAGCAACAGCTTGGTGAAATGTTTACAGCATTAGCCGCTGACGAAAGTTATATGAATGGCATTAAACAAAACGTACTGGATCGTTTAATTGCTGACAAACTCATTGATCAAGCAGCCAATAAACTCGGCTTGCGTGTATCTGATGAGCAAATTAAAAAAGCTATTATTGAAGAGCCTGCATTTCAAACTGACGGTAAATTTGATAATGAGCGCTATCTAGCGGTATTGCGTCAGTTAGGCTATCAAACCACAAGTTTTAGAAACATGATGCGCGTCGATATGACCCGTCGTCAGTTATTAAATGCACTCGTGGGCAGTGAGTTTGTGTTAGACGGTGAAGCTAAGCAACTTGCTGAAGTCCAAGGTCAAACTCGTGATATCCGTTATCTCGTTGTTGATTCAACGCCTTTCTTATCAACTGTTTCTGTGTCTGATGAAGAAGCGCAAAGCTATTATGATGCTAACGTGTCGCAATACATGAGCCCTGAAAAAGTTAGCCTAGTGTATGTTGAATTAAATGCTGCTGACATGGCTAAAAACAGTGACGTCTCTGACGAAGAAGTGAAAACTTACTACGACGAGAACAAAGCACAATATCAAACAGCCGAAAAACGTCTTGCTGCGCATATTTTTGTTGCCGCAACAGATGATGACAGTTCCGACAAAGCTAAAGCTGATGCAATTGAAGCTAAGTTAACCGCGGGTGAAGATTTTGCCGAAGTGGCTAAAACGGATTCTGATGATAACCTTAGCGCACAAGAAGGCGGTAAGTTAGATTGGTTTGAACAAGGTGTGATGGATCCTGCATTTGATGAAGCGCTTTTTGGATTACAAAAAGGTCAAGTTTCATCTATTGTGAAAAGTGAGTTCGGTTATCACATCATCAAGCTATTAGATGTTCAAGCAAGTCAAGCTACTGCTTTTGAAGATGTTAAAGCGAAAATTGTTGCTCAACTTCAAGAAAAGAAAGCACTTGATGTGTTTTATAGCTTACAAACCAAATTAGCTGATACCAGTTACGAAATCCCGGATACTTTAGCCGAAACAGCCCAAGCTGTTAACGCCAAAGTGCAATCAACGGCGTTATTTTCTCGTGATGATGTACCCGCTGAGTTCAATAACCCTGAGTTCATCAAAGCAGCATTTTCTGACCAAGTATTAGCGAGCGGTTTGAATAGTGATGTCATTGAGCTTGCGCCAAACCATGTTGTGGTTGTGCGCATGAAAAAACATCAGACTGCTGGCATCATGAGTTTTGCTGATGTTAAATCGGGTATTGTTGAACGTTTGAAGCAAGATAAAGCCAATGATGGTGCTCGTGATAAAGCTGCTGAGTATATGGCACAGTTAAAAGCGGGTAATGATACCTTAACGGGCGCATCATTAACCACGTTAGCTAAGTTAGGTCGTTTTAATCAGGATATCGATCAAGCTATCACCAATAAAGCCTTTAAGATTGCTGCACCTGCTGAGAATAGTGTCACTATTGATACCGCAGCGTTAGCAACTGGTTATGCGGTGATTGTAGTTGATAAGGTCAATGAAGCCGAAGGCATTAATGACAATCTGATTAAGTCGCTTAAACAGCGTATTGCACCTCAATACAGCGAAGCTGATTACCGTGCTGTAGTTGCCTCACTTAAGGCAGATGCTCAAATTGAGTATCCTGTAGCAGACTAATTACGTTTTTGTAGTCAATGAAATATTAAAGACCTAGGCTCACGTCTAGGTCTTTTTGTTTATAAGGGGATATCAACCATGAGCAAGGTAACTAGAGAACAAACGAGTAAATTGTTTGCCTTATCGCACTATAATGATGATTCATTCGAGTTCCTTAAAGGAGTGGATTTACAGTTCAAGAACATTACGTTTGAGCGCTGTTACTTCATGCAATGTGATTTTAACCAGAGCGATTTCTATCATTGCCAATTTATCGATTGTACTTTTAGTCAGTGTAACTTGAGTGTGTTGTCTGTGATTGGTACTGAGTTTGATGCAGTTATTTTTCGCGACTGTAAAGCTATAGGTATTGATTGGACTAAAGCCCATTGGCCACAATTTATGACCCAAACTACGATTCAGTTTGAACGATGTTTGCTCGACGGCAGTAATTTTTACTCACTTAATTTACCCGAGCTTACACTTGCTGATTGTCGTGCCCATGATGTCGACTTTAGAGAGGCTAATTTAACTAAAGCCGATTTGCGTTTAACCGATCTTAATCTAAGTCAATTTAGTCATACTAATTTAACTGGCGCCAATTTTACTGATGCGTCGAATTATCAAATTGATATTACGGCTAATACCGTTAAGCAAGCCATATTTAGTCGATTTGAGGCACTGAGTTTGCTAGAGGGGTTGGATATTCAATTAGTCGACTAGTTTACATCGTCACCTTTTTAACCCCAAAATGCGCTGATTAGACGCGCAGAAACCACAGGTTAATTTACATTTTTTTCGTTATGATAAATATTAGGCTGCAATAATTTACTTCAAAAGGAGAGGGCATGAGCCACAGACTAGATCAAGCATTTGAGCGGGCACTTGCCTATTTAGATCAACACTTAAATGAGCCTGTTGACCTCAACATGTTGGCCAATATTGCCCAGCTTCCCCAAAGCCACTTTGAAGCGTTATTTTATGCGCTGTACCACATATCAATTGAAGCTTATGTCGAACTGCTTAAAAGCTTAGAGGCTGCCCATTTATTAGGTTTTGGTAAGCAGGTACCTTTTGCCAGTATAGCGGCAAAACTGGCTTATCGTAACCAACAACACTTTATCGAATCGTTCACTCGCAGTATTGGTCAAAGCCCTGAATCGTTCCAACAAGCACCTGATTGGGGCAATTTTTTTGCTAAGCAACAACCGCTACAATCGTTTCAAACAGAAGTTAATCAGCAAGATGAGCAATCTTATTCAGTTGAGATTGTTTCGTTTGCTGCGCAAACATTAGCTGTGATGGAACATCATGGTGATCCCTCGTTATTACCTCAAACCATTGCGCGATTTATTGAATGGCGTCGCCAGCATGGCTTATCTCCTATGGGCAGTAAAACCTTTAATCTGTTTTATTCAACCTCTGAGTTAGCTGCTAAAGCGCAATATCGAATTGATATTGGTGTCTCGTTAGATAACGAGACACTGACAAGCTTAGAGACAGTGGCGTTAGAATCGAGTCAGATTAAACTTAAATCGATCCCACAGGGACGATGTGCCATGATCCGTTTAAGTGGCCAGCAAGCGGTCAATGATAGTGGCTTAGGGGTTGCAATAGACTACCTGTATCGCAATTGGCTTAATTTGAACGATGTCAGCTTAAGGAATTTTCCATTGTTTGTGCAGCGAGATGTGATTGCTGACAAGATGATCGAAGATCAACAAGCCAAATCGTTAGCGGGTTCACCGCAACTGCTTATCTTTTTACCCATAGTTTAAGTTTGTGTTGCAGCGAATATATCCAACATGCAGCGTGAGTGACACAATGCTAACATGTGTTAATTCTCAGCGTGATCGCTGAAGATTAAGACAATAAAAAAGCCATAATGCACGGCATTATGGCTTTTTTGTTCACACTAGCTAAGAGCGATATTATTTATAATTCAATTACATCAAAGCTAACATTAGGATCGACTTCTGCATCATAATCGATACCATCAATACCAAAACCGAACAGTTTTAAAAACTCTTCTTTGTATTCATTGTAGTCTGTTAATTCGCTCAAGTTCTCAGTAGTCACTTGTGGCCATAAATCACGACAATGCTGCTGGATTTCTTCACGAAGTTCCCAGTCATCAAGGCGTAAACGGTTTTCACTATCCACTGCGGGTGCTTGGCCATCAACACGATACAGACGCTCACTAAACAAACGCTGTATTTGCTCAATACAGCCCTCATGTAAGCCTTCTTGACGCATCTTTTTAAACACCATAGCAATATAAAGCGGCATGACTGGAATGGCTGAGCTTGCTTGTGTCACGACACTTTTTAGCACTGCAACGTTAGCAGAGCCGCCAGTAGCAGATAATTTGCTGTCAAGGGCGTGGGCTGCACGGTCTAAATCCATTTTGGCTTTACCTAAGGCGCCATGCCAATAAATAGGCCAAGTTAATTCAGTACCAATGTAGCTATATGCAACTGTCTTGCAGTTGTCAGCTAATACGCCAGCGTCGCTTAGCGCACTCATCCATAATTCCCAATCTTGGCCGCCCATTACCGTGACGGTATCAGTAATTTCTTGCTCAGTTGCAGGCTCTACAGAAGTGTCAATAATGGTGTTTTTGTTGGTATCAACAGCCGTGGCAGTATAAGTTTGGCCAATGGGTTTCAGTGATGAACGGATAACTTCACCTGTGTCTGGCATTTTACGAACCGGTGAGGCTAACGAGTACACCACCATGTCGATTTGACCTAAATCTTGCTTGATCAATTCAATGACTTTTTGTTTCGCTTCATGGCTGAATGCATCGCAGTTGATACTTTTTGAATATAAGCCTTCTGCTTTAGCAAACTTATCAAATGCCGCTGTGTTGTACCAACCTGCTGTACCAGGTTTAGTTTCAGAGCTGGGTTTTTCGAAAAACACGCCGATGGTTGCAGCGTCGCTTCCGAATGCTGACGTGATACGAGACGCAAGGCCATAGCCACTTGAAGAGCCGACAACCAATACTTTTTTAGGGCCATTAGCAATTTTGCCTTTGGCTTTAATGAGTTCGATTTGTTCTTTAACGTTAGCTTCACAACCAACAGGATGAGTTGTGGTACAAATAAAGCCACGAATTTTAGGTTTAATAATCATATTTAAGCTTCTTCCTTTAACATTGGCTCTAGGATAAATAGTTCGGCGGCCAAATGGCACTAATTTTTACAAAAACGGCCTCTAAACCATAGTGGTTGGAGCAGTTTAGCGTTTTTGCATAAATTGACTTTGTTCTTGAATGAGTCGCTGAGTATATTCATGCTGTGGTGAAGTAAATAAGGCTTCTGTGGTTGTTTTTTCAACCATATGACCATTTTGCAACACCATGATTTTATCGCTCACATGTCGGATAATATTGAGATTATGCGAGACAAAAATATACGATAATCCCATCTCTTTTTGCAGCTTTAATAGCAGATTAATAATTTGAGATCTAACCGATAAATCTAAAGCTGTTAGTGCTTCATCTGCAATAATAATTTTAGGGTTAAGCATTAAGGCCCGCGCAACAGCGACTCGCTGTTTTTGCCCTTCTGAAATCATGTGTGGATAAAACTCTGCGTGTTCTGGTAATAAGCCCACTTTTCTTAAGGTTTCAATCACCAAGGTTTTACGCTCTTGTGAGTTTAGCTGAGTATTAAACCGTAAGGGTTCTTTAAGCAAGTTACCAATCGATAAACGTGGGTTTAGCGAGGTCGTTGGGTCCTGGAAAATCATCCGGATCAAACGACAGCGTTGTTTTAAATTACGTGAACCTAAGGCTTCACCTTCAAAAAATATTTCGCCGCCACTGCGTTGTTCTGCGCCCACGAGAATTCGGGCTAGGGTACTTTTACCTGAACCAACAGTCCCTACAATCGCTAAGGTTTCACCACGACCCAGTTCAAATGAAACTGGAGATAATGCCTGATAGTATTGAGGTTTAAAATGCTTGTAACCAGTTAAGTATTGTTTACTTAAGTCGGTAACTTTAAGCAATGGCGTCGTCATCTTCTTGCTCACTTTGATAAGGGAAATGGCAGGCGAAATAGCGGTCTTTTATATGTTCAAGATTAGGTTGTTTTACACATTTTCTCTGCGCTTCTGGACAGCGAGGACCAAGTCGACAACCGGCTGGTAAATGTTGTAACGACGGTGACGATCCTTGCAATGTGGGCAAGGTTGCCTTGTGACGCATTTTCTCAGTGTGGTCAGGCAGGTTTTTTAATAATGCCCGAGTATAAGGGTGATAGGGCATTGCGACCATTTCGCTCACAGGTCCAGATTCCATCACCTGACCACTGTACAAAATCGTTAAGTTATCACACCAATGCACCATGGTTTCAAGTTCATGACTTACTAATAAAATCGACACATTTTGCAGTTGGTTGAGTTGCGATAACAACCTAAAAATTTGCGCTTGGGTATTGACCTCCATGGAGTTGGTCGGCTCATCGGCAATCAATAATTTAGGATGATTCGCTACCGCCATCGCAATCATCACTTTTTGACATTCACCTTCGGACAATTCCCATGGATAACATTTCATCAGCATTCTGGGCTTCTTTATGCCAACTTTGTGAAGCCATTTCTGGGCATTTAAATAGGTATCATGTCCACGGCGCCAAAAAGGAATGTTTTTGTTGGGCACCATAGCTTCGATTAATTGACTACCTATGGTTTTGACTGGGTCCAAACTGCCTGACGGATCTTGGAAAATCATTGCCATTTCGCTACCCATTAGGTTACGTCTTTGTTTGGCGCTCATTTCTAATAGATTTTTTCCATCCCACATCATACGATCGGCAATAATATGCCAATTAGGACCGAGCACGCCTAATATTGCTTTGGCTAATAAACTGCGTCCCGAGCCTGATTCACCTACCAGCCCATGGATCTCTCCGGGATTGATGGTCAAACTGACTTTTTCAAGCACTTTTACTGTGCCCTCAGGGGTATCTAATTCAATGGTGAGATTACGAATATCAAGTAAAGGCATAGGTTAATTTCTTATCGGTGCAAGCGCAGAACGTAAACCATCGCCAACTAAGTTGACCGATAATACGGTAAACAAGATTGCGACACCCGGTATAGTAACCGTCCAAGGGGCGAGTAACAAATTATCCAGCCCTTGTGCGACCATCGCCCCCCATTCTGGACTCGGTGCTTGAGCTCCAAGGTTTAAAAAACCCAATGCTGCGATATCTAATATTGCTGCTGATATGGCCATTGTGACCTGAATAATTACTACATCCCACACATTTGGCATAATGACATACCAAAAAATTTGCAATGAATTTGCACCATCTAATTTTGCGGCAGTAACATATTCTTTTTGAAGCTCTTCATGCACAGCGAGATGGATCGCGCGTACAAACTGCGGAACCATGGCAATTCCAACGCCCCAAAACACGTTATTAAGCCCAGGTCCCATTACGGCAACCACTAAAATAGCCATGAGTAACGAAGGGATAGACAGCAAAGCATCAAATAAATGACTTAAAATACTCGATTTAATTCCGCGCATCATTCCTGAAAGCGAACCGATAATAAAGCCAATAAATAGCGACGCGGCAACAATAATTAATGACATGCCAAAGGTTAATTGCACGCCGTGTAAAATACGACTAAAAATATCACGTCCTAGATCGTCGGTGCCGAGAAAGTGTTCTACAGATCCGGCAGGATCCCAAGATGGCGGCAACAGCAGTACTTGTTGGTCCTGCATTTCGGGTGAATATGGCGCAAGCAGTGGCGCGAAAATGGTGAGTATTAATAAAAAAATCACTGCCCACAAACCTATCACGGCAAAAGGATTTGCCGAAAATGTTTGCCACATCCGCCACATAGGAGAGGCTATATGGTCTTCTTGGTATATCTTAATTCGAGGCATACAATTCCTTTCTGCTCATTGGATTGATTGCTGTATGCAGTAAATCAATTAAAATGCTTAAGAAAATAATTAATAATGAGACAGATAAAATACCCGCTTGAATCACAGTATAATCGCGTTGATAAATGCCCGATGCTAGCCAACTGCCGACTCCTGGCCATGAAAATATAACTTCAACTACAATGCCATAACTGGCAAATGAGCCTAACATTAAGCCAATACTTTTTATTACCGGAATTAAGGCGTTGGGCAATACATGACGAAACAGAATTTTAGCCGTGTGTAAGCCTCGTGCTTCAGCGGCGCGAATATAGGTTTGATTCATCACATTTAAAATGGCTTGTCGAGTGATCCTCACGACCAAGGTAAAAGGCAATACTGCTAAGGTTACTGCCGGTAATATTAAGTGCAGCAATGCATCATGAAATGCAGGTATCCGATATGTCGACTCGGATAATAAGGTGTCTATCAACATAAACCCTGTGACGGGTTCTATTTCGTACAGTAAATTAATCTGTCCTGAAATAGGCAACCAGCCAAGATTGACCCCAAACCACATGGATAAGCTTAAGCCAAGCCAGAACACTGGGATAGAATAGCCGGTTAAAGTAACAGCTAAAATACTATTCTGCAGTGCTTTATTAGTGCTTAACGCGGCGAGTATGCCGATAGGAACACCAAAGAACACCGCAATAAAACCAGAAAATAACGATAATTCAAAAGAGGCTGGCAATACCGCTTCTAACTCTTCCAATACTTCTTGCTGTGAGTTACTGGAAATACCAAAGTTACCTGATAAGCGTTGGCGCAAGTAAGCGGTAAATTGCAGTAGTTGGTTATCTTGTAATTGGTAATCCTGTTCAATTTGCTGTTGTTGTTCAATCGTTGGATATTGGATACCCGAAAGTGAATACGCTTTACTTACAGGAAACTGCCCCGATGCCATAAATAATACGGCTATCATTATCAATGATGTAGCCATAAACAGGGTTATGCGACTAAAAAGGTATCGCCACATTTATTCGCTTCCCTCTATTATTTGGGTTGTTTTAGCAAAAGATATACCGCCATAAGGCCTAATTTGCATGGTAGTGATATTGTTCTTTTTTAACACCACTTTTTTAGCATGAGCGAGCGTCACCATCGGAACTTGATCGCTAATAATGGCTTCCGCTGATTGATAAAACGCTTTACGTTCAGGTTGGGTCGACACGCTCTGAGCTTGAGTTAATAGATGTTCGAAGTCTTTTTGGCACCAGCGAGAGCGATTATTGTTAGATGCTAACGCTGCACAACTCAGTAGCGGAGTGAAAAAATTATCAGGGTCACTATTATCGGCATTCCAACCAATGAGAACCGAATCATAATTGGAACTGGCTAGCTTCTGTGTGAACACACTCCAATCATAGCTAATGATATTCAGCTTTACCCCAACTCGGGCTAAATCTGCTTGGATGAGCTCAGCTGTTTTCAGTGCACTCGGGTTATATATTCGCGCTACAGGCATGGCCCACACATTAATCGATAAATTAGACACACCTGCTTGTTTAAGTAATTCCTTGGCTTTTTCAGGATTATATTCATTGGGCGATAAATTTTTACTGTAAGCCCAAGATGCTGGTGGTAACACCCCCGTCGCTTCTACTGCGGTATCATTGTACACCACGTCTAGAATGTTCTTTTTATCAATAGCATGTGCAAGGGCTCGTCTTACTCGCACATCATCCAACGGTGGTTTTTGAGTGTTGAAGGCCCAAAATGCGACGTTTAGTCCAGGTTTGGCATCAACAATAATATCTTTATGTTGATCAAGCACGGCTAACTCGCCGGCTTTGGGTAGTGCTGACACACTGCAATCACCGGTAATTAATTTGGCAATACGTGCGGTGCTTCTGGGAGTGATATCAAACACTAATTGATCGATCTCAACCGTGGGGCCCCAATAAACAGGATTCTTTTTATAACGAATATATTCGTTCTTCACATATTGGCTTAGCTGGAAAGGACCCGTGCCGACGGCGTAATAATCAATATCTTCAGGGGTGCCCTGGACTAAAAGCTGATAGCCATATTCAGCCGATAACACAACGGCAAAATCAGTAGCGAGATTAGATAAAAAAGATGCATCTTTACGCACTAAATGAAAGATAACTTGGTAGTCATTTACTTTTTCAATATTGTCGATTAACTCTGCAAATCCAATGCTTTGAAAAAATGGATAACCAGTTCTACTGACTAAATGGTAGGGGTGGAGCGGATCTATAATACGGTTAAATGAAAACAATACATCATCTGCATTAAAGTCTCTGCTGGGACTAAAATGGCGTGTTTTATGAAAACTCACATGCTCACGCAAGGTAAATTGATAACTTAAGCCATCGTCAGACACCTGCCATGATGTCGCCAAACCGGGTGTGATAACGGCTTTTTCTTGGCTGTAGTTAACTAAACGGCTGTAAATTTGGTGAGAAGTGGCATCAATAGTGGTTCCTGATGTCACAAGCTGAGGATTAAAGCTTTCTGGATTACCTTCACTGCAATATACCAAGCCAGAAGGCAATTGAGCCTGTCCGCACGCAGTCAACATGATGCTGGCGAGGCATAAAGACATCAGCTGATACCAGCGTTTTACAATAACAGGCATAGTGTGATCATATTTTTTCGATTTTGAAGGTACATTTTAACAGTGTTCATTGCATTGGGGCAATGAGCATGTCCCACCTAGAATCAGCTCTTGTCGAGTAAGTTGTACTTTTTCAAAATTCCGCGCAGTTGATGATAGCTTAAACCTAGTAAATCTGCGGTTTTTTTCTGATTATACTGGCCTTCAGCTAACGCGCGTTGTAATAATTCTATTTCGCTTTTTTCGGTATATTCTTTAAAATCTATTGGAAATTCGATGCTATTGAGCAACACTGATGCATCTGTTTCAGTACTTGGCGCTTGGTGTTCTGTGATGATGTCTGCAACATGTTCAACTGGCGCCGATTGACGCTCGCGGGTTTTGATTCGATTAACCGGACGATAGGGCGATGCAAACGGGTCTAATATAATATGATCAATTTCTTGGCCATCAGCCCCTTCACGATACACACTTCGCTCAACAACGTTCTTCAATTCGCGGATATTTCCAGGCCAGCGGTGCATCATTAATTGTTCTATCGCGAGTGGACTAAATCCACCAAAATACTCTAGTGATAGTTGTCTTGCCATACTAATCGCAAAATGTTCTGCCAACGGCATAATGTCTTCGGTTCTATGCCTTAATGGGGGCAAGGTAATCACATCAAAGGCTAAACGATCGAGTAAATCTGCTCTAAACTCACCATTGTCAGCCAAGGTGGGTAAATCTTCATTGGCGGCACAAATAAGCCGAACATCAGATTGAACCGTTTTACTGCCACCAACCCGTTCAAATTCACCATATTCGATAACACGTAATAATTTTTCTTGGATTAATCCAGATGTGTTGGCTAACTCATCTAAAAACAGTGTGCCACCGTCAGCGCGTTCAAAACGGCCTTCATGTCGTCCTTTTGCACCAGTAAATGCACCAGACTCATGGCCAAACAGTTCACTTTCTAGTAAATTTTCACTCAGTGAAGAACAGTTCAATTTGATAAAGTTTTGATCCCAACGAGGCGATAAGTAGTGTAATCGTTCAGCAATCAATTCTTTGCCAGTACCGCGCTCACCAATGATGAGTATAGGCTTTGATAATGGCGCAACTTTAGACACATGTTCTAATACTTCAAGTAAAGCATTAGATTGGCCGATGAGATTATCTTGCTGGAATTGTTTGCTCACAGTTAGCTTACTCGCAAAATTGTTGGTGAATTCGACTAATAATTAGTGAAAATCATGATAAATGGCTTAAGTAATAAATGAAAGAAAAAGTTAATTTTTTGTTTAAACGATTGATATTATTGTATTTGGAAATGTTGGCACGTAATGTGTAATACCTATTGCGACATCCATGTTAACTTTGAGGAACACATTATGGGAATTTTCTCTCGCTTCGCCGATATCGTTAATTCAAATATTAGCGCAATACTTGATAAAGCAGAAGATCCAGAAAAAATGGTCCGTCTTATCATTCAAGAAATGGAAGACACACTTGTTGAAGTTCGTTCAACCTCTGCAAAAGTATTAGCTGAGAAAAAAGAATTACTTCGCCGAATTGCTCGCGTTCAAGAGCAGGTCCAAGATTGGCAAAATAAAGCTGAGTTAGCACTATCCAAAGATCGTGAAGACTTAGCAAAAGCAGCCTTAGGTGAGAAACAAAAAACGGTTGGTTTATTAACCAGTCTTGAAAACGAGCTACAAGTTGTTGAAGAACATGTTGCCCGTTTAAAAGACGAAATAGCCCAACTTCAAGAAAAACTGAACGATGCTCGAGCTCGTCAAAAAACCATTATTATGCGTAAGCAAACTGCTACTTCACGTCTTGAAGTAAAGAAGCAGCTTGATTCAAGCAAAATTGATGATGCCATGATGAAGTTTGAACAATACGAGCGTCGAGTTGAAGGACTTGAAGCACAAGTAGAATCATATGATTTAGGTAAAAAGAACGTCCTTGCTGACGAGTTTGCAGCATTAGAGGCAGAAGATTCTGTCAATGATGAATTAGCAGCATTGAAAGCAAAAATGAGTGCAAAAGCACAACCTAAATCGAAAGCGTAAATTTATTCAGAGGTGAGTTATGGATATGGATCTTCTTATTGCACCAATTATCATCTTTATGGTGGTTGTGGCACCTATCTGGTTGGTTCTTCATTATCGCAGTAAGCGACAAGTGAGCCAGGGGCTCACCGAGGAAGAATTCAATCAGCTTAATGGTCTAATCGCTAAAGCAGAAAAAATGAGTGGTCGCATCGAAACATTAGAAGCGATTTTAGATACTGAATCACCAGAATGGAGAGCAAAACATGAGCTCAGCTAATGGTCGTACCCTATACCGCAACCCAAAAAGTGGTAAAGTGGCTGGGGTGTGTTCAGGTCTTGCTGATTACTTTAACTTTGAGACATGGCTAGTAAGAGTGATTGCTGTGTCGATATTGTTACTGGGTGGGACAGGGGTCGTGTTGGTTATTTATATCGCATTATGGATGATATTAGATATTAAACCACAAGACCTAGAACACAAGGAACAGTACAAAGATATTGAAATTAAAAAGAAAGTTTGGCAAGCAGGTGAGCCTGCAAAGCAAGCATTGTTTGATGTTAATCGTCAATTTAATGGATTAGAAGTCCGATTAAGACGACTCGAGGAACATGTCACATCAGACAATTTCGATCTTAAACGCCAAATCAATAGTCTTTAATTCTTCTAATGGGCGGTTATCCGCCCTTGTTCTTTAGGGGGGCCATCAGCCATCATGAGATTTTTAGACCGTTCTTTGTTTCGTGTCACTCAAACCGCGCAATCTTTGGTTCATCGCAGTACAGATCGTCATGTCAGATTAGCCGTTACTGGGTTATCAGGAGCAGGAAAAACAGCTTTTATCAGTGGTTTAGTCAATCAGTTATTGCATGCCGGTAAAAGTGCTAAGCACAATCCGCTACCCTTGTGGCAAGTCGCACGTGAAGGTCGGTTAATTGCCGTTAATCGGGCTATGCAACCTGATTTAGACATTGCCAGTTTTGATTATCAAGGCGCAATGAATGCATTAAGCTCATCACCTCCTTATTGGCCTGCTTCGACCAAAAATATTACTGAATTACGTTTAGCGATTAAGTACCAGCCACAACAAGGTTTGTTAGCTAAATTTACCCATACCGCAACCTTGTATGTTGATATTGTTGATTATCCCGGTGAGTGGTTACTTGATTTACCTATGCTTAAACAAGATTTCAGCCAATGGTGCTTATCACAACAAATTAATGTGTCATGTTTACGCCACTCACCTTTATTCAGTGCATTTAATCAGGCTGTAGAACAGTTAGACTTAAGTCAATTAGCTGACGAGCAGCAACTTAAACACATTGCCGATTTGTATCAAATCTTATTGGTTGATTTGGTACGACAACAGGGCTTTTACCACGCGCAGCCTGGGCGCATGTTATTACCAGGAGAGTATGAAAATACTCCATTATTGACATTCTTTCCCTTGCTTAGTTTAAGTCCTATTGAGCACACAGAATTATCAGCAAGCTCAAGTGACTCAAACTACCACGTTCTTAAACGCCGTTATGATCAGTACTTATCACAAGTGGTTAAGCCTTTTTACCGCGACTACTTTTCTCGATTTGATCGTCAACTAGTATTGGTTGACTGTTTAAACGCACTTAATCATGGTCAGGCACAATTTAATGACATGGGGCGTGCGTTAAACAGCATTATGGAAAGTTTTCAGTTTGGCCAATCGAGCTTAATTAAACGTTTATTTTCACCACGGATAGATAAAGTGTTATTTGCTGCCAGCCAAGTAGACCGAGTGACCCGTGATCAGCAAAGTCATGTGCTTAGTTTGTTAACCGCCATGCTGCAACAAAGCCAGCATTATGCCAACTTTGAAGGCAGTGAAGTTGAAACCATGGCGATAAGTGCCATTAAAGCCACTCAGCACGGGATGGTTAATATAGCGGGGGGTCAACAAGAAGTGGTAAAAGGCACTGGGCTTGATGGTAAGCAAGTCACTGTATACCCAGGAGATGTACCTACATCATTACCCGATGCTCAGTTTTGGCAACAACAAGGCTTTAGCTTTAGTGCTTTTCTACCGCCCAACTTGAGCCATATGCATGATAATAATCCGCAATTCGAACACATTCGTCTCGACCACCTGTTGGAGTTTCTATTAGGCGATAAATTATCTTAATAGTTTTTATTTTGAGAATAAATGTGAGCATTAGTTATGAATGAACCTACACGCAATTCGCCGATAAAGAAATCGCAATTATTTACCGAGTCAGACCTTATTGTGGCAGATGAAACTCATTCTGCTGAACAAACTATTAAGCCGACTAAATCGTTTGAAGAAGTTGATTTTATTTGTGAGCAATCACTAACAGAATTACCAGCATCAATGGAAGAAAGCATTCAACCTCCAAAATCAAAGCGTTGGTCGCTACTGGCCAAACTGTCAGTATTTGCTTTGGTGCTATTGGTTGTAGTGCAAACCGTGATGGGCTTAATTGATTCTTTGCAGCAAAGTCCATGGCTATTTGGTTTTTATGCCGCAGTGCTGGCTATTGTGAGTTTGTGGGCATGTGTGATTACCCTCAAAGAATGGCGCAAATTAGTTAATCTTAAAAAGGTCAGCGATCATCAAGCTAAAGCTGAACGATTGTCACTAAGTATGCAAATGGGCGAGGCCAAATCATTTTTGGCACCAATATTGGCAAAATATCCTAATAACCAGGCTAAACAACAATATTTACAAGCCTGTAGCCATGAACATAATGATGCTGAGATTGTATTATTATTTGAAGATATTGTGTTGTCCGAACGTGATTTACTGGCCAAGAAACGTGTTAACCGCTTTGCTGCTGAATCGGCATTACTATTAGCCGCAAGTCCATTAGCTGCTTTGGATATGGCTATTATTTTGTGGCGAAATCAAAAAATGATTAATGAAGTTGCTGCAATTTATGCGGTGGAATTGGGGTACTGGAGCCGTATAAAACTGATCCGTAGCATTGTGACTAATATTATTTATGCAGGCAGTACCGAGGTGATTACCGATTTAGGAACCCAATTATTATCAGTAGAAATGACTGGTAAGTTATCTGCCCGAATTGCACAAGGGCTTGGTGGTGGTTTACTTACCGCACGGCTAGGTTATCAAGCGATGACCTTGTGTCGTCCCATTGCCTTTAATAAACACAATAAGCCTAAATTATCACATGTACATCAGCATTTACTGGGCGAATTAAAGCAGTTTACGTCGTCAATGATGTCTAAAAGTAAATCGAAACAAACTCAAACAGTCGACAAGAGTGAATAAAAAATATGTATTTTTTTTGAACAATTCGATTTTATTGACTACATTTAGCCTCCGATCCGCAAACGGTAAAGCGTTGCGGATCTTTCGAGCTTGGTAATGGAGAAGGACAACATACCAGCAAATCAAGGAAAGAAAGGAGAATCGAATGAAATCATTGACTTTAACAGCAGTGTTTTTAGGGGCCTGCTGCTTGCTCAGTAGCCATACCTATGCAGCAGAAACGGCTAAGACGATGGCCGAACCCACAAAAAAAGTGACCAAAACGGTTGAGACAACATCAACCAAAATGCAAAAGATCAATATAAATAAAGCCAGCGCAGAAGAATTACAAGCGCTCAAAGGTATTGGGCAAGCCAAAGCACAAGCGATTGTGGATTATCGAACCAAAAACGGTAAATTCACCGATGTGCAACAGCTCACTTTGGTTACAGGTATTGGTGATAAGTTAGTTAGCCAGAATGCCGAGAATATGAGCTTCTAGGCTAGATGCTCATTCACACTAAAAACGGAAGCAATGGCTTCCGTTTTTTTATGCAAAGCTAAAGTCATCTCAGTAAAAACTAAAATCTAGCCTTATGTCAGCTGATTATTGAGCGTTGAATGCTTGGCCATTTGTACCAATAGATTCATTACCCATCAAAAATAAATAAGTAGGCATGATTTCTTGTGCTGTTTTCAATGTCTGTGGATCTTCACCAGGATAAGCTTTTGCGCGCATTTCAGTGCGAGTCGCACCTGGGTTAATACTATTGGCTCTTACGGAAGTGTTATCACATTCATCGGCTAAAACTTGCATCATGCCTTCGGTAGCAAATTTAGAAAAAGCATAAGGTCCCCAATAAGCACGCCCTTTACGACCCACACTGCTTGAGGTAAAGATAATTGAGGCATGTTCACTTTTGCGCATAATCGGCAATAACGATTTGGTCATGATGGCTTGAGCGGTGACATTCACTTTTAAAATGGTTTCAAGAGAGGTTAAATCAATATGCTCAAATGGCCCTAATGCCCCCAATTGTGACGCATTATGCAATAAGCCATCTAAACAACCAAACTGTTCAGCAATGGTGTCTGCCATATCAATATAATTCTGTTCAGTCGCACCTTTCATATCTAAGGGCACAATAGCTGGTTTTGGATATCCAGCATTCACTATTTCATCGTATACATTTTCAAGTTTTTTGACCGTTTTACCCAGTAAGATAACGGTTGCGCCGTGTTTCGCGAACTCGATTGATGCTGCACGGCCAATACCGTCTCCAGCACCAGTAACCAAGATTGTTTTGTTATTCAGTAAATCTTTTGTCGCTTGATATTCCAACATGATTAATTATTTCCTCTACGCGCAATCGCCCGTCAAATCTAGTACCGGATAAAAAATAAACGACCGTTTGAAACAAATGATTGATAATTGTGTATGAATAGGTCATTTGCATGTAACAAACTTGTAGCTAACTCAATAATTTTACGTTAACTTGAGAATAGTTGAGGACTAACATAAGTCCTTATTTGGTCGCATGATAGGACTATTGTGACCAATTCTTGGGGAAAACAAAATTATTAAAACAAGATTTGGGGAAAAAAAGATGAAAAGACTCATTTTGGGTGTTGCAATTGCATCTGCTCTTGGCTTAACGGCATGTGGTGGTGATACTTTTAACGAAGCAAAAGATAATGTTGAACCTTTGGTGCCTTTATCACACGTTCAATTCGATCCTGCTAATGGCAAGCTACCTTTACCGAACGATTTATTGTTTAGTGGCACCACGGATGGCACGTTGACAATTCCGGGTGAAACCGGTGTCGATTATACCAATCCTCAAACTGCACTGGGTGCATTAGATGGATGGTCAACTAGCTCACCAATATCAATAACAATGGAGTTAGCAAAAGACCTTCAAGGTAATGCATTAACGATTGATGCTGACTCAGTATTCCAGCCAGGCGCGGTGCGCGTTTTTGAAGCCACAGTGGGCGGTTCATTATCTACCGATCCTGAGTGTACTTCACAGGCCTCAGTTTCAGCTTGTAAAGTGGGTGAAGAATTAACATTTGGTGTTGATTTTGTGACTAAAGCCTCAGGCAACAACGTTGTTATTGTGCCACTTAAGCCGCTTAAGCCGATCCAATCTTATTTATATGTTGCAACTGATTTAATCCACGACTCATTGGGTCGAAGTATTGCTGCATCGACGACGTATAACTTATTAAAATTAGATATTGAAACTAAGCCGCTAGAAACTGCAGCGCAGTTACAATTACAAGGTTTAGTTAATAGCTACGAAAAAGGGGCTGCAGCAGCCCATGGTGTTGATCCAGACAATATTATTTACTCTGGCTTATTTACCACTCAGTCAGTTGCTAATGTATATGAAACCACTAAGTTATTAATGGCATCTAATCCTGCCTATACACCTTCATTTGTCCAAGCGCCAACACCAGCAGGTTACACGGTTGCTCAGGCTGTTGGTTTAACGGAAGCGAGTGGTTTAGCTTATACGCTAGCCAATATTGCCGACGTGTATACGGCAAAAATTAAAGTGCCATTCTATGGTGACTGTTCTTCTGCCAGCTGTGTGATTCCTGTTGTTGATGGTAAGCCAACTGCACCAAACGGTCGCTGGTTTGCTCAAGGTGATAGTCCAGTTTCAGTATTGTTGTCACTTCAGGCGGGAACATTAAGCCAAGCTAATTTCTTCGCTCAAGCGTCTGAACAAGGTGTTGACCCACAAGCTGCGTTAGCCAATCCTGCATTACTTGCTGGTAAGCAATGGATGCTTGACGACGGCACATCAGCTGATAAAACTAAGCATCTAACTCGTCTTAACCCAATCCCTGCTATTAAAGGTTATGAAACGATTCCAGTGCAAATTACCATACCCAACGCGGCTAAATTAGCAGCGTTTCAAGGTGATGCATTTGTTGCACCAACCAATGGCTGGCCTGTGACAATTGCTATGCATGGTTTAGGCGGTGGTAAAGAAATGGCGCTAGCTTATGCAGGAACTTATGCAGCTGCTGGTGTGGCGACTATTTCAATCGATATGCCTTTGCATGGTGCTCGCTCGTTTGATTTAGATAAAGATGGTATCTATGAGATTTCAGCAACAGCACCTGCATTTGGTAATGTTATTGGTACTCCTGATGCTTTCGAAAATGGTAACCCGCTAGTGTTTGTTAACATTGCCAGTACATTAACGGTGCGTGATAACTTCCGTCAGGCAACCTTAGACCATTTAGCATTACGCTTATTATTGACCGGAATGGCGCAGCAATTAGCGGCGGCAAATCAACCACAAGTGTTTGATGTGTCAAAAATCAGTGCGCAAGGCTTAAGCTTAGGTGGCATTGTAGGAACAACATTTGCTACTTATGCCAGCACAGGTTTAGTTAACCCAATGACGGGCGATACTTTACCTAACGCTTATGCGATTAACGCAGCATCGTTAGTGGCTCCTGCGGGTGGTTTGGCTGGCGCATTTGCCGGCTCTGCTGCTTTTGGTCCACAATTATTTGATAATGTCACGGCCTCAAGCACGTTCGCTGCTTTATTAGCTACGGCAAATACTGCCGGTTACGAAGAAGGCACTCCTGAATATGCTGCGTTAGTACAAGCGGTATACGCTGGATTTCTTCCATCGTTTGCATTAGCGGTACAAACAGCTATGGACTCTGCAGATCCTGTAAACCATGGTGCAATGTTAGCGGCAACAGGTTTACCTGTTCACTTAATTGAAGTTGCTGGCGACGCGACAAACTTACCAGACCAGACATTGCCTAACAGTGTTGAAGGCTTCCCATTATCGGGTACTGAGCCTTTAATTAGTGCAATTGGTTTAGGTTGTGTTGATTCAACTATGCCAGGCTCAGGTGCGGTTCGTTTCTCTAAAGGTCATCACAGTTCTATTGTGAGCCCTGGTGAAGTGGAAGGTGTCACTGACGGTATGGCTGCTGCAGCAACGGCTGAAATGCAATCTCAAGTAGCTGGATTTGCTAAGTCGGCAGGTGCTGGACAAGCAACGATAGTCGTGTCAAATAGCGATGTTATTAAGAGTTGTAACTAATACTTACTAATTAGTGTTCGTTTTTAATTAAAACCCAGCAATTTGCTGGGTTTTTTATTCTCTATTTATTGGTGATTACTGTTAAAATGTCGCCAGAATGTTTTCCTTGTATGGAGCGAGATTTGGAATTTTTATATGAATACGGCTTATTTTTAGCGAAAGCTGTGACAATAGTGCTAGCGATAGCTGCCGTGGTGATCTTGGTGCTCGCTAGCAGCATGAAGCATAAAGCTGATAAAGGTGAATTACGCCTGACCGATATTTCAGACGAGCTAATTCAACTTAAACATGAGTTGAAAGAAGAACTACTGACTAAAAAGCAATTTAAGACCTACGAAAAGCAAGTAAAAGCAGAAGAGAAAGCCGCTGAGAAACAAGATTTAACCAAAGGGAAAGTATTTGTAATTGATTTTAAAGGCAGTATTGATGCCAGTGAGGTTGCCTCATTACGTGAAGAGGTGACTGCTATTCTAACGATTGCCGATAAAGATGATCAAGTGCTGGTTAATGTTGAAAGTGGTGGCGGTATGGTTCATGGCTATGGCCTAGCATCAAGTCAGTTAGACCGTTTACGCCAAGCCAATATCCCCTTGTCGATTTGTATTGATAAAGTGGCAGCAAGCGGTGGCTATATGATGGCGTGTGTGGCTAACAAAGTCTATGCCGCACCATTTGCTATTGTTGGGTCGATAGGGGTTGTAGCGCAGGTGCCTAACTTCAATCGTTTACTTAAAAAGCATGATATTGACTATGAGCAACACACTGCCGGTGATTTTAAGCGAACGTTAACGGTATTTGGTGAGAATACTGATGAAGGTCGTGCTAAATTCCAACAAGAGTTAGAAGAGACACACGTGCTATTTAAGGCGTTTGTTGGTCGTTATCGTCCAAGTATGGATATAGCCAAAGTCGCCACTGGCGAGCATTGGTATGGTCAACAAGCGATCGATTTAGGCTTGATTGATGAAGTGTCTACCAGTGATGATGTGATTCTAAACTTTGTAAAAACCCATCAAGTCATCAAAATTAGATATCAAATGAAGAAAAAACTGGCTGATAAAATTGCCCATGGTGCCTCGTTATCAGTTAATGCTGTCATGAATAAACTGATTGAGCGCAATCAATCGGTTTAATCTGATTATGGTAAGTAAAACGTTTTATCATAAAAAACGACAGCCTTTGCTGTCGTTTTTTATATTAAGCATCAAACTGAATGATTCAGATTATTGTGCTTTATAACTAATATGCTGGTGGAAGCGTAAGATGACATCAACGTGTTCTTTGTCGATATCAAATTCTTGCGTAAATATTCGTAACGCATCTTCAACTTGGTTCATAAAGCGACCATAGCCTTCATCTGTTTCATCACTCTTGCCAGCGACAATAACAAAACGAAATACATCGACTAGTTTATTGCTGTCCCAGTGACCGATAGGTGCTGGTGATTGGACATTTGGGTCAAAACCAATCATCTGGAATTCATCAGTGCTAGTAAGTTGCTCATATTTACTATTACGTACCAATGGCAACTTACCATTAGCAACCATAGCGACACGGCTTAATTGTTTACTTTGCGTAGCTTGGACAAACTTGTCATAAACATTTTGATAAATACTGCCAAAGTCGACATTATCATTAGCCAGTAATTGTTTTTTAATCCTGCGATCAACTGGGATATTGATGGTAACGTAGTTTAGAGTACTGACGTTTTCAGGCAGTTCACAGTGACGACGTTGGTAGCGACTATCAACCGCTCGTAATTTATACCCATAAGTTTCTTTTAAGCCTTTGGCTTTGGCAAAAAAGTCATAAGAAATATGTTGATGGTCACGAATTTTAATCGGCACATTCTTAACGGGCAATAATGGCGCTAGTTCAGAAATAAAATGCTGAACTTTACTGTGGAAACTCGCTGAATTACTGCGTAGATCATCACCTGTGGCTAGGAACACAATACGTAATTTGCGTGCTCGAAACCCAGGAGTGCTGTGGATTCGGTTAGCTTCATGGTGGGCTGGATTATAAAAGAAACGTAATTGTTCGTTTGAACTTAAGCAGTAAGCTTCGCTATGGAAACGAACCATAGGCAGTTTGTCTGTGGTGACAACGTGGACGTTATATAATTCTTGTTTTTCGGCGAGTTGATAGACAAGTTTACTAAACTCATCATAACAAGTTTCTAAGTCAGCATACGTATTAAGGTATTCATCGGTTAATGGAAAACCAATGGTAATGTATTGATTTTTACGTGTTGCTGTTGGCAAGTATACTTTTTTTTGACGACTGACGGACATATTATTTCCTTATTGCCTTTGTTGTTGTCTAAAGTTTATCGTTATTTATTGATTGTGATTTAATCTGCTTGCTGTGTCCATTTTAAACACAGATGCTTAAATTAAAATGACTTTTGATCACTATATTAATTTTTTTTTAACATATTAAGCAAAACTCATTTAATTTTAAGTGTTTACTCGGATAATACTTGAGTGATCCAAGGTAACATCCATTGCGTAATAGTAGCTTGCGCCTGCTCATTTGGATGAATGCCATCACGCTGCATTAGAGATTTGTCTGGCGCAATATCTTGCATGAAAAAGGGTATTAGCTTAATGCTATATTCATCGGCCAATTGGTGGTAAATCTGAGTAAAAGATTTGGCGTACCTAGGGCCGTAGTTAGGTGGTACCATTATCTCGGTTAATAAAACATTGGCGCCATGTTGCTGTGATAAGGTAATGATTTGTGTAAGATTTGATTTCAGTTTGCTGGGCGGAAAACCCCGCAATCCATCGTTACCGCCTAGCTCAATGACAACTAAGTCAGGTTGGCTTGAGGTCAGTAAACCCGGGAGTCTTCGTAATCCTCCCGCCGTGGTCTCACCACTAACAGAGCCATTTATAATTTGATGCTGTGGCAGTTCGTTGCGGAGTAATTGCACCCATCCTTGCTCTTCTGACATGCCATAGCCTGCACTTAAGCTATCACCCAATATCAAAATCGTGGCAGCATAGGTTGGTACACTCATTACTATCAGTAAAAACACACTACTAAGCACGCGTTTAAGTGACGAATAGAAGAAGGATTGTATGTCTAATAATATCGATCGAAATATCAGTGCCATTACTGTAACTAACCTCAATAAAACTGTCGTGACCCAAGAGGGAGAGTTGACTATCCTCAACGGCATTAATATAGAAGTCAAGCAAGGAGACAGTATCGCCATTTTGGGACCATCAGGTTCAGGCAAGTCGACACTGCTAGGTTTGCTTGCTGCATTAGATACTCCTAGCTCTGGTGAAATCGTGTTAGATGGTGTAGCACTATCTGGGTTAAATGAAGAACAAAAAGCCGCATTGCGTAAGAAAAAAGTCAGTTTTATCTTTCAGTCATTTATGTTGGTTGACACGTTAACGGCTTTAGAAAATGTCATGTTACCAGCAGAGCTTTCTGGTGTTAAAGATGCCAAACAAAAAGCTCAATCCATGCTCGAGCGTGTTGGTTTATCTCATCGATTAAATCACTTACCTAAACAATTATCCGGTGGCGAGCAGCAACGTGTTGCCATTGCTAGAGCCTTTATTTGCGAGCCTAAAGTATTGTTTGCAGATGAACCCACAGGCAACTTGGACAGTGTAAACGGTGACAAAATTGCCGATATGCTGTTTGCTTTAAACCAAGAAAGTGACACCACGCTGGTCTTGGTGACTCATGATTTGCATCTTGCGAAGCGCTGTGGCCGGCAGTTAGTGATGGAAAATGGTCACTTATCAGAACCCAATGTAGTCAATCTCTCGAGTCAACAACACTCTGAGTTTACTGCGGAGGTTAATTAATGGAATGGCAAATTGCGTGGCGCTTGTTTAAACGTGAACTCGCTCAAGGGCAATTAATTCTTATTGTATTGGCGATTACCTTAGCAGTGTTATCAGTAACTGGGCTTGCACGAGTCAGTGAGCGTTTACAAGTTGCTATTAACGGTGAAGCGGCCAACTTTATTGCTGCCGACCGTATTATTGACTCGCCAGTTGAGCTTGACCCACAAGTGCTGACCATAGCGGATAAGCTTGGTCTCGCCCATGTCACCAATATGCAATTTAATTCGATGGTATATTCCGGAGATAAATTTCAGTTAGTGACGGTCAAAGCTGTAGGTGATGGTTACCCATTAAAAGGCGATATCGAACTCAGTAGTGGTGTCACTCAGGAGTTGCCAAAGACAGGTCAAGCATGGTTTGAGAGTCGTCTAGGTGGTTTACTTGGTTTCCCGCAAAGCATTGAGTTAGGCAATAGTGAGCTATCACTAACCGAAGAGATTAAGCGTTTACCTGATGCTGGTTTTAATCCGTTTGCATCTTCGCCAGTGTTACTGATCCGCCTAGATGACGTGGCGGCGACAGGTATTATTCAGCCAGGCAGTAGGGTGACTTATTTATACCAATTTACCGGAAATGCTGATCAATTAACCGTATTTGAGCAGCAAGCTAAACCTTTACTCAATAACAGCCAACGATGGGTAGACGTGCAGTCGGGAGATTCTCCGATCGCTTCGGCGGTGCAACGTGCTGAGCGATTCCTGCTGCTTGCCAGTTTACTCGGTATAGCCCTTGCGTGTGCGGCGATTGGTATTGCGGCGCAGCGTTATTGCCAACGCCATTATGATGTCGTTGCCATGCTCAAAACCTTTGGCGCCTCGGGTAAGCAAATTAGAGTATTATTTGGACTGCATCTGTCTTTGGTGACTTTACTGGGTATTGCACTGGGGCTGCTTGGCGGAGTATTACTTGATCTTGGTATAACGGCATTTCTGCCTAAAGAAATCGCCGCTTATTCACCACCATACTTACGCCCTGTATTACTAGGCGTTAGCACGGGTTTGATTAGTGCATTTATGTTTTCGGCTTATCCATTAATGCGCTTGTTAGCTATTCCGCCCTTAAGAGTATTGCAGCGTCAATTAGAAGGTTTGCAACTGGGGATGTGGTTACATCTGCTATTAAGTTTGGCTGCCATGGCTTTGTTAGGCTATTTATATTCAAGAAGTTTAGCCTTGACCATGACAGTGGTGCTTGCAGTACTACTATTAGGTTTGTTATTAAGCGTGCTTGGATTTGTGATGATCCGTTTTGGTCATGGTATTGGCATGAAAACCACCAATCCCTTCCAATTAGCTTTGGCTGGTCTTCGCCGCCGTGCGCGCCAAAATGCGGTGCAATTAGTCGGTTTTAGTAGTGCGTTAGTATTACTGTTAACGATTTTGGCTTTGCGCCAAGATTTACTCAATGAATGGCAAAAGCAGTTACCTGAAAATGCCCCTAACTACTTTTTAGTCAATATCGCGCCTGAAGATGCTAAACCATTGAATGACTTTTTGACGCTTAATCATATTAATGCGACTGACATTTATCCTGTGGTTCGTGGTCGTTTGACGCATATTAATGATGAAGAGTTGATTTCAGGCAAGCAGTCTGAGGACGGTGTTGAAGGGCGAGTAGGTATTTCTCGTGAACTAAACTTAACGTATCGAGAGACCTTACCACCTAATAATAAGCTCCTTGAAGGTGAGTTTAATCAGGCTAACAATGATGTGTCGGTTGAGTCTGGTGTTGCTGATCGCTTAGGTATAGTGTTGGGCGATAAGCTAACCTATAGCATAGATAATCAAGCCTTCTCGGTTAAGGTTTCCAGCATAAGGCAGGTTCAATGGGAAACTCTACAGCCTAATTTTTTTATGATTTTTACCCCAGAAGCATTGGCGCCATTTGCTTATACCTCGATGGCGAGCTTTCATCTTAATGATGCGCAATTAGCCGCGGACGGCAGCCTACTGAGCGCGAATAAAGTGGTGCTGCAATTGATCCAACAATTCCCGACGGTATCGATTATTGATGTTGGCGCTATGGTTGAACAGTTACGACAAATTATCGATCAAGTGTCATTATCTTTGTCATTAGTGTTGGTTCTAGTGTTACTGGCCAGTGCTTTAGTACTGATAGCCCAGACTGAAGCTGGTATGGCGACTCGGCAGCGAGAATTGGCGGTATTACGAACGTTTGGTGCATCAGGTTGGTTATTAAGAGCGGCTACTGGATTTGAATTTGCTTTGCTTGGGGCCATCGCAGGTTTATTGGCAGTCATTGTTGCTGAGTTTGCTTTGTACATGCTTAAAACCCAAGTGTTTGAGTTGGTCGTTTATATGCATTGGCCTTGGTGGGGGATAACGCCAATTGCTGGAGCAATCATTGTGGCGATTCTTGGGGTATGGCGTTGTCGTCAGTTACTTAATAAGTCGTGCAGTGACATGTTAAAAGAGGGCTAAAGTACTTATAAATCTTAAGGGCGATGCATCGTCATCTCCCTTTTTTATGCTGCTTTTTTACCTTAGTTAATCACTGATGTGATTACTTTTGAGGCATTTTATATTGCGTTGAGCAATAGGCTCTATCAATCCCTTCTGGGCGCAGTTTAAGATGTTTGGTTTTACGGCCACTAACACGGGCTCTCCACGACTTAAAGCTATTGGGTTTGAGTGATGAGCGCATGAGTTTAATCACATTTGATTCGGTTAAGCCATAAAGGTGCTCAATGGCTTCAAATGGCGTGCGGTCTTCCCATGCCATTTCAATGATCCTTGAAGTGTCTTGTGGTGATAGCATTGAGTATCATAATGTTATTGGGTTTGCACTTCAGTACGTTAGTTAACTGAGTTTAGATTAGTGTTTGAATGATTTGTGCTAAGGATTAATCAATTTGTTAAAGTATTGGCCTAAGTTGACTAACCCTAATGGTTAACTCGAGTATAAGTGAGTGATGTTTATTTAGCGTGAGTATATGATGCGCCTTGACCAACTGGAGTGTAAAAATTTTTATCAACTCAATCTCAAGTCATTGATACTATAAATTAAGATAAGGTTTTATCAATACGAGTACGGGAGGCGGCGATTTAAGTTGGCTTACAGTATAATTCAGTTATATTAAATAATGTTCCGTGTCGATTTCTTGGAGTAAAGTGGTTAATTTGGTGATTAAACAGTGTAAGTTCTGAATCATGTATGATTTAGTCCACCTTGATAAATCGTTGTTGGGGGAAAATATTGTCGATGGAACATAAGACGCCACTCTCATATCATTTTAAAGACAAACATATATGGTTTGACATGACCATGCTGGTGGCTTTGTTCGTGGTGGCAGCCTACGTTCCTCTTTTAAAAATTGTTCCTTTAGTTGCCTGTCTTGAGTTATTCAGCTTTTTTAGTTTTCACTTGCTAGCAAAACGTCGCCGATTCCAGTTACAGGGTTTTCTGGGGGGATTTATTTCCAGCACGGCAGTTTTTATACAAATACTAAATGATAAAAAATTTGCATCAACAAGTGAGCGTGACTTGTTACTGACATTGCTGTTTGCCTTATGCTCTATGTTACTGGAATGCCTATTTATTATCTTTTTTTTGGCCGACCAATTATCCTTTATTTTTTACATACCCTTTGTCACACAGTTAATGTTTTTTATTACGGTGATTACATATGTGCAGATCCCATCCAATTTGCTTTTTTTAAGCAACCAATCAAGACAATCTACAGTTGATATTGAGCTATTAATTGATCATCCAATAAGCTGGAAAAATGTCGCTAAGTTATCTATTTTTATCCTCGCACTTGTTTATGGCATGAATTTTATCGGCAGTGAACTTGGTCTATCTCGAGGGATCAGTACTTTGCTAGTATCATTTTTTGAAGCTCATGCCATTCTAGTCTCTGTGATGACCGAATGGTCGATGAATCCGCAGGGTATTGATTTAATAAAATTATTGTTGTTAATTTTACTCGGTAACAGCATCAGTAAATCGTATTTGGTATTTAAAGGAAGCAATTTTTTTCACAAATGGTTTTTTATTGCAATGATGTTGGTGGGGTTTGCGTTAAGTGTCGGTGTTACATATCTTTGCTCTTTATTGCTTTAGTAATGTGTTGGCTATTTCCCCTAACACCAACACCAATACCAATACCAATAGTAATAGCAATTTATGTCTGTGGCATAATATCCGCTTGAGTAGCCAATAGAAAATGATTATCCCAAGTTAAGGTTATTTATGCGTCTTGATCGATTTGTTTGTAAAAGTACTGAGTTATTAAAGTGTGACGCTATCCAACATATCCATAATGGTGAGGTGTGCGTAAATGGTGTGGCTGTTAGGAATGAAGCTGTTCAGGTGCATGAAAATAATCAAATTACCTTAAAGGGTCAAAACCTTACTGCTCGAGCGTTTCGTTATCTGTTAATCAATAAACCCACCAATATGCTTTGTTCAAATGTTGATGGTGTCTATCCGTCGATTTTTTCATTATTGGATGTTGAACGGTTATCTGAACTCCATATTGCCGGGCGCTTAGATGCCGATACTACTGGGTTAGTTCTAATTACCGATGATGGTCGTTGGACTTTTGCGATTACCTCTCCTTCAGGCGAGTGTCATAAAGTCTACCGGGTTAAGTTAGCCAAACCGCTGGTTGATGATGCAGCAGAACGTTTTTTACAAGGCATTGCTCTTGATGGTGAGCAAGGGCTTACATTACCGGCGGTATTGCAAATCATCACAGCCAAAGAAGTCTTGCTGACATTAACTGAAGGCAAATTTCATCAAGTTAAGCGCATGTTTGCCGCAATCGGTAATAAAGTACTCTCACTTCATCGTGAAAGCATTGGTGCTGTCAACGCCGATGTGGAAGTCGGGCAGTGGCGGTATTTAACCGATGCAGAAGTTAAATCATTTAATGCTTAATTAGAAAATGTAAGTGGGTGTGATAACCATGAGCAGATCGTTCGTTACCGCAGTTCAATAATCTGCAAACGGCTCGTTATTGATTAAGTCTGTAATACGGGACTGCGCCAAACTAGCAAACAATAACCAGTTTGATTGACATAAGCCAAATGTGGTTCTGCTGGTTTCCATATTCCTTGTTAGCCTAAATTGCAGTTATTCTCCCCGTTTGTGGAGATAAGCTAGCACCTCAGATATCACTGCGATGATTTTCAATTTATCAAAAATTAGTATAACGATAAATTTATATTATTTACTGTGTGATCGTCAGCCTAAAAATGGCTATGCTAGTGTCTTGCTTGATCGCCATTAATGAGAGTGTACATAGATGGCTGCGATCTAGTATCTGATGCAATAGAGGCTTAGCATGTTAAATCAACAATGGTTAACGACATTTATTAAACTGGTTGAAATAGGGCATTTTACTCACACAGCAGAACAGCTTTTTATGACGCAACCGGGTGTCAGTCAGCATATTAAAAAGCTTGAACAGCAGGTCGGTGTTGATTTACTCATTCGAATAGGTAAAAGCTTTGAACTGACGGCAGCGGGGATTATTTTACATCAACGGGCGTTAGTTTGGCAGCAACAACAACAGCAAGTATTATCACAATTAGCGGTTGATGATGAGCATATTGGTGAGTGTCGTATTGCCTGCTCAGGTTCAATGGCCTTGCTACTATATCCTCACCTTATTGACTATCAGTTGCCATATAATCAACTACAAATCTATCTGGAAGCGGCGCCCAATAAACGTATTATTGATAGTGTTATGGCCAATACTATTGATGTGGGCATCATTACCCAATCGATTAATATGGATGAGCTGGTGGTAACCCCATTAGCCGCACAATCATTGTGCTTAGTGTTGCCTCAGTCATACCCTCATCACTCTGTTACATTTGAACAACTCATGGCGCTTGGCATGGTGAGTCATCCTGATGCTATGCATTATTGGTCGCAAATAGCCTGTCAGTACTTCAGTGAAAAACAGGCTCTAGCATTGCAGGTGCCTATCCGCAGTTATGTTAACCAATTAAACCAAATTCTGGTACCTGTGGCTAAAGGACTGGCATTTGCTGTGCTACCACAATTTGCGGTCGACCATTTTACTCAAGCACAAGATATCCGTATTGCATCGTTTGCCAATGAGCATGGCGATAATGTGGTGGTTGCAGAGCCATTATTCATTATTTATAAACAGCATCGACCACTTGCTCGACGCTATGGGCCAATTATCGATAAAATTAAACAGCTAGTTTAGGGACGGGGCCCTAGTTTGCTGAATTGACCACCTGTTGTAATGCGCTGTTGATGTCAGTGTATTGAAACTCAAATCCTGCCGCCAAAGCTCGTTTAGGTAATACAAATTGGCCTGTAGTGAGCAACTCTGACATTTCACCCATGGCTAGTCTTAGCGCTAATGGTGGCGTAGTTATTTTGGCAGGACGGCTTAGTGCGCTACCTAGCGCTTTAGCAAATACGGCATTACTCACAGGCTGAGGTGCCGTTGCGTTATAAATGCCTTGTGAGTTCGAATTATTGAGTAAGTAGCTAAATAGTTTGATTAAATCATCAATGTGGATCCAGCTCATACCTTGTTCGCCATTGCCTATTGGACCGCCTAAACCGAGCTTAAAGGGCGGTAACATTTTCGCCAATGCGCCGCCATTTTTACCGAGCACAATCCCAATGCGGGTAATGCATACTCGGGTCTGTTGCGATTGAGCTTGAAGCGCAAGGTTTTCCCACTCTTGACAAATATCATGACTAAATTCAGCATGAAATCCGCTGGTTTCATCCACAGGGGTATCACCCTGTCTGCCATAATACCCTACAGCTGAAGCGCTAATAAAAGTATGCGGTGGGGTGGTACTTTTGCGGATAAGCTGAGTTAACGCCGTGGTGATATCCCAACGACTGTCACAGATCAGTTTCTTTTGCTTATTGCTCCAACGTTTATTGACTATCGGTTCGCCAGCAAGATTAATCACAGCATCTATATCGTTAAGGTCTGATTTGTCTGCCAGCGTTTGCCAGTACTGATGATGGCTGCCAAGAATGTTTTTGCTGTTATTAATATTTCTCGTCAATATTACTAGCTGGTGGTCACTCAGTGATTTGACTAACTGTTTGCCAACAAACCCTGTTGCGCCAGTGATTAATATTTTCATCTAAACTCCCCTTTACTCTATATTGCAATATACGATGGTAAACTTAAAATGTGATCACATTGTGCGCATACCATGGTGGTTACTGGGGCTTTTGATAGCATAACTCCATCGACACTGAGTCTGCAAAACGCAGTGCATGGGGTTTATCGATTTCGACGCTGGCAAATTCAACCCAGTCATGTTCACTGGCAATGGCGAGGGTTTGGTTGGTTAAGTTTTCCAGTAATGAAAAGCGATTATTTTCAATTAAAGCAATAATTTTTTTGGTGATAGTGCGATAATTCAATGCATCTTCGACATTGTGACTATTTCGGGCTTTATCGGCACAATAATGAATTACTACGTTAATGATGACATCTTGTTGGTTATTGATTTCGTCATCTTTAATGCCGATATAAGTACGTAAACGTAAGTTTTTAATGCGTATAATAGCGGTTTCTGGTTTCATATAATGTCAGTGGATCCCTGAAAGTGGTGATGTGCCAATATTGCCATCAACTGATATACGAATCGACAACAAATTTTAACTTAGTTTGCAATATGTTACTGAGTTCAGCTTAGCATATAGAATCATTTTAATAAGCAATAATAAGGATTTTTCGGCCTATGAAAGGAATACAACAATCTCCAATGGCTGTGCGCAGTTTTGTGGTAATGGCTTGTGTGGTGATTATTTTAGCGGGGATAAAAACGGCCAGTCCGATAGTCGTACCTTTTGTATTATCCGCATTTTTAGCGGTAATTTGTAATCCTGCGATAGTGTTGATGACGCGTTATCATATTCCTAAATGGCTATCTATCATCTTATTAATGGGCTTTATAGTGTTAATGGGGTTATGGCTGGCCAGTTTAGTGGGCAGTTCAGTGACTGAGTTTTCAAAGGAAATGCCCAAGTACCGTGAGCAATTGATTGAACAATTCGCCTGGATCCTTGAAAAACTCAAAGACTTTAATATTCAGATTTCAAAGCAAAAGGTGCTCGACTACTTTGATCCTGGTATGGCGTTATCCATGACCACCAATATGCTCTCTGGTGTCGGTAATGTGATGGCCAATTTATTCCTGATTATTTTGACCATAGTGTTTATGTTATTTGAAGCGCAATCAATGCCTAGAAAGTTTCATTTAGCCCTCGATGCTCCAGATAAGCGTTTAAAGCAAATCGACAAGTTTTTGCAGTCGGTTAATCAATATATGGTGATTAAAACCCTGGTTAGTTTAGCCACAGCAGTGGTTGTTGGTATCGGTTTGACAATCATTGGCGTTGACTATGCTTTGTTATGGGCGGTGATTGCTTTTCTGTTTAACTATATTCCAAATATTGGTTCTATTATTGCGGCCATTCCTGCTGTGTTATTGGCTTTTATTCAAATGGGTCCCGGCGCCGCAGGTATTACCGGCTTATTGTATGTGGGGACCAATATGGTTATGGGCAATGTGATTGAACCCCGTTTTATGGGCCGTGGTTTAGGCTTGTCTACTTTGGTGGTTTTTTTATCATTGATTTTTTGGGGCTGGTTGCTTGGCTCTGTCGGCATGTTGTTGTCGGTTCCCTTAACCATGATTGTTAAAATTGGTCTTGAATCGAGCCAGTCTGGCAGTTGGCTAGCGACTTTATTGTCAGATAATGTCGATGAATTGCCCAGTGAATCAAGCCATAATGTTGAAACTGAAACTGCAACTGAAACAGCAACCGTATCGAGTGATGCTAACAACCATCAAGCCGATAGTGATGTCACTGATGACGTTGCAAATGACCATGACGTGGAGAATGCTGCCAAGGCATCAACGAAAGATGCATAACCCTATTGATTGTATTTAGTTTATTGAGTTAAGAGAGTGTATGAAAGGTTTTTTACAAGCAGTTCCAAATTTGACATTCGGCGATGATGTTTGCCGTTTATTTCACGGTCGTGGTGGGTTATTCGCGGGCGATGAACACCTGTGTTTAGATTGGTACAAGCCGGTATTATTGCTTACCAGTTTTAAGATGCTCGAAAGTGAGCAACTCGATGAATTAGTTGCTGCCATAGTGGCACTTTGGCAGCAACAACGACCAACTGAAACACTTAATTTGGTCTATCAATACCGTCACGGTGGCCAAACATTGAGTGAGTTATTGCATGGTGAAGTACCAGAGCAGCATATAGTGACTGAAAACGGTGCGCGTTTCTTAGTGCATTTATTACGCGGTCAAAACCACGGCTTATTTTTAGATATGGCCAATGGTCGAGCCTGGGTGAAACAGCATGCAAAACATAAAAAGGTGCTTAATTTATTCGCCTATACCTGTGGCTTTTCGGTAGTGGCTTTGCAAGGCGGCGCAGACGAAGTTGTCAACATGGACATGAGTAAAGGTGCATTAAGCATAGGTAAGCAAAACCATGTGTTAAATGACTTACCTGCAGGGGCGCGTTATTTAGGCCACGATATTTTTAAGTCTTGGGGTAAGTTAACTAAGCTTGGACCGTATGATTTGATTGTGGCCGATCCTCCAAGTAATCAACGCGGCAGTTTTGTTGCCACTAAAGATTATGAGCGTCTACTGAAACGCCTGCCAGACTTACTGGCGCCTCAAGGCGAAGTGTTATTGTGCTTAAATGCGCCAGAACTAGGGTGTGATTTTTTGATGCAACAAGTGGCAAATACGGCGCCACAGCTTACCTATATTGAAAGAATTGCTAATCCGCATATTTTTGCCGATATCGATGAACAGAAATCATTAAAAGTATTGCGTTATCGCTTAAGCTAATCTCTTCGTGTGTTACAAAAAACCGACAGCCATTTGGCTGTCGGTTTTTTTTGTCTATAAACTCGGCTCAGTCTACCCATCTTCAGCGTGGGCGAGGTCATTATTTGCACTATTTCATATATGAGTAATAGGATGCAATAGTCAAAATGGCTGCCTCAACCATGATCGAGCCCGCATTTATTGACTACTTTTTTATGCTTAATCACTCAGTTCACGCGTTTTAGCTATTTAAAATGTTGATTTAGATCATGTTAATCCGTGTTTACCAATTTGTGAGTATATAGTTCGCTGCTGCATTAACGCTAACATTCCCCATGGACCGAATAAACAAGCAATAAAGCAATGATGAATTATTGCTTATATCCCCACTCTTGGAGGACCCATGAGTAATCAAATCAAAAGTAAAAAAGGTTTAGAGTTAAAGATTTTTATCTTTTTAACTGTCTTTCTAGCCCCAATTTTATCTGTATTACTGGTTAGCGCACTAGGTTTTACTATCTGGTTTAGCCAAATTTTAACTGGGCCTCCAGGCGCGGGCTAATCCTAAAAATAATCAACAATGCGAGAGCGATGTATGAGTAATGAACTTCACGTAACCAGCCTAATTGTCCAAGTACACCCCGATAAAATGGCTGACGTAAGACAAAAAATTATGGCCATCAAGAATGCTGAATTGTCAGCTAATAATGACGTTAAGTTAGTGGTTGTCGTTGAAGGTTCGAGCCAACGATCGTTGATGGATGATATCTCAACCATTAATGCCATTCCCGGTGTGTTGACGGCCACCATGGTGTATCACCAAAGTGAAGAGCTTGAAGAAGGTGAAGTATGAACATGAATAGACGCGATTTTATGAAAGCCAATGCCGCTATCGCAGCGGCAAGTGTTGCAGGATTAGCACTACCGACCAGTGCAAGCAACCTGATCACTAGCTCAGAACAAACCAAATTAGAATGGAACAAAGCACCTTGTCGTTTTTGCGGTACCGGTTGTTCTGTGATGGTTGCCACCCGTGAGGGTAAAGTTGTTGCCACACATGGCGATGCCAACAGTGAAGTTAACCGCGGCTTAAACTGCATTAAAGGTTATTTCCTTTCTAAAATTATGTATGGTCGTGATCGTCTGCAAACGCCTATGTTGCGTATGACTGATGGTAAATATGACAAGCATGGTGAATTCACTCCTATTACGTGGGAAAAAGCCTTCGACACTATGGCGGAGCGTTGGAAAGCCACCATAAAAGCCAAAGGCCCAACTGCGGTGGGAATGTTTGGTTCTGGTCAGTGGACCGTCTGGGAAGGGTATGCCGCGGTTAAGTTAATGAAAGCTGGCTTTGGTTCAAATAACATCGACCCTAATGCGCGTCATTGTATGGCATCTGCGGTAGGTGGCTTTATGCGTACCTTCGGTATTGATGAGCCAATGGGCTGTTATGACGACATGGAAGCGGCTGACGCGTTTGTGCTTTGGGGCTCAAACATGGCAGAAATGCACCCCATTTTGTGGACTCGTATAACCGACCGTCGTTTAAGTGCGCCACACGTTAAAGTTGCCGTGTTGTCGACCTTTGAACATCGTTCATTTGACCTGGCTGATTTGCCAATTGTATTCACGCCACAAACCGATTTGGCGATGCTTAACTTTATTGCCAATTACATTATCCAAAATGGCAAAGTGAATAAAGATTTTATCAAAAAGCATGTTAATTTCCGCAAGGGTACAACGGATATTGGCTATGGTTTACGGCCAACGCATCCACTGGAAATGAAAGCCAAAAACGTAGCCACAGCGGGTGACTCTACACCGATTGATTTTGACGAATTTGCTAAATTTGTGGCTGATTATGATGTTGAATCTGTGAGTAAGTTGTCTGGAGTACCAGAACATAAGCTTATTGAGTTGGCAGAGCTGTATGCTGATCCTGATCGTAAAGTAACGTCATTCTGGACCATGGGCTTTAATCAACATACTCGTGGTGTGTGGTGTAATAATCTAATTTATAACATTCACTTGTTAGTCGGTAAAATTTCTACTCCAGGTAACAGTCCATTCTCATTAACGGGTCAACCGTCTGCTTGTGGTACAGCACGTGAAGTGGGCACATTCTCACATCGTTTACCAGCGGACATGGTGGTGACTAACCCTGAACACAGAAAGCGCGCCGAAGAGATTTGGCACATTCCCAGTGGTATTATTCCCCCTAAACCTGGCTACCATGCAGTAGAGCAAAACCGTCGCTTAAAAGATGGTGATTTAAATTGCTACTGGGTACAAGTGAACAACAATATCCAAGCAGGCGCCAATATTAACGAAGAAGGTTTACCGGGCTACCGTAATCCAGAAAACTTTATCGTGGTGTCTGATGCTTACCCAACCGTGACGACTCAAGCCGCCGATTTGATTTTACCAACAGCAATGTGGGTCGAAAAAGAAGGTGCCTATGGTAATGCTGAACGTCGGACTCAATTTTGGCATCAAATGGTCAAGGCGCCCGGCGAGTCACAGTCTGATTTATGGCAGTTAATGGAATTCTCTAAGCGTTTCACCACTGACGAAGTGTGGCCTGCAGAAGTGTTAGCTGCTAATCCTTCATTTAAAGGTAAAACCTTATATGAAGTGCTTTATCTCAATGGCAATGTCGATAAATTTCCATTGGCAGATGCTGATCCAAAATACTTAAATGATGAAGCTAAGCATTTTGGTTTTTACGTTCAAAAAGGTTTATTTGAAGAATATGCCACCTTTGGTCGCGGTCATGGTCATGATTTAGCTGACTTTGATGTGTACCACAAAGAACACGGCTTACGTTGGCCTGTGGTGAATGGCAAAGAAACCAAATGGCGTTTCCGTGAAGGGTCAGATCCCTACGTTAAAGCCGGTACCGACTTTGAGTTTTATGGTAAACCAGATGGTCGCGCGGTTATCTTCGCCTTGCCTTACGAGCCTGCGGCAGAGTCGCCAGATGAAGAGTTTGATATTTGGTTATCAACAGGGCGTGTGCTTGAGCATTGGCACTCTGGTTCTATGACCCAACGTGTACCTGAACTTTATAAAGCTTTTCCTGATGCAGTGTGTTTTATGCACCCTGAAGATGCTAAAAAGCGCGGTTTACGCCGTGGTGATGAGATTAGAGTTGTGTCTCGCCGTGGTGAAATTAAAACCCGTGTTGAAACCCGTGGACGTAATAAGCCGCCTGTAGGCTTAGTGTTTGTGCCTTGGTTTGATGCCAGTCAGCTCATTAATAAAGTGACGTTAGATGCGACAGATCCTTTGTCAAAACAAACTGACTATAAAAAATGTGCAGTAAAGATTGTTAAGGCTTAAGGAGACAGACCATGAAAACAGGTAAATTATTATCGATTATCGCGTTATTAGGTTTCTCTGTCAGTGTAATGGCTACCAGCATACCTGAAGACAAAATCGACACATTACGTTTAGCGCCAATTAATATCGAACCGACACCGCCTGCAATGCAAGCGGTGATCAATACCGATGTTAAGCAGGTTCGTAATTATCCTATGCAGCCACCGGTGATCCCGCACAAGATTGATGGTTATCAAATCGATCTTAAAGTGAACAAGTGTATCCAGTGTCATGCGCGTACCAGTACCGGTCATTCACAGGCGCCAATGGTGAGCGTGACTCACTATATGGACCGTGACAATAATTTCTTGGCTGATTTATCACCCCGTCGTTATTTCTGTACTCAGTGTCATGCACCGCAGTTAGATGCCAAGTTGTTGGTTGAAAATGACTTTGTCGATATAGACCACTTAATGAAGGCGAAAGCCGCAGTTAAGCACTAGGAGTGACTATGTTTGCAAAATTATTTGAGCAACTAAAACTCGTGTGGAAAGTGCTGCGTCGTCCGAGTGTCCATTACAGTCTTGGCTTCTTAACCATTGGTGGATTTATCGCAGGAGTGATCTTCTGGGGCGGATTTAACACCGCTTTAGAACTGACTAACCGCGAGCAATTCTGTATCGGTTGCCATGAAATGGAAAACAACGTTTATCAGGAGCTGCAAACCACCATTCACTTCACTAACCGAAGTGGTGTGCGTGCAACCTGTCCGGATTGCCATGTGCCACATAACTGGACCGACAAAATTGCCCGTAAAATGCAAGCGTCTAAAGAAGTGTGGGGTAAAGTATTCGGTACTATTAGCACGCGAGAAAAGTTTGAAGGCAAGCGTCGAGAGCTGGCGGAACATGAATGGCAACGCCTTAAAGCTAACGATTCATTAGAGTGCCGTAACTGCCATAATTTTGATTATATGGATTTCACTCGTCAGTCTAAGCGTGCATCACAAATGCATTCAACGTCTCTGGCTAGCGGCGAAAAAACCTGTATCGATTGTCATAAAGGGATTGCACATCAATTACCTGATATGGCGGGTGTAGAAGGGTTCTAAACGGGTTAATATTGTAAGCGTATAGAAAAGGCCAGCAAATTTGCTGGCCTTTTGTTTTATGCATTTCGAACTAAAGTTGTTTACGTTAAATCAAGCTGTTGCCCAATCACATCAATTAAATATTCAGTGAAATCATGACCATGGTTTTGCAACATCTTCGGGAACATTGAAATAGGCGTTAACCCAGGGAAGGTATTGATTTCATTCAAAAGGATTTGATTATCATCAGTTAAAAAGAAATCGATACGCGACAAGTGACGTAATTTCATCCCTTTAAAGGCTTTTATTGCGTAATCACGGATCAGTTGACTGATCTCAGGGCTGAGGTTCTCTGCAACCACGTCGGTTCGGGCCTTACTATTTTTAGCGTACTTTTCATCAAATGAATAAAAGGTATTGCTGTCACAAATAATCTCGCCCGGTAAGGTCGCGACTACTTCACCTTGATACTGGTATACGGCGACTTCTAATTCACGCGCATGGATAGTTTGCTCAACGACCACATAAGGGGCATAACTGAATGCGTCTTTAAGTACGTTAGCGATATTGGCTTTCACATCAACCTTATAACAACCCACAGACGATCCTTGTGAAGCAGCTTTAACGAAAACGGATCCCCAATGATCAAATGCTGTTTCAGTTTGCTTGATTGCATCATCATCTAGTTGATGTAAAAAGATGTAAGGGGTGTTTGGCACACCTAAAGCTGAAAACCACATTTTAGCGGTGATTTTGTTAAAACAATTACTTGAGGCTTCAGACTCACAGCCAAAGTAGGGCAGTTGGATTAAGTTAAAGTACGATTGAATATCGCCGGTTTCACCCGGGAAACCATGAATACACGGGATCACATAATCAACCGGCCATGCTGGCGTATTGTTATCTTCAAAACGAATCTCACGCCGATTAGTCAGGTCGCATAATTTTCCGTCTTCAGTGTGATAATGACCGTGTTTATCGAGTACTAGCTTAAGTACCGAAAATTTATCTGACTTTGCCAGTGATGACTCAAAAAAACGTGCAGACATTAATGAAATATCGTGTTCTGCACCGCCACCGCCGCACAATAGCAGCAGATTAATCTTTGGCATGTTTGCTCCTGAAAGACCAAAAAGAATGGGCTAGATTGGATTGGATTCGCCCTAAATAAGTAATGCTTATGATAAAGACCCTTAGCCATACAGCGCAAGTAAGAGTTAATACTATTTTAGCTTATTAGGTTTATTTTCGAAGCTAAGTAGCTTAAATAAGTTCAACGAAATAATAAACAGCGGCATATCTACTCGCCTGACAAAGTGAGGGTATTTATAAGCTTTGGCTATACCTGTTTCGATTATCACTCTTTTATAAGCGCGCAAAACCTGCGGCAGATTGAATCGTCAATAAGGCGATATAGTTGTAGACGACGAGCTCAACGCTATCTTTGTGTTGGGCCTGTAAATAATTTTATGTATCAGCTGTAAAAGTAAAAACCTCTTTTTATGTTTATAAAAAGAGGTTTTTTATCAATCAATATATTGCCTGTTAGCGTGGTTACCGCACCAATTATATTGATGTGGTAACCAACGCATTAAACGCAAATACTTAAATTGATGGCATAAATTCAGTCGTTACGCGTTAGCGTATTCATGCCACTTAGAAGCGATAAGTTAAGTTCACCGAACCATTCACAGGTGCACCGTAATAGCCTATTGTCGCCAAGCTAGTAATGTACTTTTCATCGGTGAGATTATTAATGTTCGCTCTTAGGTTAAGATCGTCAGAAATGTTCCAACTTGCAAAAGCATTAACCACTAAATAGGCATCTTGCTCTACTTTAGGATCAACATTTTTGGTTTCTGATTGCCATCTGCCGCCTAATCCAACGCTTACTTCTGGCAATTGTGGCATGGTATAATCCATCGAAAAGTTAACAACGTTTCGGGCTGCCCACTCATTTGCTTCAGCGCCGTTGTCATCTTCGATATCAAGCAGCGTATAAGCGAATACTGCATTGAGGTTGTCTGTGATGCGTCCCGTTACTTCAACTTCAAATCCTTTTGATTCGACGTTTACACCTTTATAAAAATAGTTTCCGTTAGCATTAAGGCCGGCGTAGCTAGCGAGGTTATTTTGCTCAGCACTAAATAGTGCAAAGGTAGCCATTAAATCATTATCAAGCCACAGGGTTTTTAGCCCCAGTTCGTAATTGACGCCTTTAGTTGGGTCTAAAAAATACCCATCGTAATCATATTGCTCTTGTGGTTGGTAAATATCTGAATAACTGAAATAGGTATTTATATCCTCTGTGATGCTGTAAACCACGCCTGCATAAGGGCTTAATTCACTCTCATCGTTGTCAATATCAACACCGCTATTAATACCTTCGCGGGTATATTTAATCGCATTAAAACCAGCAACGACAAATAGGCTGTCATTGATATTGAACTTAGTCGAACCATAAGCGCGTAGTAAGCTAACATCTATGTCAGAGTACTCGATTTTATCGGCCCATTCTGGCTCAGGAATAGCATCGAGATCGTAAGGGAAGGCTGGCGTGGGCCCATATGCCGGCGTGGAAGTATAATCAAATGGATGTTGGTACATGTATTTTTTACTTTTTGAGCCGCTTAAGCCTAAGGTCAGTTCGTGATCTTGACCAAATAAGCCGTAATGACCAATTGTGGTGATATCTAACATATCGGCTGAAAATTCAGTGTCATAGCGACCTGGCGACCCCATTAACCCTAAACCAGTTTCTTTATCAATGGTGCCAGAAGCATAAAATAGCTTACTTTCATCTTCTAATCCTTGATGATTATAGGCAACTTTGAGATCCCAATCGTTAGGCAATATGTAAGTATACTCAACAAACGCGGTTGTATTAATGGTGTCCCACATGGTCCAGTCTTGACTCGTAGTCGCACTAGTATCCCACTCAGCTTGGGTACCGTCAGTATAGTTAAATACTAATCCACCCCAGGTATTACCGTCTGTGTTGGCATCTTGGTAAGAAAACCCTAACGTTAAGGTTGAGTTATCTGTTAGCTGACCATCAACGACAGCGTAAAGATAACCACGATCATTTTCTAGGCCATCTAGGTATGACCCTTTGTCTTCTACTACCGCAACAACTCTACCAGCCCAACTACCGCTTTCTGTTAATAGGGCAGAGTAGTCAGCTTGTACGCGCTTAAAGTCATCTGAACCGTATGAGATGCCTACTTCACCTTCATTTTCATTCGTCGGGCGTTTACGCACATAATTAATGGTACCAGCAGAATTACCTATTCCGGTTAGTAGGCCGTTAGCGCCACGAATAACTTCAATTTTTTCATAACCATAAGCTTCCATTGCACCAGTGACTATCCCCCAGTCATTTGGCAATCCAACGCCATCAATTTGGGTACTTTTAATTTCAAAACCACGAGAAGTATATTGTGTGCGGTTGGTTTCCCATTCTTCAACATTAATACCAGTAGCAAGACGAAGTACGTCGTTAAGATTATTAGCGCCAAAATTAGTTATTTGATCGTTGGTGACCACACTGATTGATTGAGGTGTCTCATTAATCTCCATGGTTAAGCCTGTTGCACCTTGGCTAACGCGTTTATAACGTACACCTAAGATTTGGATTTTTTCAATGTTTTGATCATTGTTGTCAGCATTTTGTTGTTGTTCGGCTGCTAGGGCGAAGGGCTGTACTACAAAGCCCATCGCCAAAACTAATGATGAAAGTGCAAATATGTGTTTCGGTTTCATGTTTTGCTTTACCTGTATCTTTTTCAAACGATGAATAATATTAACGGCCAACCATAGCGCTTATTAGATGCTAATGTTATTGCTAACGATTATCATTAGCAAATATAATTAAGGTCAGATTGATAAAAATGCGAGGATTAACCCAAAATTTACAATTGATAATAATTATCACTCAATATTTGTTGAGATTGGTTATCAATCGTATTAGCATGTGCGGGATATTCATGTATATAACGACAGCGAACAAATTTGGAAAACAGATGGCAAAACGTAGTAATCGATTTTGGTTTAAGCTTCATGGCTGGTTTTCATTACCCGTATGGATAATATTTTGTTTTGTGTGCCTTACCGGGACCATTTCAGTGATAAGTCATGAGTTAACCTGGCTGACCAATCCTGACGCTCGCGCAACTAATCCGCAAAATTTGACTGAAAAGCCGATGTCAGAACTCGTTGACATTGTGCAACAAGCGCACCCAACAGCAAACATCACCACAGTGATGAGCTTTGAGTCTTATCTAGTTAATGCAGTGATCTTTAGTGATAGCGATGTGCCTTTTGCTATCGCTTACGTCAATCAATACACAGGCCAAATACAAGCAATCAACCTTGGCATGACCTTCACTAATTTTATGCGTTCCTTACATGGCTGGTTGCTGTTTCCTTGGCACAGTAATTACAGTGTTGGCTATTACATTGTCTGTTTCATGGCCATTGTTATGTTAGGAGCGCTGGTATCTGGACTGGTGATTTATAAAAAGTTCTGGCGCGCTTTTACTCAGCCTAAATTACGAATAAACCAAGGTAAAAAAACGCTGCTTGCAGATCTCCATCGATTGGCTGGCGTGTGGTCAATGTGGTTTTTAATGTTAATGAGCATTACGGGGTTATGGTATTTAGCACAGGCGATTATGTGGCACAATCATATCGAGATTGAAGAACATCCTCCTTTAGTGGAGGTCAGTCAGCTTATAACGACAACCGATGGTGCGCCAATTAGGCCATATACTTTGGCTAATGCACTTCATCTCGCAGAGCAAACCTTTGCGGATTTTAAAAGTACTTACATTATGCTTCCTGAGCACAATCGAGATACTTACAAAGTGTATGGTCAAGGAGATCATATTTTCTATGATCAATACGCTTATGGTGTGACGGTTAATCCTTGGAGCGGCAATATTGAAAGTGAAAGATCGCCAGCGGCAATGACGACTTTACAAACGCTATCACATATCGCTAATCCCCTGCATTACGGCACTATCGGCGGTTTGTGGACCAAGGTGATTTGGTTTATTTTTGGTGTATTTCTAACGGGTATGTCTATCACAGGATTTTTAATGTGGGGAAGTCGAACCGTAAAAGCTGCCAGAACCGAACTCGACGATTCGTTGACAATGCATAACTCATCGCTAGTCGAGCAGGAAGGTAACTAATGGCCCGCATTAAAAACACCATATGGAATCGTTACAAGTATAAAATAAATGGCTTAATGCTAGTGCTAGTTGGTTATTTTCTATATCAGTCTTTATTCCCGCAATTCCCTGATGCATGGGAAACCCAAGCGGTCGGAGATTTTGAAATAACACCTATGCCGTATAATCTTGATCCGCCATATCTTCACGATGGTACCTACACTAAAGATTTTTTATTATTGTTTAGTAAGGGGCAGGTAAACCAGATCCGTCAAGCATATTTAAATATTGGCACAGAGCCCTTACCATTAGAAACACTGCAAATGGGTGATGCAGGTATCTTGCATGGAAGTCAGCATGGACAAGAAGTTCATGCTATTGCGCCAGAAATATTAACAGCAGAACACAAGGCGTGGTTAACCATTGAAAATTGGCAGGGGCAACAGCAAGTTATTAGCTGGAAGTTACCAGATGTATTTTATCAGTCATCAAATTAAAGCATTGTAGCTTTTGGGATGGCTTAATTTCATTGAGCAGTTTGTTGATGTTAACTGTAATGGCATTACAGTTAACATCAATGTCTTAGGGCTTATATTCCGAAAGCTTCGCGTTCAGAGACACATTCGTATTCGGCCATATCAAATTCACGGCAAATCAGTGGCCGAACTTCGTAAATTGAACACATCATAGTGTCTCGGTCTAGCGCGGCACACCAACCATCATCAAGACGGCGCATCACTTCTCCGCCCCAATTATCTTTGGCTATATACACTTTAGGTACACCGGTTTCGGTGATTAACATTACTTCTAAGCGGCAACAACAGGCCTGGCAATTTGAACAGGTCACAGCTGCTGGTTGCTCTACAGCGCTTATCGATGCGGGAGTCGATGATTTATCGGACGACTCAGGGAACATGGTAATGATATTGGTGGGCATTTAAGGGCTGCAGTTGAACATTTGGACTAAGGATACCGTAATTTTGCGGCGTTGACGTTATCTTAGCGCAAATAATCATGAGATTAGAATACTCGCCAAACTCACTCAAAAGCGCTTGGTGGTTGAGGATGATAAGACAACCACTTTAGCGGTTGATACATGCTCGCAATAATAATGCCGCTACCACATAGGCAAGTGTCATCGCTGCTGAGTTTATTGTCGCATGTGCCGTATTTTCATTAACCCAGCGCGACGTCTAGTAAGGTGTTGTCAATATTGAGCGAGAAGCCTTCAATCAGTCTAGTTTGTCACGGCATTATGTTTAGTGACCCGCATTACGGGAGTAACGCTTCACTTCCCTGTGATAGCGAGACAAATAGTCTGGTTAATGTTCAGTTTACTTAATACTGGGGCGCGAAGAGCGAAAATAACTGTCACGGCTTTGATCACATAAACCCATATGTACTATGGCTCATGCCAATGCCAATGCCAATGTTAATGCTGATGTGCTGACGATAATGAATTACCTTCACTGTCATAAAATCCTGATGCGCTGTGCTCAATAAAACCTAAGTTGATCATTTTTCTAAAAAATGGGTCATATTCACTATCGCCAATATCAGCAAAGTCGGTCGATTGGTACGCAGATAATGTATCTAACTGTTGTTGAATAATGTTGTTGTCGTAAGTTATTTCGCTTAATTGCCAATTTATGGCTTTATCTGCAGATTCACTTTTATCTGACAATACAGTACTAATGCGTTGTACTAATTTTTTTGCTGGAAACCACCATATATCAACCGTTTTTGTATTTGTTTGTTTTTGATAATGCTCAAGTTTGTTGCAACCTTGTCCAGTAGTTTCAATGAGTGTTGACTGGTTTTTAAATAACGGATTCAGTAATTGTGCATGATATTGCCATGCTTGATTAGATTTCGTTTTGGTCGCTTCGTATTCAATTGCACGTTTATCATCCATAAAATATGAGGTTTTTTTCATGTGATTATTTGGCAGTGTGGTCCATTGTGTTGCTACTTGTTGATTGCTGATGTGAAATACCGAGTTTTGGGCTCTTAATAATACCAGTTGGTTTTGTTTGTTTGATGCTGCATCGTGAGTTGTTTGTTCAATATTATAAGTCGCCATAAGGGTAGTTGATTGGCAGTCTTCACTTGCTGAAGCAAATAACGGCAAAGTGATAGCGGTTATTAATAATAGAGTTTTCATGTGTTTCATCTTTTTGGCTGATTAAGTATCAAGGTGGAAGCTAAACGTTAAAGAATAGGGGCAAGCCCCTATTCTTTATTGATAACGCTTTACTTCTTTACTGGGCTGTACCTGAAAGGTTGCCTGCGTAATCCATTACGTGAAATATTAAGCTTTGCTCATTAGTTCCTGTTATTAATTGGGCACCAGGTCCAACAGCAAAAACACCAACGTCTTCACCCGCATGCGTTTCACTATCGAGTGGTACTAACGACTCTTGGTGGAACCCAGCAGTTGATGTATCAACATCAGTTAAGTCAACGCGGCCTGTTACTGCTGCAGCTGCATAGCTTGCATCAGCATCGGTTTGTGCGCCTAAATTTCTAAAACCAAGGCCGTTGGCATAACCTAACGTTGTATAAGGCATGTCGTCTGAGGCTAAACTTGGCTCAGTCTCACCAATACCAACCACTTTACCTAAGATTGGGTTACCACGTTTAGGGTAGCCTGCAATGGTAAATACATGGCTGTGATCTGCTGTAACAATAATTAAGGTGTCTTCTTGGCTAGTTGCATCAACCGCTACTTGTACAGCCTTAGCAAACTCAATCGCGTCATTTAGCGCGTTGTAAGCATTTCCGGCATGGTGAGCATGGTCAATTCGACCAGATTCAACCATTAAGAAGAAACCTTTGTTGTTATTATCAAGCACCTTAATGGCAGTGGCTGTCATTTCTGACAAGCTAGGTTCACCAGCAATATCATTCTTACGATCAGCTTCGTATTGCATGTGTGATTCGTTAAATAAACCAAATACGTGTGGTGTTGTTTCAGTGTCGATAGCATTAAATGAAGTCTGGTCATATACATAAGCACTTGTTGCATACTTAGCTTGCCATTCGGCGGTTAAGTCACGGCCATCAGTACGATCACCTTCAATCGTACTGACTGCGTCATTGCTGTTATATGCTGCATCTTTAGGTAAAAAATGACGACGACCACCACCCATAACAACTTCAATACCATCAACATCTACACCGGTATATCGAGCTTCTAAGTTGGCTTCAAAATTGACTAACTGTAATGCAATATCTTCACAATTAGCGCGTTCAGGATTGTTGGCAATATCCATATCAGAGATATCTTCCCAGTCACGATCTGCTGACTTTGCATAAGTCGCAGCAGGTGTCGCGTGGGTAATGCGTGCGGTAGAAATAACCCCTGTTGATTTACCTGCAATCTCAGCTAATTCTAAGGCCGTAATCATCTCAATGCCTTTAGTGCTAGCACAATTGCCTCGAACCACATTTTCGTCAACACCTAACACGCCAGCATCCGTTTTAATGCCCGACATCATCGCTGTCATTGTTCCTGCAGAATCTGGTGTTTGTGCATCAACGTTGTAGGTTTTTGCTAAACCAGAAAATGGGAACTTATCAAAGCTTAATTGGTTTTCTTCACCCATCATGCCTTTATTTTGACCATCTAAAATACGCGCGGCAGTTACAGTTGAAATACCCATACCGTCACCAACAAATAAAATCACGTTCTTAGCTGAGCCTTTAAGTGCTGTTATTTCAGCCGCGGTAGATGCTGTTGCAATCGATACGTTGGCATTATTTACTAATTGGCTATCTATTTTTTTCCAAACATCATCTGCCGTTTCTATTTCGGCAGCACCTTGTTTAAACCATGAGTTATTTAAACTGCTTAGCAGTTCGCTATCATTTACTGAGGTTGCGGCAGGCGAGCATACATATTGAGTGGATGTTATTTCAGACGCATCTAAAACGGTATCAGCATTGGTATCGATACCCGAGTCGATTTGCACACCACCATTGAGACAATTTTCATTACCTACCGGCAAGGGAGTTTGTGTTATTAACGCGTTGTTTCCGTTAGTACCATTCGTTCCGTTTGATCCATTTGAACCATTGATGCCGTTGCTTCCATCTGTGCCATTGTCACCGTTGTCGCCGCAAGCTGATAATGCAAAAACCAAAGAAACTGTTATTGTTGATAATATAAATTTATTCATCATAAAAACCTTATAGGGTCTATTGACCAACTAAACCAAGAGCACGATTGATTAAATGGAATACGACACTTTGTTCAACAATACCTTGAACTAAATGCGCACCTGGGCCTGATGTATGAATAGCAACATCTTCCCCCGCGTGAGTTTCGCTATCTAATGGAACAGTCACTTCTTGGTGATAACCTGGGGTTGTTGTATCGATTGCGGTAATGTCTTGACGCCCAGCGACAGCTTCAGCAGCATATGATGCGTCGCCATCTGTTTCTGCGCCTAAGTTTCTGAAACCCAGTCCATTGCTATAACCTAATGTGGTGTAAGGATTGCCGTCTGAATCTTCACTAGGCTCAGAAGCACCAATACCAACAACTTTACCCAAAATAGGATTACCACGTTTAGGATAGCCAGCAATCGTAAACACATGGCTGTGATCGGCGGTGACAATAATGAGCGTTTCTTCATCATTTGTTGCATCTAATGCCGCTTGAACAGCATTTGAAAACTCAATAGCGTCATTAAGGGCTGTGCTTGCACTACCAGCATGATGTCCATGGTCAATTCGTCCAGACTCAACCATTAAAAAGTAACCTTTTGGGTTGTTATCCAATACTTTAATGGCTTTGTCGGTCATTTGAGAAAGGCTTGGTTCGCCGGCAATATCATTGCCTCGGTCAGCTTCGTATTGCATATGAGATTCATTGAATAAAGCAAAAACACGTTCAGTCGTTTCGGTATCAATGGCATCAAATCCAGCTTGGTCGATAACGTATTTACCATTTGGATACATAGCGCTCCATTCTGCGGTCAAATCACGTCCATCGGTTCGATCGCCTTCAATAGCGCTAACGGCATCAACACTATTAAATGCGGCGTCTTTAGGGAGAAAATGTCGACGTCCGCCGCCCATAACAACATCAATACCATTTACATCAACTCCGGTATAACGTTGTTCTAGATTTTTTTCAAAGTTAACCAGTTGAGATGCGATATCTTCGCAATTTGCACGTTCAGCATTATTGTCAATATCCATATCTGAGATATCTTCCCAGTCACGGTCTGCTGATTTTGCATATGTGGCGGCTGGCGTTGCGTGGGTAATACGAGCGGTTGATATCACACCCGTCGACAAGCCTTTTATTTCGGCTAACTCTAGAGCCGTTACAACTTCGTTGCCTTTAACGGAAGCACAACTTCCACGAACGACGTCTTCGTCAACACCCAAAACACCAGCGTCTGATTTTAAGCCGCTCATCATGGCTGTCATTGTGCCAGCTGAATCTGGTGTTTGTGCATCTACATTGTATGTTTTAACTAGAGCTGAATAAGGAAATGTTTCAAAGCTTAAGTAACCTTCTTCACCAGAATTACCAGCTAATTGTCCTTTTAAAATCCGAGCAGCGGTAAGTGTAGAAATACCCATACCATCGCCAACAAACAAGATGACATTTTTTGCTCTTGTTGATCTTGATTGTTGTAATTTTTCGGTGATGGTTGCTTGGCCGTCTTTATACCAAGCATTATTGAGTTGTGTGTCAGTCGTTGTCGCTGCGGTTGCAGAACCAGAGTATGTTGCCGAAGACAATATACTAGCGATAACCACTGATAAGCCTTGTTTGAGCATATTCATATTACCCTATGTTGTAGTTAAGTTATTTAAGGACCTAGCCATAACATAGAGGTTTATAATGAACATAAAGTAACACCTGGGTTACAATTTGTTTACAATCGAGTTTCAGTTTTAATTATATCTATCAAGCTATTAATTTTTATAGTTATTGAGTAATTGATACCGTCTCGTAATTTTGCAGATAAATAATCTTGCTACCTTGTCTGCACTTGAATTACCCTGAATGCAATTAACATCCAATACTATGATTAAATTAAATATTCTATAAGTAAGTGATCAAAAATAATTATCGTAATCTGAGTTCAAAGAGGTTAAGTTGTTTACCTGTATAAGGGTACAGTTGAGTTCTGGTCTCGCTTGTGCGCTTGTTGACACAATCAATTTCAATGCTACCTAGTGGCAGAATGCTTGAGTTAGATGTTATCAATTCAAACTATCAGATAAGGACCTTCTATATGAGTGAAAAAATAAGTGAATCCGCGCTAAACGCATTGAAAATTGCGTTTACTTACATGCCAAAATCAATTGAAGTGACTAAATATGAGTATGGTGATGATTACCAAAAGATTTTAGATCACATTGAAACAGTCAGGGAAATATTATTGATTAATGATGTCGATCCTGAAGAGGTTTATGGTGAGGTTAATCCTGAGAGTACGCCCAACTCATCGTATTGATAGAGTAAAGTGAATGTCAGTTAAGGCGTGATAAAAATGGATTATTTGCCTTTTTAAACTCGCATGCCAGTAAGCGGTTCTAGTTGCAATACTATATTGTCATCTTGTTCATACACTTATAATTCAAAGGATATCGTAAAGATGCTTTTAAATGTTCATTCCGCCATGCCGACGTTTTTGTTTGGCTTTACAGCATCATTTCCGTCTGAATTTTCTATTCATCAATACACTGCTAACCAGTAACATTTTGCGAGCATTCGTTGCTGACTATTTTAGCTAAAATCACTTAGTCTATTGTTGTGGCGTAGATTTTATGGAGTGAGTATGTTTTTAAAAAATGATGTAGAAAAACTTGAAGAGGGCTATATGCTAGCCAAACAGGCATTACCTGATATTGATAGATCGAGTGGTTATCCCAACTATCCAGCCGTTATCTCTAAATTTATGAATGCTCTTTGTTGCCCTCCATGGGGGAAAATTGATTACGATCCTCGACAAATAAAGAATATTATGTCCAACATAACAACAGCATCTGCTGATGATCTGTGTAATGTTTTAATGGATGTTAATCGGGTTGAACGTTTTGGTGATGGTCAATGGGCTGTTATTTTGGAAGGAGATCTTTTTCCTTTAGTTATCTCCCGTGCATATGAACTGACAAAAACCTAAGAATCAATAAACAAGGACAAAAAGAGTTGGTTTGGATTTATGTTGTTAACTCATATAATACTAACTATTAAAATGCAGGAGAGTTACTTTAGCCATTTTTTGAAAATTATTAAATACTAAAATCTGTGGCTGAAACTGCAGTGAATGTTGGAATTAAACACATATAGCGGAGCGTTATATTACTAAGGAAAGTATAAATGATCGCATTTAAAATTTTGTTGTTAATCGGCTTGATGCAACTTTTACTCAAAACAGAAAGTCCAGGCCTGTGTGCTGGTATTTATGCAGCAATTTTTTTCATTTTCAGCTTAATAGTTGATGTCGGTTTTATCGATGTAATAATTGGTACCGCTGTTTCTGGCGTATTAGCGTTTATTTATTTTTGGCTACTCGATCGCTTCAGAGACACATTTACTTTCTGGATAATATTTGTAGTGGGACTTGTCCTAGGTGTTATTTAGGTTCACTCATAATCGTGATATAACAATTGTATTTAACAAATACGTAAGATGTTTGGCTTTACTCCGTTATCACAATCTTTAGTAAAATATTATAGCTTGATAATTATTGTGTTATGTACAAGGATATATTGGTGTTTAAATTGAAAAATAGTATTCATACTGATATTAGCCCATGCCATTTATATCAATAATATGGCCATGATTATAATCCTTATCGTTAACACAATATGATCTCGCCCAAGCTCGAGTACTATCATTACAATGTTACTGACACATGCGTAAATATACATATTTTAAATTTCACCACCACTTAAAAATTTTAGAAGGATATATACATGCGCATGAATAATAAATTACTTATATTGCCAAATATCTACTTACTTCCCCTTATCTTTCTGGTTTATACAAATCAATTATATGCTAATGAACCAAGCGAGTTAGGTTTTTTGTATAAGCAAGTCATCGATGCGCCAAAAAACAAATCATATAATGATGCAATTGGTAAAGTCATTGAAGTAAAAGATAAATATAAAGGCGACCAACAAAGCCTGTTCGCCATAAATCAACCGTTAACAACGTTATATTCATATGTAGGACAGTATGAAAAGGCTATTAGCTTTCCGACTGATGAACCACTTATTTCCGAAGACCTTATTGAAAACCTTTCTCCTATATCGGCAGTTGAAAAAATACTAACAATGTCCAAAGAAACTCAAATTGTTATGATAAATGAGGCTCATCACATAGCTCTTCATCGCACTTTAACAACATCTTTACTGCAAAAATTATGGAGTAGTGGATATCGTTACTTAGCAATTGAAACTCTATCAAAGAGAGATGTTGACATCAATATTCGAGGGTATGCTATCGAACGCTCTGGTACATATTCTAACGAACCCGTATATGCCGAAATGATCAGAACCGCTAAAAAACTTGGTTATCAAATTATAACGTATGATGATTCTTCGGGTAGTGAAAGGGAGAAGGTAGCAGCTAAAAAAATATATAACACTTCATTTTCTATTAATAAAAATGCCAAAGTTATAATTCATTGCGGCTATAGTCATATTTTAGAAAAAAACATTAAAGACAATAGAATCTGGCTAGCAAACGAATTGGCTAATCTTACTGGCGTCAATCCGCTCACAATTAGTCAAACTAATTTAATGGAGTCGAAAACGTTAGAATTTGAAAATCCTATTTATAATAAAATTTTAAACAAATTTAACCCGAAAAAGCCCATTATTTTGACTGATAATTTGGGCGGCGTATGGTCAACTATGCCTGGGCAGCATGATGTCGATGTCGTTTGGCCGAGGACGACATACACGAATACTCGACCAGATTGGTATATTAACAATCACGACTTAATCTCATTTGAAGGTAAATGGTGTAGAGATAAATATCCATGTATTATTGAAATAAGAAGGAAAAATGAATTAAACGCTATACCATTTGACCGACTACGTGTTGAGGAGGAGCCAAACGAAAAAGTCGTACTACGTTTACCTTTACATGAATCCATCATATTTGGTTTCAATGCACACGGAGAACAAGTGTTTAAAGGACCAACAAAAAATCATTAGTCACGGTCCAAGTGATGTTAATTTGATCGCTCTATTTGAATAAATATTGAACACTCAACTACGCTTTAATTACTCTCCTTAAAAATGAAGGTGGCTAGTTTAAGACAAATGATCGTTAGCTTAGAAGATACACCTTATCAATATTACTCGTGTATTGAGTGTAAAGCCTTTTTATGTGCCATCTAAAACTCGACAGATGAAAGTTTTGAGCATCTGTATGAATCATAAGAATGGGGACACAATTTAGAAGTATTAATGGGGAAGCTTTATGTTTCTTTTACATGCTTTATCGATCTGCTATTAGCAGTAATTATTATTAGGTATTCTGCCATTATTGGTAATAATTTCAGAATATTAACTAAGTTACTACATAAAGCAATCTCTTAGCATCGAATTAAGGATGACTACCATCTTTACTGACGAATGCAATAATAACCACTTTTTTGGGCTTTCCTTGGCTAAGTAAGATAGGCCGCGCGAAGTCGCGTCCTATCCCAAGAGTTGCACAAGCCAAAACCTCAGCGGTTTCGCTCTATCAAGTATATCATCATAAAAATGAGTAGCAGGTTTTCATCTCCTGATACTCAACTTCATGCTTAACAGCTCATGTATCTTTGGCCAAATTATTAAGGCGTTTTCCGTCGATGTACTCACAACATATGGTCTATCTGAATAGGTTCCAGATAATGGTATTGTCTGCACCAAGACTCCACAGCAATACAACAGCAGCCAGTAAAACCTCTAGTACTAATACACCAATAGCTAGCGTCGTGCTTGATATAATAAAGCCCTGTTGATTACTTATGCCTAAAAAGCTTGGTGTACCACGATAGAGTAAATAGCCTGTATAACAAATCCCCATAATGCAGGCGAGTGTACATAACCAAATCATAGGGTATATCGCAAACAGGCCACTTAAAAACATCGGTGTGGCAATATAACCAGCAAAGACAATACATTCATTTCTGCTTGGGCAATTAGGGTATTTACGCGCCAACCCATGGATCAAACTACCGACTATTGTCACTGCCGTTAAAATTAACACATAAAATAAAATTCCCAGGCTTAAACCGCTCTCCATTGAGACCTTGATTGTGTCTTCACCACCAAAAGTCCAGCCAAACTGTGTCGTACCAATAAAAGTACTGACCACCGGGATCGCCGCCAACCACAGTACATGACTCGTGTACAAATGACTGACCGTTTCATGTTCATTACTTATGTTGCGCCATTCTTTATCAGGATGATGTACAAGTCCCCAAACGTGATTAATCATGCTTCCTCCTCGCTTTTTTCAAGCTGCAGTTTTTTATAAAAACTAAGGTTACTGGCACACTACGGTGTGTCTTAAATAACAGTATAGGAGGTAAGCGCATATTTGCTTTATTCGGCGCTATTTTTATTATCCTTTAGTGAGTGGCAACTGCAGTTAAGAGTGTTTGCGCAATCATCATAAAAATCGCTGGCTTTGTTACTTTTCTCAAATAAGAGCAATATTTTTTACCCGTTATATATTCAATGTAATGATTTAAAGACTAAACCAGTTATTGCGATGACCCCAATTACTGAGACCCTAAATAGTGATCGATTAACGCTCGACTAACGTATTGACGTTGTTACTTTTTTATTAGAGATCTATTATGTGGTTTAGTTCGAAAATTAGTCGGAAAGCGCTAGCATTGCAGCTAGTTACCACGCATCAGTCAGCTGCTGTTGTGGTCGATGCTCAGCAAAATATTATTGTCGTTAATGATGCTTTTAATCAATTAAGCAAGCGCTTAAAACAAGCTGATCATAATCAAACCTTTACTTTATTGCTTACTCGTTATGACAGTAGCAGCAAAACTATTCGCTGTGATGAAAACCTACTCCTTAGTCAGCAAGTTATCCAACTGACTTATAAAAACTTAGAGTCTTGCTCACTTTATACGTTTGATGCTGTATCAACACCGTTATTAACTGAAAGTGTGTGGCAAGAGTTATTAGCTTTCAGTGGCAAGGCCTATGTTGTATTTGATAACAATGAAAAGTTAGTAACAGCTAATTTGGATCCAGTAAATACTGACTCTATTTATTTAAATCAAGCAGATATCAATTTACAGAGAACGTTAAAAAATGGGCTTAACAATAAAGAACACCTACTTTGTTTATCTGAGCAGGATAAGGTCTATGTTCATGTGGCGCGCCATCAAATAAATTCTGGTAATCAAAAGTTCACCGCCTATGTATTATCCCATCAAGAGCAAAACCAGCACATTAAGCAATTTGAAATGTTATCAAAGGTGGTAAGTAACACTAGCACTAGTGTATTGATCACTGATAAAAATGGTTTAGTTGAATATGTAAACCCTGGTTTTGAAAAACTTTCAGGCTTGACCCTTGCAGAAGTAAAGGGCAAAAAACCCGGTATACTTTTGCAACGAGAACAAACCGACAAAGAAACGATTAAGCGCATATCTCAAAAGCTCAAAGCAAAACAAGCCTTCTATGAAGAAATATTGAATTTTGATAAAAATGGAGTGCCATATTGGATTGTATTGGCAGTAAATCCGATTTTTAATGACAAGGGTGAGCACACAGGTTTTGTTGGTGTGAGCTCTGATGTGCGTGAAATCAAACGTATTGTGTTAGAACAGATTAATCAAAGAGATGCAATAAGCAGTCATTCGGCAGTGTTAGAGTTTAATCAAAGTGGTCAGTTTATTTCAGCTAATGACTATACTAAAAAGCAGTTAAATTTACACGACGATATACAAATGCAAAATGTAGTGGGAAATTTAAAAGACCACTTAGACCATTCTCGTACGCAGATGATCCAACGAGGCGAACCGACAGCAGTCATGATGAAACTGACTCATCAAGGCAATGAAGTGATTTTAGATTGTGTTATTTCTTCAATTACGGATTTGAATGGAAATATTTCTAAGTATATTGTTTTTGGTAGTAATGTTTCTTCTCGTAATAAGTTAGTGACCGAAACGCACAGTGCTATGTCTATAGTGTTGAGTAAAATTCAAAATACAGTAACGACCATTAATGCGGTCGCCGATCAAACTAACCTATTAGCCCTCAATGCAGCCATCGAAGCAGCAAGAGCAGGTGAAGCCGGACGTGGATTTGCCGTTGTTGCGGACGAAGTTCGTAATCTTGCGAAAACGTCAAATGACGCCGCGGTTCAAATAGGCCTACTCATCAATGAAACTCAATCTCATGTTGATGAGTTAGCTTCTTTTTTAAGTGAATAAGTTGAGCTCAACTCGTTCTAGCTGCCTATAAGTTGTTCAAAAGACGATAATAGAAGCCCACTTTAGTGAGTGGGCTTGGAATAAGTTGGCTTATACGTTGCTTGAATGAGCCGCTTGCTCAAATGGCCAACAAACCAGATAAGTGCACTGGCAGATTTTATTCGCTGTCACCCATAGTGCTCAACTTTAGGTCAGCTAAAGCTGTTCAAATTCGGTCCCGACTAATTTGTGATAGTGCAGATTTGCTTACCCTTGAATAGCGTTCATGTTATTTCTCTTAAAATCAGCCCCACAATCTCCAAGCTAGCCCTGATGCTCGTGATGTCGCTTGTTTGCTGGCTTTTTCAAATATCATTGCCGTGCCTAAACAATAGAAATGGTTTTTGGCGCGGGTGATGGCGGTGTAAAGCAGTTCTTTGCTGAGTAATTGCCATTGGGCGGAGCTGGGTTTATGTGGCAATACAAAGCTGACTTTATCAAACTCGCTGCCTTGGCTTTTGTGGACTGTCATGGCGTAGCAAGTGTCGTGGCTGGGTAAGCGTGCGGGCAATACTTTAAGCAGGCTGCCATCAGCCATAACAAAGTGGGCCATTAAGCGGCTTGGCTTAGTGCTGTCTTGCAAGATTAAACCAATGTCGCCATTAAATAAGCCTAAGTTGTAATCGTTACTTTGAATAATGATCGGTCGGCCTAAATAGAACTCATTTTGAGGAGTAATCAGTTTGGCGTGTTTAAGGCTGTCGGTGATGGCGATGTTCATGCCCTCAACCCCAAATTCACCTGCTCGCATGGCACACAAGACTCGATATTGGTTAAAGCTGTCGATGATGGTTTGTTCAGCATGCGGCAGTGTTATGGCGCTGTCTTGCCGATCCGCTTGATCGATAATGGCCTGTTGATTCTGTAGTACCAAATTAAGGTAGTCACCATAAGCGTGTACCGATAATGCCAATAATGCTTGTTTACCTGTGTTATCTCCCTGGGCATTATGCTGATGTTCAAACCAATTCAATTCAGCATGATTATCTTGCCATACTTGCCGAATCGCATGCACATTTGATTGATTAACCGCATTGGCCAATAACCCAATACCTGCATCACCTTTAAAACGATGGCTGTGCATCAACATACACAAACTGTCACCAATTTTAGGCTGTTGATGAATAAACTGACTGACATCTTGTTGGGTTAATTGCTCAATGAGCTTTGCCTGTGCGGCGCTGTAACGCATTGACCAAGGGGATACCTGTACCGGGTTGGCTTGTTTTAAGCCAACACAAATATCCGCGAGCACTGCGCCAGCTTCTACGGATGCGAGTTGATCTTGGTCGCCTAACAATATCAAACGGCCATGAGACGGTAGGGCTCTGAGTAATTTGTACATCATGGGTAAGTCGACCATCGACGCTTCATCGACCACCAGTAAATCTAAGCGCAACGGATTATCCTGATGGTGCCTAAATTGATATGAGTTTGGGATAACCCCCAATAGTCGATGCAATGTTGAGGCTTCTTCTGGTATTTGTTTTAGCGAATCTGTTAATACTTTCGCCAATGCTGGGTCGCTGACTTGAGTTAGCTGTTGCAGTAAACGATGTTTAGACGCCTTGATCGATTCACTTAGCCTTGCTGCCGCTTTACCTGTAGGCGCGACTAAACGGATTGTTAGCGCCGATTGGGTTAACAGTAACAATAATAGCTTGGTTACTGTGGTGGTTTTACCGGTTCCTGGGCCGCCAGTGATCACTGCTAATGCTTTGGCCAACGCTGTGGCCGTGGCAATTTTTTGCCAATTAAACTGGCTGCTATTGCTGTCTTCTGCGGTAAATAAGCATTCAATCAGTTGCGGCAGATTACTGTTAGCTAGGTCGATTTCAATTTGTTGATTGGCTAACTGGGTCAACTTAGCCGCCACTTGAGTTTCAAAGAAGTGGTATTTATTTAAATATAAGCGCCCATGTTCAAAAATCATTGGTTTGTTGTCACCGGGCTGGCCGACGGCATCAAATAGCACGATTTGTTCAATCAATTGTTGATGGTTAAGTTCAATCCGACAATTGATTTCAGCGTTGCCGCGGTTATCCTCTGCCATGGGATTGGCTAAATCAATTTGCTCGATGACTAAACAACTGTGCTGATTAGACAATTGCTGACTGAGCATGGCGCAAACAAGCAAGAACAGTTGCGGCTGTTGTTCGCTCATCGCGGGATCGTTATTGATGGTTTCAATATTGGCCAGCTCTAAAGCAAAATGACGATCGAGTGCGGTAATGAGCCGCTGTTCTTGCCAAAGGTGCAATAACTCAGTGATTGGATGGGTGAGTATTAGCATGATGACGTCTCCGGCGCACGATTGTCTGTATTACCTGTAAATAAGCGGTCGAGTTGTTCGATTAATGCTTGCGGTGGTTTGTCATAAAATACCCCCGCGCCAGGATGCTCAGGATGCATGCCACGTAAAAACAGGTAATAGCAGCCGCCAATATGTTGCTGATAATTGTAGTTTGGTAATCTAAGCGATAAGTAACGATGCAACGCCAAGGTATACAAGATGTATTGCAAATTATAGCGATGAGCATCAATGGCTTTAGCCATGGCTGAGCGAGTGTAGTCGCTATAGTTATCACCCAAATGGTTGGACTTATAATCGGCAATATAAAATTGGCCTTGGTGCTCGAAGGTTAAATCGATAAAGCCTTTTAACATGCCTTTTAAGGTGTCAAAGTCGAGTCCGGCGACATAACCGTGTTGCTGCAAAATATGATTTAATTGCGACGCTTGTAAGGTTGAAATAGGCAAATAAAACTCCATTTCGACCATTTTTTGCTTGATGCATAATTGGCTTAATGTCAGTGATGTGTCCTCTGACAATGTCTCGATAAACAGCGGCGCTGCCAATATTTGCTGATACCAGTCCATTAACGGCTGTTGCCACAGGGCTTCGTCAAATCCATATTGTTTCATGGCTTTCGTTAGCGCAGGTGTCAGTTCAGTGTCTGCTTGGGTAAAATCAAACAGCTCTAACACTAAATGCATAAAACTACCGGCGTTGGCGCCGCGTTCAAAGGTAAAGCGATTAAGTACGGGTTCGCTGGTTAGCTCATCTTGTAACTGTAATTGGATAAGCTCATCGGTGAAGTCTTCGTCATCGGCACCGGGCGCGACTCTCTCATGAGGCAGATGTTTTACTAAGCCAGAATAACTGCCCACGCGCCATGCAAGGCTCTGTACTCGCGTGACTTTTTTGGCCGCTAGTGGCTCATTATTGTCGTGGATATCGGCGAGCACAGAATCGTCAATATCGTTGCTTAAGCATTCCACACTCATCGCTGGCAAGATGGCAATTGCATTCACTTTGGCTTGAATAAGGGCAAAGTCAGTTTTCTTGTCGGTAATGCCCAACAGATAACCGATGCCTGTTTCAGGTAATTGGCTGCTGATCCCCGCTTTTAACTGACGGCTTTGGTTGGCAATATACAAATAACACACGTAAACCGGCCGCGTTAGCGCCACATACAGTAGGCGTAAATCTTCAGCGAGGGTTTCTTGTTTGAGTTGTTCCCAGCCTTCGTCGGTGGCGTCGATATCCCAAATGAGCTGCTCATTTTTATGGTACATCATAGGTGCAGGGCGTTTTTTATTGCCACGGGCTAAGCTGACAAACGGCACAAAACAGACCGGATATTCTAAGCCCTTACTTTTATGAATAGTGACAATTTGCACTAAGTTCTGTTCGCTTTCTAAGCGCAGTTGCTGCTCATCACCGCCGTTGTTACCAATCAGTTGTTGCTCGTACCAATTGATAAGCGCGCTGCTTCCATCGAGCTCAGTGGCCTTTTGCTGCAGTAATTCGGCTAAATGCCTAAAGTCGGTTAGGCGTCGTTCACCAGAGGCTTTGAGATCTGCTGCGTTGTCGTCATCAGCATCATTAAAGCTATTGTCACTATTGTTGTCACTATTGCTGCTATAAGTGCTATCACTGTGAGCATTAGCGTTATGTTCATTAACACTATTGATGTCAGCCGTGACAGATTGCGACAGGTAACGATGGATCAGTTTGGTTTCGCTGGCAAAGTTAAGCAGCGCAGGCATAACGCCGCGTTGTAGCCATAACTGATGCCAATGAGTGAATTGATCTAATACCTGTTGGCGTTGTTCTTCATCTTGGTTAAATTGATGGATCCGCTGGGCATTAAACCCGACAAGCTCAGTGGCCAGTGCGGCGCGGATAGCACGCTCATCTTTAGGCGTGGCAAAGGCATACAATAAAATAGCCATTTCACGGGCTTCAATGGTGTTAAACACACTGTCTCGGCTTAAAAATACCGCACCAATTTTACGTGCTGATAACGCCGCTTTCATCACGGCGGCTTCGTTACGGTCGCGCACCAATATGGCAATGTCTTTGGCAATGAGCGGTTTACCTTCCTGCTCAAGGTTGGTATTCACTCGGCATAACCCTTGTTGCGCTTCGGTGAGTAAGCGCTTTATTTCGCTGGCAGCATCAGCGGCCAAGCGTTGTCTTGCGCTGATTTTATTGAGGCCATTAACATCGTCTTCTGCTAATAAACGGATCCGCAGAGCGGCAGGATTGGTTGTGGCTTCACTCAGGTTTTTATTGGCTGCCGATGATGGGGTTTTAACAATATCATAGGGAATAGCTTGGCTAATAAACGGGTCTTGGTGCTGGCTGAACAGCTGATTAACCCCATTGACTAATTGAGTCGATGAGCGGTAATTGGTGTCAAGATTATAATGGGCCTGTGTTTGTTGGCGCGCGGCAATATAGGTATAAATGTCGGCACCACGAAAAGCATAAATCGCCTGCTTAGGATCGCCAATCATTAATAAGCTCAGCTGACCTTTACTGGCGTCGTTAGCTTTGTTGTCATTACTATTGTCTTCATTAGCTGGGCTGTGCACAGTGGTCGCTGTGGTTAAGTCCAGTTGCGATGCTAGCGGCTGTTGATATACCTGATTAAAAATGGTGAATTGCAGAGGGTCGGTGTCTTGGAATTCATCAATTAATGCGACCGGAAAACGCTTAGCAATAGCATGGGCTAGGGTGATCGGGTTTTGGCTGAGCGCCATGGCTAAGCGGAGCAATAGGTCATCGGGTGTCATTAAATTGCGTTGCTGTTTTTGGCCAGCAAAGCGTTGACGAATCCCCTCGCGGGCGCGTACTAAAAAAGACGGAATAAGCTGATTAATTAACTCAAGCAAGCGCTCGATATGATCCAGCAACGGCGCTTCAGCAGCAGTGGGAATAACGCCCCCTTTATTGAGTTTAAGCTCGGATAATGCCAATTGCTCCAGCGCTTTTATTGGCGGTAATCCTTGGCCAAATTTTACCCAGTTGCTAATACTATCAAACAGTTGACTTAGTTTAGGGTAGCCGTCGGCGCCTTTGCCAAAACGTTGACCATTTAGCGGCAGCGATTGTAGTAATTCAAGGGTACTGTCGTGCAGGCTTTGCCACAATAAGGTGAAGCGGCTGATACTTTGGCTTAGCTGCTGTTGTAGGGTTTCAAAGGCCAGTGGTTGCTTTGACAACACAGCTTGGCTTGCACCTAATAGCGGGCGCAGCTTTTGCGCTAACACGTCTGGTTCAGCAAACACATCACTAATGGCTTGGGCCAAAAAGGGCGGTAATGGATAACACACTTCACGCCAGAAATCGCGCACTGCATGGTGTAAAAACTCACTGTCGTCGAGGGTGAATTCGGACTCAAATAGCAGTGACGACTCAAATGCCATGTCTGACAATACGCGTTGGCAAAAGGCGTGAATGGTAAAAATGGCCGCTTCATCTAACGACTTTAACGCTAAGTCCAAGCGTCTTAACGCAATAGGACGTTCATCTTCCAAGGTGTCTTGGTAAAGCTGTTCAATAAACTCATCATTGACGGCTAAGCCTAAAAAGCGTTTAAACGCTAAGTTAATCCGTTTACGAATACGGTCTCTGAGTTCTTCTGTGGCAGCGTTGGTAAAGGTTACCACCAAAATTTGCTCACAACTTAATGGCGCTTTACCACCGTGGCCTAACAATAAGCGTAAGTATAAACCCGAAATGGTATAGGTTTTCCCCGTACCGGCACTGGCTTCAATTAAGCTGGAACCATTAAAAGGTAAGGTGAGGGCATTAAGCGGTGTCACGGTAATAGCGTCCATTAATGCGCTCCTGGTTTAGCTGCGTTGGCAATGAGTTGCGCTTGAATATCGACTGCGGCGCCACTGACAAAGGTGTCTAATTCTGCCAGTTTATCTTTGTGATACAGGCTTAACATCGGTTGCAGTAAATGGCTGGCTAATGCGCCAAATGTCGCTTCACTAAAGTCTTCTGGGAAATGGAATAATCGCTGGTTATGTGGATCGTGGCCTTCGCCGAATGGGTTTTGGCCGTCATCCCATTTTTGCTGGGCTTTGAGTAACTTTTCTTCATGGTCGCCATCGGTTTCAACATAGGCAAAAGCCGTTTTAGGCATAAAGCACAAGGGTTGAGTTTGCCCTTGAATGAAACCACTGATAAAGCGCAGGATTTGCGCATGCGCTTGTTCGGCGGTGATAGGCGCAAAGGCATGAAAATGACCAATGTCGAGTAAGTAACTAAATTGATTTTTACCCATGCCCGCGGTTGACGAATTGGCCATAGCGTTGATGCATAAATGGCGTAAGTACACCCGAATAAAATCTCGTCCGTGGGCAGCGCCGGGGCGGTAATTGACTAAGCCTTTAGGCAAAATATCGTCAATACGGCCGACAAGATTGACTCGCACTGTCGACGATTGGCTTGGATCTGCTCTTGCTGGTAAATCCTGCATCGGTAGATCAAAGTTAAGATCCACATTCAGCGTGTGCATGGTTTGTTGATCTTGTAAAAACTGCACCCGATTAATCAACGGCGATATATCGCGTAAATATTGATTAATTAACAAGTCGTCGAACGGCGCCATGGGCAATTCACCGCTGGTTTTGAGCTTGCTGAGTAATTCGTGATCTGGGCTGTCGAGTTGATGTTCAATGGCATTGTCGAGCATGCGTGATTGCAATAAATAACGCTCGAGTGCATTTAAGCTAAATGGCTCGTCATTGTCATCGGCTTGAATATCCAGTGATAAATCAACTTTTAAACTGCGGTTGAAAAAGAATTGCGCAGGATTACGGTAAAAACGGATTAATGCCGACAATTCGAGTTCGACCACTTTTATGCCATCGCTATTGATGTGACTATGGGCGAACACTTCATCTGCCTGTTCAGCTGACAAGGGTAATGCTTGCTCAAAAAAGTGATTGTTAATGGTCGCATTGGCGGCTGGCGGACACCATTGGGCATTAAAACTGTGTTGCAGTTTACTGACACTGTCCGCTGATTGTGGTGTCTCTCGAAATAGTTTAGCGTCAAATGGTTGCAAAGGTTGCGCTTGAATAAGCTGTGCCAGTACGGAGTTATCAGCATCATCAAGGTTTATTTCGGCTTGCTGTTCAAGCTGTTGCTGTAAGGATTGCGGTAGGTAGCTGAGTTGGCAATATTCTACCAATTCAGACACTAACATTGAGGCGATACGTTCAGCATTATCGCGCTCACTGTGGCCAATATAACTGATGTAAAGCTGCTCTCTAGCAGACAGTAATGCTTCTAAAAATAGGTAGCGGTCGTCTAATCGGCGCGAACGGTCGCCTTTTTTAGGCCCAAAATGCGCCATTAAATCAAACCCGACAGGATGTTGTACTCGCGGATAGACGCCGTCATTCATGCCCAGCAAGCACACCACTTTGAAGGGGATTGATCGCATTGGCATTAAGGTACAAAAATTCACGCTACCAGCAAGGTAACGCTGGCCGACTCGAGATTCAGTTAAGCGTTGATTAAACCACTGTTTTAGGACTTCAATATCGACTTGGCCTTGATGGCCGGCGCTTTCAAGCTCGGAATCTAGGGTGACTAATGCATCTCGAATGGCTTGGATTTGTTCACGCTCGTCATCTGTGGTGTCGTAGCAATCTGTGAGTAGCTGTTGTAATTGTTCAAGGCGCTCTGCGGTGCTGTAGTCATTGGCAAATAAAGTGAAATAGGTGTCGATGGTTTCTAAGAAATTGAGCAACTTACCCAATGCCTGCGATGACTGACCTTCAATGCCTTGCACCATTAAGGTATCGCGATAAATATCTGCATCGTCGTTAAAGGCGTAACCCAGTATTAAACGCTTAATGCCAAATGTCCATGAGTTTTGCGTAAAAGGCTGCACACCCAGTTGGCTTCGAGTTTGTTCACTGCGGCCCCAACGGACATTGGCATCATCTAACCAGCGGCGGATTAATGACAATTCGTCATCATCGAGTTGGAAACGACGCAAAATAGCCGGCACTTCTAAAATACCAATCATGTCAGTGAGGCCAAAGCGACTTTGATTGATATTTAACAGGCTTAAAAAGCTATTAATCAGCGGTGACTCTTGCGCTGCGCCCCTGTCGGCAATGGCGTAAGGAATGTAGTAATCGCCTTTTTGCGGATTTTTGTCGGCAAAATACTGACTGTTGGCTGTGCCAAATACCGCATCAATATACGGCGCATAGGCCGCGACATCGGGCATCATGATCACTATGTCTTTAGGGCTTAAGTCGCTGTTGTTTGATAACAGCTCTAACAGGTGATCATGTAAGGTTTCAACTTCACGCAAGGCACTGTGACAACTGCGTAAGGTAATCGAGTCATCACTTGGCAATAAGGTGCGTCGGGCATCAATATCTTGATACAAACTGGCATTTGGCCCTAATGGCTGACCGAGTGTTTCCATTTGTAAAATGTCGTATTGTACCCCGTGCAGCAGATTATTCGGCTCAGGTTCAACATAACAGTCGTAACCAAAATCGGTGTGCTCTGGCGGTAAGGACAGTAATAAATCCAGTAGTTCACGGCCCATTTGACCATTATTGGCCAGTATAGGATTACCCACTTCTAGCTTGTCTTCCCAGTCTTGGTCGAGTTGTTTTTTATTGGCATATTGCAACGCCATGCGGGCACGGGTTTTCGGCTCAATAATATCACCCCAATAATGCTGGCAAGGGCTGAGAGACAGCATAATCACATCAATGCGACTGGCTAAATGGTACAGCACATCGAGGGTTTGTGGCGGCATGGATGAAATACCAAACACGTATAATCGAGCCGGCAACATGGATAAGTCAGTATCTGGATTCGCCAAGGTTGCAATTAAATCGGCATGTAAATTGGCGCGATGATAATGACTGGCGTGTAAATGATGTTGGTTATAATCGATTAATGCTCGCCACAGGATCGGTTGCCATTGCTGGTTTTCATCTAACGTTAAGCGATTGTCTAGGCTCGATAATGGCTGATTTTGCTCCCACGCTAAAATCCACTCGGGACGATAAACTAAGTATTGGTCAAAAATATCGGCAATGCGGCCACACAATTGAAATAGCTTAATCGCGTCATGTGACTGATTAAGCTGCAATATGGCGTGGGTGTTTGCTGTATGAACATTAGTTTCAGTATCAATATCAGCACCAGTATTCGCATCGATAGCTGTATCAGTAATATCACTTGTGGAATCAACTTGAGGTGATAAGTACTGTTTGAGCGGGCTAAAGTCTGGGTTATCTAGCAGACTTGGCAATAAGTCCATTAATTTCCACGTCATTGCCGCTTTGGTAAAGGCATTATCTTTTGGCACATCGGGCAGCAAGTCATGGCATAATTGCCAGGTAAAGCTCGAGGGTAACGGGAACGATAATGCGGCGGCGATACCATTGTGTTTAGCGATTTCTAAACGCAGCCAAGTCGACATCCCCGGGCTTTGAACTAACACATGCTCACAGGCTAATAAACTGACATTATCTAAGCGAATAGCCAATAGTTTGGCCAGTTGTTCAGATAATACTTCCATCTGATTAGATTGAATTAAAGTAAGCATGGGCGACCCGCTAATTTGAGATTAATTCATTCTATGGACTCTGCCTTAAATCATCAATCAAAACCGTTAATAATCAGGATGATTGCTGCTGTAGTGCACAAGATCAGTTGCGAAAGAGTCGCAGGCGTAAGCGACGATATAACTGGCTAAAATGTTGCTGTTGTTGCTGGATTTGCGACGCTGTCAGTGGTTGATATTTAAGAGCTACATAGGCACTGCTCAAGGCCGCAAAGTCCGCTGCCACTTGAGGGGTAAGGGCACCTAAATGTGCACTGACTGCCGCAGCGTAATCGGACGGTGCTTGGCCTTGTTGGCGGGCGATGCCTTTTTTGGCTAAGCGTTGGCAAATGATCTGATAGCGTTTATTGAGTGGGTCTTGTTGGCGATCGGTACTAAATAACCCAGCATAATAAGCAATAATCAGCGCGATAATGATAAAACTAAACATCATCAATAAGGCGATCTTAGTTCTGCTGACATCCCCCAATAGCTTGGCTAATACCTGTTGTTTTCGTTGTTCATCGAAACCTAATACCCACACGCTCCAGTAATAATCGACACTGGCAAACTGTTGGCGTAATTCATTTAACCATGGGTATTGCTTCATGTGCAGCGTGCTAAACGGGCTGTCTTGTAAGTAGCTGCTTTGGCTGTCAAAGGTGGCATCAAAGCCATCGAGTATCCGTTGTGGGGCAATCATTGCGGTAGGATCAAAACGTTGCCAACCTTGGCCTTCTAACCACACTTCGGTCCAAGCATGCGCCATGTATTGATACACACTGTAATAGCCTGCTTTGGCATTGTATTCTCCGCCCTGATAACCGGTAACCATCCGCGTTGGTATGCCGCTGGCGCGAGCCATAAACACCAGCGCTGAGGCGTAGTGAGCACAAAATCCAGCACGGTTTTCAAATAAAAAGTCATCAATTTGCTGCTCACCAACACTCGGCGGACTTAAAGTGTAATAGTAGGCCTGCTCAGCAAAATAATTCATCATCGCATTAATGCGCGTCTGCGGATCTGGATAATCTTTGGCAAATTGTAAACCAAGCTCAAGGGTTTTTGGGTTGCTGTTGGGCGGTAATTCAAGGTTTAGCTGTTTGGTATTGCGATCGAGTTTTTTATCCATAATCTGATCGGGATATGAGGTCACTCGATAACTCATGCGCTGATCGACAGGCCTGAGTGAATACAAACGATAATCCGCTAATTCAACCACTTGATCATTATTGCTAAACGCTTCATCTAAGCCATACAACCATTTTTGATGACTGGGCTCGCTAATCACCACATAATCGATTTTGCTATTATTGCTGTTGGCAGCAGGGGCTTGGCGATCGGGTTTTTTAAAATATGCCTGCTGTTGAATTTGTTTGATGCTTGGGTCTTGGCGCCATGTTTTACCATCGTAATTTTCCATCACTAAGGTGCGCCAATATAAGTCTTGGTTTGCCGGTCCTAGGGTACTGCCATCTGGGTTGTCAAAACCGACGCGAAAGGCTAATTCTGCTGAACGAGTGAGCTTACTTATGTCACCAAAGGAGACTTCATCGGATAATCCAGTTTTGGCGGTTTTCATATTGGGCACTAACCATAAAGGCCCGAGCCTTGGGAACACCACAAACAGTAATATGGCTAATGGTAGGCTTTGTAAGATGATTTTTAGACTAAAACTGAGGTTAGCCGCTTTGTTGGATGTGTCTTGATAAACACTGATTAACACACCGGTATTGAGCACCGCAACGGCCAATAAGTGCAAGGTATCAAGCATGCTTTGTTGATCAAGCAGGGTGAGTCCAATAAGGAAATACCCTACTAATACAATCGCTTTTACATCTCTTAGTTGGCGCATTTCGATGTATTTTAATGCGTAACCTAAAATTAATAAGTTAACCAAGGCATTGAGTAAACCGATTTCAGATGACACTAAAGCAAGGGTTATCGCGGCGCCAATCGCCAAAGAAGTTACCAGTAATTTAGGCGGCGCAGCGACTTTACCGAGAAAAATGCCTACTCGCCAAACAAAGCAAATTGCACAGATGCCGATGCTCCATAAGGTGGCTTGTTGATACAAGGGGCTGAGGATGGCGACATTAGTGACCAAAAGCCAAAACAAGGTATTGCGACTAATAATGGCATCAAAGTTATCGGTCATAGTGATTTACCTACCGTTGAGGAAGTCACATCGCTTGGGCTAAAATCTGGGTTCATATTGGCGGGTAAACGATAAGTTGCAATCATGGTTTGGCAAGCCACTCGGTGTGCTTCGCCTGTTTGCTGGCTGATAATATGCTCATCCAGAATTAAGCCAAATACTTGCTTGGTTTGGCTGAGTTTATCAACTTGCCAAGCTAACTTACTCAGTTTGTGTTCAATGTTATTGCCCGATGTGTTGGCCAAGGTTAACCAAACGGGTAATCCTTCAGGCTCTGCAAACTCTTTGGATAACATGCCTTTGTCTTGGGCCCATTGTTTCCATGCCACTTGTTTGAGTGATTCCCCCGGAATATAAGTGCGTAAGCCTTTGTAGTCATCAACGCCTGGGCGTAATTTACCGTGCTCATATTGGCTATCATTGTCACTTATGTGGCTTGCAAGCTCAATGTCACACATTTCTGGTTTAGCGAAAATAACATGATGAATATCTAAGTCTACATAGGACCATGCACAGCATAATCCTAACGGAAAATAGGATGAGACTTTGATCCGCCCAGGGGTTAATTGACCACGCTTAGCCCCTTCAAATGGCACGATAGCAATAGTTTGCTCGTGCATTTGTTTGACGCGGACATGGCGCTGATAACTAAATTGCAAACAAATTTGCTGGTGGGTGGTATCGGGATTTTTCTGCCGAGTATGACCAGTTAACATGATGGGAAATGGCATGCTGTCGCCAGCATAGCATTGTGGCGGCGTGACTGGATTAAAGGTTAACCCAGCGAGGTTTTTATAGCTGTATATGATGCAGGTATGAAACACACTGGCGAGTAATAAGCTTAAGCCAATCACCAAGTTATTTTGATAATTGGTACCAAATAAATACAGTAAAACAATGAGTCCAATCCACACCAAGCCAAACCCACTGGGGATAATAAAAATACCTTTGTGGCTGAGGGTAATTTGCTTTTGTGCTGGTAGGCGCTTACTTATCCACCTTGACCAGCGCTGGGTTAACGATGCTGGAATTAAACGACGCAACCGTGACGGCTTGATAGCACCATTGGCATAGGTTGGCGAAGAGTGCTTTTTTGCTGTCGTCGATTTAGCCATGGGTATCTGCGCCGTTAACGTATTGGGTTAACACTAGCGAGGATAGTGTCAGACAACGCTTCGCCTTGAAATTGACTACTGCTGCGAATGCGATGTTCTGCTACTGAGGCAAATACCGCTTGAATATCTTCAGGGACTACGTACTGGCGTTGATTGATAAAAGCCCATGCTTTTGCCGCTTGTAGCAGAGCAATACTGGCGCGTGGCGATAAACCGTTAGCGGTATTGTGTTGCCGAGAAAAATCGACCAAGGCAATTAAATAATTTAGTACCGCATCAGATGCCGACACTTGCGCCACTTGTTGTTGCAGTAGCATTAGCTCTTGCGGGGTTAAGCATTGTGATAATGAAGCCGGTTTATTCGCTTGAGTGCGCGATTTTAACATGGCTAATTCCGCTTCTGCGCTAGGGTAGCCGATGGAAATTCGCATCATAAATCGATCAAGTTGCGACTCTGGCAAGGGGAATGTGCCGGCTTGATCAACTGGGTTTTGGGTCGCAATAACAAAAAACGGTGAGCTCAGTTGATGGGTTATGCCATCGATAGTAATTTGTTGTTCTGCCATGGCTTCAAGTAAAGCACTTTGGGTTTTCGGGCTCGCGCGGTTAATTTCATCGGCCAACAACATTTGATTAAACACTGGACCTTTGTGAAATATAAACTGTTGCTGCTCTTTACTGTAGATGGATACACCAAGAATATCAGCCGGTAACATGTCACTGGTAAATTGAATACGCTGGTAACTCATGCCTAAACTGTTGGCAATACCCTGGGATAAACTGGTTTTACCCATGCCGGGCAAGTCTTCAATCAGTAAATGGCCTTTGGCGAGGATACAAGCGACAGCAAGTTTTATTTGCTCTGGCTTACCGAGCAGAACTTGGCTGAGTTGAGTGAGTAATGTTTGAATATTTGATTGCGACACGAAAACTCCAACTTGTTTGCAATAACCCCTTATTGGTTTGTTGTCGAAAGGGTTTATTGTGGGTTACGGTTTGTCGTTCAGTATTTAATCTCTATCCTTGTCATTCGGGCTTATGATTACTGTGCGTTAATGGTGATAGATGACCATTGTGATTAGCATCAATCACCACCAAGCGCTTCAACACCTATGATGCCAGCACAATACCTATATCATAGGTTATCTTGTGAACCCATGTTAGCAAAATACATCGCCATTGAATGGCGATTATTGCGTCAAACCAGAGCTAAAACGGGTCACGATTTATCATTACTAGTAACGATAGCTAAGCTCTTTACTACTAAACATACCGTCTTTAGATGATTTATTCTGTTGGAATATCATGCGATAGCTCAGTACTGCTTGAACATATTCCCGGGTTTCAGTGTACGGAATTGTTTCAATGAAGCTCATTACATCTAGGCGACCATTGGAGTCTTTTAACCAGCGTTTAACACTACCTGGGCCAGCATTATAAGCCGCAGTTGCGAGTACTCTATTTTGATCAAATTGTTTAAGTAATTCACTGTAATACGCACTGCCCAGCATAATGTTCACTTTCGGGTCGTATAGGTCTTTTACGTTATTAAAAGGGATTTTATTTCTTTTAGCCGTTTGTTTGGCCGTAGCTGGCATTAACTGCATTAAACCTCTGGCTCCTACACCTGAGGTTGCATAGAGATAAAAGGCACTTTCGCGACGAGAAATAGCACGAATTTCATCAATATTAACCGAGAATTTTTTACTGGCGTTAACGAACTCATCATTAGCCGCTTCCGGAAAGCGCAGTGCCAGTGAATCCCATAACTTACCTTGAATACTTGATTCAACGCTCAATGCATGCCAACCGTTTTTTAAGGCTAACAAACCGTATTGTGCCGTCATGTCACTGTTATGGCGGCGCATTAAATACAACCACTCATTACGAGCATCAATTTGCTTATCTAAAGCCATTAATTCAATCACGCGAGCAAGGCCGGGATCTTGATTTAACTTAGCTTGCAATTCTGGATTGGGTGCTAAGTTATTATCATTCATCGCCAAAGGTTTACCGAGCGCTTCTGCGGCATTAAAGCCGTAAAAATTACGTTCACCACTTAAGGTCAACTGCAGTTGTGTTGCACGGGTTTTGTCATGGCTAGAGGTCATCTTAGCTTGCCAATATTGCCAACGAGGATCTGCTTTACCTTGGTCGCTTAACAAGGCTAAATACTTCTCTACAGTCGCAAAGTCCTGTTGACGAATGGCCCAGCGTAAACGCATTTCATATAAATCATCAGACTTGAGTAATGGCAACATGGTGTCAATGTGTGACACTAATTTATCGTCTTGCTTTATCAGTGCTCGGCGAACTAAATAGCGATTAAGTTGGCGTCCGCCAAAGTCACTGAATCGATCTAATTTTTGATATTTCACATACAGTTTAATTGCTTGATGTAAATCCTTGTAGGCCAGTTTACGCAATCCGGCATCAACAATATCACCTATGATAGGTTTTGAGCTGGCAAACTTTTTCATGTGCCGTAAGCTATTTGGGTCGCGATACACTGACAATAATAGTTTGGCTTCGTCATCATGTTGGGTGATCTTTTGAGACAAATAGTTGAGTAAACTGGATTGGCCAGCGTCGAAACTAAGTAGCATGCGGGCCCAGATAAGTTCTTGAGTGCGATAGCCCGCTTTAGTCCATTGATTAATCACCGCATCACATTCTTTCGGACGTGAATAGCCATAAACCCATATGCGTTCTACACCTTTGTATGCCATTTCTTTATTACCCGCATCAAGTTGTGCTTGGTAGTAATAACATTGCAGACGGATATCATTAGGCGTGTCTGGTGATATCACCAGAAAGTCTTGCCAACGTTGTTTCTTACCTGCGTTAAGCAGATAGCGATAACGGGCATTATTGTACAGCGGTGTAGTATCAAATTTGTTGATAGCATTGAGTGCTATGCTACCTGGAGAGTGCACTATGCTGTCGATGGTTGCGTGGTAGTCGAGGTAAACCGTTAATGGATAATCGGCTAATTTTTTGCGTAATGCTTGATACTTATCCAGCTGGTTTTTATCCAGTGCTTGACGAGCATCAAGATAGCGTTGCTGTTGTGAGGTCAGCGCATTAGCTTGGCTTATAAAGGCCAATGATGTACTGAATAATAATGCGCTAGCCATTAACATGTTTGCCCAAGTGTTACGCATTTAAATAAGGATCTCCGCCACAGTAATTTGTTTCCTAAAAAGAATGGGTGATTAATGCTTTTGCTAAACAGTCGTTGTACGTTGTTAAATCACTATTAGTCTTATTAATTAAATAAAGATTAATTATTACTTATTATTACAATTCACTATCACTAGTGTGTTTTTCGACTGATTCATCTAGTGCCCGGTTGAGCAATTGTTTATCTAACTGCTTGCTGGTATCGACACCTAATTGCTGCATGTAATGTGCTTGTCTAATGACATTGCCTTTACCTGAGGATAATTTTGCCATGGCACTTTGATAGCTTTTGTCTGCAGTGTCTAAGGCACGGCCAAGCTTTTCCATGTCTTCAAGGTAACCGCATAATTTATCGTAAATACGACTGGCTTGCTTAGCGATATTTTGCGCATTTTGGTTTTGGTACTCATAACGCCATATATTGTTGATGGTGCGCAAAGCTACTAATAAGTTGGTTGGACTCACCAGCATAATATTTTGCTCTAAGGCAAAGTTAACTAGGCTTGGATCATATTCAATGGCCAGTAAAAATGCTGGCTCAATCGGAATGAACATTAGCACATAGTCCAAACTCTTCAGCCCATGCAGCTTATGATAATCTTTTTGGCCAAGACCCTTAATATGTTGTCTAATTGATAACGCATGTTCTTTTATTGCTTGGTCGCGAATGTCTTTATCTTCGCTATTAAAGTAACGCTCATAGCTGACTAGCGACATTTTCGCATCAATTACCACGTCTTTCTGCTCAGGCAAATGCACGATAACATCGGGTTTAAAACGCTTGCCATTATCGTCTTTTAAATCTTGCTGTGTTTGATACTCATGGCCTTCGCGTAAACCACTTTCTTGTAATACGCGTTCTAAAATCACTTCGCCCCAATTACCTTGCTGCTTATTGTCACCTTTAAGCGCTTTGGTCAGGTTAATGGCATCTTGGCTCATTTTTAAGTTGAGATCGCGCAAATTGTCTAATTGATGCTTTAACGCGCTACGCTCAGATTGCTCATGGGTGTACGACTCTTGAATTTGACGTCGAAAGCCTTCTAATTGTTGTTTCAGCGGCCCGATAACACCGTCTATTTGCGAGACATTTTGTTGTTTAAAGTTTTCACTGCGTTCTTCGAAAATTCGATTTGCCAGGTTTTCAAATTGCAGTTTAAGGCGTTCTTCAGCAGATTCGAGTAAGGCTATTTTATCTTGTAATGATTTTTGCTCAGTTTCAGCTTTGACCAGAATCGTTTGTTGCACTGCATTAGACTTCGCTAAATTGAGCTGTGATTCCATTAAACGATGTTGAATATCAACCATTTGTTGTTCAACAAGACTAACCCGATCTGCTTTGGTTTCTGCGCTAGACAGTTGGCCAATCAGATCTTCAATTTTACTTTGCAGATGATTACTGTGATCAATTTTGTCATCGAGATTATCTTGTAATCTGGACATTTCAATTTGGACTTCATTGAGTTGTTGAAGCGTTTGCTGTTCATGTTGAAGCTTAAGTTGCTCCCATCGTTTACGAGTTAATCGTTGATTGATTAGGGCGCCAATGAGAAAGGCAACAAACGCGACAGCAATCAAAGCTGCAATTTGAGGAGGAGTTAACGACACTGCAAAAGGCATAACAAAAACCGATAGAAAATAATGGTTAAGGGTCGCACGGCTAATAATCCGCTGCAAGAGGTAAACTGAGGATTTAATCAAATATTATTGTTAATGATTAAATTTAAACCTAACTCTTATATAGGTTCGTATAGCATTTGCAGTGACACCATTTCGGCAATCGATAAAGGTTGACGGCCTTTTGGTTTTTTTTAGTCATATTCTGAAATAAAAATAGGTTTTTACCTGTCTATTGAGATAAGTATGGCAGATTATGGTAATACTTTGCTGTCGAAAAATATTTTATTGAGGTGATTTATGACCGGTAAAAAACGCTTTACTCAAGGCATACAACAACGTGCGGCTTGGCATATTCCTGATAACCAAGTGACTCCCGAATCGGTATTTAATGATCGCCGTAACATTATCAAAGCACTTGGGTTAGGAGCGTTGGGAGCCAGTTTGCCTGGTCAAGTTCAAGCCGGTATTTTTGATTTATTTGGCGAGCAAAAAGCGCAACATCCTTTTGTGACTCAAGGTCTGCAATATACAACTCCCGCTAAGTTTGTGTTATCCAATCCGAAAACCCCAGAAGATAAAGTGACTCGTCATAATAACTTCTATGAATTTGGTACCAGTAAATCCGATCCCTATGACAATGGGCAAAACTTTAAGGTTGATCCTTGGACTCTGACCATTGATGGCTTGGTCGATAAGCCGATCACCTTAGACCTTAATGAATTGACGACCCGTTTCGCTCTTGAAGAGCGCACTTATCGTTTACGCTGTGTTGAGGCTTGGTCGATGGTGATACCTTGGGTGGGCTTTTCGTTAGCCAGTTTACTTAAACAAGCTGGGGTGCAAAGTAACGCGACTCACGTTGCTTTTGAGACCTTGTTTGATCCAGAGCAAATGCCCGGACAAAAGAGTCGCTTAATGGGTGGTGGGATCCATTATCCCTATGTTGAAGGCTTAACGGTTGCAGAGGCAATGAATGACTTATCGTTTTTAGCCGTCGGTTTATATGGTAAAACCTTGCCGCCACAAAATGGCGCACCTATCCGCTTAGTCGTGCCTTGGAAATACGGTTTTAAGAGCATTAAATCAGTAGTGAGAATCCGCGTGATGGATAAGCAGCCACCAACGAGTTGGAATCAATTAGCTTCGAGTGAGTATGGTTTTTATGCCAATGTCAATCCAGAGGTTGATCATCCACGTTGGTCACAAGCATCTGAGCGCAGTATTGGGGAGGGTGGACTTTTCTCCGCGAAACGTATTCCGACGCAAATGTTCAATGGTTATGGCGATTCAGTCGCCGACCTGTATAAAAATATTGACCTGAGGAAGTTTTACTAATGCGCATAAGTGCTCGAGGGCTGTTTTGGCTAAAGGTGTTGTTACATATTAGCTTTTTATTGCCAGCCTTTTATCTCGTGGCGCTAGTGTTAACTGACAATGCGGGCGGCGATCCTGTGCAGTATATTATTCATTATACGGGCATGGGAGCGCTTAATAGCTTGTTAGCTACTTTGCTTATTTCACCTATCGCTAAACGTTTTAAGATAGCCGCGCTAATCCAAACTCGCCGCTTGGTGGGCTTGTATGTGTGTGCCTATGCACTGTTACATATTAGTGCTTTTATCAGTTTAGACTTACTGTTTGCGTGGGGATTATTGTTTGAAGAGGTGATTAAGCGGCCTTATATTTTAGTTGGCGCTGCGGCATTACTAATCATTTTATTACTGGCGCTAACGTCACCTAATAGCATCAAACGCCGCATGGGAAAGCGCTGGCAGTCATTACATAATTGGATTTATCTGGCTGCGATTCTGGCACCTATCCATTTTTATTGGTCGGTAAAGTCTGAAATTATTGAGCCGAGTATTTATATTGTGCTGTTTGTAGCGTTATTGCTGTACCGAAAAGACAGTATTTATAAATGGATTAAACCGAAAAAATAAGCTTATTTTTTATTAACTAACGTCTCAATTTTTGATTGAGGCCGTTAGTTGAAAAGGCGGCAAACACAGTAAATACCATCACAGACAGCATAATAATGGCCAATCTTAACCAAGGTTGTTGCAGTGCAATGCGCATATCAATAAAATTAAATGCGCTGACCGACCAGACAAATACTACGCTTACCAGTAAACCTATCTTGAGTAATGTGTGGGTAAATGAATGCCGAATAAGCATGAGTAATGGTAAGGTCATGGCAATAATGGCTAAGACGTGCTGATCAAAACGTAAAAAATGCGCGCCTAATAACAGGTAAGCTAAACTAATTATGGTTACTCGCCACCACATACCATTCTTCCTCATTAATACGCCACAACGAATGCCAATAGTGCCACTACAAAAGTGTTATAAGTGTGTATATCGTTGGCGATGAATAATGCAGCATAGCGTTAAATGATGGCTGATTGTTGGCTGTGGTTCACAAATTACTTATTTGTCAGCTTAATGATTCTCGATAATCAGTGATTAACTGAGGGTTATTTCAAGGGTATTATTTATCGGCGCGATGATTAGCTAGGCGCAGGCTTAAATTACAATTTGAGCGCCAGTATTAACCTTGCTTCACCAGGGGAAAAATAATCATTTTCGTTAGTCAGAATAATAAATTCCATTGATTGATATAAAGACAAAGCGACAAGATTGTTAGGCGCAACTGTGAGTAATAAACGTTTAATTGCCCCATTGGATTCACCGCGGGCAGTAGCGATAGCGTGATTGATTAGTCCACGAGCAATTCCTTTACCACGAGCTTGTGTTGCAACGGCCAATGATAAAATCCAAGCATCACCAGCTTGAGCGTTCGACTCAACCCATAATAAATAGCCTAATAATGAGCTATCCTGTTTGGCAACTAATAGTCCTTTAGGCCAGCAATCAAAAGCTTGTCTAAAGAAAAAGGCAGGGTAACAAGGTTCACCAAATATCGTCTTTTCAAGTTGATGGATATCAGCTAAATCAGTTTTTTGGGCGAAATGGATCGGCAGTTGATCAAGAGGCAAAATATAATATCCTTATTATCTAACTTATGATTAGCGATGACTGATAAAGTGATTTTAGTGATTATCCCTTATGGATACAAAGCACTTATTAGCAAAATTAATACAATAGCATTATTCTCACTATCAATAAGCTACAAATGATTGTTGAATTAAGGTAAACACCACAGGAGTGTTGGCAATGAAGGCATATATGGCTGTAGGGTTACTCAGCTTCACATTAATCATAAGTGGTGCCAGCAGGGCACAAGAAACTGAACATGATATCGATTGCGATGCAGCAATGAGTACGGTTGATATTAATCAATGCGCGAGACAGGAGTTTGAAGTGGCGCAAGTTAGGTTAGATGAATATATCGCTAAGGCTAGTGACACTTTTCATGATGATCCTGTAGTGCTTGAAGCACTCCAGCTATCGCAAAGAGACTGGCTGACTTATCGAGAGTCTTATTGCCATGCGATATACCAATTATGGCGAGATGGCACAATAAGAGGGGTTATGTATCAAGGATGTATGCTGCAACTTACGGTGCAGCGTACTCATAATATTTGGCAAAACTATTTAACCTACATGGATTCAAGTGAACCTATATTACCCGAGCCACAATGATGACTTCCATTGATCTCTTACTCATTGTATTGGCTTAGTATAGGATTATTTACTCTCTGCTTCCAAGCTGACTATTTTAGCCCAAATTTGTTCCGATTCAGCCGTCAGTAAAGAGTAGGTTTTAATATCGCCTTTTCGCTGCGCTTGCATGGCTTGCTCTAGTATTGCATCGTAGCTTTTGCGCAATTTTTTAACTGGATCTGGCTTTAAAAATGAAAACATTATAGTGCTCTTTGTGATGACGATTGGTATTAAATACGAAGTGACTGAGGTTTCAGCTCAATGTGAATAAGGTTTTTGTCTATTTTAGCATTTATTCAAATATGCTTGGTTGTTCGGCCTATTGATAAAATCAAAAGACTGGGTAAACCGCTTGCCATTATTTAGTCGACAAAGAAGGTTTACAGACTATTTTTCGTAAGATAATCAATTAATATCATTAAAAATAATCGGTGCAAGGGAGATCTTTTGCATGACTCATTGCGCTGTCATCACACCTTTATTGATTAGATTTCAAATGACGCTTGCTTTGATGTGGCTTTTTTTAATGAAGATAATATTTTTTGCTCACCTTGTAATAAATCCGCCATTGATGCTCGGGCCTTGATCCGCGTATAAAGCGCTGAAAGACTCGGCCAACGCTGTGCATCTAGTTGCTCTCCTGCGTGCTCCATATTGACCATCTGAGAGGCAAACGCTAAATCTGCGAGGCTTAAGGTGTCTGCCACAAAGAATTTAGCATTACCTAAGGTGTATTCTAAGTAATCAAAGTGGATGGGGAGTTTTTCATTTAAGGCTGACATTACCGAAGGTTCATCGCAAAGATGGCCCATACTGGGATTAATTATACGCTGTTGAAATAGGGTAAAGGTGACCAGTGGGGCCAACTCATAATCAGCATATTTTTCTAACCAACGTACCTTGGCATGTTGCTCTGCGGTTTGTCCTAGTAAAGGAGTAAGCTCACAATATTTATCTTCAAGGTATTGGCAGATCACGCTTGAATCAGCCAAGGTTAAGTCACCATCCTTCATAGCTGGAATACGCCCCAGAGGATTGAGTTTTTTAAACCAAGCTGGTTGATCAAAGGGCAATACAATGACCAACTGATAATCGAGCTGTTTTTCGGCCAGACATAAACGCAGTTTACGTACATAAGGAGAAAGTGGCACGCCATAGACAATTAGGCTCATTATAGATCCTTGTTAGTTAACAAATTCATAAGCTAGGTAGGTTAATTACTAGTGAGCAGCCATCACGATTTCATTTAGCGTAATGCAAATATCGCTGGCTGATTGAACCTCACAGCATGATCCTGCTAAAGATGTAATGGATCATGCTGTGTCGGTCAGCGGCTATTACTGACGTCTAATAAACGATTCAATATAAGCCGGAGTCCGTGCATTTAAAATAGGATCCGCTGACGGTGTAATCCCTTTTGGTAACAACACAGGGTTAAAAATACCATTGCCACATGTTTGGATCGTTGATTCGTTATCTCTTTCGCCGTTAATGATAACTTGGCCAACTAATAAACGCTGTCTGTCTTCAGGCCAAAGTACCGTTGGGTTATTAATTTCATCATCTTTTTCTGCAAGCTTAATGAATAAATTCCAGACTGCGGGCTCATGTTTAATTCGTGATAATAATTCTTCTTTTAAAAAGTCATCTGGAAGCTCTGCAAGTTGAGCTTGAGATAAATTAACGACGCCGTCTTCAGGTTCAAAAATCCAACGGCCAGGTACTATGTCGTTATTTTTGGTTGTGAATAGGAAGCTATTAACACCGAAATACGGGCTATTGGCAAAACTGGCACTGGGTGGCAACTGTTTAACGAAGTCAAAAAATGCCTTGGCATCGGGTTTGTTATCGATTAACCATTGTTTGCCTTCTGGCCCTTGTTTTACTTTAACTTGAAAAGTAAAAAAATCATCTAGGTTACCGGCAAAAAATACCGGTGAGTTTGTGGTGACAAAATTGAGGTTTTCTTTGTCACCATCAATTTTAAGTGACATAAAGCGTCCGGCAGTTTTATCTGAAGCGTGTGGATTTGTGCCACCCATTGAAAAACGCGCGGTGACATTAATCTTTGATTGATCAAAGAAAGGAATTGCTAATTCATCATTTAATTTAGGGTTAGGTGCAAAATATCCAGAGGTACAGAATCCTTTAGCATGATTGCGCAGTTTGACTTTTTTACCTGCTTCTCGACTCGCCATATCAGGTGTGCCATTAACAGCATCAACGATTTCTTGCATGGTTTTTTCTGATGCATAAAGTGACGTTGATAGAATAGAAAGACTAGAGAGTAAACAGATTTTTGACAGTAATTGATATCGACGAATTGTCATTTTTATTATTCCTAGTGGGGTAATGTAATCAGTATAGACAGGCAGAACCCGTGAAATATTTCACCGCTAAGGTATTTATTTTATATTTACGCTTAAAAAAATTAAAAATCTCAATGTAACGTATATCAATGACAGCCATTATTTGAACCGTTGATCATTTTTTAGGTCAACGAGATAATTGTGTTAGTCATAAAGAGATGGCTTAAAAATAACCCCTAGATGATTTTACCAATGGTTTTTTTTAAAGTTGTACCCTTAACTAGATAGTGCATTTTTCTCTAGTTACTTTTTGGGGCATTGAGAAAGTTTTGAAGGCTGCTTATGAGTTAAACCATAACATTATCTGTTGCGGTATTTTTATAATGCATCTCATGCTCATCAAGCAGAGGCCATGAAGTATTAATGGGACAAACTTCCGGCCATTTGTACATTGACCTAACCGCTCAAGGGAAAGACGTATTACTTGGTTCGGTGGTCGGTGCGGCAGCTCTCAGTCACTTCCTGCTAAAATTCGCACACGTTGATATTGGCACCTAGTTTGAAGCTAACAACGCTTTCCATAAAATGGAAAGCGTTGTTAATTTATGCTGAACACTGTTCCAGTTGAGTATTTTTCTTGTTCATTTGCAGATAACTTAACAGCCACATGATTAAGCCGCCGGCAAATAGCACTGCCGCCACATAACCGGTCTCGTTAGGCATGGCACCTTGTGCGATAAACATACCTCCCACCCAAGGGCCGATAGCATTGGCGGTGTTAAATGAACATTGCACTAATGCACCTATCATGGCGTGACCATTTGGCGATACGTCCATCAGTAAGGTTTGAATTAATGTGGCTAAACCCACACTGCAACCTATAAAGAAAATCACCGCATACAATAGCCAAATATTATGGCTGGCGCTCACATAGGCCACAGAAAATATAATCGTACACACTAATGCGATACCTGTGGTTTTTAAGGCGGCGCGATCGGCCGCTTTGCCTAATACATAGTTACCTAAGGTACAACCAATACCAAACATCACCATGGCAATTGAAATCGTGTAGGCCGGTGTTTGTGTCACTACTAAGATGGTGTCGGCGATATAAGTGTAAATACAAAACACACCGCCAAAGCCAATAATCACAATGCCTAAAATTGACCACACCAATTTATTTTTCAACACACTAAATTCATTAATTAAATTAGATGGTTGGCTATTTTCTATTTTTGGAATTACCACATAGACGCACACAAGTGCGATTAAAGCGAGAGCAGATGCACCTGCTAAACAATAGCGCCAGCTTAAGTTTTGGCCGACTAAAGTGACAATTGGAACCCCAACAATGGTCGCTATGGTTAAGCCCATAAACACTTTAGACATATAGCTGGCACGTTTATGTTGTGGGGCAATATCGGCAGCCAATAAAATTGCGGCACCAAAATAAGCGCCGTGAGGTAGACCGCTTAAAAAGCGAAATACAATAAGCTGTTCAAGTGAAGTGGCCATGGCACTTAAGCCATTTGAGATAAACATTAATGTCAGAAATATCGCCAATGCATGACGTTTTTTCATATTGGCAGTTGTCAGCATCAAAATCGGTGCACCGACAACAACCCCTATCGCATAAGCACTAATAGCATAACCGCTTTGTGATGGCGTAGAGGCAAATGTCTCGCTAATTAATGGCAGCATTGGCATCATCGAAAATTCAGATAATCCCAAAATAAAGGTGCCTAGCGCTAACACGAGTAAAATGGCGGTAGTGTTTAGTTGGCTTGGTGATGTTGCCGCCGGTGTCATATGTAATCCTGTTATTGATAAGAGACGAATAGTGGTGAGTTTTATTTTTAAGCTTATGATAGTCATGTTATGTAAAGACATTATTACGGTTAAGATCTGGCAACAAGCAACAAGCTTTAATGTGCCAAAGACATAATGGTTAAACATGATTGCATCGACAGTAAATTCACTATTATTAGGGGAAACTTAGCGACTGCGACATCATAAAGCACCACAGTTTATTAGATTTTTAATAAAAGGCCGCAATAAATTAAATTTTTATTATAAACAGGCTATTATGATTATTTAATGTGTCCTTTTATTGTCCAAGTCGTGAATGTGATGTAATCATGCGGTTAATCTTAGCGGTTAATCTTAGCGGTTAATCTTAGTG
>NZ_JACJFJ010000020.1:0-4677 GCF_014164545.1 Shewanella sp. SG41-3
TTGTGCCTTAAACCTAAGCAATTGACCCGTGTGGATGATATGCCCATGCGAGAGTAGGTCATTTCCAGGCGCCAAATAAAACAGCAAGGCCACCTTAACCGAGTGGCCTTTTTGTTTTGTGTCTTGAAACCTAAGCAATTAGTCAGTGTGGCCAGTATGCCCATGCGAGAGTGAGTTATTTCCAGGCACCTACTCGACTTGAAAGAGTCGTGAAACAGTCCGCTATTATGTAGCGGGCTTTTTTACGTCTGTAATTTGAGTTTGAAAGCCGTTCTTGGGCCTAATCTATTGACCAGTTTAGATAATATGCCAATGCGAGAGTCGGTCATTAACAGGCTAGATTTAAGATCTACTAGAATAGCGATTATTCACAAGGTGGATCAATACAAGTTTATTAGTCATTATTGACTGTAACTCGCTCAGTTATCATTTATTTTTAGTATAGCTCTGCAAACTGTGACATATATGATGGATCTTCGATGTCTGATGGCATTATTCACAGCATGTTTTTCCGGTTAATCATGGTAATTTATTATCTAATTCCCTGCTACAATAGCGTTATATTTTTGAATTTGATGTCTGTCTATGTCTATCTCCCTTACTGCATTAAACACACTCGGCCTAAATCAGCATTGCGCTTCTTTAGTTGAAGTCACTAGCAAAAATGAGCTAATCACTAGATGTATTGAGTTGTATCAACGACAAAACCCAATGCTTATACTTGGTGGCGGAAGTAATCTGGTATTTACTGATGACTTTCAGGGAACGGTTGTTAAGGTGAGGACTACGGGAATTGTGATTGATCAAGACGATGACTTCTATTATCTCACTGTACAAGCGGGAGAAAATTGGCATCACTTGGTTGAGTATTGCCTTTCGAGAGAGATTTATGGTTTAGAAAATATGGCCCTGATCCCTGGGACTGTTGGCGCCGCTCCTATACAAAATATTGGTGCTTATGGTGTTGAATTTAATCGGTTCTGTCATCAGATTCAGTTTTTACAACTGGATACCGGAAAGTTAGTCCATTTTGATAATGACCAATGTCACTTTGGCTATCGCGAGTCTATTTTTAAACAACAGCTTAAAAACTTAGCTGTTATCACTGAAGTGACTTTAAAGTTAGCTAAACAGTGGCAAGCCGTTACCAACTATGGTCCACTGCAACATTTAGATCCTGCAACTGTGACCGCGAGACAAATTTTTGATTGTGTTTGTCATGTTCGCCAATCTAAGCTACCAGATCCTAAAAAGTTAGGTAATGTGGGCAGTTTCTTTAAAAATCCTGTGGTATCAATAGATGTCTATAATACCCTTAAAACTCGTTATGCTGCTTTAGTGGGTTACCCACAAGGTGATGATCATTATAAACTTGCTGCCGGCTGGCTGATTGAGCAAGCTGGGTTGAAGGGCTTTAATATAGGTGATGCAGCGGTTCATCAAGAACAAGCTTTGGTTTTAGTTAACCTTGGTAATGCTTCAGGTAAAGAAGTATGCCAATTAGCGCTGTACGTCATCCAGACGGTTTTTAATAAGTTTGGCGTTAGATTACAACCTGAGCCAAGGATTATAGGTTCTGCTGGGGAGATAGACATAAATGAATGAACATTGGTCTCGTAAACGTCAAATTTTAGCTTGTTTGCATCATGAGCATTTTGTTTCTGGTGAGGTGATAGCGCAGTCTCTATCGCTTACTCGGGCGGCGATTAATCAGCATATCGACGCATTAAAAGATTATGGCATTGAAATCTACAGCGTAAAGGGGAGAGGTTATAAGTTAGCGACGCCAATGTCCTTAGTAAATGAGTCAATTCTTGTCAATAATGTTGATGGCCGCTGTTTTTATTTTGATGAAACAACAAGCACTAATGCTTTTTTACTTGGACATACTAGTGAGCTTAAATCGGGTGATATTTGCATCGCTGAATATCAATCTGCAGGCAGAGGTCGAAGAGGCAGGAAATGGTTGTCTCCCTACGGGCACCATATTTATGCATCCATGTTCTGGCGTTTACATAGCGATATTAGCAAAGCAAGTGGCTTAAGCTTAGTGGTTGGTTGTTCTATTGTTAAGGCTTTATCAGCGTTTGGGGTTGAGGGGCTAGGTTTAAAATGGCCGAATGACATTTACCTAGAACATAAAAAATTAGCAGGGATTTTAGTAGAAATAGCCCACTCATCTGCGCAACAAACCGAGCTTGTAATTGGTTTTGGCATTAATATGAGTATGTCTGCTGAACAAGGCGGGCTTATTGATCAGCCCTGGAGTGATCTCTCTAGTTTAATGAGTATGCCAGATAAAACCGAGCTATTGATCCAACTGCACAAAACCCTTAAAACTGATCTTCAGTTATTTGAGCAAAAAGGGTTGGGCGCTTTTTTGGATCGCTGGAATAAGTATGATTTATTTGCTAATCGCGATGTTTCATTAATCATGGCACCCAATTGTGTGAACGGTATTTGTCGAGGCATTGATGATCAAGGTGCTTTATTGCTTGAAACTGACCAAGGTATTAAGCGCTATTTAGGTGGTGAAATCAGTCTTCGAGCAGCGACATAGGCAATAAGGATGTGGGTTATATAAGGTGAATTTTACAGCAATTTAGGCCTGCTTGACGCCTGCCTAAGCCTGTAGGATGACGTTTTTCTACTCTATGAGACAATGAAATAACATCGTAGAAAGACTCAAATGCTGGCCGAAGGAAGCGACTAAACGGTTGTTTGTTATTTTTATACAATCTGTTGATTATAAGGTGTTTGCTTAGAATGACTAAGTGTCACACCTTATGGCGTACTTTTGAATATTGAGTGAGTCCGTTATCTCGAACAAGTCTTACTAAATAACGCCTAATAATAGGCGCATATCGTGTTATTTGCGCAGTAAAACCCGATCCATTAAGTGGTTGGGGCCTTTTTGTAAAATCAAATGAGCTCGCTCGCGTGTCGGCTGAATATTTAATGATAAATTTGGACCATTGATGGTATCCCAAATATTGGCAGCAATTACATTCGCTTCATCGTCGGTCAAAGAAGAGTAGTGATGAAAGAATGAGTTTGGGTCACTAAACGCCCCAGTTCTAAATTGCAAGAATCGCTGTTTATACCAATCTTTAAGCAATGACTCATCGGCATCAACATAAATCGAGAAATCGACAAAATCTGATACAAAAGGTCTTCTGGTGTCGATTGGGGTATCTAAACCCGTTTGCAGTACATTTAAACCTTCTAAAATCAAAATGTCAGGTTGGCGAATAGCTTGATGTTCATCGTGACATCTATCATAAGTGACATGAGAATAAAGTGGTGCCAATATCTCTTTATTTCCAGCTTTAACAGCCGATATAAATTCGACTAACATTTTCATGTCGTAACTTTCAGGAAAACCTTTACGCTGCAGTAGTCCTTTACGCTTTAAATCTGCTAATGGATATAAAAAACCATCAGTAGTGACTAAATCAACTTTAGGATGCTCGGGCCAACGCTGTAATAACGTCTGTAAGATGCGTGCTGTGGTGCTCTTACCGACAGCTACGCTTCCTGCGATACTAATAATGTAAGGACCTGGAGAAGCTTTCTGTTCAAGAAACTTATCAAGAACGAGTCCACGCTGTTGTTTAGAGCCGACAAATAAATTCAGTAAACGGCTGAGAGGAAGGTAAATGTCAGTGACTTCATCTAAAGACAGCTTTTCATTCATACCACGCAGGTTTTCTAATTCAGCCTGACTCAATGTGAGTGGCACTGATTTGCGTAATTCAGCCCAATGCTCGCGCTGAAAAGCAAAGTAGAGTGCATCTTGTATTGAGTTAATTGGGTTCATAACCATTCCTCTAGGTTGGTCAGGCACATTACACTATCGTATAAATGGCGACAATAGTTTGGTTCTCATTTGTCTTCATCACTAATTACATTTGCCTACTAATCACTCTTTTTGCGCTAAACAAGTGCAAAAAAACGTCATTTGAAACTTTTTTTAGTTTTTTTATCATTTTACTCTTGCACTCTGGGGCACATTTACCTAATATCCGAACCCGAAATGATACGCCGGCATAGCTCAGTTGGTAGAGCAACTGACTTGTAATCAGTAGGTCCCGAGTTCGACTCTTGGTGCCGGCACCATTTTTCTGGAGGGGTTCCCGAGTGGCCAAAGGGATCAGACTGTAAATCTGACGGCTCAGCCTTCGAAGGTTCGAATCCTTCTCCCTCCACCATTTTCTAGGTAGTTAGGTAGCCTAAACAGGTTGCGCGGATGTCGTATAATGGTATTACTCCAGCCTTCCAAGCTGATAACGCGGGTTCGATTCCCGCCATCCGCTCCAAATTTGTTCGCTGATACGGCTCAGTTGGTAGAGCGCACCTTTAATGAGGGTGAGTCGGCAGTGCGAATCTGCCTATCAACACCAGCTTGTCATGAATAAACTTCCTAACCCTAAATAATCGATTCGATGTCATTTAATGCATCGGATTTTTACTATATGTGTTTTCATCACCAAGATAATTGGACTGAGGCAATACCATGGCAAAAGCTAAATTTGAACGTAACAAGCCCCATGTAAACGTGGGCACCATCGGTCACGTTGACCATGGTAAAACAACTTTAACAGCAGCAATCTCTGCCGTTTTGTCTAAAACTTATGGTGGTGAAGTTAAAAACTTCGCTCAAATCGATAACGCTCC
>NZ_JACJFJ010000021.1:0-2700 GCF_014164545.1 Shewanella sp. SG41-3
GAGACTCAATAAAGCAATCAGCTTTCCGAATTAATATTTAATGCAATATACTGCGTTAGATAAACAAAATTTGTCTGGAAACCATAGAGCTGTGGCACCACCTGATCCCATTCCGAACTCAGAAGTGAAACACAGTATCGCCGATGGTAGTGTGGGGTCTCCCCATGCGAGAGTAGGTCATTTCCAGGCGCCTAATTTCTCTTTTACGAAAGAGTATGTTCCAAGAAGTAATTTGCTGATATGGCTCAGTTGGTAGAGCGCATCCTTGGTAAGGATGAGGTCCCCAGTTCGATTCTGGGTATCAGCACCAAGAATTATCTAGTGTAATGTCCTAGAAAAGAGTTTGTCTGGAAACCATAGAGCTGTGGCACCACCTGATCCCATTCCGAACTCAGAAGTGAAACACAGTATCGCCGATGGTAGTGTGGGGTCTCCCCATGCGAGAGTAGGTCATTTCCAGGCGCCAAATAAAACAGCAAGGCCACCTTAATCGGGTGGCCTTTTTGTTTTGTGCCTAAAGTTGTTCTCAATGTGAATCATTAACCAGTGTGGATGATATGCCCATGCCAGTGTCGGTTATTTTCCCGGCGCTAAATAACACTGCAAGGCCACTTTAATCAGGTGGCCTTTTTGTTTTGTGTCTAAAGACGTTCTCAATACAAATCATTAACCAGTGTGGATGATATGCCCATGACAGAGTAAGTTATTTTTAGGCACCTAGTTGACTTGAAATCGTCGCGAGATAGGCCACTATTTTGTTGCGGCTGTTTTGTGTCCAAAATTTGAGGGAATGGTCGTTGATAGCATTACATAATAGTATGTTTATATACCTATGCCAGAGGAGGTTATTTTATACGCTTAATTGATGTAAAAATCCCTGAGAAATTGAAGATGCGTTTAATGCATGTCATTTTTCGGTTGAAAACAATGATCGCACATGATCAATAAAAATCTATGGTCGATAACCCTGAGATAGCTGATTATTTCCAGGCATCTAATTAACGTGAGGGAGTCGTGACACAGCGGGTTATAATGCAGTGGTTTTTATGGCTGCAGTTTGAGAACTCAAAGTACTTGAGCTATATAATCAAATATGACACTCGTATCGTGTATGTCGCTATGAGTATCAAGCTTTAATAAGAGCCGGAGAGAGAATGGATGAAGGTCCTGCGTTTATTAAACAAAGCTAGTAAGATAAGGTATTAGAACATCAGCTTAGATGCTCGTCGTCACTAGTAGTTTTTAGCCTGTTATTTATGGCTTTATATTATCCCTTATTAAAGCCTAGTAACTATTTACTCATACAGCTGGTCTATAGTGACATGCTGTTGATTTGACATTGTTCGTTGCTAACCTTCGCCGTTAATCTTGATGTTCCAGGTTTCATTTAATTAATAGGTTTCTGATGTTATTCATCTCTTTCTTGTCTACAAATCAATAGCGATTAAATTGAAGTAGGACTGATCAGCTCACTATATCTAAGTATCTCTTACCTATCTAAGCCGCAGTGAATTCAATTCTTTACACAGTATCGTCTTAGATGTGTTTATTAAATCAGCCATCAGATTTGCCTATTAGTCATCTGCTACCCGTAATAATTGTTTAGCTCCTTAGTCTTACTAAGCTATCGATAGGTAAACTCATCGTATTCAAGCAGGCGATAGTAGATAGCAACATTATGGCAAGTTAGAATGATGCTCGATAATGTAAATTACGCACTAAAGACTATTATGATAAACGCCACCTCTTTAAATTAAGCTTGGCTTTGCCATAGTATTTTTGTGTGGATTCTCTCAATGTAATCACTTAAGTAAACGATACAAAGATTGTTATACAATTTGGTGAAGCGACAATCAACATATCAAGATTGATCATCGCTTTGTTCAAATCCATAGTCATCTATATCTGCATCCTTTAAAGTGACTCGTTTTAAATATGCAGCAAGTCTATTCAAATATTCAGTTATGGTTCCTATTCGTCATTAATAAGATCGATTCTAAAACTTGTTACTTATATTGAGTAACGTTATATCAATATCCCTTCGCTGTTTAAGGCAGAGTTTACCCATAGGATGATTCCTCAATCTTCTAAGAGCACGTTAAGTGTCACTGCACGCATCCAAGATCAACTCGTAAAACTCACAGTTAGCCTATATACAGTCGCATGTAATCAAGTCTACTTAAATAAGCTCAGTTTTACATACTATCAATATAGGCCGCTTAACCTAACTAAGGGCCATTAAGCTATTAACATGGGTGAGAGTTCTTGTTTTTCGACCGATGGCACTCTACTCATTAAGCATGCATATAAATAAATGATACTTTTAATCGTGCTCTACATAGGGTTTTACTATTCAAGTCACTTTGCTGCTTAGGATATTTTAATGCTTACAGCCTCTTAATTGTGGATAAATCTGTGAGTAAGATGTTCTTAAGCTGGTGCTAAGTTAAGTATAAAAATTAATTCATAAATATGACAAAAAAGGCCTTGCACAAAATCTTGTGGTGCCTATAATGCGCATCCACTGACACGGCAGACAGCGAAAGCGGTTACCGAGTTAGGTTGAATTAAGTGGTTCAAAACACTGGATTCAAGGCGAAAAGAAAGTTTGAAAAAACACTTGACGCCGACACGGGAAAGCGTAGAATACGCACCCCAAGCCAACGACCTAGCGTCTTACGGCGATGTCTGAAAAATCGA
>NZ_JACJFJ010000022.1:0-1236 GCF_014164545.1 Shewanella sp. SG41-3
TCTGTTGATGACATAACTGGAATAGGCGCTACTGGTGGTTCATCAACATTGAATAAAGTAAGTAGTATCGATATTGGTACAGCTCAAGGTGCTCAAGATGCGCTAGATGTTATTGATGCCGCAATCGGTGGTATCGATGCTCAACGTGCAGATTTAGGTGCGGTTCAAAACCGTATGAGCTTCACCATTAATAACTTGAGTAACATTCAGTCTAACGTGTCAGATGCACGCGGTCGTATTCAAGATGTTGACTTTGCGACCGAAACAGCCGAATTGACTAAGCAGCAGATTTTGTCTCAAACCTCTTCTGCGATGTTGGCACAGGCTAATCAGTTACCGCAAACTGCATTATCACTACTAGGTTAAGCCTTGTTTAAGTTAACTTTGAATAAAAAAGCAGATCTTATGATCTGTTTTTTTGTTTGTTTTTTTGTTTGTTTTTTATAGTTTTTTTATTTTTTTAGAATTTTTTTGCTCTTTATTTAAAATATTTTCTAAAGGTTTTTTATACTGCGCCGTTACAGTGTATGTAGAAAATAACACTCGCCTGACAGTACTGACAGGCACTATTCAAGTTAGGTAGAGGGCAATAATCATGGCTATTTCAGTTAACACTAACGTCACTTCAATGAAGGCACAAAATACTTTAAATAATGCCAATAGCGGTCTTAAAACCTCTATGGAGCGTTTATCTTCTGGTATGCGTATTAATAGTGCCAAGGATGATGCAGCAGGTTTGCAGATTTCTAATCGTTTAACCAGTCAGATTAATGGTATTGGTGTTGCTATGCGTAACGCCAATGACGGTATTTCGATTGCACAAACCGCTGAAGGTTCGATGCAAGAGTCGACCAATATTTTACAGCGTATGCGTGACTTATCATTGCAATCGGCTAACGGTTCAAACTCCTCTGATGACCGTGCAGCAATGCAAAAAGAAATATCTTCTTTACAAACTGAATTAACACGAATTTCTGACACCACCTCATTTGGTGGACAAAAGCTACTTGATGGTAGTTACGGTACCCAAAAATTCCAGGTAGGCTCAAGTGCAAATGAAACCATTTCTGTGTCATTAAGCTCAACGGCATCGAATAAAATCGGTAACCATACCGTGTCTGGAGTTGGTACTGATTTTGGTGTTGAGGCCAATACCGCATTAACTTCAACGGTAGCTGCTGACACTACGTTTGGTGTTAATGGTAAAGTTGTTGGTGTAACCTTAGCCGAATCAGC
>NZ_JACJFJ010000023.1:0-1204 GCF_014164545.1 Shewanella sp. SG41-3
TAAAAATAAAAAAGGAAGCCTAAGCTTCCTTTTTTAGTGTTCACTAAAGTCGCTATTACGCGATGATTTTAGCTACAACACCTGCACCAACTGTACGGCCACCTTCACGGATAGCGAAACGTAAACCGTCGTCCATCGCGATTGGGTAAATCAGGGTAACTACCATCTTGATGTTATCACCAGGCATAACCATTTCTACGCCTTCTGGTAACTCAATTGTGCCTGTTACGTCTGTTGTACGGAAGAAGAACTGTGGACGGTAACCTTTGAAGAATGGAGTATGACGTCCGCCTTCTTCTTTTGATAACACGTACACTTCTGATTCGAATGTAGTATGCGGGTTAATTGAACCTGGCTTAGCTAGTACTTGGCCACGTTCTACGTCATCACGCTTAGTACCACGTAATAACACACCACAGTTTTCGCCAGCACGACCTTCGTCAAGTAACTTGCGGAACATTTCTACACCAGTACAAGTTGTTTTAGTTGTTGGACGAACACCAACAATTTCAACTTCGTCTGATACGCGAACGATACCACGTTCAACACGACCTGTTACCACTGTACCACGACCTGAAATCGAGAATACGTCTTCGATTGGTAGTAGGAATGGCTTGTCGATGTCACGAGCTGGGTCTGGAATATAAGTGTCTAAAGCTTCTGCAAGCTCAAGGATCTTAGCTTCCCACTCTGGCTGGCCTTCTAGTGCCTTAAGAGCTGAACCTTGAATTACTGGTAAATCATCACCTGGGAAGTCGTATTCTGAAAGAAGCTCACGCACTTCCATTTCAACTAATTCTAGTAATTCTTCGTCATCGACCATGTCACACTTGTTCATGAATACGATGATGAAAGGTACGCCAACCTGACGTGAAAGCAGGATGTGCTCACGTGTTTGTGGCATTGGGCCGTCTGTCGCAGCAACTACTAAGATTGCGCCGTCCATCTGTGCAGCACCGGTAATCATGTTTTTAACATAATCCGCGTGACCTGGACAGTCTACGTGTGCGTAGTGACGAATTGGTGTGTCATATTCGATGTGAGAAGTATTAATCGTAATACCGCGCTCACGCTCTTCTGGAGCGTTATCGATTTGAGCGAAGTTTTTAACTTCACCACCATAAGTTTTAGACAAAACGGCAGAGATTGCTGCTGTTAAAGTTGTTTTACCATGGTCAACGTGACCGATGGTGCCCACGTTTAC
>NZ_JACJFJ010000024.1:0-869 GCF_014164545.1 Shewanella sp. SG41-3
GTCACGGCTCAAAGTGCTGCGGGCACCAGTGCCGCGTCGAATGCCTCTAATAGTGTGACACCGATAGGATCACAAACGATTACTTTCCCTAACCCAGGCGCACAAAGCTTCGGCACCACACCAACCTTAACGGCAAGTGTAAGCTCTGGTTTAAGCTTAAACTTTACTTCATCAACTACTGGAGTATGTAGCATTAGCAGTACTGGTGTGCTGACCTTTATCACAACAGGAAGCTGTACCATTAATGCCAATCAAGCGGGTAATGCCAGTTATACCGCAGCGGCTCAAGTAAGTCAGACTTTTGCGGTGAATGCTGTAGTGGCTGGCGTGCCGAGTATAGGCACTGCGACAGCTGGCGATACTCAAGCGACGGTCAGTTTTACGCCGCCAAGTAATAATGGCGGCGCAGCGATTACTGGTTATACCGTGACCTCAAGCCCAGGTGGTTTGACAGCGAGTGGTACAGGTTCACCATTAACAGTCTTGGGGCTGACTAATGGCACGGCGTATACCTTTAGTGTCACGGCTCAAAGTGCTGCGGGCACCAGTGCCGCGTCGAATGCCTCTAATAGTGTGACACCGATAGGATCACAAACGATTACTTTCCCTAACCCAGGCGCACAAAGCTTCGGCACCACACCAACCTTAACGGCAAGTGTAAGCTCTGGTTTAAGCTTAAACTTTACTTCATCAACTACTGGAGTATGTAGCATTAGCAGTACTGGTGTGCTGACCTTTATCACAACAGGAAGCTGTACCATTAATGCCAATCAAGCGGGTAATGCCAGTTATACCGCAGCGGCTCAAGTAAGTCAGACTTTTGCGGTGAATGCTGTAGTGGCTGGCGTGCCGAGTATAGGCACTGCGAC
>NZ_JACJFJ010000025.1:0-839 GCF_014164545.1 Shewanella sp. SG41-3
CTGCTGTCTTCGGCCACCGAAATGACTTCGTTGGCGTCCGTGAAATTGTCGTTTTCTGGGGTGACGGTGATGGTCAAGGTCGAGGTGTCAGTGCTCGAGCCGTCGGTTAACACATAAGTGATCAGCGGCACAGGGCCATTGTAGTTGGCCACAGGGGTGAAGCTGTAGCTGCCGTCAGCGCTCAAGGTGAAGCTGCCGACACCGCTAATGGTGACCGCTTGGCCTAAGGTCAAGGGGCCGGTCACGCCATCAATGCTAAAGCTTTGTACCGTGACGTCGCCATCGACCGAGCTGGTGCCGGTTAAGACGCTGCCGGTGGTGGCGCTGCTGTCTTCGGCCACCGAAATGACTTCGTTGGCGTCCGTGAAATTGTCGTTTTCTGGGGTGACGGTGATGGTCAAGGTCGAGGTGTCAGTGCTCGAGCCGTCGGTTAACACATAAGTGATCAGCGGCACAGGGCCGTTGTAGTTGGCCACAGGGGTGAAGCTGTAGCTGCCGTCAGCGCTCAAGGTGAAACTGCCGACACCGCTAATGGTGACCGCTTGGCCTAAGGTCAAGGGGCCGGTCACGCCATCAATGCTAAAGCTTTGTACCGTGACGTCGCCATCGACCGAGCTGGTGCCGGTTAAGACGCTGCCGGTGGTGGCACTGCTGTCTTCGGCCACCGAAATGACTTCGTTGGCGTCCGTGAAATTGTCGTTTTCTGGGGTGACGGTGATGGTCAAGGTCGAGGTGTCAGTGCTCGAGCCGTCGGTTAACACATAAGTGATCAGCGGCACAGGGCCGTTGTAGTTGGCCACAGGGGTGAAGCTGTAGCTGCCGTCAGCGCTCAAGGTGAA
>NZ_JACJFJ010000026.1:0-793 GCF_014164545.1 Shewanella sp. SG41-3
CCGGCTTAAAAGCATTGCCGGAACGACGTAGTTGGTAGTAATACCGGAACGACGAAGTAGGAAGCATTACTGGAACGATACAATAGTGGGTGGCACTAGACGAAATCGTGCTGCTACTTGAATGCTCCACCCGCTCGTCATCCCTGAGATCTGTTATCAGGGATCCAGGTGTTTCTTTTGACTTTTGTCTTGAATACTTAAAGCCAACACCTGGATTCCGGCTCAACAGCATTGCCGGAACGACGTAGTTGGTAGTAATACCGGAACGACGAAGTAGGAAGTAATACCGGAACGACACGATAGTGGGTGGCACTAGACGAAATCGTGCTGCTACTTGAATGGTCCACCCGCACGTCATCCCAGAGAGCTGTTATCAGGGATCCAGGTGTTTCTTTTGACTTTTGTCTTGAATACTTAAAGCCAACACCTGGATTCCGGCTCAACAGCATTGCCGGAACGACGTAGTAGGAAGCAATATCGGAACGACGTAGTAGGAAGTAATACCGGAACGACGTGATGGTGGGTGGTACTAGACGAAATCGTGCTGTTATTTGAATGCTCCACCCGCTCGTCACCCCTGAGATCTGTTATCAGGGATCTAGGTGTTTCTTTTGACTTTTGTCTTGAATAATTAAAGCCAACACCTGGATTCCGGCTCTAAAGTATTACCGGAACGACGAAGTAGGAAGCAATACTGGAACGACACGATAGTGGGTGTTACTGGACGAAATCGTTGTTGTTATTTGAATGTTCAACCCGCTCGTCATCCCTGAGAGCTGTTATCAGGGATCCA
>NZ_JACJFJ010000027.1:0-653 GCF_014164545.1 Shewanella sp. SG41-3
ATTGCGGCATCAATAACATCTAGCGCATCTTGAGCACCTTGAGCTGTACCAATATCGATACTACTTACTTTATTCAATGTTGATGAACCACCAGTAGCGCCTATTCCAGTTATGTCATCAACAGAAGCACCTTCAAGAGTAAACTTTTCAGATGATGAAAAACTAATTTCAGCCACTTTGCTTATGCTCGTTTGAGCACTTGCGTCTCCGCTCGCTCCTAATAGCACCGTTGAACTAGCAATTGTAGAGCCAGTAATTTCAATACCATCAACATTTTTTGCGGTAATGCTAATTACACTGGTATCTTTGTCATAGCTGACATCATACCCAGCTTTACCTAAGTCGGTGGCTAATGCTTCTTCATCGCCAGCGTAATCAGCTAGATTATAACTATCTTTGACACCACCTGCGCCTACTACAGATAACACACCATCATCGGTTGCACTTATATTACTAATTGTCGTAGTAACGGAGCTTTCAGCTTTGACACCAGTTCCAGCTGCATTAACCTTAGATACTAGGCTTGTAGCTGATTCGGCTAAGGTTACACCAACAACTTTACCATTAACACCAAACGTAGTGTCAGCAGCTACCGTTGAAGTTAATGCGGTATTGGCCTCAACACCAAAATCAGTACCAACTCCAGACACGGT
>NZ_JACJFJ010000028.1:0-579 GCF_014164545.1 Shewanella sp. SG41-3
CATAAGCTTATCGTCATGATAAGTGTAAATGGTGGAGCTATGCGGGATCGAACCGCAGACCTCCTGCGTGCAAGGCAGGCGCTCTCCCAGCTGAGCTATAGCCCCATTTACATGCAGTTGAGATTAATATCAAGTATCCAATCATAAGATTGGCGAAGCCAAATCGAATTTTAACAAGTCAATTCAATGCGACGTTTAGTTTACTAAACGAGTATTTAATTAACGCAGATAAAATGAAGATTTGGTGGGTCAGAGTGGACTTGAACCACCGACCTCACCCTTATCAGGGGTGCGCTCTAACCAGCTGAGCTACAGACCCATTCTTTTTGGTCTTTTAACCCTTACTCGGCGTTACTTTCTTCGTTTCTCAGTCATGTGCTAAAGCACACTCCCTGCGAGACTCATCAAGTGCCTTGATTAAGAATCAAAATCCTCAAAAATACCTTTCGATATCTTTCTCTTTCTTCTATCAAGTAATCTGTGTGAACACTCACATGCATCGCTGCACTTTTAGGTATTGAGTTAGTCGTATAGGTAAGGAGGTGATCCAGCCCCAGGTTCCCCTAGGGCTACCTTGTT
>NZ_JACJFJ010000029.1:0-552 GCF_014164545.1 Shewanella sp. SG41-3
TGCATGTAAATGGGGCTATAGCTCAGCTGGGAGAGCGCCTGCCTTGCACGCAGGAGGTCTGCGGTTCGATCCCGCATAGCTCCACCATTTACACTTATCATGACGATAAGCTTATGCATAGGTTACAGATGCCAAAGATAAACAAAATTTTATCTTTGGCTTTTTTAAGCCCGCTCTTTAACAATTTGGAAAGCTGATAGTACTAACTAAAGGCGCATAAATGATGATTCGTTGTCGTTTATGTGATTACGTTAGTGCGAAAAACGTTAATGCGAAAGCATTAACACTTGAGTTCTCAATACACTGTTTAAGTGTCTTGAATATTCTAAAAAACTAAGGCGAGTCCACTTCCTACCCGGAGGTGAGACAAGTAAAAACCAGCTGGTCATGATACGACCCAGAGCTCTTCTCTTGTTAATTCAAGGGTGTGAAACTCATTTGGGTTGTATGGTTAAGTGACCAAGCGTATACGGTGGATGCCTTGGCAGTCAGAGGCGATGAAGGACGTAATAACTTGCGAAAAGCGTTGGCGAGCTAGTAATAAGCATTTGA
>NZ_JACJFJ010000002.1:0-622897 GCF_014164545.1 Shewanella sp. SG41-3
AAATAATGTTAATTTTAAATTAATTAAATTAAATGCTCATAATCAATAATTTACAATTTAAATATAATAAATATAAAAAAACCACGCCAATAAACCATTAGATTAACTAATGACAAGAATCATTTTTTCTCGTTTGAGCCAGCAATAAGGTAACTGTATAATTTCCACACAGTTAAGAAAACGAACAGTGGTTGCACGATGAGTCGTCGTCTTAATTCCAGTGACCTAACCTAAAGAGAAGTGCTATGACTCAATTATTCGAAAATATTGCCAACTTGTACAAACGCGTTTTTACTGAAATGTTTACTGCTAAAGAAGTGAAATAAGATCGCTCACTTTTTTATCTATACCCTGTTTAGTAGATGTTTTTGTTAGCGCAGAAATCATATTAAGCGACAATCGTTATTATCTATCTATAGCGAAACTAAACCCCCATAGAGCTACTCTATGGGGGTTTTATTTATTCAACGACATCAAAGCCATTAGTTGATAAAACGAATTAACCAATAAAAAAGGCGACTCAAATGAGTCGCCTTTTTACTTTATCTAAACTAGATAGTTAATTTGAAATTAACCGATCTTGACTCGAGCATTACGGAACATGCGCATCCAAGGGCTATCTTCACCCCAGTTATCTGGATGCCATGAATTGGCAACGGTTCTGAATACACGCTCAGGATGCGGCATCATAATTGTCACTCGGCCATCCGTGGTACAAATACCGGTTAGACCATTCGCTGAACCATTAGGGTTCTCAGGGTACTGAGTCGCAATTTGACCATGGCCATCAACATAACGCAGTGCAATAGTGCCCGATGCTTCGGCATTAGCTAACGCTTGAGCATTAGCAAACTCAACTAAGCCTTCACCATGTGATACTGCGATAGGCATACGAGAACCGACCATGCCGTCAAAAAATACCGATGGGTTTTGTTGCACTTCAACCAAACTGAATCGAGCTTCAAAACGCTCAGAGCGGTTACGCACAAAGCGCGGCCAATGCTCACTTCCTGGGATAATTTCTTTCAGATTAGATAACATCTGACAACCATTACACACACCAAGGGCGATGCTTGAATCACGTTCGAAGAAACGACTAAACTCATCGCGAGCACGATCATTAAACAGAATCGACTTAGCCCAACCTTCACCAGCACCTAATACGTCACCATAAGAGAATCCGCCACAAGCCACTAGGCCTTGGAACTCTTCAAGGCTAATACGCCCAGATAAAATGTCCGACATGTGCACGTCGCGGCTTTCAAAACCGGCACGGTCAAAAGCGGCTGCCATCTCGACATGAGAGTTAACGCCCTGCTCACGTAAAATAGCCATTTTAGGTGCGACACCTTTAAGAATATAAGGTGCGGCTACATCTTCACTTGGATTAAAGCCTAATTTTACCGTTAAACCAGGTGCATCAGCTTGTTGTTTAAGCTCATACTCTTCACGTGCACATTCTGGATTATCACGAAGTGCTTGCATGCGATAGGTGGTTTCTGACCACATAGTGCGCAGTGCAGTACGGCTATCAGTAAATATCACTCGCTGGCCATCGTTAATGCTAATCTTGTCATCGGCTTGTAAACCACCGATGTGATGACAAGCTACGCCTTTAGCCGCAAATTGCGCGGCAATGGCTTTAGCATCAGCAACACCAACTTGAATGACAGCACCCAGTTCTTCGTTAAATAAACGTTCTAAATCAGTACCATTCAAGCTGGCTAAATCAATAGTTAACCCAGTATTACCGGCAAAGGCCATTTCCACTAAAGTGGTAAATAAACCACCGTCGCTGCGGTCGTGATATGCCATAACCGCTTGCTCAGCCACTAATTGCTGCATGACTTCAAAGAAGCCCGCTAAGTTAGCGGTAACATCTAATGTCGGTGCAATATCACCTAGCTCACTGTAAACCTGCGCTAAACAAGAACCCCCTAAACGATTTTGGCCATTGCTTAAGTCCAGCATTAATAATGTAGTGTCACCTTTATCACTGCGAAGTTGTGGCGTCACGGTTTTACGTATGTCTTGTACCACGCCAAAAGCGGTGATAACTAATGACATAGGCGATGTTACCGTTTTCTGTATACCACTATCTTCCCATGCGGTTTTCATCGACATAGAGTCTTTACCGACAGGGATAGTGATACCAAGTTCTGGACAAAGGTCTTCGCCAATGGCTTTAACAGCTTGATATAAACCGGCATCTTCACCAGGGTGACCCGCCGGTGACATCCAGTTAGCCGAAAGCTTAATGCGCTTAAACGAGCCAATATCAGTACCAGCAATGTTCATGATCGATTCAGCAACCGCCATACGCGCAGAAGCATCAAAGTCGAGTAAAGCCAATGGCGTTCGTTCACCCATCGACATCGCTTCACCGCTGTAGCTATCATAACTTGATGCGGTTACCGCACAATCAGCAACCGGAACCTGCCATGGACCGACCATTTGGTCGCGGTTAACTAATCCCGTCACTGAACGGTCACCGATGGTGATTAGGAAAGTTTTATCGGCTACGGTTGGCAAAGTTAAAACACGCTTAACCGCATCTTTTAATTCAATCTTAGATTGATCTAATGCCGGTGATACCGCTTTTACCGACACCACATCACGACTCATTTTAGGCGCTTTACCTAATAAAACTTCGAGCGGTAAATCAATCGGTTTGTTATTAAAGTGACTGTCGGCAAGCGTTAAATGCATCTCTGCAGTCGCTTCACCAACCACTGCAAATGGAGCGCGTTCACGGGCACAAATATCAGCAAACTGCTGTAAATTCTCTGGCGCAACCGATAGCACATAACGTTCTTGAGATTCATTACACCAAATTTCGAGCGGGCTCATGCCTGGCTCGTCAGAGGGAACGTTGCGTAAATTGAACACACCACCGCGATCAGCGTCATTCACTAACTCAGGGAATGCGTTCGATAATCCGCCGGCACCCACATCGTGAATAAATTGAATAGGGTTGGTGTCACCTAGCTGCCAGCAACGGTCAATCACTTCCTGACAGCGACGTTCCATTTCTGGATTTTCACGTTGTACAGAAGCAAAATCTAAATCTTCGCTAGACTGACCTGATGCCATAGAAGATGCAGCACCGCCGCCCAAACCTATGTTCATTGCAGGCCCACCAAGCACAATGAGTTTAGCGCCAACCGTGATTTCACCTTTTTGCACATGTTCTTCGCGAATATTGCCTAAACCACCGGCAATCATAATCGGCTTATGGTAACCACGGACTTCAACACCGTTATGACTAGACACTAATTGTTCATAAGTGCGGAAATATCCCGTAATCGCAGGACGACCAAATTCATTATTAAATGCAGCGCCACCAAGTGGGCCTTCAAGCATGATCTCAAGTGGAGTCACAATACGATCGGGTTTACCGTAATTCCCTTCCCATGGTTGCACAAATCCAGGAATTTTTAAGTTAGAAACCGTAAAACCAGATAAACCCGCTTTAGGCTTAGAACCTCGACCAGTAGCGCCTTCATCACGAATTTCACCACCAGAACCAGTAGCAGCACCAGGATAAGGACTAATTGCAGTAGGATGATTATGAGTTTCGACTTTCATTAAGATGTGCATTGGTTCTGTGTGATAATTATAAATACCATCAGGGTCTGGGAAAAAACGTCCCGCAACCGAACCTGTCATCACAGCGGCATTATCTTTATAAGCTGACAACACGTAATCAGGAGTGACTTCAAAAGTATTCTTAATCATTTTAAACAACGATTTTGGCTGCACTTCGCCATCGATTGTCCAATCTGCATTAAAAATTTTGTGACGACAATGCTCTGAGTTTGCTTGAGCAAACATCATTAATTCGATGTCGTTAGGATTACGCTTTAAACGAACAAAGTTTTCAATTAAATAGTCAATTTCATCATCAGCAAGAGCCAAACCTAACTTAACGTTAGCGACTTCTAAGGCACGACGGCCTTCAGCAAGAATATTAACACTGCTAAATTTTGCCGGTTCTGTGCGGGCAAATAATACCTCAGCCGCTTCAAACTCAGGCAATATGATTTCGACCATACGGTCATGTAATAAACCTTGCAGTTGTTTTTGTTGTTCTGCGGTTAATTCTGAAGCTTCAACATAATAAGCCATACCACGCTCAAGGCGTTTTACTTTGCCCAAACCACAGTTGTGTGCGATGTCGGTTGCTTTAGAAGACCAAGGAGAAATGGTGCCAGGACGTGGAGTAACAAATAATAGAGTACCTTGTGGAGCATGCGACTCAATAGCGGGTCCATAGGTAAGAATAGTTTCTAACTGTAGACGCTCATTATCATCTAGTGGCTCACTCAAATTAGCTAAATGAACATATTCAGCATAAATTTGAGATACTGGAAGTGCTGCATTTTCGCAAGCCTCCATGAGTTTTTGAACTCTAAATGCAGATAGTGCTGGGGCTCCGCGAATGATCTCAATCACGTCTATTCACCTTATAAATTATATTGGGTCAGAATTGGCGCTATTATAAGGAATTGCACAGTACAAATCACCTTTAAGCACCCGTGAAAACAGTGTTTCCTGATAGGGAAAATATCCACAATTGTGCTTATGCATATTTATGACACAGCGACTTTACTGTCGTTCAATAAACCGACGTTAAAAGCGGGTTATTTGTCCAACTATAGGCGTTTAGGAAAACTCCTGATAAAGTAACCAAAAACACCTAAACTCCCCTACATATTTAAAGGCTATTCAACCGGAATTATATTCGTTTCTCATGCATTACTCTGGTGACATTAACGAAACAACTTAAGATAACCAATTAATAAATATGATCAAAACCTTATTCATCATCTTACTTTGCGGGATGCTATCCGCCTGTCAACCTGTTGATATTCATGAGGTTGACATTGCTGCGCCTGCCCCAAAACGGACCGTACTCAAGGTTGGGACATTATATGGTCCACAGATTTATTTAAATTCAGATCAGGGTGAAAGCGGATTCGACTTTGAAATGGCCCAGCGCTTTGCCGATTATTTAGCCGTGCCGCTAGAGATGATCCCATACACCAATCGCAAACAATTATTTGCTGCATTAAAAGAAAACAAGATTGATATTATTGCTGCTGGCATCGCAAAAACCCCCAACCGCAGTCAACAATTTAAACTTGGACCGACCTTATATAAAGTTAATCAAGTATTGGTGTATCGAGAAGGTACTCCAGAACCCAAAGATATTGGCACTCTGTCGGGTGAAATTACCGTGATGGCGAACTCCTCTTCGGTCAATACCTTAACTAAGCTGCAAAAAGACTATCCTGAATTGATGTGGAACCAAGTTAATGACAAAGACAATGAAGAACTGTTTGCATTAATCGCCAACGGAGAATTGAACTACACCATTTCAGATTCAAATAGTTTATTGATCAACCAGCGTTTTTTACCTGAGTTACGCGCAGGAATGATTTTAGAAGAAAAAGTTGAAGTTGTGTGGCTGTTACCGCCGAGAAATAGTGACCGCTTAATGAGCCAACTCCTGGCCTTTTGGCATCAAGAAAGACGTGCCGGCACCCTTGAACATTTAAACGAAAAATATTTTGGTCATGTGAAACGTTTTGACTATGTCGACACACGAGCCTTTATTCGTGCCATTGACAATATCCTCCCTGAATACCGTAGTTTTTTTGAGCAGTATTCAGGTGAGTTAGACTGGCGTAAATTAGCCGCTGCCAGTTATCAAGAGTCACATTGGAACCCAAGCGCACGCTCACCAACTGGTGTCAGAGGTATGATGATGCTGACCCAACCGACCGCGGCTTATGTTGGTGTAGATGATCGCTTAGATGCAGAGCAGAGTATTCGTGGTGGTGCATTTTATTTAAAAGATATGATGGACAGATTGCCAGACAGAATTCCTGAAGCTCAACGGATTTGGTTCGCTCTGGCATCTTATAATATCGGTTTAGGTCATGTTGAAGATGCGCGACGGTTAACAGAGTCGATGGGAATGGATCCCAGTGCATGGCGTGATGTCAAAAAAGTATTACCTTTGCTGCAGCAAGCTAAATATTACAAGCAAACTCGCTATGGCTACGCTCGCGGAAGTGAAGCGGTGCATTATGTCGACAGTATTCGCCGTTACTACGACACCTTAGTTTGGATTGATAATCAAACCAAGAAAATTGATGTTATCCAAGATCAAGTTGAAGTGATTGCAGAAGAGGCTGCAGATAAAACCAAGGTATCAGCACAATAATTGTGCTATCGATGCGGTTATCGTCATCAAGCTGACCGACAATCGTCATCAATATAAGGTAGTATGGAACCGAATCTGTCGTTAGAAAGCCTACTGTAAAGTATGCTGTTTATCAGTAACCTCAATGAGGTTACCCAATATGAAAGGATCACGATATGAGAAGAAGAGCGATAAGCAATACCATGTCACGACGTCGTGTCATGCTTAAAGTACACAAAACCCGTATTCAAAATCGTCAACGTGCACATTTTTTGTTGGTACAAACCGAATCATAATCTCACGTTAACCACAGAAAAATATGCCACTCAATTAGTTGAGTTTCTCTCTAACTTTTTGAGTGCTTTTTTTTCTGCCCTACGCCGCTTAAAAAAAGCGCTTAATTGTGAAGCGCACTCTTCTGCTAACACACCTGATGTCACGTCAAGCTGGTGATTAAAAACAGGGTGTTGCAGCAAATTGATCACACTACCCGCCGCGCCGGTTTTTAAATCATCGGCACCGTACACCACTCTAGCAATACGACTGTGGATCATGGCACCTGCACACATAGTGCAAGGCTCTAAAGTGACATACAAAGTAGTGTCGAGCATACGATAATTTTCTAATACCTTACCCGCTTGGCGAATACACTCCATTTCAGCATGAGCTGTGGGATCATGATTTAAAATACTTAAATTACAGCCACTGGCAATTAACACATCATCTTTTACCAATACGGCACCGACAGGCACCTCACCTTTTAATTCTGCTTGTTCAGCTAGTTGCATGGCTAACCGAATCCACTTTTCATCAATGGCTTGCTGAGTGTCATGCTCAATATCAGTGATGGAGTTGGCAGCAAGGTCTGCCTTTAAAATATTTGTCACTCTACTGCCCTAGGTCATTGTCATACAGGCTTATTATAACCTGAATTTTGCATAGCAAATGGTATCAAACACCCCTTTTTTTACCCCGCTAGAAGGTATCTACTGCCATAAAGAGCTATCACTAAACTAGGATTAGGCAGTCGTTTTGATAGCGCAGGTGCTGCTATAACTCACCCCCCCGCAATCTTGAGTATAAAACACGGCTTAGCGTTGACTAAAGACTCGACGAGTAACTCCCCAGACAATAGCGGCAATGGTGCCAAACAAACCGAGAAACATGACCCAAGCTCCGAGACCAGCTTGTGGTGGCATCTCACCACTCATCGTTGAATTAAATGGCTCTAATACCATAGCGAGCGTGCCAACCACCACCAATACAGCGCAAGCCATAAAGTAAAAACGGCCATGATCTTTTTGTAAAGTCTTGCGGATAGCGAATGTTAAACAACTCAAATACAGTATTGCGAACAGTGCTATGTTAATTAACTCCCCTGTTGTCCATACATTAGGGTCGCTTGCTATATCAGAGGGCATTATTTATCGATTCCTGTTTGCTGTTGTGGGTGAATGATTGCATTAGCAGTATTAAACTTGCCTTCTGCCCAGCTATAAGCTGCAAAACAGGGGCTGAGTCCTTGAAGGTTGCAACTTGTGCCATGGTGCTTGAGCACTAATACTGCCGTAGCGCCGAGTGCAACAACCGCACTGTCTTGGGCAAGAAACTGGAATTGTTTATAGCTCTTGTCATCATCCGAAACAAATGCATTAATATAATGTCCGCCTGTTCCACCGTCGAACAGCGTGGCAGAACTTGAGCAACTGAACGCGCGGGTGTCGATGATAGGATCACTGATACCGTCTTGATTGAAATCTGCGTAAAATTGAATGCCGCCATCCACAACCTCGAATATGCCGTTGTCTAATGCTGCACATTCCGATTTGGCAGCCTCAAGAAAGGCATCTAGAGTAGGTTGAAACCGCTTTGGGATCTCTTGTGCTGATGCCATTGCCGGGATCAGTATGGTTAAAGACACCAAAGTCGCTATTAATTTTTGTTTTATCATTGGTTGCATAAGTCTTAATTTTCCAATTCAGGCCATTGATAGTGACGTTAATTTAGCTAAGCGGGGTGAGATAACCCATCACCTAGACTCCGTTCGCACTGACATGATAAATCAAAGCCGTATTCATTGATTACCGCTTCAGTTTGAGGCTAAAAATAGCTCTACTCCAGTGTCAATATTCAAAATAACACCCTTTGTATAGGGGGGGTCAGCGCGGACCTGAGCAAACCTATGTTTCAAAGCATGACACGTCCCAAAGCGCTGCAAATCCTTGGCAATGTAACACGGGCTGAGTTCATGAGACAGCATTCTATACATAGATTAAATTATATATAGTTCATGTAGATACCATTAATTAAGCCTATCGTAATAAAACTTAATTATGTGCGAAAAGCTAACCGAAAAACCATTATGTTTGGCTGGAAGTCACTGATGGATGATTAGCAAGATGTTGGATATACCACATGAGCAGTAAGACATTGAAGATACCAAGGTAACGAAAAATCATTCCCAGAGTCATATTCTATTAAAGCGGCTTGGTGCGAATAAAAATGTTCAGAAAATAAAAATAAAAAAGCCCATAAAAATATGGGCTTAAATATCACTTATTGCAAGTTAGCACTCGCTATTGTGTGAGATGACATTATTCCCACTCAATCGTTGCTGGCGGCTTACCTGATATATCGTACACCACTCGTGAAATACCATCGACTTCATTGATGATGCGGTTTGAAACGCGACCTAAGAAATCATATGGTAGATGTGCCCAATGCGCGGTCATAAAGTCGATAGTTTCTACCGCTCGTAGCGATACAACCCAATCATATTTACGGCCATCACCCATTACGCCTACCGAGCGAACTGGCAAGAATACGGTAAAGGCTTGGCTCACTTTATTATACAAATCAGCTTTGTGTAGCTCTTCAATAAAGATAGCGTCTGCACTGCGCAATAAATCACAATATTCTTTTTTCACTTCGCCAAGTACACGAACACCTAAACCTGGTCCAGGGAACGGATGACGATAAAGCATGTTGTAAGGTAGGCCTAATTCCAAACCAATCTTACGCACTTCATCTTTAAATAACTCACGCAGTGGCTCAACTAAACCCATCTTCATATCGGCAGGTAGCCCGCCAACATTGTGGTGCGACTTAATCACATGAGCTTTACCGGTTGCACTGCCCGCTGATTCAATCACATCAGGATAAATAGTGCCTTGAGCTAGCCATTTAGCATTCGCGCATTTCTTTGATTCTTCATCAAAAATCTCAACAAACACCCGACCAATAATTTTACGCTTAGCTTCAGGTTCTGCTTCGCCAGCCATGGCATCTAAGAAACGGTTTTCAGCATCAACGTGAATAATATTGAGTCCGAAATGATCGCCAAACATTTCTAACACTTGGTCCGCTTCGTTTAAACGCAATAAGCCGTTATCAACAAACACACACGTTAGCTTGTCACCAATCGCGCGGTGAAGCAGCATCGCCACCACTGATGAGTCAACACCACCTGATAAACCAAGAATAACTTCATCGTCACCGATTTGCTTTTTAAGGCGCTCAATCGCATCTTCAATAATTGATGATGGTTTCCAATTGGCTTTACAGGCACAAATTTCCAACGCGAAATGCTCTAGCATGCGCTGACCTTGACGAGTATGAGTCACTTCAGGGTGGAACTGAACACCGTAAAAACCTTTCTCTTCATTTGCCATCGCGGCAAACGGACACGTAGCTGTTTTAGCAACGGTCACAAAACCTTCAGGAATAGCGGAGACTTTATCACCATGGCTCATCCACACATCAAGCAGTGGTTTGCCTTCAGCACTGACAGCATCTTCAATACTTTTGAATAAGGCTGACGTGGTTTGCAATTCAATTTGAGCATAGCCAAATTCGCCTTCACCCACGCCTTTAATGACTTTACCACCAAGTTGTTCAGACATGGTTTGCATGCCATAACAAATACCTAATACAGGTACTCCAGCAGTAAAAACATATTCTGGAGCTCGAGGAGAATTGTCTTCTGTAACACTTTCTGGGCCGCCGGCTAAAATAATACCATTTGGGGCAAACTCACGAATTTGCGCTTCGCTCACATCCCAGGCCCATAACTCACAATACACACCAATTTCACGGATACGACGCGCAATAAGCTGAGTGTACTGAGAACCAAAATCGAGGATTAGAATCTTATGATCGTGAATATTACTCATGGGTAACCTTTACATATTGATTAAGTGTAATACCCCGTATCACATCGATACGGGCAAATTAACGCTAATAACAGAAGGACGACAAATGTCGTCCTCACAGTAATTATGAACCAGAACGGTAGTTTGGTGCTTCTTTGGTAATGGTCACGTCATGAACATGAGACTCACCCATACCTGCTGAAGTCACTTTTACAAACTGTGCTTTTTCATTTAAATCTTTAATGGTGGCACAACCGGTTAAGCCCATGCATGAACGTAGGCCGCCCATGTGTTGATGAATAATTTCTTTCAACTTACCTTTGTAAGGCACACGACCTTCAATACCTTCAGGGACTAACTTATCGGCAGCATTGTCGCTTTGGAAATAACGATCAGATGAACCTTGAGTTTGGCCCATTGCGCCAAGTGAGCCCATGCCACGGTATGATTTATATGCACGACCTTGATAAAGTTCGGTTTCACCTGGAGCCTCATCAGTACCAGCGAACATAGAACCGGCCATAATGCATGATGCACCTGCAGCAAGTGCTTTAGCTAAATCACCAGAGAAACGGATACCGCCATCAGCAATCACAGGAATGCCTAACGCAAGCACAGCTTCAGCTGCATCAGAAACTGCAGTAATCTGTGGAACGCCAACACCCGTCACAATACGAGTCGTACAAATTGAACCAGGGCCAATACCAACTTTAACGGCGTTAACACCAGCTTCTACTAACGCAAGTGCGCCTGAAGCGGTTGCGACGTTACCGCCAACAATTTGTAAATCTGGGTATTTAGCTCGAGTATCACGAATACGCTGTAATACGCCTTCTGAATGACCATGAGATGAATCAATCAATAATACGTCTACACCCGCTTTAACAAGGGCATCAACACGCTCTTCGTTACCAGGACCTGCACCAACCGCAGCGCCAACACGTAAACGACCTAATTCGTCTTTACATGCATTTGGCTTGCGCTCAGCTTTTTCAAAATCTTTAACAGTGATTAAGCCTTTAAGTTTGAAGTTACCGTCAACCACTAAGACTTTTTCAATACGATGAGAATGCATTAATTTTTGCACTTCATCGAGCTTGGTGCCTTCAGCCACTGTGACCAAACGATCTTTTGGGGTCATCATGTCAGCAACGGTTTTGCTCCAGTCGGTCACGAAACGTACATCACGGCCAGTAATAATACCCACCAGCTCGTGCGCATCATTAACGACGGGATAACCGGCAAAACCATTGCGTTCTGTTAATAAGCGTAAATCGGTTAAGGTGGTTGCTGGCGTTACAGTGACGGGATCTTGAACAATACCGGCTTCATAACTTTTAACTCTTCGGACTTCTTCGGCTTGCTGCTCAATACTCATATTTTTATGAATAAAACCTAAACCACCTTCTTGCGCCATCGCGATAGCAAGGCGAGATTCAGTCACAGTGTCCATAGCAGCAGACACAAGTGGAATATTTAATTCGATTTTATTGGTTAAACGAGTTTTAAGAACCGCGGTATTAGGGAGTACAGTCGAGTGGGCAGGAACTAACAATACATCGTCAAAAGTTAGTGCATCTTTCAGTAAACGTAGCATGGCAACATCTCCCTAGTTGAGTAGGATTTGGGTGAAATATTGCGGCGAGATTATACCTTGCATATTGCAGTTGGTAAATGGAAAATAGATTTTTATTAACGTTAGAATGAGAATATTCATGAGTGCCACAAAAAACAATGTTTATAGTGTTTCGCAATTAAATAGCGAAGTGCGGCATATTCTTGAAGGTCAAATAGGTAAAATTTGGCTAAATGGCGAAATTTCAAACTTTTCATCGCCAAGTTCAGGGCATTGGTATCTGACTTTAAAAGACGCTCATTCACAAGTTCGTTGCGCGATGTTTAAGGGCCGTAATCAATCGGTGCGCTTTAAACCCGTCAATGGCCAACAAGTCTTAGTTAAAGGTGCCATTAGTGTCTATGAGCCTCGTGGTGACTATCAATTACTGCTGGAGTCTATGCTCCCGGCGGGTGATGGATTACTGGCGCAAGAATTTGAAGCGTTAAAGCTTAAACTGGCTGCTGAAGGTTTGTTTGCACTAGAAACCAAACGCCCTATTCCAAATAACATTCAACGTATTGGGGTTATCACCTCGGCAACAGGCGCGGCACTGCGAGATATCTTGCATGTGTTAGCACGTCGAGATCCCTCTATTGAAGTGGTTATATACCCAACTCAAGTTCAAGGTGCAACGGCCAGCCACTTAATCTGCCAAGCAATTGTCACTGCCAATCAACGCATGGAAGTTGATGTGCTGTTGCTTACCCGTGGTGGCGGATCATTGGAAGATTTATGGTGTTTTAACAGCGAACATTTAGCCCATGCTATTTATAACAGTGCCTTACCCATTATTAGTGCCGTCGGCCACGAGATTGATACCACTATTAGTGATTATGTTGCCGATGTGCGTGCACCAACCCCGTCAGCTGGTGCCGAGTTATTATCAAAAGACAAAGGTAATAAAACTGAAAAATTAGCCCTGCTGTTATCACGCTTGCAACAGGGTATGAAACATTATCAATTACAGCAGTATGGTCGATTAACTCAGTTATCTCATCAACTACAACGTCATGAGCCACAACGGAAACTGCAACAATTTGAGCAGCGTTTTGATGAAATGCAAATGCGCCTAGAAAATGCCTTACAGCATAAATTCAGTCGCTTAACATTGCGCCATCAGCAATTGCATAATCGCTTACAACAACGTTCACCCATTAATACCCTAACCTTAGAAAAACAGCGGCTTGGATATTTAATTGAACGTTTTAATGACGCCAGCAAAGACTGCTTTAAACAAGCTGAATTACGGCTTACACAAGCAGCACATAAACTTGATACCGTCAGCCCACTGGCAACACTGAGTCGGGGTTATTCAATCACAAGTACCAATGATCATGTCGTTGAAAATGCCAATCAGTTAAGCAATGGTGATGTGATTCATACTCGGCTAAAGCAAGGAAGTGTCACCTCAACCGTGACAGATATCTCTACCAAATAAACAACATGATCTCGATGAAAAAATAGTGCGCAAGGACATAGCGTGAAACGGATAGATTATCGGCAATACAAGGATGATGAGTTACTCGATGTTGAGCGCAACATTAATAAACAAGCTTTTCCTGAACGATATAAGCAATTATGCAACGAAATATCTCGACGTAAAAAACTTGGCTGTTTTAATCTTAAGCCTCAATTAAAAGAAAATGAGTTCGACCGAGATTATTGGCGAAGAAGCGAAATTATTTTTGAATTTTCCACGATACCAATAGTTTGGCGTATGACTTTTGTCGGAGCTTACTTGTTGGTGAATGTGGCGCTATTAGCATGGGTAATGCCTCACTATTGGGTGAGTTCATTAGATAATCTACATCGATATAACATCACAGTTGATCAAATTGAATGTCGTAGGGACGCTGTTGAAAATCAACAAACCGGTGAAATCAATGATTTCTATGACATTGTCATTTCGGCTTATCCCAATACTTTTGTTGCACCAAATTTGCACCGTTCAAAATGCAAACAAATTGCCGCGACATTAACATCGGGGATGCGGGTATCGATTTGGCAACAAGATGAATTGATTTATCAACTGCAAATGAATCAACAAATGTTGTTGTCGTATGATTATATGGCACCAAAGGTGAGAAATTTCCGCACAAGAGGCCAATTGGTATATTTTTTCATCCTATTTGGTCTAGGAATATTGTCATTCAAATCACTTTATAACGCTTTTATTCCAGGTACATTCAAGCAACAATACCGCGGATATGTTGACTGAACCCGTAGCGCATCACATATAAAAATGCCATCTTACGATGGCATTTGTTAACGCTTACTAACGGGTTTACTTACCGATTGGCGTTAATACAATTTCTACACGACGATTTTGCGAACGACCTTGCTCGGTAGAGTTGCTCGCAATTGGGCTTGACTCACCCATACCTGTAGAAGATACACGTGAACCACTGACTTTTTGGCTAGTGATATATTGTGCAACTTCACTCGCTCGTACTTGTGACAAACGTAAGTTATAAGAATCTGAACCTGAACTGTCGGTATAACCAATTACATTCAAGCGAGTGTCATCATATTCTTTGGCCACTAATACAACGCTGTTTAATACTGATTTAGCGCGTGCACTTAATACAGTTTGATCAACCGCAAAGGTCACTTCATTAGGCATGTTTAGTACAATGTTATCACCGTTGCGAGTTACACTCACACCAGTTGATTTTAGCTGTTTACGTAATTCAGCTTCTTGCACATCCATGTAATAACCAATACCACCACCAACAGCAGCGCCAGATGCAGCACCAATTAAAGCACCTTTACCGCGATCACTTTTGCTTGATGAAAGTACACCAATAGCAGCACCAGACAGAGCGCCAATCATAGCGCCATTAGTCGCTTTAGTGTTTTCTGATTCGCCAGTATAAGGATTAGGTAATTGACAACCTGACAACAAGAGCGCCGAACCAATTAATGTACTGCATAACAATGATGTATTTAACTTTACTAACATACTCACTCCTAACGACTTATCCATCATGGATAAGTAAAGCTGACACAATAAAAACTAATTAAAATCAAAAAGATTTATTATAACTCAGAAAAGCTTAAGGCTTTCGTTATATTTTTTTAATGAAACGTCTACGCAAGCCTATCACTCCGGCAAGCAACGCAATGCTTAACCAAGATAAGGTCCCGCCAGAATGTTCCGTTTCGATATAGACCTCATCAACATAACCCGCATCTCGATCACTACTTTCAAGCGGCAGAGCATACAGTGCATTAGATTGATCGCTACTAATCGTTGCGACAGGATCGGCATACCCCAACTCATATAAATCGATCAACACATCATAATGATCGGTTTGATAGCCATTAGCCAATGTCGTCAGCACTTCATAGTCATCATGGCTAGAGTCTGCATGTAAGGTGAATACATCGGTTGAGTAGTAATGAATCCAGGGGCCACCATCTTGACTCAAATAGAGTTCTGCAAACACATCGGCCTGAATATCGCCCGCACTGCTATTTATATCTGCATCAAAAGTCACGCTAAAGGTTTGATAAAAACCGTCGTAATCGTAATCTTCCAGTAAATATGAATTGGCACCGTAGAAGGAGAAATCGTAGTAAACCACCTGATTCTGCTGCGCTAATACTCGTTTTTGCTGGTTTTCAGCTGAGGCAGCAGATTTTTTATTTTTAGCCAGCACCTGTTCGCGAGTCATTTTCACCTTGATATTGCCATCAAGGTTTTGCAACTTAGCTTGTTCATGTAACACCATCACCCTAGCTTGCTTATCGGCATCAGACTCTGGGGTTTTAAGGTTAATGCTCCTTGCTTGGCTGTATGTCCCTAGGCCTTGTTCAGCTATACGCTCGGCGCCTTGTGCTACAGGCGAGCTCAACCAAAGCCCACTGGCAACACATAAGCCTAAACCCCATTTCATTTGGGTATTCATTACCGATATCTGGGCTATGTTAGTTTTATTATGCTTCATGTTCATTCCTCGCTGTCTTGATATTGAGGCCATTAAAACCTAATGGAAATGAACATAAGCTGAACATAGGCTAATTATAACAACCAAAACAATCATCTATTTATGCGTGACTAGCAAGAAACTTCAAGGTGTCTGTAAATGATTCAGCTAATGTTCATCTGTCAGAACGTATACTGCGATGACAAATCAGCTATTTGTGCCTATGGCTATTTTATCGATTAGGTTAAGTAGATGTTTCTATATAGAAAGGGATCTTTTACACTGGCAATACTGAGGTTATTAGGGATCACAATATGCAGCGTATGCTCAACATAAATGCCATCATGTTAGGCCTAATATTAACGATACTGTCACTCACGTCGGTACCGTCATATGCGGCATGGTATTCATCGCCCCATGCTAGCCACTCTCCCGGCCCTAATAATAATCGCCAAAACAATAATCAGAACAGTAACCTCGTCGTGGCAAGTGCTCAACATGCGGTACAAATAGCGCAAAGTCGTTATTCTGGCAAAGTGTTAAAAGTACAATCGGCTAACGTTAATGGACATACTGGGTATCGGATTAAACTACTCACCAATGATGGGGTTATTTTCTATGTATTAGTCGATGCCACCAATGGCGCAGTGACAAGGAACTAACCCATGAGATTATTATTAGTCGAAGACGATTTAGCCTTGCAACAGAACATCAAACAACACCTTATCGAAGCGCAATATACTGTTGATGTCGCCAATGATGGCGAAGAAGGCTTATTTCAAGCTCAAGAATATCAATACGATGTCGCCATTATCGACGTCGGTTTACCAAAACTCGATGGCTTGTCATTAATCAGCCAATTACGCCAGCAAGACATTAGCTACCCGATAATCATTTTAACCGCTCGAGACAGTTGGCAAGATAAAGTAGTTGGATTAGATGCCGGTGCCGATGATTATTTAAGTAAGCCATTTCAGCTCGAAGAACTGGTTGCCCGCATTAATGCGTTAATTCGCCGTTCGGCAGGTAAAGCAAGCCCTATTATCCAAAATGGTCCCTTTAGTATCAATACTCGCAGTTTAGAAATTAAACAGGGCGAGCAAATCATTAACCTCAGTGGTTCTGAATACAAACTGTTTGAATACCTAATGTTGCATCCAGGTTCAGTGCATTCAAAAAGCCGTTTAATTGAACATATTTATGATCAAGACTTTGATTTAGACTCGAATGTGATTGAGGTTTTCATTCGCCGTTTACGTAAAAAACTCGACCCTGACAATCAGTACCAATTAATTGAAACGCTCCGCGGTCAGGGATATCGTCTGCGCCAATTAGACCCAAATGCATAATCTACTCAACTCGCTTAAAGTTCGCATTGTTGTCAGCGCCTTATTGTTAATATTGGTGTTGCTGCCGATTATTGGCATGACAGTAAACAATGCCTTTGAGACCCAAGTGAATGTCGCCGCCAAAAATCAATTAAAAGCTTATATTTACTCGGTCTTGGCCATGGCCGAAGTGGAAAATAACCAATTACAAATGCCGTCACATTTACTCGAAAACCAATTTAATGTGATTGGATCAGGTCTTTATGCGTTAATCACCACCAAAGACAATCAGCTATTGTGGACCTCAAATTCATTTTTGGGCCTAAACACGCCCATTAATCTGCCTAAACCAGCAACGGGCAGAAGCACCTTCGACTCGATCATGATTAATGATAAACCTCAGTTGATATATAGCTTTAGCGTGAGTTTTGCCACCAGCGAACAGCCTTTTACCATGACGCTACACATTATAAAAAATAAACAGGAATACCTTCAACAAATCCAAAAATTCTCTAATACCTTATGGACTTGGTTACTGATCTTAACGGCCCTATTGTTGATAGTGCAATTGAGCTGGTTATTATGGACTCTAAAACCCTTGGGTAAATTTAGCCAAGAACTGAGTGCAGTAGAGCAAGGGACATCGATGCAGCTAAGCACCCACTACCCTGTTGAGCTGCAAAAAGTCGCTAAGCAATTAAACACCTTATTACAAACCGAACAAAATCAGCGTAAACGCTATCGTAATGCCCTGGCCGATTTAGCCCACAGTTTAAAAACCCCTTTGGCGGTAATGCAAACCCAAGCTAACTTAAGCGAGGCCTCGCTCGAGCAAATTAACCGCATAAATCAAATTATTGCCTATCAGCTTAGGCGCGCACAAAGTGCTGCGGGTAGCGCGTGGCATTTGGGGATCAGTGTTGACAGTATAAGCGTGAGATTAGTTAGAACCTTAACTAAGATATACCAACAGCAACAACTCAGCATTGATTACCAAGGCGATCACAATGCACGTTTCAAAGGTGATGAAGCCGATTTAACAGAAATGCTCGGCAATGTGTTAGACAATGCCTGTAAAGCCGCAAATGCCCAAGTAAAACTAACGGTTAAGCAAGGGCCTAATAGCCTTCTGATTAGTGTGGAAGACGACGGTGCAGGAGTACCTGAAGACAAGCAGCAGCAAATTTTCGAACGAGGCATACGCGCTGATACATACGATCAAGGTCATGGTATTGGCTTAGCGATTGTGCGCGACCTGGTCGATAGTTATCACGGTAAGCTTACCGTAAGTCAATCGACCTCATTGGGCGGCGCCAAATTTGAATTTGAATTTACGCATTAGTGTCTAATAATCTGATGAATAGATAACTCATTTCAAGCTAAACCTGACTATATAGTTTAACTCTCTCGATTAGCCTTCAGCTTATGTTCATCTTCGACTCGTTATGATTGGATTAACAGTCATAAATGACACTGGAGATAACATGAAAAAAGCCATTCACGCACCCGCTAAGGCGCTACTTGCCTTAGCTCTGGTTTGTATGCCATTAACAAGTGTGCAAGCGGCGCAGCCAACTAATAACCTCACTTACACAGCTGCAGATGATGCGGTCAGTGATGCTGAGTTGGCACAAATGCTTGCGCCTATTGCGCTATATCCAGACAGCTTATTAACTCACATCCTCATTGCGTCAACATATCCATTAGAAATTGTTCAAGCTAAGCGTTGGTTATCAAACCAAGGCGATCGTGATACTAAGCAAATCATGATAGAGGTCGAGTCACAAGACTGGGATCCAAGCGTCAAAGCCCTAGTGGCATTTCCCAATGTACTGCAACGCTTAAATGATGACTTAGCCTGGACACAAAGCGTAGGAGATGCCTTTTTACAAGACGAAGGCCGCATGCTAGATACCATTCAGTCGCTGAGACAACAAGCCGATAAGGCCAATAACTTAGCCGACCTTGAGCAAGTCAAAGTGTCGCGGGTTGAGCGTCGGATCATTATTGAGTCGGTTCGCCCTGAAATTGTCTATGTACCTTATTACGACAGTCGCATTGTTTATGGTGATTGGCGCTGGAACCGTTACCCGCCCGTTTACTGGAGTGCACCAGCTTATGTGCACTACCGCCCTAACCACAGCGCTATTTACTGGGACACCGGCGTACACATCAGTTTTAACTTCTTTTTTAGTGGTTTTCATTGGCATGACCGCCGCGTAATCGCCGTACCTGTACATCAAAACTACCGTTACTACACACCACGGAAAATAAGTTACAGCCATGGTGCACAACATTGGCAACATAAGCCTAAACATCGCAAAGGTGTGGCGTACCACAGCCAAGTGATCAGCAAACGTTATAATGGCCATTATGAAAAACGTAACCAGCAAGTAAGTTATTCACGCGAACCTAAGCGCCAGCTAGCCAATGAGCCACGCCATTACTCAACCAAGGTGAACGATCAACATAATCAAGTCAATTACGCTAAGCAGGACAAGCATAGTGACAAATCAGCGCTTAAAAGTCTCAATCGCAATGATGCTGTTGAACACAGAAGTACCCAACTAAAGCGCGAATTAAGTCAGCAGCGTCAACCAGTTGCACAGGTAAAATCATTTGATCGTAAAGGCGAACCAATGAAGTCAAGCTACAGTCGTCAGCGCGATGTGGCCCAAACTGGGCCTAAATATGAGGCAAAACCGGTCGCAAATATGACAAGCAAACCGCGCACTCAAGAATTACAACAAGCTCAGCGTAATACTCGAGTTGAAAAAGTACGTGAACCGCAGGTTAACACTATGCGCAATCAACAACAGCAAGTGAAACAAATACGCACAAATGAACCAAAGAGACAGCAAGTGCGCGATACATCCCGCTCCACATCTCAGCAAGTTTCACGATCGGTTAATCAGCAACGTGATAATTCATCACATCGCACAAGCCAATCAAGGGATATAAAGCCATCAAGAGAAAGAGAGTAAGCACTTAATCGATTGCGAAAAAAAACAACATGAGCAAAGTGTGTTTGCCATGTTGTTTTTTTACTAACGTCATCAAAATTAACGATATTGAACTAAACTCGCGGCAATACGATACACACATCAAGCCCATGAGGATCGACTTGATTAAAGATCAACTCCCCATGATGTAAGCTAATAATGTGCTGGCAAATAGACAAACCTAGACCCGCTCCTTGAGAAGCATTTTCATCAACACGATAAAATCGATTTTTGGCTAAGGCTATCTCCTTAGCAGACATCCCACGACCTTGATCAAGCACACAAATCATTGTGTACTCATCATCCTGAGAAGCCTTAATGGTAATTAATGATTCCGCAGGACTGTATTTGCAGGCATTTTCAATAATATTTTTCAGGACTAACTCAAGGTAAAACGCATCGGCGTTAATGGTCATGTCCGCAGGAATATCAATATGCCATTCATAATCAGCAATCACGTGTAATAACTGATTTATCACGTTATCAATGATGTCTTGTAGCTTACAATCTGTTTGATTTAACGCTTCAATCGCATCAACCCGCGACAACAGTAACAACTGCTCTACCATATGATTAATACGGTTTACGCCCTCACCTATGGCTTCTATATAGGCCAAGGTCGCAAGTTGAACATCAGGGGCTTGGCTGGACAATACATCACTTAAGCCGTCGCTATGTAACTTAATAATCGCTAACGGTGTTTTCAGCTCGTGTGCAGCGTCTGCGCTAAAACGACGCTCACGGATCATCGTCTCGCTAATACGCTGCAAATAACTGTTAAGTGCTTTTTGTGTCGACGCTAACTCTGTTGGTAACGTGAAATTGATTGGGGTTAGGTCTTGGGCAGGACGATTGTCTAAATGACGTTCTAATAATTTTACCGGTTTAAATAGGTAGTAAGTTAACGCTAACATAAAAAACATCATGATCGGCGTAATGATCAATGGCGAGCGCCAAGTATTGCTGATGATTAATGATACTAACTCTTGTCTGACATCATCACGCTGTGCGGTAACAATCCATACCTGCTGCGGCAATGAAAAAAAACTGTATACGTGCCATAAATCATTACCGATACGACGAGTATCATAACCTTGAGTAAAATTAGTTAATAGTTGATCGCCAGAACTGTCAGAGTAAGCCAGTAACTGCCCGGTGCTAGACAGTAATTGAAATGACAACTTATGCTCATAAGATAAGGTAATAGGGTTAGCTTGTTCGGCAAATGTGTCGACTTTCGAATCATCAACATGGAACAGGATAGGCTTGAGAACAAGCTGAGCTAATTGCGCTTGCGTTAGATGATCAACATAAAACTTTTCTAGCATTTTCGAAGTTTGGATCATCTGTGCATCAAATAACTCTTCAACTTCATGCGTCGCATCACGGGTGCTCAAGATGCTCGAAAACGTCACGGTGAGGACAATCCCCACCAGCATGAGCAAACTTAATAATAATCGTAATGAAAACATAATGTCCTATGGTATTGAATAGCATCATAGCGCGATTTAGGTGTTATGCTGTTTACTGATGACTTGTCACGAAAAAGATTATACCGTTTCCGTTAAAATGTAGCCTATACCACGTACAGTTTTGATTAATTCGGTGGCAGTTTTTTTGCGTAGGTGATGAATATGCACCTCGATCGAATTACTGCCGACTTCATCCCAACCATAAGTTAATTGTTCAAGTTGATTACGGGTTAATACCCGTCCAGCAGATTGAGCAAACTCGAGCAATAATTGATACTCGCGCCGAGAGAGTGACACTAACACGCCGCGAAAATGTACTTCACAGCGGGCAAAATCAATATTAAGCGCGCCATAACTAAATTGATTATTGTCTAGACCATGCTGGCGTCGAATAATAGCGCGTAATCTTGCAATAAGCTCTCTGACATCAAAAGGTTTACTTAAATAATCGTCTGCGCCAATATCTAAACACATCAAACGTGTATCAAAATCAGTATTTGCAGTGAGTACTATAATCGGTAACGAGATACCGTTACGACGCCACAGTTTTAGTAAGTCAGCGCCATTGCCATCAGGCAACCCCAAATCGAGAATAATCGCGCTAAAATCTTCATTATTCAGAGCTACCTCCGCCTGCTTATAGGACGGCAGATGATCAACCTGGATACCTTCTTTGGCCAAACTCAGCATCACGCCTTGGGCGAGTAGTTTATTGTCTTCAACCAGTAACACGCGCATGATGACTTATCCCCTAAATACCTTAAAATCGACACCTTGCTGCTGTAAAAACGCTTCAGCATCTGGCCCTTTTAACATCGACATCGTGGCTAACATTCCCGCCATAACACAATTTGGCGCGAGTACAGTAACCGATAATGGCGCCTGTTCTATCGGATAACCATTTTGAGGATTAATAATATGCCCATAACGCTTCCCGTTCACTTCTATATAACGTCGAGTATTGCCGCTGGTCGCGAGAGCACCCTGACGGATAGTTAATAGTGCTGCAGCGTTATCAAGCTTCTGCGGGTTTTCAATCCCCACCTGCCAGCCATCCGCTTTGGAGACAGGACAAGCAATATCACCACCAAAATTAACTAATACCGAGGTATCAGGCCAACGTTGAGCCAATATATTTGCGGTGCGATCAACGGCATATTCTTTACCGATACCGCCAAAATCGACACTCATGCCAGCCGGCATATGAACACTAGTGTTAGTCAATGTAATACGTTCAAAACCAACTTGATCTAAGGCTTTATCAATCTCAGTTTGTAGCGGTACACAATGGCTGCCATCAAAACGCCATAGGGCCATTAATGGGCAAGCGCTGATATCAAATGCTGCCTCGCTTAATTGAAAACATTGTTTAGCAAAGGTAAATAAATGAAGGGTTTCGGCATCAATAACTGTTGTGTCACCTTGAGCATGATTTAACTGCCACACCACATTACCTTCAATAAAACGACTAAACTTATGTTCTATACGCTTAGCTTCATCATAAGCAATATTGAGCATTTGCCGAGCTACATGTTCGTCATTCACCGCCATTAACAATTCGCATGGGCTTGCCATAGCGTTAAATGAACCTAAAAAGCCCCAAGGACGAGTCTGTAAGCTCATCGCCTCTGGGGCTTTTAACACTGTAGTTAGCCGTTTATGCACGTAAAGTGACTCGTTTTATGGATATAACATCCATCTTAAAACGAATAACTCACTTGAGCTACAATTGCCTTCACTGCTGGGAATAAATCATAGTTCTGTAACTGCCCCGGTAATTGCGTACCATTATTTTCAGGATTTTGCTGATAATACTCAATACGATAACTTAACTCATGTCCACCGGATAAACGCTGACCAAATTTAAGCCCAATGGTATATGCCGTCATATCACCAATACGATAATCTGCGCTGGAATACTCAGGTATGGCATCGCCACTCATTAAGAATGGTCGATAAAACTCAGCAGCCTGCTGTTGGTAATAACGTAAATGTAATTGTCCGTAGATGCTTGGGCTAAAGTAATAGCGATAATGGGTTTCTAACGTATGTGATTGAATATCCCAATCGTCAGTGCTGTAACGATATGAAAAATCGACTACACCAGAATCTAAAGCACCTTTGGTAAGTAAAAATACACTGTGTTTCAAGCGTGAGTCAGGACGATTTTCATAACGGTAAGCTTGTGTTTGACCATTAGCATCAACTTCACTAAGAATTTTATACGGGTCAGTCATGTAACCAGACACACTGGATAAACCATAGTTAGCCTGCATTAACCAATTACGATTAATAATCTGAGTGACACCGAACATAATATCGCTCGTTTGCTTAGTATCATCACCCGCTAAACGAGTTTGATCAAATGCGGCTTGATAATCGGCATCACTGGCATAATTACCCCGAAACACCATTTGTGACATGGCTACTGGGCGACCGCCAACAGGGTCAACCACATCATTACTGAACGCCCCAGACAACGACACCGTCGTGTTGTTTTTATTGAAGCTGCGCTCAAGGCCCGCATTAATCCCCATAGAGAGGTAATCGAACTCTTTAGAGCCGTACACACCGACATTACCAGTCCAATCTTGGTTAAGCACTTCTTGCCAATTAGCGCTTAGCTGTACCCGGGTATCGTGAAAGGTATCGTCAAGCGGCGTCTCACCTGAGCTAACTGTATATTGGCCGTCGCCTGAAGGACGGGTAAAGGTTTGGCTTTCATCTTGGGCAACCGCACCAGAAGCCGATGCGCCTGTTAAGCTGTCGACTACAATTTTCATGTCTAGGAGTGAAGTTTCGCCAAAGGCTTTTTGCACATTACCAATGGCTTCTGCAGCTTGCACACGGTCTTGCTCACCATAATACATAATGGCAGCATCGACTTTCCAATCATCATTTGCAGGAGTAGCTTCAGCAGCACTCACCTGTTGATTCAGTAGACTGCAGCTTGCTAACGCCAATGCACTGGCAATATTTTGCTTAGATGTTAGTTGCATCCACAACCTCCACCCGCTAATGAACGCCCACCGCTGGTGCCTTCTTTACTGAAATAAATATGGTCATCTAAGGCAAGATCGAGTTTTTCGCTGTTTAAGGCCATGTCAGCTCTGGCTAATTGATCTTTTTCCCAAGGTTGTACACCTAGGCTTGAACATCCAGCCAAACTACTGACAATGGCTAACGCCACTGCCGCCTTGGCTAAGGGTTGATAAAACGCTTTCGTCATGAGTTTACTCCTGTAACAACATTTGGATTTCTTGCTCGTAGGCGGGGGTATTTTCGGTAAAAAATCCCATGTGAGTTTGTACCAGTTGACCTTTACGGTTAAACATAAAACTACTTGGCATTCCTTGTAACTCAAAGGCTCGAGCTATATCGCCCTCAGGGTCAAAGCGAAGATTAAATTTTCCCGGTAGCTTACTCAGAAACTCATGCGCTAATGCTGTGTCAACATCAAGGTTAATCGCTACAACCTCGAGACCTTGCTGTTGATATTTAGCTTGCATGGCATTCATCCAAGGGAATGATTTGCGACATGGGCCACACCATGAAGCCCAAAAGTCGACATAAACGACCTTACCGGCAAATTGTTGCAAACTGACAGACTGCCCTTGCAGATCCATCACTTTATTATCTAATGACGGAGCAGCATAAGCAGTAACACTGACTCCAAGGCTTAACGCCAAACTTAACGCGGCAATGTTAAATTTACTTAAGCGTGAAAATAACTTTTTTGACATCATATTTTTGCCTACTGACTGAATATAGGACAAAGTAAGTTACCAAGCTTAAGGTTTACTTAAGTAAACAGATCGAACAATTTAAAAAGCTGGCCAAGGCAAATGCTGCCTCGACCACACAATTGTTAAGGTTAACCACCAATCATCTTCGACACTAAACCTTTCTCATGACCCGATTCAGCCACTAAAATACCCGCTAAATGTAAACTGATAAAAGGAATGAAATACCAAAGTGCCAGTACATGTATTGTTTCAGCCTGTCCTTCTATTGATTCTGGGCCAAATTTAAGCAACAAACCGGTTATAACTGACAAGGCGACACCCGCATAAAATAGCCAATAGACCCACGCTTGAAACTTTTGTTTAGTGGTTGCTTGGCGCGAAAAAGGTGATGTGTAATGCAGACCAAATTTAGCCATATAGATAAAACGCGCCAACACAAATACACTGACCGCATAGCCGAAATAAATATGCCACTGAAACATAACACCACGAATACTTCTTGCAATGCTCACCGCTTGCTTATCAGTAATGATGACATCAATTTTGGCTAAACCTTGATGAATAATCGCGGCCATATGGTTTTTCTCCATCCAGCCAAGTCGCAATAAAACTGTTAATAGCATGACCATCATAGTCAACGCGAGCCCCCAGTGAATGAGACGATGAAGCAGTGGGAAATTAGTCTGTGTTTGCATATAAACCTCGATAGGATTGCGATAATGCGGCTATTATTACGCCGAAATCTTAACAATTACTTATGAATAACAATAATCGAAAAATATTCTAAAACATGACATTATGACAGCATAAAACATTGAAAGAGGTCACACGTGACAACTATTTTGATTAAATATCGCCAAATAGTGTTATTTCTAGCCGGTCTAGGGACTTCATTAGGTGGACTGTATACTTTGTTTCCCCAATGGGCGCTGGAAAACCTAAACCAACTGCCCTTCTTTGCCAGTGATACAATTTTCATTCAGCATTGGGGCTTTATGGTATTAATGGTGGGATGCAGTTTTTTTATTGCAATGTTTCGCTCAGATTGGGTCAAACCAGTATTTTGCATTGCGCTAATTGAAAAGCTGTTTTTTATTAGCTTAGTATTGAGCAATGCCAATCAACCTTTTGTCGATGGATTTTGGTCATCAATGGTAATGGACACTATTATATGTACTTACATCGCCGCTTACTTATGGTGGTGTCGAACCGCCAGTGAGTTAACGTCTTAAGATAGGCAAACTCAATTTAATCGAGCTTATCTGCCGCTGCCGCGACATCGCATTTTTTACAAATAAGGATCATGCCTAATTGTTGTTGTCGACCTTCTACCGTCGTCACCCAGGGGCGAACAGTCCAAGGTGGATTATGGCGTACATGTTGAAAATGGCCACAGCCTAATTCTGCCACCCAATGCTGCTCTTCATCCAGGTGATAACCGATAATTTTTTGCTGCATCCTCGTTCACCCAATCTTTAATAGCAATGCCAATAGCACGGTTAACACCGACAAAAAAGCCTGAACAAGTCAGGCTTTTTGAGCGATAAATAACTTAAGTCAATACGAGGTTACTTAGTACGATCGCGAATATGGCTCATTGCACGCTTACGACGACGCTCTTGACCCACGGTTAACTTTTCAGTTCTACCTTCAAACGGGTTAGCACCTTCGTGGAAACGTAACTGAATTGGCGTACCAACTACTTTCAATGAACGACGGAAGTAGTTCATCATATAGCGCTTATACGAATCAGGTAACTTCTTAACTTGGTTACCATGAATAACCACGATTGGTGGGTTATAACCGCCAGCGTGAGCATATTTCAGTTTCACACGACGACCATTAACCAATGGTGGTTGGTGATCATCTTGCGACATCTGCATAACGCGAGTCAGCATTGAAGTACTCACACGACGTGTAGCACTGTCGTAGGCTTCTTCAATTGACTCATATAAATGGCCAACGCCAGTACCATGTAATGCTGAAATAAAGTGAATACGGGCGAAATCGATAAAGCCTAAACGGCGATCAAGTTCGCTTTTAACACGGTCTTTGACTTTTTGATCAATACCGTCCCACTTGTTTATCGCAATAACCAATGCACGACCAGCGTTTAAGGTAAAACCTAATAAACCAAGATCTTGCTCTGCAATACCTTCGCGCGCATCGATAACCAATAATACTACGTTAGCATCTTCAACTGCTTTTAAGGTTTTAATCACCGAGAATTTCTCGATAACTTCATTCACTTTACTGCGACGACGAACGCCAGCAGTATCAATTAATACGTACTCTCTACCTTCACGTGACATTGGAATATAAATACTGTCACGAGTAGTACCAGGTTCGTCATAAACCACCACACGTTCTTCGCCGAGGATACGGTTAATCAGTGTTGATTTACCCACGTTAGGCTTACCAATAATGGCGAGCTTAATCGGTAAGTTTTGCAGGCGTTCTTGTTCTGCTTCAGCTTCTTCTTCAGTATATTCACGTTCAACTTGCTCGCCTTCTTCGTCGAGTTCGCGAACGATACCCATAGCTTCAGCATAAGGCGTTAGGGCGTAATCAATCATGTTGGTCACACCACGGCCTTGCGCGGCAGCCATTTGGTATACTTCACCTAGACCTAAAGACCAAAACTCACCACAAGCTGAATCGGCATCAATACCGTCGACTTTGTTAGCAACCACAAAAGTGACTTTATCACGGCTACGTAAATGCTGAGCAATCGCTAAATCAGCAGCTGTCATACCCGCACGAGCGTCAGTCATAAATAATACGACATCCGCTTCTTCAATCGCGGCCAATGACTGTTCAGCCATTTTAGTTTCGATCCCTTCTTCGCTGCCATCAATACCGCCAGTATCAACAACGATAAACTCGTAGCCAGCTAAAAATGCGCGGCCGTATTTACGGTCACGTGTTAAACCTGGGAAATCAGCGACTAACGCATCACGAGTACGAGTAAGACGGTTAAATAATGTCGATTTGCCGACATTCGGTCGCCCTACAAGGGCCACTACAGGGATCATGATTTTGCCTCTAAAAAACTTTTCAATAAAAAGCCCCCGGAACGCTTCCAGGGGCTCTAGTAAGGATATTATACCTTAATTAACGCAAAAATAATGCTACGACTTATTCCGCATCAGTTTTGGTATCTTCCTCAGCATTCATTTGCTCTTGCTTGTTCAAGGAAACAATAGCAACTTTACCACTTCGGCCTTGAACATAAATGTTGTCACCCACCACTAAAGGTTGGGCATATAATCCATCACTATCAACTTCAATGCGGCCAACAATGTCACCGCTATTACGGTCAATAAAGTGCAAGTAACCTTCAAAGTCACCGACAACAATGTAATTGTCTATCACGGCTGGAGCGGTTAATTCACGGTTTTTAAGAACCGAATTACTCCATAATTCAAGACCATTGCGACGATCAACCGAATAAATACGGCTATGATCATCAACTAAGTACAGGCCAATACCTGCAGCAGCTAAATCATTAAAGCTTGAATATTTACGTGACCAAACAATCCGTCCGCTGCGAAGCTCCATAGACACGAGATTGCCGTTGTAACTCGCAACATAAATATTTTCGCCCAAAATTAATGGCGTCATATCAATATCGGCCATCCGGGTAAACTCATTGGAACCCGTTGGGGTAAATACCGCTTGTTCCCATGCTTGTTGGCCATTACTTTTGACCACAACAGCGACTTTGCCATCTGCTGTGCCTAAAAAGAAACCGCCCGCTTCATAAGCGGCTGAACCTGTACCTCGTAAGGTAAGGTTTGGCAGCTGCATTTCATAGGTCCATAACTTTTCACCGTTATCGATATTAAATGCTTCAAATGCACCTTTACTGGTATTTACTGCAACAACATCTTCTGCCACTGTCGGTGCCGATAATAACTCACCATTAGCTTGAGCAGACCACACTACGTCACCCGTAGCCTCATCTAGCGCAACTAATAAGCCAGTTTCACCACCAACAAAGACTTTGTTACGTGCCGCAGTAACGCCGGCAGCTAAACGAATTCCTTTGGTTTTAATTTCAAGCTTATCTTCAAAGACATCATTAAAGTCTTGTTTCCATAGCTCCTTGCCGCTGGTTTCATCAAACGCAACCACAACACCGCTGCGATCGGCGACAAATAATTTGCCATAACGAACCGCTGGACGAAGTTGCGAGTAATAATCACCTACACCATCGCCAACACTGGTATCCCAAGTCACTTCAGGAAATACAGTTGCTTGTATATCAACTAATTCACTCACAGGCTCTTCTTCAACATCACTTGAAGAACAAGCAGACATAAGAGCAACACTTAACCCGACGGCAAGTAGATTTTTACACCAAGACTTCATTGGCTAAATTCCTTATGCCTTATTTAGATTGTCTAACTTCATGGTTAGCGCAGGACTGGCTATCGCACCACCATTATCCACGGCTGCTTGATAAGCTAATTTGGCTTTATCCAAATCACCTTGACGCACTAAAAAGTCACCTTTTAATTCTTCACGTTGCGAAGCAAATGCTTTATCAGTCACTTGTTCTAGTGTGGCTAATGCCATACCAAGATTATTTTGCTCAGCTTGAATACGCGCTAGACGTATCATGGCCACCATGCCTAAACCTGAACCTGGCTCTGCGGCAATTACTTTGGTAAATGAGGCTTCAGCTTTTGCTAAATCACCCGCTTCAACCGCTGATTTAGCGACCATCAACTCGAGTAATGCCTGATAACCTTGCTGATCATGTTCTGATGTAAAGCTTTCTGCCTGAACCAATAACGCTGCAGGGTTAGCTGACTGTGTCACGATAGACTGAAACGATTCGGAAGCTTTTTCGGCTGCCGTCACTTTCATATCAGAATAAGTATTCCAACCATATAGACCACCAAGGCCTACCACGGCACCCACGACAATCGAGGTACCATAATCTTTCCAGAACTGCTTGATAGCATCTACTTGTTGTTCTTCTGTGCTATAAATTTCCACTTGCACTTCCCCTTTGAAATCAATTCTTAAATCAGTTCTGCAATTTTAGTTACGAGTTCACTACGCGTAACCAATTGTTGTTCGTCTTTTGTTCTTAACGGCTTGATAGCCACTTGATTATTCGCTACTTCATTTTCGCCAATGATCAACGCAAATTGAGCACCGCTTTTATCGGCACGCTTCATTTGCTTTTTAAAGTTACCACCACCGCAATGACTCATGACTTTAAGCGTTGGTAACTGTTGACGCAACTCTTGAGCCACTTTAATGGCTTCAACCACACAATTATCACCCATAGCAGTAACATAGATGTCTACTTCAGGGGCAATATCACTGGTTAACTCAAGCGTTTCAAGTAATAGTACAATGCGCTCAAGGCCCATTGCAAAACCAACGGCTGGAGTATCTTTCCCCCCCAGTTGACCGACTAAACCATCATAGCGACCACCCGCCAACACTGTACCTTGAGAGCCCAAACTGGTGGTAACCCATTCGAATACGGTGCGGTTATAATAATCTAAACCACGTACTAAACGTGGATTGATGGTGTATTGGATGCCAACAGCGTCTAAGAGTTCACATAAAGTTGAAAAATGTGTCTTAGTTTCTTCACCCAAGTAATCCATTAATGCTGGTGCGTCAGCTAAAATAGCCTGCACTTGCTGATCTTTAGTGTCCAGTACACGCAATGGATTTGAATACATCCGACGTTTACTATCTTCATCGAGAATGTCTTTATGCTGCTCTAAAAAAGCAATCAACGCATCGCGATAGGCCGCACGTTCAGCGGGATCGCCTAAGGTATTTAGCTCAAGTGCAACGTGCTCTTTAATCCCTAGCAAGTCCCATAAACGGGCTGATAACATCAATACTTCAGCATCAATATCGGCGCTACCAATGCCATACACTTCAACACCGAACTGGTGGAACTGACGATAACGACCTTTTTGCGGACGCTCATGACGGAACATAGGTCCCATATACCATAAACGTTGTTCTTGGTTGTAAAGCAGACCATGTTCGTTACCCGCACGAACAGTTGAAGCGGTACCTTCAGGACGTAAGGTTAAGCTGTCACTATTACGATCTTCAAAGGTATACATTTCTTTTTCAACAATATCGGTCACTTCACCAATAGAGCGCTTGAAAAGGTCGGTACTTTCTACGATAGGAGTGCGAATTTCGCTATAACCGAATGCACTAACAGATGAACGCAATACTGCTTCGAGTTTTTGCCATATAGGACTTTGGGTAGGCAGAATATCATTCATTCCGCGAATAGCTTGGATTTGCTTTGCCACTGTTAACTTGTCCACTTATTGAATTAGCTTGCGCTAATAAAATGTAAATACACCCTCTGCATCGGCAACTTTAGGTTGTCATGCACAGGATTAAGATTATTCGGTTTTATCGGTTATCGCGATACGGTTGGCCATCATGCTTGCTTTTGCACGGATCTTAGCTTCTAAACCATCGACGATATTGTTATTATCAAAGCGTTCTTTTTGACGCACTCCGCCATCATAATAACCGCTTTTAGCATGGCCACCCGTTAAACCAATATCAGACACTAATGCCTCGCCTGGACCATTAACCACACAACCTATAATGGACACATCCATTGCGGTGGTAATGTCTTCAAGACGACGTTCAAGTTCATTGACTGTGCTAATCACATCAAATTCTTGGCGCGAACAAGAAGGACAAGCAATAAAATTAATTCCACGGCTACGAATGCGCAAAGACTTTAAAATATCAAAGCCCACTTTGATTTCTTCAACGGGATCGGCTGCTAAGGAAATACGTAAAGTATCACCAATACCCTCAGCTAATAACATGCCTAAACCCACAGCTGATTTAACTGAACCGGCACGCATACCGCCTGCTTCAGTAATCCCCAAATGCAGAGGTTGACGTATTTGTTTAGCGAGTAAACGATAAGATGCGACAGCAAGAAATACATCAGAGGCTTTTACACTGACTTTAAATTGATCAAAGTTCAAACGGTCCAAAATATCCACATGACGCATTGCCGACTCAAACAATGCCTCCGGAGTTGGCTCGCGATACTTATCCATTAAGTCTTTTTCAAGCGAACCACCATTGACTCCGATACGGATTGGAATATTTTTATCGCGTGCACATTCAACAACGCTGCGAATACGCTCTTCATTACCAATATTACCAGGATTTATACGCAGGCAATCTGCACCGTATTCAGCCACTTTAAGTGCAATACGATAATCAAAATGAATATCGGCAATTAAAGGCACATTCACTGACTGTTTAATGATTTTAAACGCTTCAGCTGCATCCATCGTTGGCACAGAAACACGCACTAAATCAGCGCCCACTTTTTCCAACGCACGAATTTGTGCAACTGTGGCCTCAACATCATTAGTATTGGTATTGGTCATCGACTGGACAGCAATCGGTGCACCATCGCCAATAGGCACATTGCCCACATATATACGTGTCGATGGTCTGCGAATAATTGGGGATTCGTTATACATGTAAATGTACTCTACTGCAGTTGCTAAAGCATTATGACGCTTTAGGCAGGGTTAATCTTGCTACTCGACCATTGGCAAATTCAGCTAGACTGATTTTATTGCCATCGAGGCTGATACTGGCGACTTGAGGTGCACCTAGGATCACTTTAAACGGTTTTGTACCTTGAACTTCAATTCGCTGAGCTGAATTTTTCACGCCATCAACCATGACTTTACCTGTGGCATCAGTCACATTAACCCAACAATCACCTGAAAGTTCAATGGTTAATACACTTGCACCACTCACTAAACTTGAGCTTGTTGATGCTGCTTGTGCATTATCACTTTCGACACTGCTAGGTGAAGTACTGGCTGCATCTTGCGCCGTTTGAATAAGCTTATCTTCAGCATCTATTGCAGCTTGGCTAGGAGCCTCTGCCGCACTCGCACTGGCTTCGTTACTTGGCTCATTACCACTAGACTGTTCAGTTTCGCTTCTAATGAATTGTTGCGGTTGGGCCATGTTACTTCCAGCAGCAATTTCTTCAACGGTTGGTTGAGATAAATCAACACTGGTTATTAACGATGACTTTTGAACCCACCACAATACTAACATGGCGATCAATACGGCAATGATAAGGTAAGTCACAAAATTTAGACGGCTATTACGAGCTTGATGCGTCGTCTTACGTGAAAAACTTTGCATTTCAGGGGCAACAATTTCAGGTAATTGCTGGCTTAAACATAGCTGAATTTTGTTCATATCAGCACTTACTGCACGAGCATAATTTTTAATATAGCCGCGCACATAAGTGGTAGAGGCAATATTATCAAAGATGTCATTTTCAAGATCATTAATGATCTTGGGGCGTAAATGCAGTTGAGTTGCGACGGTCTCAATTGAGATCCCTTTTGCTTCGCGGGCCGCTTTTAAAATGGCCCCAGCAGTAACAACATTTGTTAACAATGACGCGTTCTCTTCGTCTTGTTCTACTTGTTCGAATTCTTTAGTCATTAATTCAAGTTAGCTCTATAATTTTTGGCTTGTGGAGATGCAGGAAACTTCGCAATTAATAAAATGCCAAATCGTTTTACGGCCTCTACATCGTTCGCCGCCCGCTCAATCTTGATCCCTAAGGCTAAACTTTCTGCTGATTCACTAGCAACTCGATGGTATCTTGCGAGTTGTTCGCGCGCATCGCCGTAGTCAGCATCTTCCATGGCTAACTCGGTTAATTCTAATAATGTGACTTTACGTCTTGGATCATACTTTAACGCCATATTAAAATACTGTCGCGCTTTTTCTTTATTACCGGCTTTGCGACTGCATACACCTAAGTTTTCATAACTTGATGCGGTACGGGTATATTGAGGTGTCTCTATGGCTGCAAGAAACATTTTCTCAGACTCGGCAAACTTATTTTGTTGGCACAAAAACACCCCAAAATTGTTACGCGCATCACCCGTCACATCACTCAAACTAATCGCTTTTTTGTATGACTCTTCCGTTCGCTCAATATCGCCAACGGTTTGATAATAATAAGCCATTGCCATATGAACTTCACTGATGTTCGGCGCATATTCAACAGCTTTATTTAAATTATACTTTGCTTGCTCGCTATTACCACGCTGTAGATAAGTCAGTCCTAGTTGCATACGTTCTCTAGCAGCTCCCTGCTTATCAAACTGACGTTCAGCTACAGGGGTATCAGTACCACTGTAAGTACGCTCAGTAACACAAGCAGTGGCAGACAAAGCCACTAAAGTCATTAAACAAACCTTTTGCATTCCATGCTTCATTTATAAGCCTATTATCTATGCAAACAACGAGTTATTCCATTGTGACTGAAATCTGACTCTGTTGCATTTGTTTTTTTGCTAAACGCTTTGTTCTATCACGAATATCACCGGCTAATTGACCACAAGCAGCATCAATATCGTCACCACGCGTTTTACGCACAATCACGGTTAGACCATGTTCCATTAACACTTTAGAAAAACGGTCAATGCGTGAGTTCGATGAACGGCCATACGGAGAACCAGGATACGGGTTAAACGGAATTAAGTTAATCTTACATGGCGTATCTTTCATTAAGATAGCGAGTTCATGTGCTTGATCTGTGCTGTCATTTATATGATCAAGCATCACATACTCAACCGTGACACGGCCACGGTTTGCATTAGACTTTTCTAAATAGCGACGAATACCCGCTAAAAACTCTTGCAATGGGTATTTTTTATTCACCGGAACGAGCACGTCACGTAACTTATCGTTAGGCGCATGGATACTGACGGCTAATGCCACATCGATGACATCACCTAATTTATCAAGTGCAGGTACCACACCCGAGGTTGATAATGTCACTCGACGCTTAGATAAACTAAAGCCAAAATCATCTAACATAATGTCCATAGCAGGGATAACGTTAGCAAGGTTAAGCAAAGGCTCGCCCATCCCCATCATCACTACGTTTGAAATTGGTCGATCGCCAGTGTCTTTATGGAAACCTAAAAATTGCGACACTCGCCAAACTTGACCGATGATTTCAGCGACGGTTAAATTACGGTTAAAACCTTGCTGACCAGTAGAGCAAAAAGTACATTCTAAAGCGCAACCAACTTGTGACGACACACACAAGGTCGCTCGGTCTTCTTCTGGAATATAGACGGTTTCGACTTCTTGGCCCTGACCAACATTAATAGCAAATTTAATGGTCCCATCAGCAGACTTTTGGAAATTAGAAATCTCAGGTGCGACAATTTCGCATCGCGCCGCTAATTTACCACGCAATACTTTATTTATATTGTTCATTTCTTCGAAGTCAGTAACGCCAAAGTGATAAATCCACTTCATTAACTGATCGGCACGAAACGGTTTTTCACCCATCTCGCTGAACAATGCTCGCAGTCCTTTACGATCAAGATCTAATAAATTGATTTTCTTTTCACTCATCTGCCTAACCTCAAACACCAAACCTTTAACAGGGCGGCAAATTATACAGATGCTGGCCAAGATTAGCTAGTAATCAAATAGCCTTGTTATCGCATCAAAAATCAAACATTCACCTGGTTTGGCGCCCAACATGAGTAAAATAATGTTAGAATCGATTTCCAATTAAAGAGGGAAATTATGAAGCAACGCTACACATTAACTTTAGCCCACATTAATGATACCCACTCTAACTTTGAGCCCAGCCCCGTTCAGTTTAGCCTCGAGAATCAACAAAAATCATATACCCTCGAAGCACATTCTGGCGGATATGCACGTTTAGGTTATCAAATTGAACACGCCAGGCAACAAGCAGCAATCAAACAGTCGCCTTTTATTTTTTTGCATGGTGGTGATAGTTTTCAAGGGACATTATATTTTAGAGAGTTTAAAGGTGCAGCCAACGCGCATTTACTAAACTTACTCAAACCTGATGCTATGGTAATAGGTAATCACGAAGTCGATGCAGGCAATAGCCCAGTTCAAGCTTTTCTAAACCGTATCGATTTTCCGGTACTAGCTGGCAATATGGACCTCAGCCAAGAAGACCGACATAAATCGGGCCGACTTTATGGCCATCCAATGCTGTACGATTTTGATGACTCAACTGAAACAGCCAAAGTATTAATTAAGCCATTTCATGACACTAAGTTAGCCATTATTGGTATTACATTAGATCAAATGCGCTTAATTGCACGGCCCGATCCTGACACCCACTTTGCCAACGCCATCGACACGACTTTGCGGACAATACAACGCTTACACCAGCAGGGTATCTATCACATTATAGTATTGAGCCATTTAGGCTTAGATCAAGATCGAGAACTTGCTGCAAAAGTTGATGGGATCAGCTTAATTGTTGGCGGTCATTCTCATACACTGCAAGGCCAACTGAGTGATATTGGTTGGAGTAATATTCCTTATGCAGAAACGATTAATTCAACGCCTATTTTACATGCAGGTAAATATGCAGAAACAATTGGCTTGGCTGAAATATGTTTTGATCAACATGGCAAAATAGTTGAATTACAGGGCAATAACTATTTTATGGTCGATGAAAACATCACAGTAACCACCAAAGACGGTGATGCCACAGACAGTAATACTGCCGCAACCTTAGTCAAACAACTTTTTGCTCATCCGAGCATTAAAGACGCACAACATGATGAACATATTCACTCAGTAATCCATACTCAATACAGACCATCATTAGATGCGATAGAAAATCAAATCCTTGGCCATATTCCTCGGGACTTTGTCCATACTCGCTTACCAAGTAAACACTTACCTCATGGCAGTGAAATCGCCCCGTGGGTCAGTCGAAGCATGTATAAAGCGGCTAAAAATATTGAACCAACAATAGATTTTGCCTTGCACAATGCTGGTGGGGTAAGACAGTCACTGAACAAAGGCCAATTATCTTTAGCTGATGTTGTGGGACGAATTTTGCCTTTTGAACTCCCTCTTACCTTATATAAAATTCAAGGTAAATACGTTATCGAAGCATTAGAGTCCGCGATAAACTCCGCGACCAATAACGGCATAATGGGTACAGGCGCAGGCAGTTTCCCCTACCCTTATGGCCTGCGCTACTTTTATGACGGTAAGCAAGCTAAAGGCTTAAGGATAACTCAGATTGATATCTACAAAGACGATCAATGGCAAACACTAGAACCTAATAAGCTGTATTTGGGAGTATCAAGTTCTTATACTGCTGCAGGTAAAGAAGGATACGAGGCATTATTACATGCTCATTGGCAGCAACCCATTAGTAATCAAACACTGCCTGAAGCTTTTATCGATTTTGTAAGCCAGCATGGACACCTTATTACTGGGCAACTATTTGCTAATGTTCACTACATTAGCCATCACGATTAAACCATCTAGTGGTAATACCTAACCGCTGGCACACTCAAACGCTGCCAGCGGCTTTTACGACTTTACAAGCCAGCATGGACAGCTTATTACTGTGCAACTATTTGCTAATGTTCACTTCATTAGCCATCACGATTAAATCAACTAGTGATAATACCTAGCCACTGGCACACTCAAACGCTGCCAGCGGCTTTTACGACTTTGTCAGCCGGTATCGACAACTTAAGAGTGGGCAACTATTTGCTAATGTTCACTACATTAGCCATCACGATTAAACCATCTAGTGATAATACCTAGCCACTGGCAGATAACAATTATTCGTGCTAGATCACAGACCATAATCAGCTGAGATGGTTAAATAGCATAAAATTGAGCCAATCTCGTTATCCAGTGTCATCTGTAGATAAAATAGGAATACATACATGAAAGCTAAATTAATCGCATTTGCTGCCGCAGCCACTTTGGCTTTAGGTGTTTCCTCTGTGTGGGCACAAGGTGCTTTGCATCAAGCAGAAGTCATCGACACTATGAATGGTGGCGGTTACACCTATGTTCAGCTAAAAGAAGCCGACAAAACATACTGGGCAGCAGGCCCACAAACTGAAGTGAATAAAGGCGATAAAGTTGAAGTGTCTGAGCAAATGTGGATGACCGATTTTAAAAGTTCAAGCCTAAACAGAACATTTGATAAAATCATGTTTGTTGGCAACATTAATAAAAAATAGTACGTTTTATCGCAAAAATCTTACATAATTGACCAATCTTACCGATTGGTCTTTTTTATGAAAAACTCAATAAATCAACCAAGTCAAATCGTTGATTTTTCAGCGTCATACGCTACTCAAGTAAGCCAGTTATACCATACTGCTGTGCAAGGTATTGAACATCCGAGATACCCGAAACTAAAACTTGATGCATGGTCATTAGCCCCCCGTTCAGCTAAGTTCTGGCAATTACAATACAAGCGAAATAAAGCTTGGATTGCATTAAACAAGCAACAGGTCATCGGTTTTATTAGCCTAGAAACTCATTTTAACCACCAAGGTTATATTGACTGTTTATACGTGCACCCCAACTTCCAAAATCAAGGTATAGCAAGCTCGCTATACCAACACCTTGAACATTGGGCACAGCAGCAACAATATCCATTTGTCAGTGTCGATGCGTCATATTTATCTAGAGCTTTGTTTGAGGCCATGGGTTTTGCCTTACAACAAGTCAGCTACCAACAAAAACGTGGCCAAACTTTCACCGGTTTCTATATGAAAAAAGCGCTCTGAACGCCACGAGAGGCCTCAAAAGGGCGGTAACTAGCGGTAACGGTATAAGTGTTAAAAGCCAAGATGCTAGGATGATAACGAGCGAACGCTTTGGCCGCTTTATTTAGCAGCGTAGCGATCTAGCAGGACGCAGTTCGCCCTAGCCTCTGGGCTGTTACGTTCGTTATCGCTTGCCATCGCTTATTACCAACTTCACCGCTTTAAAAGCGGTTGCAGCATTTCTTCTAGTCCATTGAGCTTCACTTCATACATTAATGCAAGCTGCTCACCAAGCTTACCTTCTGGAAAGCCTTTTGAATGAAACCACACTAAATAAGGTTCAGGCAACTGCAGTAACTTACGGCCAGCATATTTACCAAATGGCATGGTTTGATTAATCGCTTCTAATAATTGTTGTTCATTCATGACTTCGGTCCCACAGCTTTGATGGCTAAAACCCAAGTGTAACACGCTGCAAACCGTAAAAAAGTCCCTTATAGCGCCAACTATTACTTATATCAATTTCGAATAACAAAAGTAAAAATAAGATGTAAAAAGTGTATCAACAAGATATGAAAGCATAATATGCCAAATTAGCTGGCCAGTAATAGGGTACATGTTCCTCAGTAAAGTGCTTTAAGTGATTATAAAGTTTAACTTTTAAATAACATTCCTGCGTGCGACACCATGTTGTCAATTTTTTGCCGTACAAGCTAATTTAGTCAATTAAACATCTAGGCGACATTTATAAAAAACTGTCAAAAATCAGCTAATTGACCAAACTTAATTCAGTATTTAAAGTGAGTTTAGAATTATTTTTAGGTAAGTAACAAACTTGGTTGGGAGGGCTGTATAAATGATCATATTAGTAGGTGGTGAGAAAGGCGGCAGCGGTAAAAGCTGTTTAGCGCAAAATATTGCGGTGTTCCTGACCCAAGAGGCAGATGCCTGCGTGATTATGGTCGACTGCGATCCACAAAGAACAACATCAGACTGGATCCAGGCTCGTAACAACAACCCCAAATTATCGGCGATAAACTGCGTACAGCTTTATGGCAAAATCCGTAATGACCTCCTCAGCTTAGAGCAACATTATGACTATGTAATTGTCGATTGTGGTGGTCAAGATAACCTTGCCTTACGAGCATCTATGTCAGTTGCATCACATGTATTAATGCCGTTAAGACCAAAACGTCGCGACTTGAAAACGGTCAGCCACATGGACGATATTGTGTCCACTTGTTTGATGATAAATCCCAAAATGAAAGCATCATTTGTAATCACACAATGCCCAAGCTTACCTAACCAAGCAAGTAGAATCAGCGAAGCAAAAGATGTTTGTCGTACTTACGATATTAACGTATTAGATGCAGTTAACTACAGTCGTAACATTTATGACGACAGTGAGGAATCGGGCTTATCAGTATTTGAATTAGAACCCAAAGGTAAAGCAGCAGAAGAGATGCGCAGTATTGCTTGCGAATTACTTGAGATTACCGATGCAAAGCAACTCCTTAAACAGCGCAATACAGCATCGAATGTGACCACATTGGGAGGAAATTATGGGACTAGCCGATCTCAAGAAAAACGCTTCGTCATGTAAGCAAACCAATAACATAGCAGTATCAATTGATGACTTTATTGCGGCTGCAGATCTCTATGCCGCAGGTAAAGGTGGGGCTCGACATGCGGTAACCTCTGAGGTTGTTGGCACCGAGAGTCAAACGAATATAATCGATTTTCTACAGCGTAAATACCCGCAGAAATTGGGAGCAATAAAATCAAATAGCAACAACAAAAAACAACCTTATAAGCGCTGCACTTATACTTTAAGCGAGACAGCTATCACTCAGTTAGCCTTGCTTAGCCAGCAAGGCGGCATAGCAAAGTCAAAACTGATTAGACAATTGATTTCACAATATTTCAGCTTATCGCCACTACAACAAAAAAGCTTAGAAGCTAATTTTAAAGATTAATCGTTAATTTACTTTGTGATTGGTCAGGATGTTCCCCTTTCTCCCCCACCCTTTCACTGGCTAATAAATATGACGGTCATATTTATTAGCCAGTGCTTTTTTCTAAAAACTCAACCTCTCATACCGCTGCACAAGTTAATATTTGCCCAGCACCTAGAGTTAATTTTTGCTAAAGCTTGAATTTGTTTACAAACAGCCCCATTAATCTCACACAGGGCAAAATTTTATAACAAACACAGCTAAAGCTATCGAATAACATCACGGAGTAGTGCGAAAACTTGTCAGCACAGGTATAAGCTTGAAATAAAAACCAAAAAACCTTTTTGACTATTAGGATCCTTCTATGATCGCGATTGTAACATTGCTCATTATATCAATGACCGCTATTGGATGGATTACCAGTAGTCAATGGCGCCTCAATCGTCAACGTAGCATAGTGGCTAGCAAACCATTTCCAACACTATGGCGTAATATATTAAAAAAGCGCTTTCCTTACTTTAAAGCCATGCCAACAGACTTGCAGCTACAGCTTAAAAAGCATATCCAAGTGTTTATTAATGAGAAACAATTCGTCGGTTGTGACGGATTCGACATAAATGACGAAGTAAAAGTCACCATAGCAGCCCAGGCCTGTTTATTATTGCTCAATCGAAAAACTGATTACTATCCTAAACTGAAACAAATTTTGGTCTACCCAAGTGCATTTATTGTTCATCAAAACCGCACTGATATAGCAGGCGTGTATTCTACTCAGCGTAATGTGTTGCTGGGTGAATCTTGGGAATATGGCAAGGTAGTGTTGTCATGGAACAGCACTGTAGAAGGCGCTGCAGATCCGTTTGATGGCAGCAATGTGGTTATTCATGAATTTGCTCACCAACTTGACCAAGAAGATGGCAGCGCCAATGGTGCGCCTCCTTTACGAGATATCACCTCATATCGTTCTTGGTCTGCTACTCTGGGGCAGGAATTTAAACAACTTCAGCATTGCGCTCAACAGCATATCCCGTCATTATTCAATTATTACGGCGCAACTAATCCCGCAGAGTTTTTTGCTGTAATAAGTGAAACATTTTTTGAACGACCTATTGAGTTTTACCAACAACATAATCAATTATATAAAGAATTGAGCCAATTTTATCAGCTAGATCCAATAAATTGGCATTAGACAAGTCATCAACATAATAATAATTCATAACGTAAAAGGAATACTATGCAATCAATCATTAACAGACTTGGATTTATTGCGGTGTTAATGACCACAGTAGCAGCCTTCGACTTGCATGCAACAGAAGCCGATGACACCTCACTTGGTCAAAGCCAAACCGAACCAAAAAACAAGCAAGTGAGCCAACAAGTAAGCTCCGAAAGCGAAGCCGTGATTAAGAATATTAGCCAGGCAAATGAATTAATTGACAGCCAAGGTTTATCTGCAAAAGACAGCCAAGCCGTCAGCGCTTTATTAAACCAGTTACATGAAAGCGCAGCAGCAGCTGACTGGACGACTTATTTTAGTCTTTATCACCCACAAGCAGTGTTTATTGGTACTGATAAGTCAGAACGATGGGATATGCTTGAGTTTGAACGCTATGCCAAACCCACTCAAGGTTGGCGTTACGATGTAAAGTCTCGCCACTTACTGCAAATTGACGATACCATTGTATTTGACGAACAGCTTTATAGCCCAGAATATGGCATTAGCCGAGGAACAGGTGCATTAGTTCAAACGGTTGATGGTTGGAAAATAGCACAATATCATTTGAGCTTTCCGATACCAAACGACAAAGCTAAACGTATTACTAGCTTAATTATGCAATAATCATCAGTTCATCAGGGGGACCATGTTTATTATCACGGTCACCCTTTTGTTTAAGAGCAGATGCTTAATATCCAGTGATAAATCTTTAACCCACCCAATAATAGTCAATAACTAAATAGCCTTGTTATGCCATCGACACCGCAAAACACACATTTGCCAACTCACTAAAGTGAGTAAAACTGTCAAAATCATCTTGTTCAAAATGACGCCCAGAGCCCAACCTATCGGCATAAAACAAGCCTAATACTTTATTTCCAACAGATAATGGTGCTAATAGAAATCCATTTTGGGAAAATCGTTCCACAAGCACATCATCTACTTGTACTTTGCATTCATTGCTGGTTGGTGCATTAACCCAAAAGCTCTTTTTTTGCCCAATGCACTGAGTAAAAACCGATTGAGGATCATCAAGTTCAATCACAAATGCTTGCTTTAATAATTCAGCGCCATCGCCCATCATCACTCTTGGCTGTAATAGTTTACGACTCGGTGATAATAACAATACACCGCATCGGTCTAAACCAACACCGGTTAACATGCCCTCTAATGTCGTGTGCATGATTTGATTAAAATCAGTTTTTACCGCAGCGTAATGGGTTAATTGCCTCAGTTTACTTAATTGATAAGCGTGATTGGTTTCACGTACCTCAGAAGGCACAACTGGAGCATCAATATTGTCTAATACATTAGCGGTATGAGGTAAATAAGACACAATCGCTTTAGCACCGTATTCGATAGCTAGCTTATGGGTTGTTTCACTGCAATCAATAAACTTTTCAGTAAATTTAGCCACACTGATGTCTAACATATCGGCGGCTTGGGATAAGCGCTTATGCAACTCTTCAGCATTAACGTTAGGTTGCGATACTATCTCCGATAACTTATCGGCTAAAAAAATACAACGGATTTCGGGCATACGTTCATCTGGCTGCGTTAACGATTTAATTAACACGTCACCTAACCCCCAGCTTCTGGCAATACTCTGGGTAAGCTGAATAAATGACGTACCAAGTTCAGCTCGTATCAATGAGTTTTGCTCTATTTTATCATCGGTTGATAACAGTTTTTTATCTAGCTGTTCGGTTAGCTCACCGCCCATGCTCCAAAAAGCACTTTCACCGATGCGATACAACAAAGAAGCGATAAAAACTTCTTCACGTAACGATTCTCCTCGATCGCTCATCATCATTCTGGCGAGCATGGCCGCCTGAAAAGATTGCGCCATCAGCTTTAACAAGCGTTGATAAACACTGGCACTCAGATGTTTGTTTTCGAGTAAACTGGTCAGTAGTTTTGCGGTAATGCAAATATTACGAATAGTATCAAATCCGAGTACTACGGCTGCGCGGCTGACAGTCGACACCGGATTAATACCTTTATTGTAGGTAGCACTGTTTGCTACTCGCAAAATTCGCGAGGTAAGTGCGTTGTCGTGCATGACACTTCGACCGAGTAAAGATAATGAAGATACATCGTCTTTAGCCAGCTTTTCTAAATCACGCACTGTGGAACATAATGCAGGCATTTCTTGATCACTGATACGCTTGGTCCAATAATCAGCCCCTTTTTGCTGAGTCATCGCCTTCAAAATTTAACCTAAATGTAACAAATATTGATTTAGTATACTCAATTTCAACACAGTGTCTTGTAGAGATTGTCATTAGAGCAAGCTAGCTCACGTATCAAAGTAAAACAACGATATTTGCTTTCAAATGACGTGGCAATAAACCAATGAATAAGTCGCAATCACTCTCATGGTTAGTAAATGATGTGCTAACTGCGTCACTTTATTTATATTTTAGTGAACGTAATTTGAGTTGAATCTGTTTGATGTGCAGAGTAACAAGCATGAGATAAAAATTAAGCAAAAAAAAACGGCTCACAAGAGCCGCAATCACAAATAATGTGGTTAAAAAGCTTACGGGTAGGAAGTAGCCAAACAATCAGGATTAACAACTAAGTAAAACTTATAATCCAACATCCTTGGATAAAAATCCCGTGCTGCCTGTAGGTGAGCTGCACGGGGTTACAACAGCCACAAAGTGACTAAACTTGTAAAACGGTTGGGACTATAGGTTAAAACTGTTCTTCTTCAGTAGAACCTGTTAGCGCTGTTACTGATGATTTACCACCTTGAATACAGGTTGTGACTTGGTCAAAGTAACCAGTACCCACTTCTTGCTGATGCGATACGAAGGTATAACCTTTCTTAGCCGCAGCAAATTCAAGTTCTTGAACTTTTTCAACATAATGCTTCATGCCTTCACCGCGAGCATAGTCATAGGCTAAATCGAACATGTTGTACCACATGTTATGAATGCCCGCTAACGTGATGAACTGATACTTGTAACCCATGTTAGACAGCTCTTGCTGGAATTTAGCAATCGTGACGTCATCTAGGTTCTTCTTCCAGTTAAATGATGGAGAACAGTTATAAGCTAATAGTTGATCTGGGTACTTAGCATGAATAGCATCAGCAAACTTCTTCGCTTCTTCAAGACAAGGTTTAGCCGTTTCACACCAAATTAAATCAGCATACGGAGCATACGCAAGACCACGAGAAATGGCTTGGTCTAAACCCGCTTTGACACGGTAGAAACCTTCGCTAGTGCGTTCGCCAGTTACAAAGTCACGGTCATATTCATCACAATCTGAAGTCATTAAATCTGCAGCATTGGCATCAGTACGTGCAATAACTAACGTATCAACACCGCTCACATCTGCAGCTAAACGCGCAGCAACAAGCTTTTGTACTGCTTCTTGGGTTGGAACAAGAACTTTACCGCCCATGTGACCACACTTTTTAACCGACGCGAGTTGGTCTTCAAAGTGAACCCCAGCAGCACCAGCATCAATCATCGACTTCATTAGTTCGAAAGCATTCAGTACGCCACCAAAACCGGCTTCAGCATCTGCAACGATTGGTAAAAAATAATCAGTATAATTGTCATCACCAGGATTAACTTCTTTGCCCCATTGAATTTGGTCAGCTCGGCGGAATGAGTTATTAATACGGCTCACAACCGCTGGAACTGAGTTTGCTGGGTAAAGTGATTGATCAGGATACATGGTGCCCGCTAAGTTAGCGTCCGCAGCAACCTGCCAGCCTGATAGGTATATTGCTTCGATACCTGCTTTTGCTTGTTGTACTGCTTGACCACCAGTAAGTGCACCCAGCGAGTTTACGTAGCCTTTTTTAGCGCCGCCGTTAACCAGTTCCCACAATTTTGCAGCACCCATTTTAGCAATCGTGTTTTCTGGTACAACAGATCCACGTAATGCGACAACTTCTTCAGCAGTAAAAGGACGCTTAACAGATTTCCAACGTGGATTTTCAGCCCAATCTTTCTTAATTGCATCAACCTGTTGCTGACGAGTTAGTTGTGTAGTCATAGTGTCGCTCCTTTCTGTGTGAGGGTAGCAAAGTGAATCGTTCAACTTTGCTTAATTCAGTCGTGTTGTAATTAATATTCTGTTACTGGCATTAAGCCGTTAACAGTTCGTATCCGGGTAATGTTAAGAAATCAACTAACTCATCTGAGGTAGTAATTTGTTCAAATAACGTTGATGCTTTAGCGAACTGGCCTGCATTAAAGCGTTCTGCGCCGAGTTCCTTCTTAACGTTGGCCATTTCTTCTTTCAACATATCTTTAAATAATGCTTTAGTGACAAGCTTGCCATTTGATAGACTTTTGCCATGTTGAATCCATTGCCAAATAGAGGTGCGTGATATTTCTGCCGTAGCAGCATCTTCCATCAAACCGTAAATGGGTACGCAACCATTGCCCTGGATCCATGCTTCGATGTACTGCAATGCAATGCGAATATTCAAACGCATGCCCGCTTCGGTTTTTTCACCATCGCAAGGTTCAAGTAACTCACTGGCTAAAATCGGCGCATCAACATCACGAGTAATGTGCAATTGATTGGTTCTATCACCACCAATGTAATCATTGAAAATTTTCATTGCGGTATCAGCTAAACCAGGATGAGCCACCCAAGTGCCATCGTGGCCATTGCGAGCTTCTAATTCTTTATCACCACGTACTTTTTGCAGTACCAGCTCGTTAGTCGCTTCATCTTTTGCTGGAATAAATGCCGCCATTCCGCCCATCGCTAATGCACCACGCTTATGGCAGGTTTTAATCAATAAGCGTGAATAGGCACTTAAAAACTTGGTGTCCATGGTGACTGCTTGACGGTCTGGTAAAACACGATCTGGATAATTTTTTAAGGTTTTTATGTAACTAAAGATATAGTCCCAGCGACCGCAGTTTAGTGCGACTATGTTTGAACGAAGCTCATAAAGAATCTCTTCCATTTCAAACACTGCAGGCAAGGTCTCAATTAAACAGGTACATTTAATCGTGCCAGGTTCTAAGCAGAAACGCTCTTCAACAAACGCAAACACTTTAGCCCACCAACGCGCTTCCACATGACTTTCTAGCTTAGGAATATAAAAATAAGGCCCTGATTTTTTGGCTAAAAGTTGGCGGTAGTTGTGATAAAAATACATCGCAAAATCAACTAAACCACCAGGTATAGGTGTGCCTTTGTACTCAATGTGTTTTTCAATAAGGTGTAAACCACGTACTCGAGCAATTAACACTGCTGGATCTGGATTTAACGAGTAATGCTTACCGGTTTCTGGAGCGGTAAAATCAATATCACCACGAACGGCATCGCGAAGGTTAATCTGACCTTCAACAATCTTTTGCCAGCTCGGTGCTAATGAATCTTCAAAATCAGCCATAAACACTTTTACATTGGCGTTTAAGGCATTAATGATCATCTTACGGTCAACCGGGCCGGTAATTTCAACTCGTCTGTCGGTCAAATCATTAGGCATACCACGGATAGTCCAATTGCCATCTCGTATTGCACGGGTTTCAGGTAAAAAGTCTGGTAGTTCGCCATTATCAATACGTGCTTGCTTTTGCTTACGCAGTTTTAGTAGTTCTGGCACTTCATCAACAAACTTGGCACATAACGAATCAAGGAAAGCCACGGCACCAGAATTAAAAACCTCTTCTTGGCCATTAACAGTGGGGCCAATAAAAGTGAGATCGGTTTTAACCGAATCATCAGCATTTGCTGTGGACTTACTGTACTGGGCTACTAGTTGTTCTGCCGTCATAATAATGGCTCCCTAAATGCTGTCTGTTTTGATATTGGTGGTCATGCTTCACTGTATAACGCTATCTACTGCTAACTCATTTATGCCACATTCTTGTATCAACTGAATCACTGTTGTACTTAACGATTGAATGCTTTTTATCGAGCCCAGTAACCGCTTACTCATAAGATTAAGTTGAAGCTGACGTTGAAGAAGCTGACGTTGAATCAAAAACTTTCAAATGTCTGTTTCGTACTAAAAACTAACCAAAAACGTTTGTAATTGCAACAGTTATCAGTTTACCAAAACGTGTTAAAAACGACTGTCATCAGCACAGAAAATTGGTAATACCAAACAACAAAATCACACATAAATACTTGTTTATAAAAAGATTTAACTTTTAGAGCTTATACTTTAAATCAATCATTGGAAATTCATCTTACCAATTGACCAATAAATTACTTTGGTAAAAATGGTTGTAATAAAAAAACTAACTGTAAATATTGTTTTACATAACTTTAGTCTATATTCGTGAATGAAACAATTTGATAACGTTTTTAGCTTACCCGTACGTAATCACTTTTAATTGTTTTAAAACATAAGCTTAAACAAATCCATTTACAACCCAAATTTAAACAACTGTTTTAAATTTACGTTTACGTCAACGTTAAAAAATACAGCGGTAATGTCATTAAAAATGTGAGTTACGTCACCCGATCAACAAGTTCAGCTATATTGGTTTGTTTTAAATAAAGGTGAATTTTTTTTGAAAAAAATTAAAAACAATCACAAATGGGGCAATAGAGAACCAAAATGGTGCAATAGCAGAGATTTATTGCAGTAATAGCCAAACAATGAAAATGGCATTGCAACTCATGATGATAGGAAAAACAGCCAAAATTCAGCTTGAGGTCGGGCAGAAAGTGACTTAAATAGTCGATAATTTACCGATTAACAATAACGAGACACAGAAATGAATCAAAGAGGGAGTGTGCTTGTTCGTCGTAGTCGTAATAACTTGGTAGAGTTGTTTTGAAGCAATTTGGTGCATAGGGTGTTCATTCTTAGCCCCTACTCTACTTAATAGAGATTATCTGTCTGGTAAGATCTTACCCGTTAACGAGCAGCAGAATATATCACTCGCCTCATATTATTCAGAACAGTCGCTCCTTCAAGATAAATTTTGCCGCAATATTTGCCGCAATATAAGGCAATTTATATCTGCCGCAGTTTGTGAGACCAAATTATGGTTTATTCGTAAGCGATGACGCTCTAAAAATAAGCCATAAACACCACCAGAAGAGATCCGCTAAATGGTATTTGCTATTTAAATAGAAGGTGTTTGTTGTAAGTCATTACTCTCGCTTTAGGCACTATCTATATGATTTACATAACATTTCTATGTAAAAATGAAGTCGCTACATGGCGTAATAGCGATACAATTACCATCGTTTTTAACAATAAAATGTACAAAGAGTAAGATGACCTGGAGATGCTGCTAACCAAACACTAAAAAGTGCTTTTCAATTATACAGAAATTGAGCTTATACACTTCAAAGTAGCCTATTAACAACTATGCCATTTACTGTTGCTGTGTGCATTTAGTCATAGACTGCATTGCTGATAATGTGATGAGGTTGTAGAACGCATGGTCGCTATCGAAGGGCTTGTGTGATGACTTTTGATGATGAACCCAGCTTAGCTGATGATTAAGGCTTCATGGTGTCGTCATAAGATATTACGCAGTTTCGACCATTATGTTTGGCTCGATAAAGGGCTAAATCAGCACGATGAATTAAAGGATCAAGGCTTAAGTCATCTTTAGTAACAGTGCTGACACCACAACTGACTGTGACCGTAAAATCGTGTCCAGAGAAACGAGTGTTAATATTGGCTACCTCATTACGAATACGTTCGGCAAAATCAACAGCCATATCTTCGGCTTGCTTTGGCATAAAGACAGCAAACTCTTCGCCGCCCATTCGGGTAAAAATATCTGTCGGTTTCAACATGCCCTCGATGACATTAGTCACTTTTTTTAATACCCAGTCACCTGTACCGTGGCCATATTGGTCATTAATATTTTTAAATAGATCAAGATCCATTAACACAACAGAGAATCTTTCACCTATTGTTTGAGCTTGAATAAATTCATTTTCCGCCATTTCTTGTCCAGTACGGCGATTAAAAATACCGGTTAATCCATCTCGCTGCGCTTGTTTCATAAATTGATTACGTTGCAGCCAAGCCGAGATCAATAACAATAATAAACCGACAGAAAGACCTACAAGTAAAGTAGAGAACATGATAGATGAACTTTTTTCCTTCATAAACAAATCTTTTTGTTTCATCAGTAACTCGTGATCTTGGATCAAACTGCTATTTTCACGGCTTTTTTCAACACTATCAAAGCGAGCCATTTGATAAGCATTTTCTTTGACTTTCTGCTCATCAAGCAGCTGCTGGCCAAGTGCAGAAGCGACAACTTGAAACTGGTATGCTTTATCAAATTGCCCGCGTTTACCTGCAATTAAAGAAAGAGTTTCGTTAACTCGTTTTTTCACTATCATGTTACTGGGTTTATTAGGTAACGCATTAACCATTTGCGCATACATTTCAGCTTGTTGGTAATCGCCTAAATGAAAATAAATAACACTTAAATAAGACCTTATCTCATTAATCTCAACTTCAAATTTAAACTTTTGGTAACGCTCTAAAGCAACAAGATACAAACTTTCTGCAGCCTCATATTGTCCTTTATCAAACAACACTGTAGCCAAGCCTCTAATAGACATGATTTCAATTAATGGCAGACCATGATCTTTACAATAAGCTTGAGTGTCTTTAAATAATGTATCCGCTTGGTCAAAATGAGCTAACTTTGAATGGGCCACTGACAGGTATAACATTGAATAACATTGATCTTTTGGGTCTTTACCTTGATTTAAATTCAGCGACAATTTTGCTATACGTAACATTTCATCATAAGCGCCCAGCTGTAAATACACATTCATCAGACGGTTATAAGACTTTATTTTGATACTTTGGTTTTGATAGTTATCAATACGAGAAAGATTTTCTTCCAGAAGAGAAAAGGCTTTTTGGTAGTTGCTAAGCCCAATATTTGCAGTGATTTTCAATAGATAAATATTGGTGAGTTCTTCACCAGTTGGACCGTCTATCAGTGCTTCATCGAAAGCTTTATCTGCTGCGACAAAATGACCTAAATAAAGTTCTTTGGAACCGACCAACCTATGTAGGCGGCTGTGTTGTGATGAGGTAAGTGACGATTCAGAGGCTAATACGGTTTCAATCTTTTTAATTGCATAACCAGTATCTGTCGCCAAATATTGTTCAATAGTATCGAGTTCTTTATCATAATCGATATTGTCAGCTATCGCCGCGCGGCTAAAAAGCAACACGATGATAATAAAAAAATACCTCGATGTATGATGCAAGAATAATTACTCTGTAGGGTTAGTTATAATCATGTACATAGCCATGTCTTTATCACCAACTAACTGGCTCACACGTGCTTTATCTCCCGACATTACAGCGTCAATCTCTTCTTGTGTTAATCCATTTGATTTCATGACAGCACGAGGATCAAGCTTATATGCTTCTAATAACAGGGCATTAGTCGCAAGCTCAGTAAAAAAGGCACTCATGTTTGACATATTGTCACTCTCTGTTTTAATAATTTTATTGTTAATTTATGGGCATAATGACATAACATCAGACAATTCAACACATAAAGTACATTCAACTGATTTAACTAGCTTTTTAAACTTGTGCGTACTTTACACTCAAGTCAGTTTAACAACAAACGTTGATAGTTGTTAACTTGTATCGGCTAACAATTTTAACAAAAAACTGACTATAAAAAAATTAACAATTGCAACTTCATCTTCAATTAATCTGCTGTCTATATCAGGTCAAGATATAAGCCAAAACATTCAGCGTAGAGCACGATTATGCCATAATATCTTTTAATGTTAACAGATACTTAACCTATATCTGATTCGGTGATACCTAACTTAGCCAACATCTCATGGTTTAATGTGATCTGTTTAGCTGGAGGGATCAATAGTGTGCTAATTGGGGTCAAGCTAGCCTCAGGTAAAGACGACAAAGCCATGCGCTCGATTACTGGTGATTGAAACGGCAAATTTGCGGCTTCATATATCACCACTTGATGATCAAGAGGATACCATTGCGTTAAGTGCTCAACCAAAATCTGTAACCTTGCTTTAGTCGTACTAAATTGAGTCAAAGTATGTTCACCCGCTAGGGCTATCTGCCACAGTAAAAGATGCGTAGTAGGATCGGGCACATGATGATAAATCATGAACTGAGTCGCTTCAAAACTTTGATGGCCACTATTACCAGGATCGATACCTAAGTCAGCCCACAAACAAGCTTCCGCAGAAATACCCGGTAACATACTCGCATCATACCCCTCCAAACGAGCTTGTTTTATGGATAAATGCCCAACACAAGCAAATACCCCAGGATGACCATATAAGGCGCATACGACTAACTTACCTAGGCGTACTTCACACAAAACAGCATTAACCATTTCAGCATAAGTGGCACGGCGGTTTTTTATCTCGCCGCATTGTGCGTAATAAGGCTGCAGCGAACGCACGTCAGAATTAAGCGACATTAGCCATCGTTCAGAAAAACCATCGGGCACTAACGAAAACACCACATCAGCATGCTCAATATAACTCAAACTCAACGCGCCTATTTGCCCTGCTAACTGCAATCCTGTTCCAACACAAATCAGACGGCCTTTTTTTACATTGGATAATGTTGCATTTTGCGATTGTTGAATAGTCATTGTTGTTTCTTTTTTGAGCGCTGCAACTTGGATAAAGTTATTAATAATAAATGCTTAGTTAGATATAGCACTTAATAGTGACATAATTTAGTTCGATCGTTTAAATTGAACGATTTAACAACATCCTACCAACATTTGCTGTAATGCGTTAAATAAATATGAAAATTTACCTTAGATTTATTTACTGAAAAAATGGAACTTAGGGCGCTAAATTGACTCAAAGCCACAACATCTTTTAATAGACCCTTGTCAGCATAGGGACAGCTTGGGTATGATGACCGACAGAATTTAGGAAGTAGCGCAGACAATGATAAACAAAAAACAAAGTCTTACCCTTGTAAGCGCAGTAGCGCTTTCATTATCTCTTAGCGGATGCAGTGTATTTGACTGGTTAATATATAAACCAGATGTGCCACAAGGCAACTACATGGAAACACAACAAGTCGAAAAACTTCGTGTCGACATGACTAAAGCACAAGCAGAATATATTTTAGGTCGCCCAGTATTACGCGACAGCTTCTCTGATGACACTTGGTACTATGTCTATCATTTCAAAAGTGGTCGAGATGCTAGCATTACTCATAAAGAATTGATCATTCACTTTAATGGCGACACAATTTCCAGTGTTAGCGGCGATTACGATCTCAGTAAAGAATTTAATACTCCGCTGGAACAAAGCTCATTGCCGTCCGTTAACGACCCAGATATGAAGCCTTTACTACCTGAAATTCGCCCAGATGCAAAACCGTTAGTTGAAGAACAACGTCCGGCATTAAAGAACCAGGCAGAAAATGATAATACACCAACATAAGCCACACAATAACATGTGATTTATGCCAAAAAAAAGCAGGACCTCTCATGAGAGTCCTGCTTTTTTTTGGCGTTTTTTCATTGCCACACATCAATCGAGTTAACCTTAAACTAGCGTTAACACATGGATAAATTAACCAAAATAACTGTGCTTAACCTATTTAAAAATTAACATAGACGATTTATTTTGCAAACTTTGCCCTGCTTATTACATCCATTGACTTGCGATAAACTCGTCATTGACCCAAAGGATAATACTCAAAGGCCTAAGGCACATTTTGATAAACGGATATTATTCTATGTTTAGTTAACTTTAGCACCGGTTATTTTATTAATACGACCTTCATCTTTAGCTTTTTCGGCACGCTTACGGCGAACATCTTTAGGATCGGCAATTAGTGGGCGATATATTTCAACACGCTGCCCAGGAACAAGCACCTCATCATGTTTGGCCTGGCGGCTAAACACCCCAAGCTTAACGTCTTCAAGGTTAATATCAGGAAAAAATTTAACCATATCACTTTGCTTAACGGCTTCAATAAATGTGGTACCTGGAGACACCATCACCGAAATAATTTTCTGCTGTTTTGGTAATGCATAAATAACATCTACCGAAAACTTTTCTGTTTCATTCATCACGATAAATCACCTTTGCCCTATCGGTAAACGCCATTACCATAGACGACATTAAATCTTTAAACACTTTACCAAACGCCATATCAACCAGCATGTTTGAAAATTCAAAATCTAAATCAAACTCAACTTTACAGGCATCGTCGGTTAGTTCAGTAAACTTCCATAGACCATGCATGTACTTAAAGGGACCATTTTCCAGTTCAAGTGAAATAGATTTAGCTTGCACCACTTGATTACGAGTAGTAAATGTTTTACTGATCCCGGCTTTACTGACATCAACTGATGCCACCATGGTTTTGCCATCAAATTCCAGTACCTTACCCCCAACACATCCAGGTAGGAAAGCATGATACGATTCAACATCATTGACTAAATCATACATTTCTAAGGCACTAAATCTAACCAGCATACTTTTGGAAATCTTAGGCATCTGACATCACAATCCTTAATACAATAGCGGGATTTTATCACGTTAAACAAAAAAGGCATCTCTGAGAGTGTTAAATCGCGTTGGAAATAACACAATCATCAAGAAACTCGGTATAATCGTTGTAATATCATAAATCTCCCCCATATCTATTATAGTTAGTAAACATAATAGAGTTTATCAAATGGGCTCACTGCGGGTTGTCCAGCACCATCCTTCAGGTCAATAACGGCAATCAGAACGGTAATAATAATGGTAAAAAAGAAATCAGCAAACGCCTCAGCGAGCATCGCACGCAATAAACGCGCGACGTTTGAATACCGCATTGAAGACAAAATCGAAGCGGGATTACAACTTATGGGCTGGGAAGTTAAGTCCATTCGCATGGGTAAAGTCAATTTATCGGATTGTTATGTCTATATTAAAGAGGGTGAAGCTTTTATGCATGGTTGTACTATTCAACCACTGAATACTGCTTCAACTCATGTAATATGCGATCCAATCAGAACCAAAAAACTGCTATTGAAGCGCAGTGAAATTGACAAGCTTGCCGGCTTAATCGAACGTCAAGGCTATACGTTAATTCCTTTATCAATGTACTGGCGCAAAGGTGCCTGGGTAAAAGTCGAAATAGGCTTAGGTAAAGGTAAGAAAGATCACGATAAACGTGAAGACACCAAAGAACGCGAGTGGAAAATCGAAAAAGCCCGCGTAATGAAAAAAGACAAAGAAAACACTTAATATTGTTAATAGGCCACTGAAACGATGAAAACTGATAAGTTGTTATTGAACATAGGCCTATAACGAACAGATAGTGAACAAACGATTATATTTTGTTAATGGATACTAGGTATTCATCTCACAAAGCGTTATAGTTAACTCAATTGGGGGCGATTCTGGATTCGACAGGATTCACGAAACCCAAGGAGCATGTCGAGGGGCGGTTGGCCTCGTAAAAAGCCGCACCGTTATAGTTGCAAACGACTCTAACTACTCTCTAGCAGCTTAGGCTAGCTAGCCATCAACCACACGTTTCGCACGTGGACAGTGGATTCTGATGGTCATATTACAGTGTGCTAGCGAGGGAACTCCGTCCGGGGGTGAACCGCGAAACAGTACCGGACTCACCAAGTAGCATCCTGTCTTTCGGAGACTGCTTGGTTAAATAAAAGAGAGACTAAACATGTAGTGCCGAGGATGTAGGCTTTCTGGACGCGGGTTCAAGTCCCGCCGCCTCCACCAATTTATAGAAGGGCTTAGCAGCAATGCTAAGCCCTTTTTCTTTGTCTGCTAGCTCAGTTTAATCCGCTTTAATTTTGTGGTTGGATGAGTTTTATTATCTAATTAGTTAATTCGATACCAACACGTCATTGATACTTATTGCCTGCCGCAGGCTAAGTGCAATCACTTCTGTGACACGCTGTAAACCCATCCATGGGCGCTCTGCGAAAACATCCATGTTTTCGAAGGTCACAGCCGCGATTGCACCTATAATTTAACTCTCTCCGATTAGACTTTATTTAGTGCTGCAGAAAAAAATAATATGCGGCGCGCCAATAATCGCTATGGTATAAAAACTGCGCTAGCGCTCAGTTTGGATTGGCAATGTCCTCAATAGGGTACGCCCTGGCGCTAATGCCAAAATGGGTTTCACCGCCTAAGTCATTAGGGTTGCAGTGATAGCCGCCCTCTTTGCTGAACACAAAGTTAACAGCGGCAATAAAGGCTGGACTGTAAGGACTGTTTGGCTGAAAAAGACCCATAAAAAACCGAGACAAGGAACATAGGTTCATTGTCTCGGTTTAGAGTGTTCTAGCGGGTTAGAAAGGTTTCGGGATATATTAATTTGTTATTTCTGTTAGCCACTTATTTATGAGTATCAGGCGATTTGAAGTTTGCCTTAATAAATTAGGTTGATTGATTTGCTTTTCCTCTATCATTTTGTCCTTTAATTCCTGATCACCAAAGTCAAATTTTACAAGCCGTGTTATATATTCTAATTGAGAAAATCGCTCTGTTTTTTCAATATCAGCAAAATTGGCTGCGCTGGCAATCAGATTATAACTTAATGTACCATTTACGGGGTTGAGGGCTGAAGGTTTGCAAGCTTTAAGGTAACAAACTATAGCCATTATAAATTCAAAGTTACTTTCATAGCCTTGCTGACCTGCCATATTGCTTAATATGGCAAAGTAAGAAAGTATCCTGTCTATTTCTCTAAAGGATGGCTGGTAGTACTGAACAATTTCATATAACACATTCTCGCAATCTTTAAGGTTTGTCCTTTGATCGCTCTCCACTAGCATTGAATGCATTAAATGACGTAAATATTGATAGCCATTATCATTATGTTCTTCTGCTGATCTTGGCATAGTTAACCACACGTTAATAAATTTGTGCAGGTAGTTAACAGGATCGATTCCACCGTATTTAGCTATAATTGACTGCTCTAATTGCACTCTATTGGTAACCAGTAGAAAAGTAATTCCTTCAACAGAAAACAGATGCTTAACTTGTTCAAGTAATTCAAGCGCAAAATCAGGGCGACATCTATCTAACTCATCGATAATAAAGACAATGGGTTTATCATTACCCACATTTTTGGAAAATTCAGACAGGTGTTTCTTAAATTCTTTTAGTGCCAGCTTATCCTTTTGTGCATGCTCAAACTTTTCTTTAACAAGATCATCGACTTGGTCTGCTATTAAAGAAGATATGCCGCTCTCTGCTGCATCAAAAGTGCTACCATCGACTATACCTGCAGTCACAGTCTTTACTGTTAATTTTAAAGTTCCTCTGGCAAGGGATTTACCAGCTTTTATCGCTTTATCCTTAAATTTAGTCTTATTGCTTGCATCCGCATCAGGTATCAACTGGTACATTTCGGATGCTAATGCTAAAAATGGGTCTTTTTGATAGTCATTTTCAAAGGCATCAAAATATACTGACTGAATTTTTGAATCTCGGTGGTGCGATAAGTGACCTCGCCACATTTTTATAAAGGTACTTTTACCCTGCCCCCAACCAGCATCTAAGGCAATAACTAAATTACCCTCTGCATTTTCGATTAAATTGGCTAATCTCTCACCAAAATCTTTACGTCTAAAAATATCAATCGCAAGATCAAATCCTGTATCATCATTTATTTGTATTTCTGGTAATACTATTTTCACTTTAGATCCACCTGATTTTATTGTTCAAAGAGCCTATCTATAAAAAACCGTCGAAAAAATTACACATTAGGCACGGATAACATGTTTATAGTCATTTGTTTTTATCGTATGTGTAGCTTAGCTTCACTGGAACTTCGGACTTAGGAGTGTTTTTCTCAGGTGGAGTTGAACTGTTATATAAAAGAAACGATGCATTAAATTTACTGGTAGCACTGACAGAGCTAGACGCCTGTTTCTGCTTTTGTGTACCCCTCGCTCAAAATCATTTTTTTCACTAGTTCCCATATGATGAGGATTATCTTTATATGAGCCGGAATTAAATCCGTTTTGATATTCTTTGCTCTTCATTTCAAATTCCTTCTCTCTCGATCCATTTTTTGATACTAAGAGTTTATAATCAAAATCGAAGAATAAAAAGAGCCGCCTTGGGTAGCCCTGATACACAATCGACTATCAAAACAACCTTCTCTGCTTCCTCGCCACAAATGCCGCCCTCTGCTCGGCAATGATCTGACCGACTCGACGCTCAGTGAGACCATATTCTCTTGCCAGTTGCTCTAGGTTATTACCCTTAAACTGACGCCAAATGCGGATATCTCGCAGGGCGTCTTTAAGGCGTTCGCCATTGGGAATATACATGTCACGACCACCTAAGTAAGTGCTTAGTGTTGTGGCTAACGCCTCGCTAACTGCTACTGAGTTGGGCACATTATTGCTATCTAGAGTTATGCACATAAGCTTTGAAGAGTAATGGACTGCGCTTAATGAAGTCTTCACGTTCGTCTAGTTTTAGAGTTTGCAAAGTTTCTAGCACTTGCTCTGGCTTTGCCTCTTCGGTGTTTAACAAATTTATTTTCTATCAAACTGTCAAAAACTACTGGAATTCAATTATGTGAGCCAATGAATAAACTGTTTTTAATTTTTACTTATATGAAACTACAAAAGCGGCTCAATCGAAGATAGTAGAGACACAGGTGTAATCGCGGCCGTGATCATCGAAAACATGGATTTTTTCATAGAGCGCACATGGATGGGTTTACAGCGTGTCACGGAAGTGATTGCATTCGGGACTCGCCACAAGAAAACAATGAACCTGAATATTACTTAACAATATACTTTTTGGAACAATAACCCGTTCAGATGTGGCGGCGGGACTTGAACCTGCGTCCATAAAAAAATCCCTGCTGGCATTACTGCCTGCAGGGATTTTTTGTTAATCAGCCTCAAGCTGATTAATGGTCACATATAACGACTAGTTCAATCGTTATTAGCTTTGTTTTTTAACAAACTTCGATTTCAGCATCATTTGGCCATTGCCATCCACTTTACAATCGATGTCGTGGTCGCCGTCGACAAAATGGTTGATCACTGCTTTAGTGCCAACTTTAAGCACGAGTGATGAACCTTTTACTTTAAGGTCTTTGATTAAGGTGACTTTGTCGCCTTCTGCTAATAAGTTGCCGTTGGCATCTTTTAAAATGATAGCGTCTGGATCAACCACTTCTTCATTTGGGTTCCACTCATTGGCGCATTCTGGGCAAATTAATAATGTGCCGTCTGAATAAGCGTACGGAGACTCACATTTTGGGCATGGCGGGATTACATCACTCATATCTTTACTCTCTGTGTTCTTGGCAGTTGTCGAACACGTTAACAGCGCTAATACGCAGTTCGACAGGCTTTATCGATTGGCGTGAGATAGAAAAGTATCTACCCTGCCGAATATTGTAATGACATTATAATGCTATTATCACAAATTGACTACCCTAGGATAATAAACCAGCTGATCCACTCACCTGCTAACGAAACGATTGGGAATACCACTAACGTCACGAATAGCCTAACGATAGGTGAATTAAAGCTTAGCTTTTTACCTGTGGATTGGGACGACTTTGATTGTCAGCAAAACTCACATCATGCTTTTCGAGGTATTCGCGAATAAGCTGACGGGTGACTTGTGATGGGGTGAGATCTTGCGCAGCACACAGTTGTTCAAATGCCTGCTTTTTTAGCGGGTCCATTAATACAGTAAAACGTGCAGTTTTATTTTCCACAGTGGGCTAGCCTTTCATTACGACATGATAATCTGATTATAATCCAGTGTGTGGCTAAAGACCATATTCTGGATTGTTTATTCGCCGTACGATTAGCTAGAGCCATTAACTTGGGGCATTCACCCGAGTTAAGAAACAACTAGGTTAAACCTAATGATGCCTTAGCCCGAGTGTGTTTATCTGTTACACAATGCTCGCTAAACGGGGTAACAACGCCTTAAAACTCGGTCTAGTTGATGCACTATGCTGCAAGCAATCTTGTACTAACTGGCGCAACATTATCGCTTGTGGTGTGTTTGGGTTATCGATGAGGTTTAGCATGTCATCGACCAAATAACCAAACGCCCTAACCTCAATCGCTTGCATTAATTGCAAATGCTGTGGGGTGAACTGCTTTAAATTTGAGGCGGCGCCAAAGTCACCAAACAATACGTTATCTTGAGTATTTATCATGATGTTGTGGGCATAAATATCGCCATGGCTAATCCCATTTTGATGTAAATGAGCCAAAATATCAGCCATTTGGCTGGCAATATAAGTTATGCGAGCCCAAGTAAATACGGTTTGCGCTTCAAAGGTGTCGCGGCTACAGGTTTGCAACGACGGCGGCAAACCTAAATTGCCATAGCTTGGCGGGATAAGTTGCATCACTAAACCCAGTTGCTCTGGTTGATTAATTTGTGCCACTACATTGATTAAATTTGGGTGTTCGCCGGCGGTTAAGCAGCAATCAAGCTCATCTGCTGGGTAACCATCGCTGGTCACCATGCCCTTAAACAACTTAATCGCAACATCAGTCTGGCAGCTAAAGCTTGCCTCATCTGAGTGTTCAGCATGGTGAGTGGCTTGGTAAATCAGTCCAGATGCGCCCTGCCCGAGTAACTGACCTAAAGTAAACTGGCTTAATGGCACTACAGGTACGCGAGTATTATCGCAATGTTCAACATGACTGAACGCGTTACCTGCAAAGGCTAACCAAGCTAAGTTAGGTAACTCAAATAACCAATGTGGTAAAGCAGTAAGCTGGTTAGCCGATAATCGGATCAGGGCTAATTGATGGCAGTTTGCCATGCTATTAGGTAATGCTGTTAATCGGTTACCCGCAAGCGCAAGCTTTTCGAGCCGATGACATTGACCTAAACTGTCTGGCAATTGCTCAATTTGGTTATCGGTTAAAATTAACCAACGGGTTTGTTTCGGAATGGATGCTTCGGGTACGGTGCGAATTTGATTGGCTTTAAAACCTATCATTTCGAGCTTTGGACACTGACCTAATACATCTGGAAGATGTTCAAATAGGTTATTCGACACAAACAAGATTTTAAGTTGATGTAAATCGGCAAGATTATCCGGCAACGACGACAACTGGTTATTGCTAAGATCGAGTACTTCTAGGGTATCGGCTAATTCAAACAGTCTTGTAGGAAATTGCGTAAGCTGTTCAGCGATACTGACCCGTTGATAACCCAGTAACAAACCATCATTTAATTGTTGCAGTGTCTGCATCATGTTTCTCTTTGCCGAAAATTGTCGCCATAGTAATAGACTGCACCCACGGAGACAAATTTCTGCTAAATTTTTACCAAAAAAAACCACAGCAATAGCTGTGGTCAAAACGGAGGCTAAAAAACACAAATTGGGGTTGATAATTTTAGCGCCATTTCTAGTACATCAAGTACGGCTTAGAAATGGATTCCTACACACTAGGTTACTAACCTCCATTGACGTTAGTAACCTAAAACAACAAATAACGTTAAATCAGTTCCGCTAACATGCTGTCGGCGTATGTCACTAATTCGCCGCCATCACGCACTTTTGCCACGTAATCTGGATTGGCAATAAATGGACGGCCAATTGCCAACAAATCAAATTTGTTGTCGGCTATGGCTGCACTGCCCGTTTCGGCGGTATAACTACCGACACCCACTAAGGTGCCAGTATAAACACTGCGCAAATAGGTCGATATATTGCCGCCTAAGTAATCAAACTGCATTGAGTCGTCAAAAATACCACCATGTAAAAACGCTAAATTGCGTTTAGCCAACTCAGGTAATAAATAGTCAAACACATCACGGTCGCGTGGATCGGCGGCCATATTAAAATAGGCACCAGGAGAAACTCGAATAGCTGTGCGATCTGCGCCAATTGTGGCAACCACTGCATCAACAACTTCTAAAGCAAAGCGTGACATGTTTGCCGGAGTTTGGCCGTATTCGTCTTCACGGCGATTGTTGTCATGATGCAAAAACTGGTCAATTAAATAACCATTCGCTGCATGAATTTCAACGCCGTCAAAGCCTGCATCAATCGCATTTGCCGCGGCTTGAGCATAATCAACCACTAACTGCTTAATATCATCTAAGGTGGCCGCTTTTGGTGTTTGATAAACGAGTTCGCGCATTCTAGGCACTGTGCCTTCAACCGCTTGTGCAGAAGAAGAAAGTACATCACCACCATCGAAAAAATGTGGGTGTGCTACACGGCCAGTGTGCCAAAGTTGAGCAAAGATTTTACCGCCACTTTTATGCACAGCATCGGTCACTTTACGCCAACCGTCAATTTGAGCTGGAGTAAATAAGCCTGGGGTGTTTGGGTAGCCTTGGGCATCTGGGCGGATAATTGTCGCTTCACTGATAATTAAACCAGCTTCAGCTCGGCGAGCATAGTAATCAACCATCTTAAGTGTTGGCACAAGGTCATCATCCGCCATACAACGCGTTAATGGTGCCATTAAGATCTTGTTTGATAATGTTAAGGTGTCATTGAGTTTGTAAGGGGTAAATAAACTGGCCGTCATGTGGTTAACTCCATTCTTGAATATGCGTTCAAGATTAATCGTATTTGAATAGACATTCAAGTATTTTTTGAATAGTCGGTAAAATTTAGTTAGACTCAAGTGTGATGAGTTATCACGCTTTGTTGTTGACCAGAAGTGACCAGATATGAGACACGCTGAATTTAATAGAGAAACTGTTTTACGTGCTGCTATGAGCACCTTTTTAGTGAATGGATTCGCTAAAACCAGCATGCAAGATCTCACCAAAGCAACGGGACTACATCCGGGGTCAATTTACTGTGCCTTTGATAATAAAAAAGGCTTATTTATTGCTGCAATTGAGCAATATCAACAAGATCGCAGTAAGCAATTTGAGCAGCTATTTGCCAATGATGATTCAGCGGTAGACAACTTAGGTGCATATTTAGCCCTAATCGTACAAGAATGTTTAAGCTGCGATGCGACCCAGTCATGCTTACTGACCAAGTCACTCAGTGAAATGGGCGAGCAAGATGAGCAAATTAGACTTATGGCCTGTGAATTTTTGCAGCTGTGGCAGCAGTCGTTAGCGCAAGTATTTGATACAGCAAAAAAACAGAAGTTAATCGCACAAGACAGTGACAGCCAATTTTTAGCGCAATATTTGGTGATGGGAATATACGGTTTAAGAACGGTGGCTCATACCGAACCTAATATGCAAGTATTACAGCCTTTGGCAGATAAGCTATTAAATGATTTATTACGCTGTGAATCAAATGATTAATCACCATATTGCTAAATAGCAAACCTCATAGCAATAATCTAAAAAGACACATTATGGTGTCTTTTTTAGGTTTAGAATCAATAAGTGCTTAGCTCAATACACGCTGTGAATAAACACGCTCACCTAACGAGTTAAGTATTTTGCACTCACCCTCTAACACCGCAATAATTGACTTACCTCGACGAAATGATTCTGGGATCATTACGCGTCCTGTGTTGCTGACATGTAAATCGGTCATGACAGCATTATGCATTTCTAAACCAACAGGCGCTTCATAATACAAAATAGTCACAGTGGCAGTTGACGTTTGACCTTCAGCAGATTCAGATTTCATATTCGCATTCTCATTTACAGCATACTGGTTCAGGGTAGAAATGATATTGATAACCTAGCTCATCAACTCATCTATTTATCAAAAGGCAAACACTTAATCTATTGATTTTAGCCAACAAAAACACCTTTTAACTTATTATTGTATTTTATCATTAAATGATAATTATGTTTAAATTGTATTATTGATTCAAAGTAATTGATACATAAAATTAACAGGCTTGAGATGTTAGTATAAAAATTATTCACTAATGAGACGAGGTGCGAATACTGAATTTAATAATATTTATCGTATTATCAAGCCTATTTACGTGAAATTTAGATCCTGCACCTAAACAGCACAACTAATTCCTGTTAGAATCGATGACAATTTTTAGCCTTAAACATTTAAAAAACGAGATTAAGATGGGCAGAGCATATCAAAATAAAAAAGAGTCCATGGCGAAAACCGCCGGCCAAAAGACACGAATTTACTCACGCTATGGTAAAGAGATTTACATTTGCGCTAAAGGTGGCGTTGACCCAGATGGTAACCTAGCTCTTCGTAGCTTGATTGCCCGCGCAAAGAAAGATCAAGTTCCGGCACACGTTATTGAACGTGCCATTGAAAAAGCTCGTGGCGGTGGTGGTGAAGATTATGATACCGCCCGCTATGAAGGTTTTGGACCTGGCGGTTGTATGGTGATTGTTGATTGCTTAACAGACAACGGTAACCGTACTTTTACTCAGGTTCGCCAAGCATTTGTTAAAAATGATGCCAAGTTAGGTAGCCCTGGTACTGTTGGCCATATGTTCGAACATCAAGCAGTATTTGTATTTGATGGTGATGACGATGAAGCTATTTTAGAACTGCTTATGATGGCTGACGTCGACGTTGCCGATGTAGAGCTTGAAGATGGCATCATCAGCGTATTTGCGCCAGTGTCAGAGTTTAACAATGCCCGCACAGTGTTAACTGAAGCCTTTCCAGAGATTGATTTTAAGGTAGAAAATTTAGCATTTGTGCCACAAACAATGACAGAACTTACTGGCGAAGACATTGAAAGTTTTGAAAAATTCTTAGCTGCTCTTGATGATTGTGACGACGTACAAAACGTTTATCACAACGCTGAGATTAACGAAGAATAAAACTCGCTAAAACGAGAAACGCTACAAGTCTAGGAACTAGATGACTTAGCCGCGAGCCAAACGTCATCTTCCCTAGCATTAGTGTTTTGAGCAGACCAAACTAAAAAACGCAGCTTAGGCTGCGTTTTTTAATGTCGTTTAATCAACGAATGTACTTAACGTAAGTCCATTTCTTGAACTTTTTCGTAAGCAATTTCTGGTGCAGTTACATCTGGTTTTTCATGTAAATCTGCTTTCAATTGACCTTTACGATGCTTTAGTGCCGCATCGAGTTTTTTAGCAGCGCTTGTTATAGCGGGATACATGACTAAATCAGTACCTTTAGCAGCAATGCGAGTTCCTTCATAGTTAGTTCTAATTTCAACATCATATTCACCATGCTCTTTAGCAATGATGATATCTAGCGAGATAAGCGTGGGGAAATGGCTAGCTATTTTAGCGAATTTTTCATCTACGTGTTGTTTGACAGTGTCTGTAACATCAACATGGTGACCAGAAAGATTTATTTTCATAGATTGTCCTTAAAAGAATTTACTTGCCAAATTTATCGCGTGTCACAACTGCATGCTGACATAAATTATGGTGTTGCACAAATGCAGACTGACATATTTAGACATAGGGCATGTGCTTTGCGTCACAAGTACTCAAGTCTATAATGTGTTTTATATCTCCTTGCGTACTTTATCACTGTGCCATTAATAAACGTGCATGGGGTATATCAAATTGACCTAACCCCTACATTGATTAAACATCAGATTACTGATTAAGTATAGACACAATAATGTCACAAAGGTTGCAACTTTTGGCTTGTTCTCACAAGTGATTACAAACCAAACAAATAACCACTAAAAGCAGTTACTTTGTAAGCAACTATACATTTTTTATCTGTTTAGACTTTAGTAAATGAAGTCGAATTAATTTTTTATAAAGGATCCCTATGGCAACGAATCAACTGCAAATCGATATTATTTCTGACGTAATGTGCCCGTGGTGCATTGTTGGTTATCGCCGACTTGAACAAGCATTGAGTCAATTTGACGATTTAGAGGTTAAATTGCAGTGGCATCCGTTTGAGCTAAACCCCGCAATGTGGCCTGAAGGGCAACACTTAGGTGAACATATTGCCGAGAAATACGGCTCAACACCGGAACAAAGTACACAAAATCGTCAACGATTAACCCAAATGGGTGCCGATTTAGGCTTTGAGTTTAACTTTTCTGACGCATCGCGAATTTACAACACGCTACAGGCCCACCAGCTACTTTATTGGGCGGCGGAGTCTGGCAAGCAAACTGAATTGAAACTGGCGTTGTTCAGCAGCTACTTTACTGATCAGAAAAACCCAGATGACATTGAAGTTCTCATTGAAGCAGCCACAAAGGTAGGCTTAGATGCTGATGAGGCACGAGCAGTGCTCACAGACAAACGCTTTGAAACTGCGGTAAAAGAGGAAGAGCAACTGTGGATCAGCCGCGGGATCCAAGCTGTCCCCGCCATTGTGTTTAATCAACAATATTTAGTCTCTGGCGCACAAGATCCCGACACTATTGCTGAATTAATTAGTAAACTGACGACAGAAGACGCTTAAACCGTTTTAATTAAACAAATAAAACCCAGCTTGCGCTGGGTTTTGTGTTTACTGGATAATCACTAAACCTAGTTCAACTTTGTCACTAATAAAGTGGGTGACTCAGAGCTTGGACCTGTTGTCGTAAAGCGATAGGTACCGGCGCTTGTAGCATTAAAATGCATGTTTGCGCCTTTTTTCGCTAAGGTTTTCAACAAACCTTCACTCACAGCGTCATCGCCTGCTATTGCACCAAAATCAATTGTCGACCAATCTGCTGTCGCGATTTTAAATTCATTATCACCGGCGGCTAACACAATATCGACTTGGTAAATAGATGATCCCTGATAGGCCAATGCATCTACTTCGCCCCAACCATTCATGCCACCACGAATGTAAACGGTATTACCGACAAACATGTCTGTTTTGTCGATGGTCAAAATAGGGGCATTACGATTACTCATATCAAAGGTAAAACTGTACATCGCATCTGTTTCAATATTGATGCTTAAATTGCCACCTTTTACAGCCAGTGCTTTGCCAATACTCAGCTGCACTGTGCCATCTGCATCTAAGCTACCATAATCGACGCTATCCCAGTCGCTAGAGGCCATTTTAAAGCCTTTGATTCCAGCGGTAACCATAACTTCAGCACGATATATACTGCCACCTAAATAGACCATTTCATTATCGGTAGACCAGCCATTCATGTCACCACGTAAATATACTGGAGTGTCAGCAAAAGGCTCTTGGTTATATACCGATAACACAGGGTTCTGCTTGTCTGCCGCATTTAATGAGAACACGTAGGTTGCGTCACGTGATGCTGTAAAGGCCATGTTAGCTCCTTTGGCAGCAAGCAATTCAGCCACGTTTTCATCAACAACGGCCACATCACTAGAAATTGCACCAAAATCAACTGTGTTCCAATCTGCTGATGCCAGTTTAAAATTATAACTATTTGCAGTTAAGGTAATCGCAATACGGTATTCGCCATTACCGACATAAGTGAGCTTATCAACCTCACCCCAGCCATTCATATCGCCACGCACAAATACATCTGTACTGCCAAAAGGAACGACATCTGGTGCGCCTGCTGTAGCATTTGCAGTTAAACCCTCGCCTTGCATTTCGCCTTGTACTTTAACAAACACAGCAGTGGTGTAAGCGGGTACGGTAAATGTGCCTTCACCATCTCCTTGAGTAAAGCTAGCGTTTTGCACCTCGTTGTCTATCGACACTTGCTGCTTTGCATGCAAGCTAAAACCGCTAGCGGTGGCAATGGTCTGAGTTTGCTCTTGGGCACTACCATTGACCATCACCACAATGGCATCAACGCTTGGATCGATATCGGTTAAGCCTGCGCCGTCGTCAATGCTCATCACAATCACGCCCTGCTTTTGGTTTTTACCGATATTATGAAAGCCCACTCGGTCGATAATGTCTTGCGCTGTGGTTAAACGGAACAATTTACTTTGGTGACGGATGGCCAAGAACTCATTGAATACCGATGATGCAAAATCGATTTCAGACATAGATGCAGCAGCATTGGGGTTAGCCGAAATCCCACTAATCACACTCCATTTCGTCTCGTTATCTTGTGCTAACGGTAAACCAACATTCCAATTATTGCTGTTTTTGGTAAAGTCGACCCAGTTAAACCAATCGCCGGCATCATAGGTGTTACGGTCCATGGATTTAGAGCGCAACAAGTCGCCACCCATTTGTAAAAAGGGGATACCTTGGCTCATTAATGGAATGGTTGCGGCAATGTTTTGTACCCGAACGCGGTGTTCAAGTGATAAACCAACATCATGTTTGTATTGTAAAATATCCCATAATGTTTCGTTGTCGTGCTTGGACACATAGTTAATGCTGTCGGCAGGGTCTAACGCGTAAGCTGTTGGCTGGCTGTTCCAGCTAAAGCTACTGCCTTTAGCTGAGTTACCGTTAAAGTCTTTTAACACGTAGTTTTGTAAGTTACCTGCCATGGATAAACGTAAGGTGTCTTGATCACGTAAGTAATCATCTTTTTTGTCTGTAGCAAATAATGCCCCACCGCGCACAGCTTCACGGATACGATCGTTAAACGTTCCTACTTCAGAACCCGCCATATTCGCTTGTACAGCTTGCTCAAATAAGCGATTGTCGGCAACCTCACCAAAGTTCCAACCTTCGCCATAGAAATAGTTATCGGGATCAACCGCTTGCACAGCATCACGCGCGGCTAAAATACTGCTTTTAGGCATGTGCCCCATCACATCAAAACGGAAGCCGTCGTAACCGTACTCTTTAGCTAAAATCACCAGAGAGTCGGTGACAAACTTATCCATCATACGGTGCTCGGTAGCAGTATTATCGCAACAGGTCGAGGTTTCTATTTTACCGCTGATTTCGTTATATCTGTGGTAGTAACCCGGTACAAGCTTATCAAATACTGAGTTATCCCATAGGCCCGATGCACTAGTATGGTTATAGACCACATCGAGTACCACACGTAAGCCAAGTTCATGCAGCGCTTGGTTCATGGCGCGCAGTTCTTTAACACGTGCAATACCCTCTGGGCTTGAGGCATAACTGCCTTCTGGTGCAATAAAGTGATGCGGATCGTAACCCCAGTTAAAACCGTCATAACTGCGTAGCGCGCCGACTAAATCTTGTGCGTCTGCAGAACCAGGTAAGAAGTCAGCTAAAATAGATGCGATTGTCGCGGCTTTATCTTGAGTTTTACAGGCGTTAGCTGTATCGCTAATTTGGGAGCACAATTTGCCGAGTGTATCGGTGATTTCAATGCGTTTTGTGACATCTTCATCGATAGTGGCAATATCCGTTGTTGGTAGCACATGAAAATGTGTTACCCCTGTTTCAGCCAATTTACGTAAATGCTCAACTGGCGCACTCCCCGTCTCGGTAAATGCTAGGTACTTACCACGGTTAGCTGCAGAAGTGCTTTCATCCCGAGCACTGAAGTCACGCACATGACCTTCGTATATCACGATATCTTCAGGATTTTCAACAGTCATTACCGTATGACCGTCCCACCCAGCGGGCTTGAGATCAGCATCGCTTAAATGAATAAACTGACTATAACGGCCATTAGTAGACACATTTAATGAGTAAGGATCGGTGCTTTCTAGGGTTTCTATTTTCTTCGAAATGGGGTGATATACCTTCAGCTCATAGCGATAGTATTGGCGGTCTAAGCTCATGTCACCGCTAAAGGACCAAATACCGCTTGCTGCATTTAAGGTCATTGCGTGGGTTTTAGTGAGTTTTTTAGCGCTGTCAAAAATCTTTACATTAACGGATATTGCCGTTGGTGCCCATACGTTGGCGCTAATGTTGCTGCCGTCATAAATCACACCTAAAGTAGCCTCGTCGGCGTCATTATCACCTTTGGTATACAAGTCATCGAGCACTTTAGCGACCTGCACATTTGTTGCTGCTATGGGTTTGTTATCACTATCGTAAGCCACCAGCACCAGCTGCTCTTTGGCCATGGCTTTCGCTTCATCGGCAGTAAAGCTAGCTTGGTAGGCTGGCCAACTTGCTAAATGTGGCACTAATACTTTTTGTGCATCACTGAGTTCAGTTTCGATTAACTCTAGCTGCGCCCCATTGATATTACCGTCGTTATCGACCTCAATACCCGCAGTGGCTGAGTGATGTAAGACAAACTTCGCCACGCCGTCGGCAGGCTCATTCCATACAAAAGTGTTTTGATCTAACCAATGCGCACTGGCACCGTCAATAGAAAACCCAACGTCTAAAATAGGATAATCATACACATCTCCTTCACCATGAATAGTGAAGTTAGCCCGATTAAACTGTGCTTCTGGCGCACTATCATCTTCATAGGCTTTAAGGTTCATGGTTAAGTCAGTGTCACCCAGCGCTTTACCCGAACCTTCGGTCCCAACATGGATAATAAAGTTACCGCAGTCACTGTAGCCGTCTTTTAGGTTAATTAGCCAATAAGCACCATAGTTGGGATCGATACCATCGAAAGAGTGACCATTGGCCCAGTCGCTTGAGTCATATGGAGGCGCATAGGCATCGCAGGTGTCGTTGTTCCAAGTGTGGAGTTTATAACCGGGATAATTTGGATTACTGCTGCTGTTATCTTTGTCTTTGATACGGTTGTAATACAACACAGCCTGATTTGGCCCTGCCAACACAACAGGCATAGGTAGTTCAGAATTGTAGCCAACGATACAACTCTCATTTTTAGCATCTGGAAATTTAGGTGCTGGGCAGCTTAGTGGCGGCGGCGCCACACATTCAGTCCCCGCGGCATTAGGCACATTGGGTACATTACAAGTTAATAATACTTCCCCTGGTGCTGACGAATCACCACCACACCCCATCAGTGTGGCCATACTTAGCGCAAATACACTGATCGTCGACATTATTGATTTAGTCATCATGACTGACTTCTCCCTATCGCATGTTGCCCATTGGCAATCGGATAATTTTTATTTGTTTTTATAAGTAACCTGAACTCGAGATAATAAACGCCTTTCAAACAGCCCTTTGTCTTGCTAACTGCGTTGAATTAATTTGCCATAGGCTCGCTATTGACGCGTTAATTCGCCTTGTGAGTAAAACAAATGACAAGTTTGACAGTGAAATCTAGTTAAGGTTTTGATTATTATCGTTATAAATACACACTTCATCCCGAGTTCAGATTAAGCAATAAACCCGCTTGTTGGTTACATGGCATAAGTGAACCCCAAATAAAATTCGCGGCCAAAGTACTGTAAAGTGCCGGTTTTATTTTGGTTACCGAAATAACTTTTAGTCGGTTCATCGGTGAGGTTATTGACTTGAAACAGCAGGCCTAAGCCGTCATTCACTTGGTATGATGCTTGATAGTCGATGACGGTTTCTGCGTCAAAGTTCACCACTTGCTCATTAATGGCCACTTGCTCAGACACAAATTCGTCGCGAAAACGCGCACTGACACGAGTTTCGAACCCTTCATAGGAATAAAACAAGGTTGCACTGACCACGTTGTTAGACAAGCCCGGTAGGTCTTGAGTTGTGGTGTCGCCACCAAGACTAGTAATAGACTGCACTTCTGATTCGGTATACGAATAGCTGGCATTAAAGCCTAAGCCGGACCATGCATCAGGAAGTGAGGCAAACACTTGGGTGTAAGCCAGTTCTAAGCCGCGAATATAACCGCCTTTGGCATTATTAACGGCGGTGGTATAGGTACCGTTAGTGGTGGCAATTTGTTCACCACTGATCTCATCGACAATGTAATCTGGCACGTTAAAACCATTCGCTTGAAAATCGAAGTTTTCAATGGCAATCGTGTCGATAAATGAGTCTATATTTTTGTAGAATACCGCCGCAACAAAGGCGCCTTCATCAAAATAGTACTCGTAAGACAGGTCATATTGATCGGCATAAAATGGCATTAAAAATGGGTTATTAGTGCTCGAACCATTAATCTTGCCATCGTCTGATACCGACGCACTGATATCGCCCGCTAAGCGGTTAATTGGCGGGCGTGACATGACTTTGGCAGCCGCGACGCGGATTTGAGAGTCATCGGTGATTTTAAAATTTAAGTTAATCGATGGTAGGTAATCGGTGTAGCTGATACCTTGAACCGTCGACACATAGTTTTGGTTGATAATGCCAATACTGTCAGTAATATTTTGCGCACCGAGGTTAATATCGCCATCAACGTTTTGTAGCATAGTGGCAGATTGATCGGTATCAACCATGCGCACACCAATATTACCGGTCACTGGCATGCCGCCAATTTCAGTATTGATATTGGCCATCACATAGGCAGATATCACTTTTTCATACACTTCACCACTTTGTAAAACAGTCCAAGAGTAGTTAGTGGTATAGCCTTGAGGATCAACAACCCCGTCAGCATTACCCCAAGTTTGTACCGGTTGTGGAATACCATCAGGGAACCAAGCATTTAATGCTGCGTCCAAATCAATCGCTAAGTAAGAAGGAAAGTAGCTAAAATCACCTTGCCAATCGACAACTGTGGTCATGTCTTCGGTCAGTTTAAGCGGTGGCTCAGACTTTGAAAAAGCACCGTCGTTACCGTATTCAAATACCGAACGATTATTAGAGTAAGTACGATCTGAATAACGGGCACCAAATTCTACACTGGATATAATGTCGGTTTCTAAATCGTATTTAAAATCGACTCGGTAGGCTTTCATTTCATCCTCATTCACAAAAGGATAAATACCGTATTTGCTGACCATCACTCGGTCTACATCAGAAAAAGCCTCAGCTTGATTAAAACCAATATCGGGTAAATCTAGACCATTGAGCAAGTAACTAATTGACACATTTTCATCGAATATCGGTGTGTCGGCATTGGCATCGACGGCCACATTTGACCACAATAAACCATTACGGAAATCACTTTTGGCTGACGACAACGACACATCAAGATTGACATTGAGCTTATCGGTGACTTGCCAATCCGCATTGACACCAAAACTGTTTACTTCATCAAAATCTTGGTTGTCATCGTTAACAATTTCAACTCGAGTGTAGCTTTTGGAGGTGCGATTAAACGTACCACCAATCACGCTGTTGCCATCATATACAGGGTTGGCGACACTGGCATTACGACCACCCAATTTTGCTCGAAATCCTCGTGCAAATGATTCGCTGTCAAAACGAGACATAAATGCATCGGCTTTGACCACAAAGTTATCAACGGGTGCCCACTCAATTGCGCCCATGTAACCATTGCGAGTTTCAACGCCGCCTAAATGCTGCATTTCAAACCCTTCGCTGATGTATTCAAAGTCTGGGTTATCAACCGGGCCGTTAGTGTCGTTTGCCAGACCATCTAGCTCTTTTGAGTCGTTGTACGCTAGGCCAATAAATTGGGTGGCAACACTGGGCTGTTCTAAGCGGGCATAACCGACTGCAATACCTAAGGTATCTTCTAAAAACTTACCTTGGTAAGAAAAGCTTAAACGGCTGCCATATTCTTCTGCGCCAAACACTTCACTGGCACGATCGTTATGCATACCCCGGGCATTAATAACAAAGCTATAATCTTTATCGATACTCAGTGGGCTGACGGTTTGTAACTCAACCGTACCTGCAACGCCGCCTTCTATAAGCGATGCTTTAGGCGATTTATAAACCGCTGCTGAGCTAATCAACTCAGAGGGATATTGGTCAAACTCAATACTGCGCGAACCGCTGGTTGATACCTGCTCGCGGCCATTTAAGGTCGAAAATACAAACCCACCAGACATGCCGCGAATGTTAATTTCTGCCGCCTGCCCACCAGTACGTACTGCAGAAATCCCCGGTAAACGTGTTAATGCATCTGCCATTGATACATCAGGCAATGCCCCCAAATCATCTGCCGACAACTGCTCTGACACTGTGTCACTAAACCGTTTTGAGTTAAGTGAATCAATGAGACTGCGGCTGTAACCTTTGACCGCAATACGTTCAATCGGCTCGTCACTTGCTGCAAGACTGACTACAGCACTGGTGGCGACAAGCTCACTTGCATTAGCGTCATCGGCCGTCGTCGCAGGCTTATTGACTTCAATACTTTGTTTTGCGGCACTTGGCTGTTCAAGCGGATTAACATCATCATTAGCCATTGCAATATGAGGCATGAACATCACGCTCACACCTGCTGCCACTAAGGCTAATGACAATAAACTGGGTTTGCTTTTGAGCATTGGTTTTTCCCTCACCATATCGACTTATTAGTGACCCAATACTCAGTTATCTCGCGCAGACAAATCTAAATATTGGACATTTATTATTCCGATATACTAGGCATTAGCTTGAATAACACACAACACAATGCATACGTATTCATTACAAATTGATAACATAACCTTGTTTTAAAACACATAACAAAATAGTCATGTTAACCATGTAAGCAACTGATTTTAAAGTTATCTGATTCACTTTGATGCATAGCGGTTTCGCAACATTGATTACCACGATTTAGTCACATTAGGTGGGTGTTTCAATTTGACTATTCAGATCAAATTAATGGACATTGGGGTACGCTTGGTGTTGAATCAATACAGATGTGTTACCGTTTGGTAAGTACCCGCTGTTCAGCGGTAATACACGCTATATTAAGTTGTTATAAATACCACTTTAATGGGGTTTGGGGAGTACAAAATGGGCTTTAAATTAACGGTAAATTGGCAGTCTTCACCTAGTGAAGAAGGTGAATTTAATCGCGATCATGAGGTTAAGTTTGGCACAGGGCAAAGCATTCAAGCGTCATCAGCGCCAGAATACAAAGGCAATGCGGATAAAGTGAATCCAGAAGAAAGTTTGCTCGCGGCTTTGTCTTCATGCCATATGTTGACCTTTTTAGCGATTGCCCATTTAAAGCGGCTGCCTGTGGCCAGTTATGTTGATAATGCCACTGCTGATTTAGGTAAAAATGAAGCGGGCAAAGTGGCCGTGGTTAAAATGACATTAGCGCCAAAAGTGACATTTGCACAAGGGGTTGACGTTGACGAAGAAACGTTAGCTAAAATACATGAAAAAGCCCATGCAAATTGCTTTATTGCTAACTCATTAGCATGCGAAGTTGAAATAAAACACTAAGTATTTGTTGTGATAAATCAATAATAATAACCCTCTCAACATTATGCTTGAGAGGGTTATTTTTTACTGTTTTACTTAAACCAATGTGAGGTTACTTGGCTTTAATGTCTGCCGCAGAACCTGTTTTAGGTATAGGTAATCCGCTCAATGGCTTTATAGGTTGCTGTACTAGTTCATCTTTTAAATAACTGATCGCTGCTTCAAGTTGTGCATCTTTACCGCTAAAAGTGGCATAAGGTAAATTATCCACTTCAATGTCGGGTTCAACCCCATGACCTTCAACAATCCAACGACCATCGATGGCATATTGTGGGTATTCTGCTACCCGCGCCATGCCTTTGTCGGTCACCGAATTTCGACCCGATAACCACACTCCAGCGCCTGCAGTTTGTTTACCAATAATAGGCGCAATGTTTAGCGCTCTAATTCCCGCAGAAAAAGTCTCACCATCTGAATAGGTCATTTGATCGGCTAATACGACTAAGTGGCCTCTGAAAGTTTGCTGCATGTTTGCATTCGTGCTGCCATGGGTTGGCTGCCAAAATGCCCACGCACGACGTAACAGTTTTTCGATAATCCAGCTGTCGATATTACCACCACGATTGCGGCGAACATCAATGATTAACCCCTCTTTGTCGTAGTTGGTATAAAACTCGCGAGCAAAGCTTTCAACATCACCGCTGCCCATGGCATACAAGTGCAAATAACCAATGTTACCTTCAGAGGCTTTGGCTACTTTGTCACCGTTATGCTCAACCCAATCAAGGTAACGTAGCTTGGCATCGGTACCAATATCATGGGGCGTTACTATGGTATTGATAGCTGTTTTCCCACGAACTAAACCCAGTAACACTTGCTTATTACCTTGATTACGCAGTAATTGCGTTACATCAGCAATATTAGTGACTTTCTTGCCATTGAGGCTGGCAATCACATCACCTTCTTGAGCGTCCACTTCAATTCGTGCCAGAGGTGATGCCGACAATGGCAATTCAGGGTCGGTTTGATAAATATGGCTTATCACGACACCTTTGTCGGTTTGTGTCAGCCTAGCCCCTAATGCAGCAGCTTTGGCGGCATCGGCCTCTTGAGCAATATCACCACCGCGCACCTGTGAATGTAATGAGTTAAGTTCACCCATCATTTGCATGAAAATGTCATTCAGCTCATTACGATCGGTCAGCCTATCAACCAAAGGCTGATACTTGGCTTTGGCTGCTTGCCAATCTACACCACGCATTTTCGGGTCAAAAAACGAATCACGATGCATTAACCATGCGTCTTCGAAAATTTGCTGCCATTCTTGTGGTGGCGAAATGCTTAACTGCCATTGGTCAGTACTGACTTTGGCGCGTGATACATCGCTGGGCAGTTTGTCTCCGGCATCAACAATCAAAAGGTTTTTAGGGTCAGACTGTTTGCGCAGCATAATTTTACTGCCATCTTTTGATAACGAATATTGGCCAACATCTTCGCTAAAGGTATCAACCTTAATATTGAGCGGATCAAACTTAATCAGTTTTAACTCGCTTTTATCTTGGCTGCCATCCAATAAATACAGCTTATCTTTAGTTGCGATTAAACTATTGTAGTTACCAGCATCTACTGGCACTTGCCATAAGCGTTGGTTTAATCCGTCCCACTCTACTTTGACTTTTGCTGGGGTATCCTGGTCTTTACTGTCGGCTTTTTTAGCGTCTTTGATAACAGTAAGCTCGGTTGGTTTGGCAAACGGAAACGACGCTTTAGCATCTAATGCTAAGGCAAACACTTGCGTGCGTTTGTCAAATATCGGCCCCATGTTACGGTCACCCCAAGGCGAGTCTGGGGTGGCTTTAAATTCGCGATTAGACAAGAAATACAACCATTTACCGTCGTGACTAAAACTGGGTGAAAACGACTCGTATTTGTCTGAGGTCAAGGTTTGTGCTTTTGATTCGTTAATGGAATACAACACAATTTGCGGACGCTGTTTGCCAATTTCTGCCTTGGTTAGGGCAATAAACTGACTGTCGCCAGACCAGGTAATGTCTTGATAAGGGCCTAACCCCTCGCCGTTTTGAATAATTTTTTGGTTATTGTTGCGGCTTAAATCGTATAACCACACATTACCCATGTAATCATCATGCACTAAATAACGGCCATTTGGCGATAACGACAAGCTGGTGCGTAAGGTGCTGCCATCTTTGGTGAGCTGTTTCGCGCCAGCTGAACCGTCGGCTGGATATTGCCAAATTTCTTGCTCACCAGATGCATCGCTAATGGCATAAACCCATTTGCCATCATCGCTTAATAGTGCATCGCGTACTCGGCTATCGGCAGGAGAGTCTATTTGCACTAAACGGCGACCATCGTTACTGGCAATTGCCACATGGCTGCGGGCGGTAATGACCACGTTATCGCCTTGATGCGAAAACACTGTCGAGGTGGCATAATCCATTGGGTCGTTAACCCACTGCTCGCGGCGATGAGTAAAGTCGCTAGTAAGCTCGATGTCTAATGTTGACTCAGTAAAATTCGCTAAGTTGAGTAACTTAATGTCGGCGCCCTGCTGAAATACAATACGGCCATTATTAAGTTGGGCATCACGCACTTGCCAGTCGGTATATTTGGTGTGCTGTATAAAGTCTTTGCCATCGACTGTCATTGACCAAATATTGTCATTACCGGACTGATCACTAACAAAATAAACTCGACCATTAGATAACATCGGCTGTTTAACTGAGCCGTCATGGGTTGCAGTTAACCGCTGGGCTTCTTGTTTACTGCCTAGCTTATAACGCCAAATCTCACCTTTAGCGCCACCGCGATATACTTTGACATTATCGCCACTGACTTGCAGACCAAATTGGGTAAAGTACACATACTCGCCTTTATCATCTATGGTGCCTTCAACGGCGTCAGCTAACGGTAAATCAGTGATGGTTAAGGTTTGTGGGTCAACGGTTTTAAGCACCCAAAAGTTAGCTGGGCCAAAGGCGTTATCGGTGGAATACAATACTTCGCCAGATGCGGTCCAGCCTTGTAATCGCACTCGGCTGTTTTCAAAGCTGACGCGTTTAGCTACGCCGCCTTCAACAGGCATCACATACACTTCGGTTGCGCCTTCATAATTGGCCGTATACGCCACCCATTTACCATCTTTAGAAATTGTTGCGTCCAACTCTTCTGCCGCCAAACTGGTTAAGCGACTGGCTTTAGTTTGGTTCTGGTTTTGACTGAGTTCAGTAGTCCAAAGATCGCCTTCGGCAGTAAACACTAAGGTTTGATCGTGTAATGCAGGAGCGCGGTAATAACCTTGATTAGAGGCATTGGCGAATATCATTGATGAACACGCTAAAGTACCTAAAGCCAGCATACAATGCGCAACAGAGCGGCGAAGTTTCATGGTGAGGAGCTTCCTTTATTAAGTCTAATAGACTGTTTTTATTTATCGCTTCACGTTAGCAGAGTTATGGCTGTTTTTGCAGCACAAAAATGTAACCAAAAACGGCTAAGCAGTATTTGCTTAGCCGTTGGGTTATTGAGAGTATTTTCACGAGTGTTATGCGTGAATTATCGAGAGGTTAGCTGCAGTTTAATTTTATGGTATTGCTCATAAAGTGGATGCGACGGATCTGATAGCTCAGGGAAGCGTTGATCGATAGTGAGCATATAACGTTCCGCCTGAATCAGCTTATTGTCTGCCATTAATACGCTTAATCGGGCCAATGCGACATCAGGCGTATCTAAATGAATATCACCTTTTAGTGAACTTTCATCTTGCTGCTTCATTAATTGCACCTCGTTGTTATTAGCAAGCGATTGTAATCCATGCGCATTTTTTGGCGATTGGGCTTCATTGCCTTTGGGGACAACAGCTTGTTTTGTATCCGATTGTGCTGGCGCAGCACTGGCGGACTCGATATTGGCGGCGCCACGACTGAGAGGTTGATTTTCACCACGCTCGGCACTGCTCGATAAACCTTCTACCACTATCGACTTTTCGGTTGCAGCATCAGCTGAAAGCCTCTTAGTCTGTTGTAATAAAGCAGGCTGCACCGATGAACTCGGCTCAAGGTCGATACCCACTTGCTGTTGTACGCTTGGATTTAACATAAACAATCCAGCCACCAGCAACACTGATGCAGCACTTGAAAATGCCCAGGCATTACGTTGCCACAGTGACTTTGTCGACTTTTTGCCTTGAGCAGATACATGAGCTCCCGCTCGCGCCTTGGCTAAAATAGCCTCATCCAGTTCAGCCGATGGCTGCTCTAAAGGTTGCTGATGGTAAGCATCTTTGATTTCTGTTTGTAATGCAGTGAACTCTGCATCATGATCTTGTTGCTGACTCATAATGATGTCTCCTGCCATTGGTTAGCGATACATTGCTTAATACTTTGATAAGCATATCGAATACGACTTTTTGTGGCTTCTAAAGTCACATTAGCAATATCGCTTATCGCGGCAGCGGTCATCCCCATTTCGATATTGAGTAAAAAAGCCTCTTTTTGTACAGGCGGCAGTTTTGCAATACATTGCTTCATCATATCGACTTGTTGCTGTTGCTGTAATTGCGACTCTGGTGAGGCTTGGCTATCAGCTTCTAGGCTATCCATAGTTTCGTCTTCACCAAGTGGAGCCAACTTGTCCAATGGCTTAACCGCACGCACATGATCTATCAATAAGTTGTGGGCAATTTTATATAACCATGTGGTGAATTTAGCCGTTACCTGATATTGCGCTGCAGCAGTAATCACTTTACCCCAAGTATCTTGATATAAATCTTCTGCTAACTGCTGCTGATGTAATTGGCGGACAAAATAACGATACAAAGGTCCTTTATGCTTACGGTACAAGGTTTCAAAGGCATTCATATCGCCGGCCTGATAATCTAACATCAGCTGCTCGTCACTGCCGGCTTGTATGGCAAAAGTCTGTTGCGTAGGCTGTTTCAATGTTGACACTATTTAATCCTTTTAATTATGCACTTATTGATTAAGCCGATTGACACCCGGCGCTAACGCTTGGGAAAGTACACTCGCGGTTTTAAGCATTTGCACAAATTCATGGCGATAACCAAAATGGTCTTGGCCCATAGCTGACTCTGCAAGCGTAATTAACTTAGTATAATCAGTATCGTGGACATAATCATTATGATTAAGTAATTGGCCAAATCCGGCGACGGCGGCAGCAAAGCGGAAATCATCACTGGCTTGGTGTAAATGTGTTAACTGCTGATCACGGCTGATCGAATAAGTTATTAATTGGCTAGCTTGTTCGCCAATAGCTTTATAGCGCAACTTTAAAAATGCCACTTCATTCACAGTACTTAACTGCCCGCTTTGACTTTCATTAGTGTCTTTAGCCCCACTAACCGACTCAGACTGACTCTGAGCATAACGCAGTGGATCAACTAAGCGCTGATGGCTGTCGTTATAACGTAGTTCATATAAAGCAGTCACAGTATGCCCCGCGCCAATTTCGCCAGCATCGACGGCATCATTGTTAAAGTCGCTGCGATTTAACATACGATTCTCATAACCAATTAAGCGATATTCTGACACGACAGCAGGATTAAACTCGATTTGTATTTTGACATCATGAGCAATGGTTAGCAGGGTGGCATGAAGTTGGTCAACAAGGACTTTTCTGGCCTCATTGAGGGTGTCAATATAGGCATACTGACCATTGGCTTTATTTGATAATTGCTCTAATAAATGGTCGTTATAACTGGCAGTGCCGGAGCCTAGACCAAAACCTAGGGTTGATAAGCCAATCCCCTTTTTACTTTGACTGGCAACGTAATCAACTAATTGTTGATGATCTGTCATACCAAGGTTGAAGTCACCATCTGTGGCCAAAATAACGCGGTTACTGCCGTTTTCGATAAAGTGCTTTTGTGCTATTTGATACGCCAGCTGAATCCCTTGGCTACCGTTAGTGCCGCCTTGCGCACTTAACTGATTGAGTGCGATGTTAATCGCGCTAAAGTCATTACCAGCGACACCGTCTAACACCACACCACTGGAGCCCGCATACACCACAATCGACACTTTATCTTGCGCCGATAACTGCTGACTGAGCATCAGCAGTGCTTGTTTCAATAAGGGCAATTTATCGTTAGATGACATTGAACCAGACACGTCCAGAAGTAACACTAAATTGCTGGCTCCGAGCTTGTCGGGCGCAATGTCATAACCTTTAATACCAATCCGCAGTAACTGAGTATCTTGATTATAAGGTGAAGGAGCAAGCTCTGTTGTCACACTAAATGGCGTATTCTCTCTTGTTGGTGCGGGATAATCATAACTAAAATAATTAACCAGCTCTTCTACTCTGACGCTATTTTTAAGCGGCAACTGACCTTGATTAATCAATTTTCTCGTGGTGCTGTAACTGCCTGTATCAACATCAATTGAAAAGGTTGATACAGGTGTTTCACCCGCAACCATATTGCCGTTTTGCACTACCGATGCAAACTTATCATTATTGCTTGGCAGCAATGTCATGCTACGACTCTTGGCCTCCAAGGAAGTAACATTGCGATAACCAGCTGGATGATCAATGGATTTTGTGCGTGTCAATTGCCGTTCTTCAGTGACAATACTGGCTGCTTGTTGGTATGAAACTGGTGATGCATCATTCAAAGCCTGTATCTGCCCCTGTTTGCTTGACGCTTGCTGAAGTGATGATTCAACTTCAATCGTCGCATCTTGCGCCTTAGATTGAGAGCCTTCTTTGGGTTCTGGTGCGCAGCCACTAACAATCATGGCACTTATCGTTATGGTTAACACACTGTGCTGTAACCGCTTGCAGTGATAACTTAGGTTATGACTTATTTTAGTGTTCATGCTGTTTCCCTCATCATTTTGCTTTTATCAAGCGCTTTTCATCAACTCATTTGTGATCACTCGATTGGCTATAAGCCGATTGGCGATAATCAAACAAGATGGCGTTTGCGACTAATAACGACGAGATAAGTAAAAAGGGTTATTTAAATGATCATTTCGTCGCGATTGAAACCAGCACCAATAAAAATCTGAGCGAGTGATAACTTGGATGTTCCAGCTTAGTTTTCGTATTTAGAAACTGAGTGTTAGCCTCATAAAACACTGAATTGCAGCCAACAGAGCACGGCTTATGCTATTATCTAGCACCTTTTTTATCGCCTTAATATTGACGTTAATCGCCGCGGTATCCTGATGAGCGAATTAACTAAATATACTAATAGAATAAGTACGTTAAGGAGTTAACATGCAAGCCCTAGTTGCTGTTGTAATGGGTTCGAAAAGTGATTGGCCTACGATGGAAGCCGCCGCTGAAATTATGGATAAGTTACAAGTGCCTTACCATGTTGAAGTCGTTTCAGCTCACAGAACACCTGACAAGCTAATGGAATTTGCAAGTTCCGCTGCCGATAAAGGCTATAAAGTCATTATTGGTGGCGCAGGTGGCGCAGCCCATTTACCTGGCATGATCGCCTCTAAAACTCGTTTACCTGTGCTGGGTGTCCCAGTACAAAGCAAAGCACTATCTGGCATGGACAGTCTATTGTCTATTGTACAGATGCCTAAAGGGATTGCCGTTGGCACCTTGGCTATCGGTACTGCTGGTGCATTTAACGCCGGTTTATTAGCCAGTCAAATTTTGGCGATTAGCGATGCCGCTTTAGCTGAACGTTTAGAAGCATTTCGTGATGAGCAAACCCGCTCGGTCCTTGATAATCCCGATCCGAGAGAAGACTAATGACTTTGCCAAAAAATCTTTGGGTATTGGGTGACGGTCAATTAGGCGCCATGCTCAGTCATGCTGGCCAGCCGTTAGGCATTAATGTGCGTCCAGTTGACATTATGACGCCATCAGATGCGCAATTACCGCTAGAAGCTGATGACATCATTACCGCTGAACGCGAGCAATGGCCAGAGTCACAGCTCAGTTTACAACTCAGCCAACACCCACATTTTATTAATGGTCCAGTATTTGGTCGTTTAGCGGATCGCTTTACTCAAAAAAGTCTGCTCGATGAATTAGCTGTCGCCACATCACCTTGGCAATTAGTCGATGACAATACCAGCACCGAAGCCCTGCATAAGGCTTATGGTGAGCGGGTATTATTAAAACGTCGCACCGGCGGTTATGACGGTAAAGGCCAACATTGGTTAAAACAGGCAGAATCGACAACCATCCCTGCCGATTGGCGCAACGAAGCAATTGCCGAACAAGCGATTAACTTCGATGAAGAAGTGTCGATAGTTGGTGTTCGCACTCAAGATGGCCGCTGTTTGTTCTACCCACTAACACTTAACTTGCACCAAGACGGTATTTTAATGGCCTCTATCGCGCCATTAAGCCGCTTAGCACCTTTGCAAGCTGAAGCGGAAGACATGCTAAGCAAGGTCATGCATGGTCTTGAATACGTCGGTGTAATGGCAATGGAATGTTTCCGTGTTGGTGAACACTTAATGGTGAATGAGTTAGCACCGCGGGTGCATAATTCTGGCCATTGGACCCAAGCGGGTTGTCATATCAATCAGTTTGAATTGCATTTACGGGCTTTATGTAACTTACCTTTGCATCAGCCACAAGTGAATTTTCAATGCGTGATGGTAAACCTTATCGGCGTTGATAAAGACGATCGCTGGTTAAGCCTGCCTAATGCGGAGCTGTTTTGGTATAACAAAGAAGTTCGCGTGGGGCGCAAAGTGGGTCATTTGAATCTGTCTGTGCATAATAACCCTATGCTGACTGACAGTATCAATCAGCTTAAAACGTGGATGCCACAACAGTATCAAGCACCATTAGATTGGATTTTAGCTGAGTTTGCCAAGTAAACTTTGCCCGGTCAATTTGCCAAGCGCTTGGCAATAAACACGTTAATCAAAAAGGAGCCTAGGCTCCTTTTTTGTGTCAGGTTTTTTTAGCGGCAAACACAACTACACGCACACTCGGGTTAACTCTTGATCAAGCTTGTTAGCGGTGACTTTTTGCTGTTGTGCCCGCTCGGCAATCACAGTTAAATGGTCATGAACATCTTGGCTTAAACTCGACATTTTTGCCGCGCGTTGATTAATTGAATTAGTCGATGCTTGCTGGCCCAAAATACTATCAGCAATGTTGCTAGCGACACTATCAAGCTGGGTAAATACCACTTCAATATTATCAAATGCTTGAGTGACTCGCTGGCATTGTTGCAGGCCGACTTGACTTATCTGCTGGCTTTTACTGATGCCATTAACCGCATTATTAGCTTTAATTTGCAGTGCTTCCACTATGGTTTGTATCTCGACGGTGGACTCTTGGGTGCGCGAGGCTAATGCACGCACTTCGTCGGCAACCACAGCAAAACCTCGGCCTTGCTCACCCGCACGAGCGGCTTCGATAGCGGCATTAAGTGCCAATAAGTTAGTTTGCTCTGCAATACTTTTAATCACCTCAAGTACGCTACCAATTTTCTGACTGTCTTTATTGAGTAGATCTAAGTCGTTCACCATAACGTCAATGCCATTGGTGAAATCAGTCATACTTTGGTGATTGGCGATGGCGTCTTGATTACCAGACTGTAATAACTGGGTCAGGTTAACTGAGGTCGATTTAAGTTCATCAGCACTTAAGGATAAGTCATCTGCGGTTTGAGTAATGGCGTTTAAAGATAAGGTGATATGTTCGTTCTCACCATGACTATTGCTAATCGACTGCTCGGCTAAACTCATTCGCTCAGTGAGTACCTGTGAGCCATGGTGAAAAGTTTGTACATCTTGTCTAATCTCAGCTAAAACGACTTTTAAGCCTTCAATAAAGGCACTGAACTGGTTAGTAATGTGACCGAGTTGATCATCAATCGGATCGACTAGGCGCTTCTGTGGTGCGGTTTCAGTACTCACGACCAAGGCTAAATAATCTTGAAGTGCCGCTAAACGCTGGTTAATCGCTTGATTAAATAACAACCAGCCAAGCCCTGACTGGATCGCTAAAGTGCACCCTAGCAAGATTAACACCGTAGATTGATCAACTGGCGCTGACATAAAAAAAATCGCCAACATTGCTAGCATCAGGCATAACGCCGGAAGTAGCACCACTTTTAACTGCAATTTATTATTATTTTGGGTTTGCATATTGGGATCCGCAATATCGTTGACAACATTTTACACAATGCAGGATATTGACGATTTAACAAAATGTAAACACAACTATTACAATCGAGTGTATTTAAGGAGTAAGTGGATGTTTTACGCACAATAAATAGCCTCACAAGGAGGCTATATGGTTAATCAAAAAATAATCGCCACAACCATGACGAATCTAAATTCTCTTTGCATTGATGATATTGCGCAGCATAACGTTTTGAACGTTGATCGACTTTATTCGCTACCGGGACTAACCATTTTTTGGCTTTATAGCTGCCACGTTTATAACCGCCCCAGCCTTCATGGTAATTTAAGTATTGGTTTTTAGCATCCCACTTGGATACACCATTAATTTTATTTGTTTTGTAGATAAACCAACCCATAAAATCCATCGCATCGTCAAAGTCGCTGCGGCTAGACCAACTGTTACCTGTTTCACGAACATAATCGTTCCAAGTCATGGTTTTGGCTTGCGCATATCCATAAGCGTCACTGGCACGTCCTGTGGGGATAAAACCTAAAAAGTATTCCATTGGTGGTGCAGCATTATGCTTGAAAGAACTTTCTTGATACATCATCGCTAAAGGAACATGTACAGGCACGCCCCATTTTTCACGAGTATTGACCGCTGCGTCATACCACGAACGATGTTCTTTAAAAATAGAACATAAATTATCAGGCTCTTTTGGAGGCGAAGTGGCACAGCCCGCTAATGACAGAGATAAAACAACGCTAACGATACCTAAAAAACACTTCATAACACCTCTACCAGCACCTAAGATATTGATTCTGGATTTAGTTTTACATCAATTAAAAATCAATGCAATTATGCTTAGCGTTTCATTTCACATTGATGGAATTCGGTTTGCCAAACTATTGGCTGCCAATAGCCTTGGTTTTGACCAATATAGATTTTATCGGTATTGAATTTAGCCGCTATATGGTATTGCTGCTCGGCAACGACATTAACCGAAAGCATTTTTACCTTACGAGCCGATAATGACACTTTCAAATCTGGTGAGTTAATCAGTTCTGCCACAGTAAATGTATGTTCGCCTGGCGATAATAGATAATTCGGTCTTGAAATAACTGGCACGCCGTCTAAATGAGTGACCACGACACGATATAAATTAGCACTGTTGTCGGGCTCTACATAGCTCGACACAGTACCACATTCAACCATATCATCTGGCGATGAGGCACAGCCCTGAATAGCCAATGCCGCGCCCGCAACCAGCAGTGCTCGCCAAGATGAATAAAATTGCATCGCTTATTTCGCCTCGAAAGTGCCAGCAGGAACAACATCATTAAAATAATTTTGTAAGAAAACCGCAAAAGTATCTTGTGGTTGAGCCTCTAAACTTTGTAATTCAAGTAAAGATTTTTTCGCCTCATCCTCATAAGATTTTGTTATCTCATCACTTAATGGATAATGGCTTAAAAACTCGTGGTAATCATTCGCCAATTGTTTAACCCACACGCCGTGATCGGTACCTTTAAGGACGACCTCATTCATCACTCGACCTGATAACGTTTTGTTTGGGTTATCAATGGCTTCTGACCAAGTATTCAATGCAGTTTTGTAGGCATAGCTATCATCGCCGTCGAGCAGCTTAGCGATAGTGTCTAATTGTGCAAAGAGTTCATGCATCCATTGCGTTAATCCAATATTTTTGCCATTACGCTGTAGTTCAAGTCCTGGCTTACGGCCTTCTAATACGACGGCTTTTAAGTTAGCGGCAATTTCAGCCTCACCGACCTCATCAGTATTTTCAGAAGGAGATAATAGGCAATACAACAGGAACAGATCAAGAAAACGCACTTGAGTGGCGTCAATACCAACAGGGCTAAATGGATTCACATCCAAAGCGCGCACTTCAATATACTCAACCCCTGCACGCGATAAAGCTTGTGAAGGTTTTTCACCTTTTTTGGTCACACGCTTAGCGCGTATGGGGGCGTAAAACTCATTTTCAATTTGTAATATATTGCTGTTGAGTTGGCGATACTCTCCATCGACATTAATGCCGATTTTAGCAAAACTTTTCGAGGGCATCTTAATCGCAGCGCCCACACCCTCAAGGTATTCAGGCAATGAGTTGTAACTAATATTCAGCGTGTCTTGTTCTTTATTGGTATAACCTAAATCACTCATGCGCAGTGACGTTGCATAAGGCAGATACAAGGTGCCTTTACCGGTTTTTTGAAACTCAAAATCGACATCTTGATCTTTAATAAACGAACTGCATAATGCCGGCGTCGAGCCAAACAAATACGGTAATACCCACACTAAACGACGATAATTTCGAATAAGGCCGAAGTAGGATTCTGAGATAAAATCTTCAAGGCTAATATTTTTACTGCAACAAGCGCTGCCATTGCCATTAGCAATTTTGTCGTCATACAGGCGTTGCCATAACTCTTGCGACACAGAAAAATTAAAATGCACCCCGGAAATAATTTGCATTAACGCACCATAGCGATGGGTTAATCCTTTGCGGTATAGCGTTTTCATTTTACCGTTATTGGAACTACCATAACGTGCAACCGGAATATCACTGACGTCACCGACGTAACATGGCATGCTGACAGGCCACAATTTTTGACCGTTTAAATTGCGCACACTATATGCATGGGTTTGGGTTAACCCATCTAATAACTCATCAACACTGTGGCTTACCGGCGTAATAAATTCTAATAAAGCTTCACTATAATCGGTAGTGATACGCGAATGAGTAAGAGCAGAACCAAGCGCTTTTGGGTGTTCGTCTTGTGCTAGATGGCCATTTTCATCAATACGCAATGCTTCACGTTCAATACCACGTGACATGCCCAATAAAGCCTCACGGCCTTGAGTGTCGCTTAAGTGTTCGACTTTTTCATTGAAAGACTTCAATTTACTACTCTCTTTTATGGATTCGCATTGCGAGTAAACAGCTGGACCTGATAATAAACGAGATTATTACTGAAAACGCGAAAAAAGTGTAACTCAGTATAATTAGCGTGTTTATGAGGGTGAAATTAAAAACGGCAACACTCTATGTCACCGTTAATGGATCCTTAAACATTCTCTGCTATTCACTCATTAACCGACACAGAATGATATTACGATTAAAGCATACGATATAGCCCAACCTATTTTAAAATAGCTTGGGCTATATCTATATAGGGTTAACATTAACTTATTTCAAGGCGACTGTTAACCCTATTAGGAACAAGTGTTCAACTAGTCAGCAAGCGTGACCATTTCAACCTGATATCCTAGCGCTTTTAGTTGCGGTTCAACTGTGGTTTTATCTCCCACCACCAACATAACCATATCGTTGATATTAAGTAACTTACTGGCCAATTTATTTAGTTCATCCGTCGAAATACTGTTGACGATTTGGTCTTGCTCAGCCGTAAAATCTTGAGCTAACTGATAGCGTTGGATCATTCTTAAAAAGCCCGCTTTTTGATACGGTGTTTCGTATTCTAATGCTTGGCTTTGGGCAATTGAACTGCGCATAAAGGCACTTTCTTCGTCTGTCATACCTGAAGCTTGGTAAGCGTTAATTTCTTTGACAAACTCAGCCAAAGATAAGCCTGTGACATCACTTCTCACACTGGCATAAGCCATAAATTTACCGGTATCTTCACCACCACTAAATTGAGTGCGAGCACCATAGGTGTAACCTTTATCTTCACGTAAATTTAGATTAACTCGACTATTAAACGCATCACCTAATGGATAGTTCATCAAATAGGCTTTAAAGAAATCACCGGTAGCATCATAGGGTAACGACACCTGACCAATATTAATAACCGATTGAGCCGCACCCGGTTTATCAATCAAATAAATAATATTTTTAGGGTGGGTTGGCAATGCAGGTAATGCAGCAAAGTGCGTTGCCTCACCTTGCCACTGAGCAAACATCGACAACTTCGGCATGATCTGCTGCTGGCTTAAGTCTGATACCACCACTATCTGAGCATTACCGGCACGGTACTGCTGATGATAAAACTGCTTCACATCATCAAGAGTTAATGCTGATATGGTGTTAATCGTACCATCACTGCTTATGCCCAACGGACTATTTTCACCATACAGCAAAGCAGAAAAACCTGTGCTAGCGAGATAGTTAGCATCGGACAGCTGATGTTGTAAGCCTTGCAATTGTTGTTGCTTAACCCGTTCAAAATCAGCGGCAACAAAACCAGGACTAAACAAACGCTCTTTAACCAGTGCCAGCGTAGCATCAAGATTTTCGGTCAAACTCGATACCTTGATATAACTTTGTGAATCACTGGAACCAAAGCTAATGGATGACCCAAGCATATCAAGCGCGCCTGCTAAATCTTCACTGCTTCGCAGCTCGCTTGACTCATTAAGCATAGATGCAGTTAATTCTGCTAAACCGGCTTTGTTAGCTGGGTCTAATCGATGACCACCATCAAGATAAATAAGCAGTTCAACGGTTGGAGTTTCATCACTTTCAGTGCCCATCACTTCGATGCCATTGGCAAGCTTGCTGTCCCACAATTGCGGAACGGTTAACAAAGGTGCTGCAGCAGATGAAGGCATTTTATTGCGATTAAATGAAGACTTTGCAAAAGTGATGTCGGTTAATCCTGTGACCGCTTCTTGTGCAATAGGCATAGTGGTTGGTATAAAATTGTCTGCGTGAGCAATCAATTGCGTTTGCCCTTCAGGGACAATACTCATCACCACCATGGGTTTGTTTTTAATGTAAGTATTGAAAACGCGCATCACATCGGCTTTGGTGACGTTAGCATAACGAGCTAAATCAGATGCCACCATGTCAGGCTGACCAAAGAAGGTTTGGTTCGCAGCAAGGGTGGACACTTTACCGGCCACACTCTGCATACCAAAAATAGTATTGGCTTCGAACTGCACTTTCACTTTTTGTAAGTCATCGTCGGTTACGCCACGTTGTTCAAACTCATTGATAGTCTGATTAATTCGAGTTTCAAGATCGGCAAGACTGCCACCTTTAGCGGGATTGGCCACTGCATAAAGTGATAACTGACAAGCCAGCTCTTGGCATGGATGACTGACCGCAGCTTGCACTGCATAGCCATCTTTAACTAAATTCTTATAAATCAGTGATGTTTTACCGCCGCCAAGAATATTAGCCAGTAAATCGAGGGCTGCCTCGTCTTTGTGCTGCGCATAAACGGTTGGAAACCCGACGTAAATAAGCGGTAGGTGTACTTTATCTTCCATCGAGATATAGCGAGTTTTATCCAATGTGACCATGGTTTTCGCTTCAGGCTTGACGACTGGTCCCGCTGGAATTTCCCCAAAATATTTATTCACCCACGCCAATGTTTGCATTTCATCAATGTCACCACCAATGGTTAAGGTGGCATTGTTAGGTCCATACCAACGTTGGAAAAAATGTTTAACATCATCGACTGTGGCGCGATCTAAGTCGTCTGGCCAACCAATAACAGGCCATGAATAAGGATGGCTAGCGGGATAGAATGCTTGGTTAAAACGTTCATTCAAACGACCATAAGGGCGGTTATCGATGCGCTGTGCGCGCTCATTTTTAACGGTTTCACGTTGCACCTCAAATTTTTCGCTGGTGAGCGCTGGCAGTAAAAATCCCATACGATCCGACTCTAACCACAGCATTTTTTCTAACTGGTTACTCGGAACCGTTTCAAAGTAATTGGTTCTATCAGTATTAGTACTGCCGTTTAATGTTCCGCCCGCTTCGGTCACCACTTTAAAATGTTGTTCATCCTCAACGTGCTGTGAACCTTGAAACATCATGTGCTCAAATAAATGGGCAAAACCACTGCGCCCTGCTAGTTCTCGCGCCGATCCCACATGATAAGTCACATCGACATGAGCCAAAGGATCTGACTTATCTTGATGTAAAATAACCGTTAAACCATTGGCTAACTGATATTTTTTATAGGGAATACTCACTTGGTTTTCTTGCGGGGTCGCGATTTCGATTAAGGTGACACCTTGGGGTAAACTCGATGCTTGCTGAGCGTTGTATGCACAACCACTCAACGCTGCGCTGATGGCAGCAGCCAGTATCCATTTATTTACATTTAGTTTCAAAACTGATTCCTTCCTTTTATAACAAATATAACCATGACGGTTACACAGATAATGGCTATCAAAAATCGACCGAATACATCACCAGTAACACTATGAGGCTATAACGGATAAGCTTACCGACAAACATAAAAAATGATGCCGGCACAATAGGAATTTTAAGCCATCCAGCCAGTAAACATAATAAATCACCAATTATTGGTAACCAAGATAACAGTAACGCCCACGTACCATATTTTTCTATCCACGCAAGCGCATAACGATATTGTCGGCTTTGAATATCTTGAGGATTTTTGGCTAATCGCCCTGCTCGACCAAGACCATAACTGGTTATCGCCCCGAGTGTATTTCCGATACTAGCCAGTATCAATAATTCAAGCCATGAAGAGGGGGTTTGATTAAGTAAAGCTACCAGTAAGACTTCAGAGCCACCAGGCAGTAAGGTGGCGGCTAAAAACGCACCGCTGAACATTAACCATAAATTTGTCATCAATAGACCTTAATACGCATTAATAGTTTCATTATGTTCACTATTCAATTTATTTTTATTGAGCCTTTAATATGAATGTAAGCCCAACATATCTCGCTCAAGATCCGGTGCATCAATCTTAAAATGATATATCTCAGGCCAAGATATTGACCTAAACACCCTAGTGGTAAAACGATGAATTACGCAAAAAACGCAAGCTTTTCTGACTAAACTGACAAAATTAAAGTCGTTATCATGCAAATACGTTAATAGGGAGTGAAATACTTAAAGTTATAATAACAAATTTATTTATTCTTATAAGTTATAATAAAATAACGTTGTTTGTCATTGGATCACTTCATACAATACGATTAATATTTATTAACCTTAACGAATTTAATTGATCGTTATTAAGCGTTAACACCGGCTATTTTTTTAAAGACTAGCCAGTAATATCGCACGATGTCGCCAATAGAGGGGTTAACTTTTTAGTAATTCATAACTCATTAATAAACATAATGAGTCTCGCACAACGACCTTGTCTACTCAAATTGAGTAGCGCCATAATGACATAATTTGGAACTTTCATGATATTGCAAACCCTCAAACGCATCCCTTTTTGGCAGAAAGTCATTGCTGGCTTTGTTTTAGGCACACTCACAGGTGTCGGATTAGGCGAATCGGCGATAATGTTAAAACCGCTGGGTGATTTGTTTATTAGTGCCATTAAAATGCTGGTCGCGCCTTTAGTATTTTGTGCCATTGTGGTCAGCATTACCTCTCTAGGCTCGCAGGGTAATTTAAAGCGTTTAAGCTTTAAAACGTTAGCCATGTTTATGTTTACCGGCACAATTGCTTCATTTATTGGCTTAACGGTCGGCAGTCTGATCGATATGGGCGGCAATCTTGCTTTAGCCACAACAGAGGTGCGCGAGCGTGATATTCCAGGCTTCGCCCAAGTGTTGCTCAACATGATCCCAGTCAATCCGTTTGCATCATTAGCTGATGGCAATGTGTTGCAAATCATCGTATTTGCCGCGCTAGTTGGTATTGCCATTAATGCAGTCGGCGAAAAAGCCGCACCGTTAAAGAACGTTATTGAAGCTGGTGCTGAAGTGATGTTTCAATTAACCCGTATGGTGCTAAAACTGACACCAATTGGCGTATTTGGCCTAATGGCGTGGGTTGTAGGTGAGTATGGTTTGAGCACATTATTACCATTAGGTAAGTTTATTATGGCGATTTATATTGCCGCACTCATCCATATCATTTTTGTTTACGGCGGGTTAGTAAAGTTTGCTGCAGGGTTAAGTCCTGTACAATTTTTCCGTAAAGCCATGCCAGCGCAAATCGTAGCCTTCAGTACTGCATCAAGTTTCGGAACCTTACCTGCCAGTACCCGTTGTTCAGAGGCGATGGGCGTATCAAAACGATACAGTGCGTTTGTATTACCCTTGGGCGCAACAATGAACATGGACGGTTGTGGTGGTATTTACCCTGCGATTGCCGCCATTTTTATTGCACAAATTTACGGTATCCCGCTCGACATGACCGACTATATGTTAATTGCAGTCACGGCAACGGTTGCTTCTGTCGGTACCGCAGGTGTGCCAGGTAGCGCGATGGTGATGTTAACTGTGACATTAGGCGTAATAGGCTTACCACTTGAAGGTATCGCCTTTATTGCGGCTATTGACCGTATTATTGACATGATCCGCACGGCAACGAATGTCACTGGCGACATGATGACCGCGGTTGTTATTGGTAAGAGCGAAGGTCAGCTTGATGTTGAACAGTTTTACTCGGATGACAAGCCAATTGAACAAACAGCTTAATAACACCGAAAACAATATTGTATAAATGAATAAGCCAGCACTTTATTGTGCTGGCTTATTGCTATTAATTGCAAAGACAAATCTCTCTTCGTACGACTAAATACCACAGTAACCGCTTTAAAGACTAAAACAGCTAAGCAATATTAGACCATTTTAATCCCACCATCCCCATAATAATCAACAGTAAACAGACGAATCAAATCAACTGAGTGGACTCACTAGACAGCCTAAAGCCATTAAGATTTAGGCTGCATATCGATGAGTCTGCTTAAGCAGAAAATAGACGCTTTAGCCCAAAACAGCCAATAACACACCAGCAGCGACAGCACTGCCCAAAACACCGGCAACGTTAGGTCCCATCGCGTGCATCAGCAAGAAGTTTTGGTTGTTAGCCTCTAAACCAACTTTATTAACCACACGGGCAGCCATTGGCACGGCAGAAACCCCAGCGGCACCAATAAGTGGATTAATTTTTCCACCAGAAAGCTTACTCATTAATTTAGCCATCAATACACCAGAAGCGGTACCAATGCTGAATGCAACCGCCCCCAGGATTAAAATACCTAACGTTTCGATACGAAGAAATTGATCCGCAGATAACTTAGACCCAACGGCTAGACCTAAAAAGATCGTCACTATATTGATTAACTCGTTCTGAGCTGTCTTTGATAAACGATCAACCACGCCAGATTCGCGCATTAAATTACCCAAACAGAACATGCCGATTAAGGGCGTTGCCGCGGGTAAGAACAAAATGGTTAAACCAAGCACCATCAGTGGGAAAATAATTTTCTCTTTCTTACTGACCTCACGCAATTGCTCCATTTTGATTTCACGCTCGGCTTTGGTCGTGAGCAGTTTCATAATTGGCGGCTGAATAAGCGGCACGAGTGCCATATATGAATATGCAGCAACAGCAATTGCCCCTAACAATTCTGGCGCGAGTTTAGAGGCTAAGAAAATCGCCGTTGGACCGTCTGCACCACCAATAATCGCAATAGCTGCAGCATCTTGCATACTAAACTCAAACCCAGGCACCCAATTTAAGGCAATAGCACCGAGCAAGGTGGCAAAAATACCAAATTGTGCAGCCGCACCCAGTAGTAGCGTTTTAGGGTTAGCAATTAGTGCGCCGAAATCAGTTAATGCACCGACACCCATGAAGATGAGTAACGGGAACACCCCAGTCTCGATCCCAACATGATAAGCGTAAAATAATAAACCACCTTCATCAGTAAAGCCGGCATTAGGAATGTTGGCTAATATTGCCCCAAATCCAATGGGTAATAATAATAACGGTTCAAAACCTTTCATTATTGCTAAAAATAATAACAAACAACCAACAGCCATCATTAGCAGTTGGCCACCAGTAAAGTTAGCGATACCCGTTTCTGCCCAAAAGGCCAATAATCCTTCCATCTCGACCTCTTATGCTAATGATAACAATGCTGAACCTACGGTTACGCTGTCACCTTGTTTAACTACTAACTGAGTGACAACACCATCTTGTTGAGCGCGAATCTCAGTTTCCATTTTCATAGCTTCAAGGATGATGATCACTTCACCGCTTGTTACCGCCTGACCATTGCTCACTAGCACTTTAAAAATATTACCTGATAATGGCGCAGCCATAGTGCACTTAACTTCGCCTGCAGGGGGTGAGGCAATTTGAGTTGGCGTTGCAACTGCTGGCACGGCTGAAGCTGAAGCTGGCGCAATGTGACTTATTTCCCCTCCTTCGCTGACTTCGACGACAAAATGCTGACCTTCTACATTGACGCGATACGTTGCAGGGCCGTTATCGACTTTAACGTTAAGATCGTCGGCGCTTGGTATAGGTTCAAATGCATCCGGATTACCGCGATTTTTAAGAAATTGCAGACCAATTTGATTAAACAAGGCGTAAGTCATTACATCATCGTCAACGTCTGCAGCTAACGAGATACCTTGATCTGCAGATATTTCAGCTAACTCAGTACGTAGTTTGTCGAGTTCGGGTGCAATCAAATCTGCCGGCCGACAAGTAATAGGCTGCTCGCCTTTTAACACTCTAGCCTGAAGCTCAGCATTAACCGGCGCTGGCGTCGCACCGTATTCGCCTTTTAGCACGCCTTCGGTTTCTTTGGTCATGGACTTATAACGCTCGCCCATTAATACGTTAATCACCGATTGCGAACCAACAATTTGTGATGTTGGGGTGACTAATGGAAGAAATCCTAAGTCTTCACGCACCCGCGGGATCTCCTCAAGCACGGCATCCATTTTATCAGCAGCGCCCTGCTCTTTTAATTGATTTTCCATGTTGGTTAACATGCCACCAGGCACTTGAGCGCGTAAAATACGTGAGTCGATACCTTTTAATGCACCTTCGAAACGCACATACTTTTTACGCACCTCACGAAAGTAAGCGGCAATCTCTTCTAGCAATACCATATCGTAACCGGTTGCTCTGTCAGTATCTTCAACCATAGCCACTAAGGTTTCTGTGGCGCTGTGGCCGTAAGTCTGGCTCATTGAAGAGATAGCGGTATCGAGCACATCAACACCCGCTTCAATGGCTTTTTGATATGTAGCCGTGCTCAGGCCCGTTGTTGCATGACAATGCATCGACACCATTAGGTCGGTTTGCGATTTTAAACGGCTGATCAGATCGTAAGCTTGCATCGGTTTAAGTAAACCAGCCATGTCTTTAATGCATAATGAATCAGCGCCCATATCTTCTAAACGCTTTGCCATATCGACCCAAGTATCAACAGAATGAACTGGGCTAGTAGTGAAAGAAATTGTTCCTTGAGCATGACCGCCAACATTTTTAACCGCTTTAACCGCGGTTTCAAGATTACGCACGTCGTTCATCGCATCAAAAATACGAAATACATCGACACCATTGGCATGCGCTCGTTCGACAAAACGCGTAACAACATCATCGGCATAATGACGATAACCTAATAAATTTTGGCCTCGAAGCAACATTTGCTGCGGGGTATTAGGCATGGCTTTTTTGAGTTCACGAATGCGATCCCAAGGGTCTTCACCTAAATAGCGAATACAAGAGTCAAATGTGGCCCCTCCCCATGACTCAAGAGACCAAAAGCCTATTTTGTCTAACAGTGGTGCAATAGGTAACATATCGTCAATACGTAAACGTGTTGCGAGTATTGATTGGTGTGCGTCACGCAGGACAACATCGGTTAATGCTAACGGCTTGATCATAATGACTCCAAAATTATTTTGCGCGGTATTGATGTATCGCAGAAGTGATAGCGGCAACCAACTGAGGATCTATCCCAACGGTTTTTGCACAACCTGTCGTTGCTGGCCCAGTGACAGGCTCATCGATAGGTGCAGGAAAAAGCTTGGCAACAATGCCAATACCAATGATTAAAATACTCAAAAAAATAAATACTAAGCCCATGCCCATTACCATAATGCCAAGTGCATCAGATAACTGCTCTGATATCGATGTCATGTGTCCTCACTTTTTCTATTAAACATCAAACTATCGCGCTGGCTATTATGTATCGTGCGCTAATGTGCGATCGCGGTGCAATATCACAAACCTGCACCAAGACAGGAACACCGTTAACGATTACATAAAGCGCATCAACTATTCAATAAAGCATAAATATTCATATTGAACGCGTATTCAATGAAGTTGTATTTTCATGGTAAAACAGCAAACTGAGATTAAAACCCAAAAAACCGTCACAAAATATAAACAAATTAGCGCCACAATGCTATCTTTTTGTAAATTGGTCTTACCAAATTAGTGATATTAGATGAGGTTGGATCAATAAATCTCAATAAATACAGGCATAATTTATTAAATCATCAATAAATTTCGCTTAATAAGCTTTAAATTAGTAAAACCATGATAAGAACAACGATATGAGTCATATTTTATTGATTTAACAGCTTGATAAATGAATAACAAATCACGACTTGGGAGATAAGTGAATAAAGATGTAAATATCAGCTTTTGTTGATAAAGGGCTTAGGCGTGGATAAGAAAATAGTCTAAAAATGAACCATAAAAAAAGCCCTGCAATAATGCAGGGCTTTTTTATTATGGTGCGCGTGGGAGGAGTCGAACCTCCGACCGCCTGGTTCGTAGCCAGGTACTCTATCCAGCTGAGCTACACGCGCAAAATCTTTACAACATGCCATTCATCAGTATCGCTGTAGCTAGCATTAAACTGCTAACTATACTTAATGAATGGCGGAGAAGGAGGGATTCGAACCCTCGATGGGATTTAAAGCCCATACTCCCTTAGCAGGGGAGCGCCTTCGGCCACTCGGCCACCTCTCCGCAATATATGGTGCGCGTGGGAGGAGTCGAACCTCCGACCGCCTGGTTCGTAGCCAGGTACTCTATCCAGCTGAGCTACACGCGCATAAATTGGGTTTTAGTGAAACATGAATGGTGCGCGTGGGAGGAGTCGAACCTCCGACCGCCTGGTTCGTAGCCAGGTACTCTATCCAGCTGAGCTACACGCGCATTCATGTTTAACACTATAATAGATAATGGTGCGGATGGGAGGAGTCGAACCTCCGACCGCCTGGTTCGTAGCCAGGTACTCTATCCAGCTGAGCTACATCCGCATCGTATATCTATTGTAAGAAATGGCGGAGAAGGAGGGATTCGAACCCTCGATGGGATTTAAAGCCCATACTCCCTTAGCAGGGGAGCGCCTTCGGCCACTCGGCCACCTCTCCGTTTCTTGGCGCACATATTACTGTTTGATGAAAATAAGTCAAACCCTTTTTAGGAAACCTAACTTCATTTGGAGTGTTTTTAAGCACATTGGGGATAATAGACTCAAATAGTCACAAAAACAGTGTTCTTTTCAGTGAAAATTGATTTAAATAATCTTCCTTCATCTCATTATCTCGCTGTTAAGTCTGTTAGAAATTTAGCGATAAAAAACTTTTTTTACAAACGACATTATCAGCATATCAATTAACTAACTTAGACGAGGTTTTGAAGATTAAAATTTCGCCAGGCCATTTGTCATAATTAATGTGACCATAATGATTAACATGAACGGTTTAAGTATTTTTTATGTAGTTGATAATCTGAACGATAATTGACCACTTAATGCCAGCTCAACTAGGGCAAATCGTTTGAGATAGATTAATGCTGACTCAACACAATAAAACCAAGCGATTTCTAATGCTCATATTAGAGTGTCAGTAAGATACTTCAACAAGATCTTAATCAAAGCCATGGAGGCTGTTTTTAATATCACTCGCGTAGAGCTAATACTTCAACCTCGTCTGGAGGGTAAGCCAAGAGACAAAGCATTTTGCTTTGCAACATAGAATAGGCATCCTGCTATTGGATCACTACGATAACGGATTGGGCTCGTCGTTGAAGAAAGGGCAACTAACACGCCAGAGCGCTCCTGTATTTAGTCTTCGCCCGTGTATCGATGAATGTGCTATCTATTATCAATATAATCACTCTGCTGTGGTACACAGATGCGAGTAAGCCTTAACTTAAATAATATGCAGCGCTTTGACTAACCATACTGGATATAAACTTAACCGCCCTGTTTAACCGCCCTGTTTAACCGCCAGAAATATCTCACATGCAGAAAACAAAAAAGTCAGCAAATGCTGACTTTTTTGATATCGATCAAATATGCTCGAACTTAGTAATTACCACCTTCAGAAGGGGTACCTGACTTCTCAGACTGAATACGTTGATAGATCTCTTCACGATGAACAGAGACTTCTTTAGGTGCATTGACACCGATACGTACCTGGTTACCTTTAACACCTAACACAGTAACTGTGACTTCGTCACCGATCATTAATGTTTCGCCTACACGACGAGTCAAAATTAGCATTCGACTGCTCCTTTAAGTTCAATCTGCATAACACGCTTTATCCGTAATATGCGCTCATTATAAGGTCTGCTTTACATAAAATCATAGTATCAATTTCTGAATACGTCGGTTTATAAAGCATATTCTCTTAAGAAATCATAAAACTTGATGATTTTCATCTTTTGAAACGAGGTTAACCGTCAATTAATCACATTCACGATACGACTCGCTGGTTAAACAATCCAATACGGCAAACCAATAACAAAAACGCTAGCAATGGAAAACAAATACCAAATCAGAGTACTACACTTGAGCACAAAAAAAAGCATTGTCTGATACTGGTAATCCTTTTAAACGCTTTTACTGTTAGCAAGTTAGTTCACTATGCCAAATCTACTGATAGCACTCAAGTCATAAAGCTGCATATAGTAGACTTTATGACTCAATTGCCGATAAATCGTTAATTTACAGATTTAATTAGCTTAAACGTTCGTTTACCCAAGGTGCAACCAAGGCTAATGCAGCGGCTAAATTCTCAGGCTGAGTACCACCCGCTTGAGCCATATCTGGGCGTCCGCCGCCCTTACCGCCAACCTGCTGTGCGACCATTGCCACTAACTCACCCGCTTTAACTTTTTTAGTTAAATCATTGCTGACACCAGCAATTAAGTTAACTTTACCGTCTTTAGACGTACCTAAGACAATAATCGCAGATTTAAGCTTTTGTTTCAGCTCATCTTGTAAACCACGAAGTGAACCAGGATCAATGCCATCAAGCTGCTTAACTAACAACTTAACCCCATTGATGTCGACTGCATCACCCGCCATATCGGCACTGGCTGCTGCAGCTAACTTATCTTTTAACTGCGACAAATCTTTTTCTAATTGCTTCACTTTATCTAACTGGGCTTTTAACTTAGCCACAACTGAAGCACTGTCTGATTTAAGTAATTGCGCGGCTTCATCTAATACTGCTTGTTGATCGGCAATATAAGCCATTGCTGCGATACCTGTGACAGCCTCAATACGACGCACACCGGCAGCAATACCGCCCTCAGAAGTGATTTTAAATAACCCAATATCACCAGTACGGCCAACATGAGTACCACCACATAGCTCGATAGAGAAATCCCCCATAGTCACCACGCGGACTTGGTCATCGTATTTCTCACCAAATAATGCCATGGCGCCTTTTTCTTTGGCTTCGTCAATGGCCATTTCAGTGGTGCAAAGTTCATGGTTACGGCGAATTTGAGTATTGACTAGATCTTCAACCGCTTTTAACTCTGAAGCTGTAACCGCTTCAAAATGAGCAAAGTCAAAACGTAAGCGCTCAGGGTTAACTAATGAGCCCTTCTGAGACACATGCGAGCCTAACACTTGACGTAATGCAGCATGCAGTAAGTGAGTGACGGAATGATTTAACTGAGTACGATGACGTAAATTTTTATCCACTTGCGCAATTAACTGCTTACCAATAACTAATTTGCCTTGGCTTAATTGACCTTCATGACCAATAGCAGGGCCAAACTTTTGCGTGTCGTTAACAATAAACAGTAAACCTTCAGCTGTCAGTTGACCTTTATCGCCCACCTGTCCACCTGACTCTGCATAGAATGGCGTATTATCTAGCACAACCACGGCATCTTGACCGGCAACCACAGTATCAACCGCTTTACCGTCAACATATAAACCAATCACATTAGGCTGACCAGTTAACTCGGTATAACCACTGAATGCGGTTTCTGCATCAATAATTAATTGGCTATTATAATCTGCGCCAAAGTTACCTGCGGCTTGTGCGCGACTTCTTTGCTCCGCCATTGCGACTTCAAAGCCTGCTTCATCAACATTAATATCACGTTCACGACAAACATCAGCGGTTAAATCAACTGGAAAACCATAAGTGTCATACAGTTTAAATACCGTTTCACCATCTAAAGTATTACCTTGTAGCGTATTTAGCGCACCATCCAAAATCACTAAGCCACGCTCAAGTGTACGAGCAAACTGCTCTTCTTCTGCTTTTAAGGCTTTTTCAACAATGGCTTGTGTTTGTTTTAAACCATTAGCTGCATCACCCATAACGCTAATGAGTGTTGGGACTAACTTATAGAAAAATGCATCGGTAGCACCAAGCTTATTACCGTGACGAACTGCGCGACGAATAATACGACGCAATACATAACCACGGCCTTCGTTTGATGGCATAACACCATCGGCAATTAAAAATGCACAAGAACGTATATGATCAGCAATAACCCGTAATGATTTATTTTCTAAATCAGATACACCAATAATTTCAGCCGTTTTTGCGATGAGTTGTTTAAAGATATCGATTTCGTAGTTTGAATGCACACCTTGCATAATTGCTGCAATACGCTCAATGCCCATACCTGTATCAACCGAAGGTTTAGGCAATGGCAACATTTCACCGTCGGCTTGACGGTTATATTGCATAAATACAATATTCCAGATTTCAATAAAGCGATCGCCGTCTTCTTCAGGCGTACCAGGACGACCACCCCAGATATGATCGCCATGATCATAGAAAATTTCGCTACATGGGCCACAAGGTCCGGTATCACCCATCTGCCAGAAGTTATCAGACGCAAACGCGCCACCTTTATTATCACCAATACGGATCATATTTTCAGGTGCAACACCAATTTTTTGCGTCCAAAGCTCATAGGCTTCGTCATCTGTTTCATAAATGGTGACACATAAGCGATCTTTTGGCAGCTTGAGGGTTTCAGTTAAAAAGGTCCACGCAAAACGAATCGCATCTTCTTTAAAATAATCGCCAAAACTGAAATTACCCAACATTTCAAAAAAAGTGTGGTGACGAGCGGTATAACCCACATTGTCTAAATCGTTATGTTTACCACCAGCACGAACGCAACGTTGTGATGTTGTTGCTCGGCTATAGTTGCGCTTATCCATACCGAGGAACACATCTTTAAACTGATTCATACCCGCATTGGTAAATAACAGTGTTGGGTCGTTAGTGGGAACGAGCGAGCTGCTATCAACAACCTGATGTCCGTTATCTTCAAAGTACTTTAAAAATGCACTTCTTAACTCTGCTGTAGTCTGAAACATGAAATGGCCCTGAATAGAGAAAATACAAAAGTAACGAGCTTGATATGCAAGCTAGTAAATGTAGGCATTATATACTGAATTTGCCGAAAGAAGCGAGTTGAGTCAGTTGATTATAATCTCGACAAAATCGATAGAATAACGATCTACCGGCCCGATAACGACGGAGATAGCGAACTCAATCCACTGATTATTTAAACGGAATATGCATTTCTATCTTGTCGATAAATAAGCTCGTTGATCATGACTAGGACATAATTTTATTAATCAATCTGATAAGCAACCAAATCAAACGCATAAGAAACCAAGATAGTTAACATTTTGGCGAGTCTGGTAATCAGCACAATCGTGATGTGATAAGAAATAATGTGATTAAAAAGGATGTTATTAAAAAGGATGCTATTAAAAAGGATGTTATTTAGCCTAACCGACATTTGATAGAGCAACTTGTCGCCGTACATTTCTCAATGTACCCAACTTTACTTAAAAATGATTCAATCACCTTAACATTAGCAAACACAAATAAATGCTTACCAAGGGCTTTAAAGGCTTTAGATATTTTGTTTGCTTAAAGCGGTGTTGACTATAGCTGGCATGATTAGCCATTGCGCATAACAAGTGTCACTTAAAAGGCGCTGAGTTTGCCATTATCTGCAACATTTAGACTGGATGGCTTTTAAAATATGGTGAGTGTAAAAGATGGTGAGTGCGTGTAACGAGGCGACTCTATGGCGGCAATTTTCGCGGCGCGCAGAAGCGCTACCGCGATAAATATGACTGGCTAATTTAGAATACTTCACCTGTTTCAAGGTCAATATTCTCATCACTTTCAGTGGTTGAGTCTGATGAGTTAGCCCCACCATTCAATAACATGCCACGAAGAGTGGTATTAATTTCATCGGCAATAGCTGGATTTTCAGTCAAAAATTTACCAGCATTGGCACGGCCTTGACCAATTTTTTCGCCTTTGTAGCTGTACCAAGCACCGGCTTTATCAACCAGCTTGTGTGCAACACCTAAGTCAACTAGTTCGCCGGTACGGTTAATACCTTGTCCATAAAGGATCTGGAATTCAGCTTGCTTAAATGGAGCTGCAATCTTATTTTTAACCACTTTAACGCGAGTTTCATTACCGATGACTTCATCGCCATCTTTAATCGCACCGGTACGACGAATATCTAAACGAACAGATGCGTAGAATTTAAGTGCATTACCACCTGTGGTCGTTTCTGGGCTACCAAACATTACACCAATTTTCATACGAATTTGGTTAATAAAAATAAGCAGTGTGTTTGATTGCTTAAGGTTACCAGCAAGTTTGCGCATCGCTTGGCTCATCATACGCGCAGCAAGGCCCATATGCGAGTCACCAATTTCACCTTCAATTTCTGCTTTTGGTGTTAATGCTGCAACAGAATCGACAACGATTACGTCTACCGCACCTGAACGCGTTAACGCATCACAAATTTCTAGTGCTTGTTCGCCTGTATCTGGCTGTGAACAAAGTAAATTATCAATATCTACGCCTAGCTTTTTGGCATAAATTGGGTCAAGAGCATGTTCAGCATCAATAAACGCACAGGTTTTACCTTCGCGTTGCGCTGCGGCAATCACTTCAAGAGTTAATGTGGTTTTACCTGATGACTCTGGGCCGTAAATCTCAACGATACGTCCCATTGGTAAACCACCCGCACCAAGTGCGATGTCCAATGAAAGCGAACCGGTAGAGATAGTTTCAACATCCATTGTGCGATCTTCGCCCAACTTCATAATTGAGCCTTTACCAAACTGCTTTTCAATTTGGCTTAATACGGCGGCTAGCGCTTTCTCTTTGTTTGGATCAACCTTCATTATAAAACCCTCTTAAGGCATTCAATACGTTTAGTAAAATGCTATTTTGACTTAGGTGAAATGATGTAAACCATTTCATTATGTTCATCAGTATACTGTATAGTCATACAGTATCAAGTGCTGAGGGCAATTTTTTTTAAACCTTAGCGAATTGCCTTTTTACATCAATATTTTATCTCCATATACTTTTTTGTTTGAATCTATTTATACCCTAGGGGCAAATATTGTTAAGATTAGCCTCATAAGATTTACGTCCTAAGATTGATTAATAGTGAAGTGTTCATAATGACAGTGATTGATACCAGCGATTTAGAAAAACACACCCCGATGATGCGTCAGTATTTAGGCTTAAAAGCGGCCCATCCTGATATGTTATTGTTTTACCGAATGGGTGATTTTTATGAGTTGTTTTACGATGATGCTAAGCGCGCTTCTGAAATGCTGGGGATTTCACTTACTGCTCGCGGAAAAAGCGGCGGCGATCCTATCCCAATGGCTGGAATCCCCTATCATGCTGTAGAAGGCTATTTAGCTAAACTAGTCAATATCGGCCAGTCTGTAGCTATTTGTGAGCAAATTGGTGATCCTGCGACATCAAAAGGCCCAGTTGAGCGTCAAGTCGTACGCATTGTGACTCCTGGTACCTTAACGGATGAGGCTTTACTTCAAGAAAAACACGACAATTTACTGGCGGCGCTTTATCAAGGTAAAAACGGTTTTGGATACGCTACCTTAGATATTTCATCAGGTCGTTTTGTGGTTGCTGAATTACCTACTCGTGAAGCCCTAGAAGCTGAATTACAACGTACTAATCCTGCCGAGTTGCTCTACAGTGAAGATTTTACTGACATGTTATTAATCAATAATATGAAAGGTATTCGTCGCCGTCCAGAGTGGGAATTTGATTATGATACTTGCGTAAATTTACTGCTTGGTCAATTTGGTACCAAAGATTTACATGGCTTTGGTATTAGTGATGCACGCTTAGCATTACAAGCTGCTGGTTGTTTAATGCAGTATGTCAAAGATACGCAAAAGATGGCACTGCCACATATTAATTCGATTGTGCGTTTTAACCAATCTGAATCCATTATTTTAGATGCCGCGACGCGACGTAACTTAGAGTTAACGCAAAACTTATCTGGTGGGCGTGAAAATACCCTGTCGTGGGTACTCGATAATACTGCCACGCCTATGGGCAGTCGCATGTTACAACGCTGGATCCATGAGCCACTTCGAAATAGACAAACGATTCAATATCGCCATAACGCCGTAAGCGAGTTGATTGAGCAAGATATATATCACCCCCTGCATGAGCAGCTGAAGGTTTTAGGCGATATTGAACGTATTATGGCTCGTTTGGCACTGCGTAGCGCCAGACCTCGTGATTTTTCACGTTTAAAGCAAGCGCTAGCACTGCTACCTGAAATTCAACAAACATTAGCCGTTTGCCAACAACCAAGATTGACAGCTTTAATTCAATTATTGGGTGAGTTTCCAGAACAACACGATTTATTAGCACGCGCAATTGTTGATAATCCGCCAGTATTAATTCGTGACGGTGGCGTAATCCGAACGGGCTACAACAATGAATTAGACGAATGGCGTAAGTTAAGTGAAGGCGCAAGTGATTATTTAGTCGAACTTGAAGCTCGCGAGAAACAGCAAACTGGAATTAACACTTTAAAAGTAGGTTATAACCGCGTCCATGGTTACTACATTGAAGTCAGCCGTTTACAAGCTGATAGAGTGCCACTGAGTTATCAACGTCGCCAAACCCTTAAAGGCACCGAACGTTATATCACTCCAGAATTAAAAGAATACGAAGAAAAGGTGCTCTCAAGCCAGGGCAAAGCGCTCGCACTTGAAAAACAACTGTGGGAACAACTTTTTGACTTATTGCTACCTAAATTACAAGAGTTGCAACAGTTTGCCAGTGCAGCGGCCGAATTAGATATATTAAGTAATTTTGCCGAGCGTGCAGAAACCCTTAATTATCAATGTCCACAAATGACGCAGGATATTGGTATTCATATCAATGCTGGACGCCATCCTGTGGTAGAGCGCGTCAGTCAAGCAGCATTTATTGCTAACCCTGTGGTATTAACACCTAAACGGCAAATGCTTATTGTAACTGGTCCTAATATGGGCGGTAAATCAACCTATATGCGTCAAGCGGCACTGATTACATTAATGGCACACATAGGCTGTTTTGTTCCTGCTGACTCAGCTCAAATTGGTGAAATCGATCGGATATTCACCCGTATTGGCGCATCTGACGATTTAGCATCTGGTCGCTCCACCTTTATGGTTGAAATGACCGAAACGGCTAATATTTTGCATAATGCGACCGCAAACAGTTTAGTGTTAATGGATGAGATAGGCCGCGGTACTTCAACCTATGATGGTTTATCGCTGGCATGGTCTGCTGCAGAATATCTCGCGAAAAATGTTAGTGCACTGACATTATTTGCCACTCATTATTTTGAACTCACCCAACTGCCAGAGCTGTTACCATCAGTAATGAATGTGCACCTAGATGCAATAGAACACGACGACACCATTGCCTTTATGCATTCAGTGCAAGAAGGTGCGGCAAGTAAAAGTTATGGCTTACAAGTCGCGGCGCTAGCCGGGGTTCCCGCAGCGGTCATTAAGGCGGCAAAACAAAAGCTACATCAACTTGAAAATAGGGATATGAGTTCCCCACAACATAATCAGGCTCAAGTGAGTATGAATTTATTACCACCAATGCCAGAGCCATCAGCAGTATTGGAAAAGTTAGCACTAATTAACCCTGATGATTTGACCCCTAAACAGGCATTAGATTATTTATATGAATTGAAGCGCTTAAACAACGTGAGCTAACAAATAGTGCTAGTGATTATTCGCGACGATAACAACGGTGGAAGTCTGCAAAGACTTCCATTTGATATTTACGATTAACTGACGCAAACCCACTATTAATTAGCTCTTAGCAATATACTGCATCAAAAGGATAAACGTACCGAGGGAGTGAGACAGGCATAAAATAGGCTATAGACAATAGGATTGTCTTTCTAACAAGTTGCTGAACTGAGCTTAAATTGTCATATCGAATAGTGATCAATCGATCACAATCACATCAATGATGTGGGTCTTGGTTGTCGGGATAAACCTAAACACATGAGCAAAAAGTAATCTCTCATATAGGCTTTACCCGCATCCCAACAATAGCTTAAGCTAACGTTATCCAAAATTTAGCTATCACAAATGATTCAAGTTAAATTAATTAATCACCAGTAACTGAGTTATGACAGTAAACGTTCACTGTCCATTAGTCTCTGAATAATGCTTCAACAGAAAGCCCTTGAGCGCCCAATAAATCTTTTAAACGTTTAAGCGCTTCCACTTGAATTTGACGCACACGTTCACGTGTTAAACCAATTTCAGCACCAACATTCTCTAACGTTGAAGGTTCATATCCGAGTAAGCCAAAGCGTCTCGCCAGTACTTCACGTTGTTTAGTATTAAGCTCATTTAACCATCCAACTATCGAATTCGATAAGTCTTCATTTTGCACCCGATAATCCGGGCCTACTGAATCGTCATCAGCAATAACATCTAATAAAGCCTTCTCATTATCGCCGCTCAGTGGTGTGTCGACAGAAGTAATTCGTTCATTTAGTTTCAACATGCGACTGACATCACCCGTCGACACATCTAACTTTTCTGCAATTTCTTCAGCAGTCGGTTCGTGATCAAGTTTTTGCGCCAGCTGTCTTGCGGTGCGTAAGTAAACATTTAATTCTTTAACTATATGGATAGGCAGGCGAATGGTGCGGGTTTGATTCATAATTGCCCGTTCAATAGTTTGTCTGATCCACCAGGTCGCGTAAGTAGAAAAACGGAAACCACGCTCTGGGTCGAACTTTTCCACCGCTCTAATTAAACCTAAATTGCCTTCTTCAATAAGATCGAGCAACGCTAATCCGCGGTTGTTATATCTTCTGGAAATTTTAACGACAAGACGGAGATTACTTTCTATCATGCGGTTGCGAGATTTTTCGCAGCCTTTGAGGGCTTTACGTGAAAAAAATACTTCTTCCTCTGCTGTTAGTAGCGGGGAAAAACCTATTTCACCTAAATATAATTGAGTGGCGTCTAAATTTTTCTGTAAGTCATCTTGGACTTTTTCTTCAATATCGAGTTGTTGCACCAAATTAGCATCATCGGTTGCAACTTCTGGTGGTTGTTTAGCTAGATCGACAAGACATTCTGCTGAAGCAGTATTATTTTTGCGGCTCATAATTGCTCTCCCAAACCTAATTTATGTTATTTAATCTACTGCACTCGCTTATCCTCCGTTATTTATGTTGCTAAACAATTACTGTTTAGGTAGATATCGTAATGGGTTGACAGACTTACCATGAAAGCGCACTTCAAAGTGAAGCATAACTTGATTAGTCCCAGTACTGCCCATTTTTGCAACTGTTTGACCTGCCGTCACATATTGCCTTTCCTTAACCACTATCGTGTCAGCATGCGCATAAGCACTTAAAAAATCATCATTGTGTTTGATAATCACTAAATTGCCATATCCGCGCAGTGCATTACCTGCATACACGACTTTCCCATCTGCAGCGGCTTTAATAATATCACCGCGATTACCTGCAATCTTAATACCTTGATTGCCTTGTTCTGAAGCCGAAAAATACCCGATTATCCGACCTCTAACTGGCCAATGCCATAATTGAACTTGTTGTGGTAAATTTGCGACAGAACCACTTGTATTTTGGTTAATTGTTTGTTGGGTAGTTGTTACAGAATACGCAGGCTTGACTTTGTGATCAAGCTCTTTTTTCGTTCTGCTTGAAACAGCTGCTGTGCCTGGCTTTGAAGTGACTACTGACTTTATTGTTTCTGATTTTGAACCAATTGAACTGGCAATATATGGCTTATTAATGGCTTGAGTTTGAACAGAAGCAACCTGAGTTTGAGGGGTACGAACAGTTGGCGTTGGACGATTACTTTTGGCCGCTAAATGAAGTATTTGGCCAGGATATATAGTATAAGGAGCCGATAAATGGTTCAAGCGAGCAACTTCGGCAAAATGGCGTCCAGCTCCCCAAGCGATTGAATAAAGGGTGTCGCCTTGCTTTACTTTATATTTATCGGTTTTTAATGACCCTTTATGGTAACGAGGTCCATGATTTTTTGATGATAAACTGTCAACCGGCGCAGGACGATCTGCTTGAAAGCTGCATCCTGTGAGCATAATTGCTAAGACCATAAAGTTTGGCCAACCGGTATTCATCAAACAAAATCCTTACAGAGAAAAATACATGATTGTTAAGCTAAAACAAGCTTATTCCAAACGAACATTTGTTCACTAACCAAAACTCAACTGTGTCGAATTGACTACGCCAAATCTCCGTTAATAAGCGGCACAAATTTAACCGCCTCGATAATCTCAGATTGGAATGACTGTCCAATACGGGTAATTTTGAGTAATTGTTGGATGTCTTCTCCAACAGGAATAATTAAAACTCCATGTTCAGCTAATTGTTCAAGCAAGGCTTGAGGCACTGTTGCCGCAGCAGCAGTCACCATAATGCCATCAAATGGACCGCGATTTGGCCAACCTTGCCAACCGTCACCGTATTTAAATGACACATTATGTAAATCGAGACGCTTTAAACGTTGCCGAGCTTGTATTTGCAATGCCTTTATTCGCTCAATAGTACAGAGCTCAGGAATTAATGACGCTAAAACGGCGGCTTGATATCCTGATCCTGTACCAACTTCGAGCACTTTTTGAGGTTGGTGCTGCATTAACAGCTCTGTCATTCGAGCAACGATATAAGGCTGTGAAATAGTTTGTCCCTGCCCTATAGGTAACGCGGTATTTTCATAGGCTTTATGAGCTAGCGCACCATCAAGAAACATCTCTCGTGGTGTAGTCGCGACAGCATGCAATACTGCAGGATCTTTAATCCCTGCCTCCGCCAACTTTTTGGCCAAATTAAGTGCTGATGTTGACGCTACCCGGGTCATATTTTTATTATCCAATCGGCTAATCCATCAAGTTGATTGTATGCTGTTAAGTCAACGGTTAGCGGAGTTATCGAAACATAACCTGCTGCGACTGCACCAAAATCAGTTCCATCACCCGCATCTTGTTCACTGCCAACTGGCCCGAGCCAGTATATATCTTTACCCGCTGGATCTTGGGTTTTTATCATACCTTCAGCTTTATGCCTGGCCCCCAAACGGGTGACTTTAATCCCTTTAATTTGTGTTAAAGGCAAATCAGGAACATTAACATTTAAAATTTGATCGCGGCTAATTGGGTGAGACAGTAAACCTTTTACGATTTTCACGGCATAAATTGCAGCGGTATCATAGTGAACGAGTGATTTACCCGCCAGTGATATAGCAATAGCGGGTAAACCTAAAAAACGCCCTTCCATGGCTGCTGCAACAGTACCAGAATATAAGGTATCATCGCCCATATTCGCTCCGGCATTAATACCTGAAACCACAATATCGGGCTCGACATCACAAAGCTGTCTAATCGCAAGATGGACACAGTCTGTGGGTGTGCCATTAACAGAAATACTGCCGTTATCTAAGTTATTAATTCTTAATGGATTAGTCAAGGTTAATGAGTTACTTGCTCCCGAGCAATTACGATCAGGTGCAACCGTTAATACTTGCGCAAACTCACTCAGTGCCTGGCTTAACGCAATAATACCGGGTGCATTAACACCATCATCATTACTGACTAAAATATTAATCATTCATTAACACTCTTCATTTGTTTTAGCTTGTTGATCTGCAACCATCACTTTTCGCTGTGACTCTTGGACATCTTGATAATCAACCAGTTCACGAAGCACTGATGTAGCATAACTCCCTGCTGGTAATATAAATTCAAGTGTTAGCGTATCGGCGTCAAATTGCCATTTCATTCCTTGAGGTTCAAGCAATAAAGGCCGTCTTTCTTGTGACAAACCCGCTTCTTCGAGGCCCTGAAGATCAGCTGAAAATTCGGCTAACGGCATCATTTCTACTGCTAATGCATCACCTTGTGCTAATGGTGTTCCCCTGCCCCACAATGGTGCTGCAAGTTGAATATCTTTTTCTGCTAAACGAGTTGTCAGAACGTCATCCCAAGCTTCCACAGTAAAATAGCTTTTACTGCCGGCTAACATCACACAATCGCCTGTTAATGTCTCGATATGATGATTGGCGAGGCGAAATGACACCACTTGGTTAAATATATTGGAACGCACAGCCGATAAATACATGCTGCGTTTGTGACGATCTTTTATATTTCGACCACCACTGAGCATTTGTCGGCCTAAGATAAGGTTTTTACCATCATGGCCAAAACGTTGTTCACCAAAATAATTAGGCACACCCAGTTTAGCAATCTGCTGTAAACGCATGTCAACATCGGTAGCATCAGTAATATTTCGTAATGTCAGCACAAACCGGTTGCCAAGTAATGCGCCTATACGCAGTTTTTTGCTATGACGGCTACTCGATAAAATCGTTAGCTTTTCATCATTTAGCTGAGCCCACTCTGGTGTTTCTTTACCAGGAATGCGGATCCCGAACCATTGTTCAGTAATGGCATTTTTGTCTTTTTGGCCAGCATAAGTCACTTCTTTTGGATGAACCTTAGCAAATTTAGCTAATATCTCAGCAACATAAACCGTATTCATGCCATTTTTGCGCACGTGGAGCATATGATGTTCACCTTCGCCAGTTGGCGTAAAAGGCAAAATTTCTTGGACAATAAAATCACTGTTATGGGTACGTAAATCAGCTTGGCTTATTGGTTTACCAAATAGGTAATGTAATTCTTTCATGTGACAGAACTCTCTATATATTTTTAGGTTATTGGCTCTTCATCAACACAACAGCTTCAACGGCAATGCCTTCTTTACGCCCAGTAAAACCAAGTTTTTCGGTGGTCGTCGCTTTTACATTAATATTATCGATATCGGTTTGTAAATCGACACTTAAACACTGACGTATCGCTTCAATATGAGGCGCCATTTTAGGTGCTTGCGCAATAATAGTCACATCGAGGTTACCTAAAACAAACTGCTTTTGCAGTGCAAGTTGATAGCAATGTTTCAATAACTCTCGGCTATCTGCACCAGCAAAATTAGCATCGGTATCAGGAAAATGTTTACCTATGTCGCCTAATGCCATCGCACCTAATATGGCATCGCTAATAGCATGCAGAACGACATCACCATCAGAATGAGCTATCAGCCCACTTTCATAAGGCACCGTCACCCCGCCTAAAATAAGCGGGCTGTCACCGCCAAATTTGTGTACATCAAAACCATGACCGATACGAATATTCATTTCAAAACCTTACGTTAGCTGACTATCAGGTGATATTAACGACTCGAGCTAAATCTGTTAAATTTATTGTTGTGACATAAACAAAACTGCCAATTGTAAATCATCTGGATGAGTCACTTTAATATTATCCACCCGACCACTGACCAACCCCGGCATAACACCAGCCCATTCCATAGCACTGGCTTCATCTGTAATAGGGGCCTGCGCCGCTAATGCTGCTGATAAATGGCGGCGTAAAATTGATGCTGGGAAAAATTGTGGGGTGAGCGCATGCCATAACAAGGTGCGATCGACAGTATTAACAATATGACCACTGGCATCACTGCGCTTCATGGTGTCACGAACCGGTGCCGCCAAAATAGCGCCTTGAGGATAAATGTCTACAGACTCAATTAATCGACTGATATCGGTTAGGGTAACACAAGGCCTGGCGGCATCATGGACTAGCGCCCACGCGTCTGGATGATGACTATAAACATAGTCTAATGCGGCTAAAACTGAGTCGGCACGCTCTCCACCACCCACAACTTGGATTAACTTAGGATGCTGAGATTGCGGTAATTGGCTGAAATAATGATCTTGTGGATGCAATGCAACAATGACTTGTTCTATTTCAGGGTGAGCGAATAATGTATCTAATGTATGAGCGAGAATACTTTGTTGACCAAGCATTAAATATTGCTTAGGTTTGTCAGCACCCATGCGGCTACCAATACCTGCAGCAGGTACAATAGCGATAATAGAACGAGGATTGTTGCGCATATTAGCAGTACCAAGATTGAAAGTAATATGATTGAGGGTTATACCTGCAGTACCACATAAGGTTAACGATTAAATTGGTTGCGTTCACGCAGCTCACTGCCTACAACTCGATAAAACGTCTCGCCTTCTTTAACCATACCTAACTCGTTACGGGCACGTTCTTCAATGGCTTCTGTGCCACTTTTTAAATCAATAATTTCTTCTTTAAGGATTTGATTTCGAGCAACAAGCTTGTCATTACTTTGTTCTTGCGCCGCGATTTGCGTTTGCAAGACGACATATTCTGAAAAGTTGTTATCGCCCTGCCAAAGCCGGTACTGTAAAAGTGATAATAAACAAATCAATAAAAATATTAGTTGTTTCATAATATTAAGTTATGTCGAAGTAACCCCTAGAAAATATGACTGTTATAGTACAACAAAAAAGGCCACCAAGTGGTGGCCTTTTTAAGCTAAAGCAAAAATATTATGCTTGGCCTTTGACTTCTTTAAGACCGTTATACGGTGCTTTTGAACCTAAAGCTTCTTCAATACGCAGCAATTGGTTGTATTTAGCAACACGGTCACTACGGCTTAGCGAACCGGTTTTGATTTGACCTGCCGCGGTACCAACAGCTAAATCAGCAATCGTTGAATCTTCTGTCTCACCGCTACGGTGAGAGATAACAACCGTAAAGCCTGCATCTTTAGCCATTTTAATTGCAGCCAAAGTTTCAGTTAATGTACCGATTTGGTTGAATTTAATCAGGATAGAGTTAGCAATACCATTATCGATACCACGCTTAAGAATTTTGGTATTGGTTACGAATAGATCATCACCTACTAATTGGATTTTATCGCCCATTAGTTTAGTTTGGTGAGCAAAACCATCCCAGTCAGACTCATCAAGACCGTCTTCGATAGAAACGATTGGGTAACGTTGCGTCAAACCTTGTAAGAAGAAGTTAAATTCTTCAGAAGTAAATTTCTTACCTTCACCTTTAAGATCGTAGATGTTTGCTTCTTTGTCATAAAACTCAGATGCAGCACAATCCATCGCTAAGGTGATGTCTTTACCTAACTCATATCCGGCGTTGGCAACAGCAACTTTGATTGCCGCTAGAGCCGCTTCGTTAGAGGCTAGGTTAGGCGCAAACCCACCTTCATCACCAACAGCAGTTGAGTGACCGTCAGCTTTTAATACTTTAGCTAGGCTGTGGAATACTTCAGCGCCCATACGTAAGCCTTCACGGAACGTCTTAGCGCCAACAGGCTGGATCATAAACTCTTGGATATCAACGCTGTTATCAGCATGCTCGCCACCATTGATGATGTTCATCATTGGAAGAGGCATAGAGTAAACACCTGGAGTACCGTTTAAGTCAGCAATGTGAGCATATAAAGGTACGTGTTTAGCCGCAGCAGCCGCTTTAGCAACAGCAAGAGACACTGCTAAAATCGCGTTCGCGCCAAATTTTGCTTTGTTCTCTGTTCCATCCAAGTCAATCATGATTTGGTCAAGTTCAGCTTGAGCCAATGCATCTTTGCCTTTTAACGCTTCTGCGATTGGGCCATTAACAGCGGTAACAGCCTTAAGAACACCTTTACCTAGGTAACGCGCTTTGTCGCCGTCACGAAGTTCTAAAGCTTCGCGACTACCGGTCGATGCGCCAGATGGCGCTGCAGCCATACCGATAAAACCGCCTTCTAAATGCACTTCTGCTTCAACCGTTGGGTTACCACGAGAATCCATAATCTCGCGACCAATCACTTTAATAATGTTAGCCATAATTCCCTCGTACTTTGTGTAAGTAAATTAAAAAATTAAAAGAAATAAAAAGTTAATACCAATAAAAATACATACAACACTAAAAACAGCAGACTTATTGGTATATAACTTTCAGTTTTGTAATTTAAATTCGAATATCACTTAGGATAAATCGAATTAGACTTTGCATCAACTTAGTTTTGACTACTGTGATACAAGATTGAGGCTATTATTTGATCTAACGCAAGTATCCTGCATAAAAAAGCCGCTAATGCATGCATTAGCGGCTAGTTCATTAAGCGATATCGCGTTTTTGATACGCATAAGAAGCGGCAATAAACCCTTCAAATAATGCATGACCGTCGCGTGGGGTTGAAGTGAATTCCGGATGGAATTGACTTGCCACAAACCATGGATGATTTGGTAGCTCGATCATCTCAATCAATTTACGATCAGATGATAAACCACTAAACACTAAACCGGCCTTTTCAAGACGCTCAATATAGTTGTTGTTGACTTCGTAACGGTGACGATGACGCTCAACGCAAGTTGTAGCCTTGTAGGATTCAGCGGCTTTAGTTCCTTGTTTCAAATGACATAGCTGAGCGCCTAAACGCATAGTGCCACCTAAATCAGAAGACTCATGGCGCGTTTCAACATCACCTTCTTCGTTAATCCACTCGGTAATTAATCCCACTACTGGATGAGGTGTTTGCGAGTTAAATTCAGTTGAATGTGCACCTTCTAAACCTGCCACATGACGAGCAAATTCAATTAATGCCACTTGCATACCTAAACAAATACCAAAATAAGGTAGGTTGTTTTCACGGGCAAATTTGGCAGCAAAAATCTTACCTTCAACACCACGTTCACCGAAGCCGCCTGGGACTAAAATACCGTCCAGACCTTGTAATACTTCTTCGCCTTTAGCTTCAACAGTTTGTGAATCAATGTACTTAATGTTCACTGTTACGCGTTTTTTCAAGCCCGCATGTTTCAAGGCTTCGTTAACCGACTTGTAAGCGTCAGGTAATTCAATATATTTACCAACCATACCAATAGTCACTTCACCATTTGGATTGGCTTCTTGATAAATAACATTTTCCCACTCAGACAAATCAGCTTCGTTACATTCTAAATTAAAACGTTTGATGACCAAGTCATCTAATCCTTGTGAACGCAATAGCGCTGGGATTTTATAGATGCTATCAACGTCTTTTAACGAAATAACTGCACGTTCTTCAACGTTACAGAATAACGAAATTTTGGCTTTTTCATTCGCAGGAATAGCACGGTCGCCACGGCAAACCAACACATCTGGAGCAATACCAATAGAACGTAACTCTTTAACAGAGTGTTGCGTAGGCTTAGTTTTAATTTCACCCGCTGCGCCTAAGAATGGCACTAAGGTTAAATGCATAAATAGAGTGCGTTCACGTCCTAGCTCTGCACCTAATTGACGAATAGACTCAAGGAAAGGTAATGATTCGATATCACCTACCGTGCCACCGATTTCCACAATCGCCACATCATGGCCTTCTCCACCGGCTAACACTTTTTCTTTAATCGCGTTAGTAATGTGAGGAATAACCTGAATGGTTGCGCCTAAATAATCACCACGGCGTTCTTTACTAATCACTTCTTCGTAAATACGCCCAGTGGTAAAGTTATTACGACGATTCATTTTAGTGCGAATAAAACGCTCGTAATGACCTAAGTCAAGATCGGTTTCAGCGCCATCTTCAGTCACGAATACTTCACCGTGCTGAGTCGGGCTCATGGTACCCGGATCGACGTTAATATAGGGGTCAAGTTTCATAATGGTTACATTGAGGCCACGCGCCTCTAAAATTGCTGCGAGCGAAGCCGCTGCAATGCCTTTACCTAGTGATGAAACAACGCCACCAGTAACGAAGATATACCTTGTAGTCATGCTGAACCTGAGAAATTGTGTTGGAATAAACGTGCTTGTAAGAAAGCACTAGGACGGGGCGATATTATAGCAAAGCCACCTCGTTTCGACAAACTTAAACGCGCTAATTTTAGCTTAATTTATGTTTTCGTGTTGTTTTACACGATTCCAGTAGTGGTCTAATTGCTCTAAGCTGTGTTGCTCTATTGGTTTTCCACTTAGGGCAACACATTGTTCAACCCCTCTGAATCGCCGTTCAAATTTATGATTGGCTTGACGCAATGCTTGCTCGGGATCAACCTTTAAGTGGCGCGCAAGATTGACCACTGCAAACAATAAATCGCCCATTTCATCGACAATTCTCGGTTGGTAAAAATCAGGATCTTGATGTCGTTGATTAACTTCTACCAGTACTTCATCGATTTCTTCATGTATTTTAGCCACCACAGGATCAAGCTCGGCCCAATCGAACCCCACTTTTGCCACTCGATGTTGTATTTTTCGTGCTCGACTGAGTGCCGGTAATGCGTGAGGAATATCATCTAAAGCGGAATGCAGTTGCTTTTGCTGACGTTCTGAGGCTTTTAATCTATCCCAGGCTTGGCTTAAATCATCGGTATTGGTGATTGCCGCAGGTGCTTGGGTTTCTGGTTGGCCAAACACATGGGGATGACGACGAACCAACTTATCACTAATACGCTCAATCACTGTGGCAAAGTTAAACATGCCTTGCTCTTGGCCTAATTGGCAATAAAACACCACCTGAAATAATAAATCACCCAGTTCATCAGGTAATTCCTGCCATGCTTTGCGCTCAATAGTATCCACTACTTCATAAGCTTCTTCTAAGGTAAAAGGCACTATAGTTGTAAAGTCTTGGGCAAGATCCCACGGACATCCTGATTTAGGGTCGCGCAATTGCTGCATAATGGTCAATAACGATTGAATATCTGCCACGATAGTGTCCTCTTTGAAATAAGTAAAAAGGCACCTTCGTTAGAGGTGCCTTGATCGCGATAATGTGATTATCTGTGTCTTGATTATCTGCGAATTACCGTCTGTTAACTAAAGTCTACGCGACTCAATCACGCCATCAACTTGGGATAACTTGGCGAGGATCCGTGATAAACCGTCTAAGTTGTACAACTCAAGTTCAACTTCTACCGTTGCGGTTTGAGTTTTCACGTCTGATGATGAACTCATGGCCATCACGTTAGACTTTTCAGCTGCCAGCACTGTGGTTAAGTCACGTAACAAACCACTACGGTCATGTGATAGCACCCTAACGCGAATTCGATAACCACCAGAGTAGTTCTCGCCCCAAATCACATCGACGCTACGTTCAGGATGAGCACGCATTAACTCTTTGACTTGCTCGCAATCGCTGCGGTGCACTGAAATTCCCCGCCCCATAGTGATGTATCCAAAAATTTCATCACCAGGTACCGGTTGACAACAACGAGCGATATGACTCATTAAATTACCCACACCATTAACTTCAACTTGGCCTTTGCTCGATTTTTTAGGTTTATGTGACGCTTTCTTGATGATGTCTTCAAGTAAATTTTCGTCTGTGTCAGCGACCTTACGAATTTTGGTGTCAGTGAAATTAACCACTTGGTTTAAGCGCAAATCGCCGCCACCGATGGCTGCCAACATGTCATCCATTGAATTTAAATTAAAACGTTCTACCGCCACCGCGGCATCTTTGATTTTTAAGCCAACGCGGGCCAATTCAGATTCAAGCATCTCCTTACCCGCAGCAATATTTTTGTCGCGATCTTGTTGCTTAAACCAGTGTTGAATTTTTGAGCGTGAACGTGACGACTTGATATAGCCTAAATTAAGATTCAGCCAATCACGTTTGGGGTTAGGCGTTTTTGAAGTGATAATCTCAATCCGCTCGCCCGTTTCCACTTGGTAAGTGAAGGGAACTATGCGGCCATCGACCTTAGCGCCGATACATTTATGCCCCACCTGCGAGTGAATATAGTAAGCAAAATCGAGCACGGTTGAACCTAAAGGTAAGTCAACTACTTCACCACTTGGGGTAAATACATAAACTCGATCTTCAAATACTTGGCTGCGGACTTCATCAACTAAATTACCGCTTTCGGCGACATCTTCTTGCCACTGCAGAATTTTACGCAACCAGTTAATTTTTTCTTCGTAACCCGTTTGCTTACTGTTACTGGCACCTTCTTTGTATTTCCAATGCGCAGCGACCCCAAGCTCGGAATCTTGATGCATTGCTTCGGTACGAATTTGAATTTCTACTGTTTTGCCTTCTGGGCCTACAACTACAGTATGAATCGATTGATATCCATTCGGTTTTGGATTGGCGACATAATCATCAAACTCACGAGGAATATGGTGCCAAAGATCATGCACAACCCCTAATGCGCCATAGCAATCTTGTAATCTTTCAGTGACGATACGTACGGCACGAACGTCAAAAAGCTCATCAAACTTGAGATCTTTGCCCTTCATTTTGCGCCAAATACTGTAGATATGCTTAGGACGACCGTACACTTTGGCGCGAATATCATCACTGTCTAAGCGTTGTTGTAGTTGAGTCACAAATTTGTCGATAAACACTTCACGATCAAGGCGTTTACCATCTAATTGTTTGGCAATGTCTTTGTAAACCGTTGGATGCAAATAGCGAAAAGATATATCTTCCAGCTCCCACTTGAGCTGACCAATACCTAAACGATTAGCTAATGGTGCATAAATATCGGCAATTTCGCGGGCTAACAATACTCGAGTTTCTTCATCGGCGTTTTTAACCGCACGAAGCAGACATACACGCTCAGCCAATTTGATGACCACAGCGCGCACGTCTTCAACCATAGCCAATAGCATTTTGCGGATGTTATCGATTTGCGGTTCTGCATCACGGGAGTTTTGACTGACTTTTAACGCGCCGATAGCATTCATGGTGACAACACTGGCAACAAGTTTTGCAAGATTTTCACCGTATTGCTCTACAATTTGCTCTTCATTGAGCACACCTGCATCGAGTAGCAGAAATAACACCGCAGCTTGGAGGGTTTCGATGTCCATATTCAACGGCGCTAAAATCTCAATCATTTCGCGAGCGCGCGCAAGCAACTCTGTATGAGCCAGCTTGTTTTTAACCGGTAAGGCCTCAACTTGCTGGATCAATAATAATAATTTCTGAGCATCATCTTTGTCGTCGAGATATCGAGCGACCCACTCATCTAATTGGAATGCTTGCGTGTTAAAATGTGCTTCGCGAACAGATACCATGAACCCTTCCTTAGCCGCATGACCGACTGACAGACATTCAACCATATTGCCACATATAAAACTGTGTTTGTATGGCGCTAACAATAACTAAACGACCTATCTTGAAGCTCTACATACGTTTGTCAATTTAATCGCGTTTAGTTGAACAAATTTTTAGCATACCTAGGTTCCGATATCGCTAAAACGGCCTGTTTATTTATCTAATTCAAATAACACCATGGCTTCAATATGATGTGTTTGTGGAAACATATCCACTAATCCGACTTTAGCAATACGATAACCATTAGCTAATAATACACTACTGTCGCGAGCTAAACTTGCCGGATTGCATGAAACATAGACCACTTTCTTAGGTTGCATTTTCTGTAACCATTGTAAACTTTCGAAGGCACCGGCTCTGGCAGGATCAAGTAACAGTTTATCAATTTTCCCCAGCCAAGGTTGCGTCGATAAATCAGCACTTAAGTCTGCATGATAAAAAGTGACGTTATCCAGTTTATTGTCGATAGCATTTTGTTTAGCTTGTTGTACCATTTCAGGCACACCTTCAACAGCGACAACCTCAGCAGCCTTCAATGCCAAAGGTAAGCTGAAATTCCCCACACCACAAAACAAATCTAAAATGCGCTCGCCTGGCTGAGGGTCTAACCACGCAATAGCTTGATCTACCATGCTCTGATTAATCGCGCCGTTAACTTGCACAAAATTACCCGGGGTAAACGAACAACGCACCGACTCCTGCGCAAGGTGGTAATAAGGTAACGTCACCGCATCATCAGTTTGTAACAAGGGATATAATTGGGTCAATTGACCGGCATCATCTTGCAATAATAAGTTAACTTGATGTTTCTCAGCAAAACCCGTTAACCAACGAATATCTGACGCGGGTAACACTTTCGTCACTCTTAATACTGCAAAATTACCGTTATCCGCTTGAGTGAGTTCAACGTGCCCCAAACTTGACCGCGCTTTGAGTTGATTTAAATTAACCGCAAATGGCGTAATTAGTGCCGATAAAGACTCTGCTAATACAGGACACTGCTGAATAGAAACAATTTTATTGCTATTGGCTGCGCGAAACCCCAGCTGCAGCCGGCGAGTGTTTTTATCAAATAATGTTGCCAGTCTGGCGCGTCGACGGTAATGCCAACTGTCACCCACGATAGGAGCTGCGACAACATCGGTCTCAACCGCTGAAGCAGTCGATGATTTACTCATAAGGTCGACTAAGGTCGTTTGTTTATGTTCGCGCTGAGCTTGTGTGTCCATGTGCTGTAAATCACAGCCGCCACATTCATAATAATGCGGACAATGAGGTTTGACTCGATGAGCAGATGCAAGCTCAATCGCAATTAACTTAGCTTTAGAGTAGCTTTTCTTTTGTTCCACAAATTGCACTATTGCCGTTTCGTCAGGCAACACACCAGGAATAAACACCACTTTGCCTTGATGCTGCGCTATACCTGCACCTAAATGGTCAAGTTGAGTCACACTGAGGCTTAGTTTTGTTGATAATTGCTTAGATTTGTTCGGTTTAGCTTGGAAAAATTGTGCCATTTCGGCCTCAGGTATTGAATAAAAAACTAGTCAAGAGTGCGCCATCTCTGGCAATCTAGACGCAATAATCGCGATTAAGTAACAGGGACATACCTAACAAACATGAAAAGTGCCAACAATATGACCAAATACAGCCTACGCTCTTGGGTTCTGGTACTTGCGTTAGCACCCACTATTGTCGTGGGTATTCTACTTGGAAGTTATTTCACGATAAACCGCTTTTATGAATTGGAACAAACCTTAATTGAAAAAGGCAGTAACATTGTCGAACCGTTAGCGATTGCCAGTGAATTTGGCATTATTAATCAAGACCGTGAATCAACTAAACTTTTACTCGCCGCCTCACAGATAAACAATGCATCCCTGATCCTCTCCATCGCTGTTTTTGATGCCAAAAACCAACTCTTTGTGACTTCGCACTATCACAAAGATTTTGAAACCATGCGTTATAAACAACCTTTGGCTAACTTGGTTGGAACAGAGCATGAAACCATTGGCGATACCTTAGTCATTCGAGTGCCAATAATATCTCATACAGGCTTAGAACTAAAACCTGTTGCCAACATCAATCGCCAGAATGACACTAATACCGATAATGCCTCGGCAAACAATGGCATGATTGCGCCGATTTACAACAACCAACAAGAAAAAATACTCGGCTATATTTCGGTATTATTAAACAAAGAAAACGCTCTGCTTGAACAACATAGAGCAGCAATAGCCGCATTTATTATCGTGTTGATTGGCGTACAGTTTAACTTATTTTTCACTTTCCGTTTAGTCAAATACGTTAACTACCCCATTACCGAAATGGTGCGAGTTGTTGCCAAAATTCGTGAAGGTAAACTCGATACTCGCCTTGAAGGAAATCTGATTGGCGAGCTCGATCTGCTTAAACGGGGTATCAATGCAATGGCAGGATCATTGTCTGAATACCACGATGAAATGCAGCAAAACATTGATCAAGCAACCTCAGATTTACGCGAAACCCTTGAACAAATTGAAATTCAGAACGTAGAACTCGATATAGCTAAGAAACGAGCGCTTGAAGCAAGCCGGATAAAATCAGAATTTTTAGCTAACATGTCGCATGAGCTTCGTACCCCACTTAATGGTGTCATAGGTTTTGCAAGACAGCTGTTAAAAACGCCACTGCATACCAGCCAGCTCGACTACATTAAAACTATTGAACGCAGTGCCAGTAATTTATTAGGGATTATCAATGACATTCTCGACTTCTCAAAACTAGAAGCCGGCAAAATGGTATTAGAGAAAATGCCATTTGCATTGCGTGAAACCCTTACCGAAACCTTGACCATTATTGCCGGAAGTGCTCAAGAAAAAGGCCTAGAATTAGTCATTGATATCGATGCCAATGTTCCTGAAAGCGTCAGTGGTGATGCCATGAGAGTGAGTCAAATTATTACCAACTTAGTCGGTAACGCCATCAAATTTACCGACAAAGGCAGTGTGATACTCAAAATCCACTTAGTGGGTCAGGACGACGATAATATTACCTTACGCTGCGAAGTTATTGATACCGGTATTGGCATTGATGAAAGTCAGCAAGAGTATCTATTTCAGGCATTTGGCCAGGCAGACTCATCGATTTCTCGCCGCTTTGGTGGCACTGGATTAGGTTTAGTCATTACCAAACGCTTAATTAACCAAATGGGCGGCCAAATAGGCTTTACCTCTGCGCCCGATAAAGGCTCAAACTTTTGGTTTATTTTACCACTGGGGATCAGTCAATTTGAAATTGGTGAAGTGCTGCCAGTGGATGTATTGCAACATAAATCAGTATTATTGTATGAACCACGAGAATTAACTCGCGACACTCTTAACCGTCGCTTAGTGTCATGGCAATTAATTATCACTAGTGTTGCCAATCCCGAAAACCTGACATCGGTTTTACAAAGTAAAAACAGCAAGTTTGATTACATCATCATTAGCTGTCATGGGTTTGCAGACAACGCAGCCTTTATTCATTTGTTACAACAAGCCAGACAGCATACTGATTGCCTTATTTTATTGCATGACTGTCTAGACCAAGACATGATAATCAATGTACTAAAAGTCAATGCAGATGTATTGCTCAACACTCCGGTTAGCGATTTTACCCTAGCACATCATTTAATCTATCCTCCAATGCCGTCAACCTTAGTGGCTTTACCTGAACAAATAAACCATGAGATTAGCAAACGCCAAAATGCATCCGTATTAGCCGTTGACGACAATATGGCTAACCTAAAGCTAATTGATACCTTACTCAAAGAGTTGGTCGATAATGTGGTCACAGTCAATAACGGCGCGGATGCGATAAAACAAGCAAACACACAAGTGTTTGACTTAATCTTTATGGATATTCAAATGCCAGGCACAGATGGCATTACCGCAACCAAACAAATTCGTTCAGGATCTCTCAATCGAAATACGCCGATTATTGCCGTTACTGCACATGCTATTGCAGAAGAACGTGAGAACATATTAGCCAGTGGTATGGATGGTTTCCTTCCCAAACCTATTGATGAACTGTCACTAAAAAGCGTTATCAGTCGATGGATAATTAAACCGAAATTCACCCATTTTGATACTCATGTGCTCAATTGGGATTTATGTTTAACCCAGGCCAATCAAAAAACAGATTTAGCATTAGACATGTTAAAGATGCTAGTTAACTCATTACCTGAAACCACCGCAACGATTAATGAGGCATTAATTGCAAAAAATGCCGAGGTACTTGTGCAAGCGGTGCATAAACTGCATGGCGCAACATGTTATTGCGGTGTACCTACGACACAAAAACTGTGCCGGGATATTGAGTCAGCATTAAAGCATAAAATTGCCATTGATGACTTAGAACCTGAAATACTAGAGTTACTTGATGAGTTAACTAAGGTAGAATCAGCAGCAAATCAAGTCATAAACCAGCTATCAGTGGATATACCCCATGACCAGTAAATCCGGTTTTTTCAAACGCCTAAAAGCGTTATCGTTACCTCAGAAGCAGCTTTTTGCTTTAGCATTGTGCCAACGAATGTTGCCTAACTACCAATTATTTTCTGAAGTGTGTGAATTTGGCCAACCGCAGGTGCTCAGTACAGCCTTAGAGTTACTGTGGCAAAGCCAGTATGACAAAAAACTTAAGTTCAATATTGACGTGCATTTACAACGCCTTGATGAAAATACTCCAGATCCTAGTGAATTTGAAGCCTATGGAGCTTACCCTGCCATGGATGCAGCAGTAGCCATTGCAACGCTAATGGGTGCAATAGACGGGAAAATTGAAGAAGATATCACTAATATCAGTAAGTTATCATCAAGCACTGTAGCAAATTACATTGAAGCAATTAGTGATGAATCATTAATGGATGAAGAACTTGATGAATTTGTATTTTCGCACCCAGTAATGGAAGAAGAAAAAGAACTACAAGGCATGTTACTCGACATTATCGAAGCTAACCCAGAAATCACCAGCGAACTGGTTAAAGGTTTACGTAAAGAGATTATCGAAGCCGGTGTGTCTAATATTGGCATTAGCCTATAAGGGCTGACTCCGATACTGCCAATAAACAACCAAGCCTGATGTTATTCAGGCTTTTTATTGAGTGTCACGCCATGAAATTTTTTATCACAGTTTCATTTTTATCCAGTCTGATAAAAAATCGATAATTGGACCTTAATCGTTAGTTATCTGGTGCAAATAGGCTCTTTCTTTGGTTTGAAGGCGGTAAGTGCACTTTTACTGAACTTGAAATATTGCCATCAGCAAAAGTATTACAGGTCAGTTTGAGCCAAAAAGTAAAAAATAAACACTCGTTTAACTTTAGCCTAATTGCATCCTCCTAGCAAAACGCAGTAAAGTGACCATATTGTCATTTTGTTAAGGAATTGCGTGGGATGTCCAGTATTCTTACCCCGCTAATCGCTGTATTTATCATTATGCTGCTTGGCAGTATTGTACAAAAATTGAGATTTTTGCCAGCCGACACCGATCTGATCCTCAATCAATTTGTCTACTACATTGCCTTTCCGGCAATTTTACTGATTGTATTAGCTGAAACACGCATTGAAGACATTATTCAATGGGGCTTTATTGGTGGCTTTAGTTTGGCGATGGTCATTACCTATGCATTGGTGATTGCTGTGTCATTGTGGCGCAAACCTAAGCAGCAAGCCGTTGCGGCAATGCGCGCCTTAAATGCCACCTTTGGCAATACTGCATTTATTGGTATTCCATTACTGAGCTTATTATTCCCAGGTAACAAAATCGCCTTAGTTGCCGCTGCCATTGCCAGCTTACTGTCGGTGTTTATGTTTGCCTTTGCCTTGGTCTCTATTGAACTGGCCAGCCGTGACAAAAAATCAACTGATCATGCCATCGTCATCATGGCGAATGCACTATGCAAAAATCCGATTGTACTGGGCAGCGTCATTGGTATCAGCCTATCGGCATTGCATATTACCTTACCAGAGAGTCTGGCATTAGTACTGCATCAAATAGGCAATACCTCAAGCCCTTGTGCACTATTTGCCATCGGAATGGTACTTGCTAAAGCGTTACGACATCAATCGTTCGCAAAAATGTTCAGTCTCGGACTTATAATAGAACTCAGTTTCATTAACTTACTCAAGTTATTTGTTCAGCCCTTGATTGCCTTTGGATTACTCAAATTCTTTGGCGTAGAGCATCAACTACTGATTATGGGAGTACTTTTAGCAGCCTTACCAACGGCAGCAAGCGTATATCTATTGGCTGAACGATACCAAATTAATGCCAATGGAAGTGCTCAAGGGATTTTATATGGCACATTAATCACCTTTATCAGTTTGCCTATAATAGAAACACTTTTAAAATCCATTGCTTAATGTTCAACCGACTCTCGACGATAAAATAGTCAATAATAATTTTACCTCAACCACTTTACTGTATATAAAATCAGTATATACTGTTTATCAATACAGTGGTTTGGTCGTTTATTGACAGGAATTCATTATGCTTTGCCAACTCAGCATCAATAATTTTGCTATCGTGCGTTTTTTAGAACTCGATTTTAAAGCCGGTATGACAAGCATCACCGGCGAAACTGGTGCAGGTAAATCGATTGCAATCGATGCACTTGGGTTATGTCTTGGTAATCGTAGTGATGCCAATACTGTCAGACCTGGCGCCAGCAAAACCGAAGTGAGTGCAAGGTTTACCCTTGTCGATGTGCCTTTAGCTAAACGTTGGCTTGAAGATAGCGATCTCGATGCTGAAGATGAATGCATATTGCGTCGAACCATTAGCAGTGATGGCCGCTCAAGAGCCTACATTAATGGTAATCCAGTTCCTGTGACACAATTAAAAGCCATCGGCCAGTTATTGATTGGTATTCACGGCCAACATGCTCATCACGCTATGCTCAAAAGCGAACATCAATTAAACCTACTCGACAACTATGCAAATCACAGACTACTACTCGATAGTGTCAGTGCCAGCTACCAACGCTGCAAGCAAGTTGAAAACGAGCTGAAGGATCTTGAGCAAGCTCAGCATGAGCGTATTTCTCGTCAACAGTTACTCCAATATCAAGTTGAAGAGCTTAATGAATTCAACTTAGGCTTAGATGAGTTTGATGAAATAGAACAGGAACATAAACGCTTAGCCAATGGCACAGATCTAATTGAACGTTGCCAAGCGGGCTTGCATTTATTGACCGAAAATGATGATGCTAATATCGAATCACTACTCAATAAAGTAGCCACTATTGCTGATACGCTTCAAGGCTACGATGAATCACTTAGCCCGATTAGCACTATGATCAATGATGCATTAATCCAAGTACAAGAAAGCGCTAGCGAAATTGAGAGTTATTTAAGTAGTTTAGAGCTTGATCCTGAACATTTCGTCTATTTAGAAAAACGCCTATCAATGGCAATGCAATTGGCGCGCAAGCATCATGTGAGTGCTGACAAGCTAGCGCTACATCATCAAGCCCTTATGAGTGAATTAGCCGAACTTGCTGACGATGAAACTAAATTAGATGAAATAAGACAACAACTTGCAGACACCAGAAATGCTTATCTAACCAATGCACAAAAACTCAGCCAAAGCCGCAGCCGTTATGCCAAGGAATTAGATAAGTTAGTGACTCAATCTATTCATGAACTCAACATGCCTAAGGGTAAGTTTACCATTCAGATTAATCATAATCCGCACAACATTTCAGTTAATGGCTGCGATAACATTGAGTTTATGGTGACCACTAACCCAGGACAACCATTACAACCGATCTCAAAAGTCGCCTCCGGCGGTGAGCTATCGCGCATTGGATTGGGGATTCAAGTGATCACGGCGAAAAAAGTTGCCACTCCAACATTAATATTTGATGAAGTTGATGTGGGTATTTCAGGTCCAACAGCCTCTGTCGTCGGACGCATGTTACGCAGTCTTGGCGAGTCGACCCAAGTGTTATGCGTCACCCATTTGCCGCAAGTTGCGGGTAATGGTCATCAGCACATGTTTGTGAATAAATTTAATAAAGGTGGCAACACAGAAACGACCATGCAGGCCTTGGATAAAGAGCAACGGGTGAATGAACTTGCACGCTTATTGGGTGGCGATGTCATAACCGAAAACACCTTAGCTAACGCCCGTGAACTATTGCAATAATCGTTACGCACTTATAAAAAGCAAATCAATATGTTAACGTAAAGTTAATATGGATTTACGGATAAATCATAATGATCAAAGTAATAAAGGGCTTGGGTGTTGTTGTCGGACTAATGTGCAGCTTACTAGTATTTATTGTTGTCTGTTTAGTGGCCATTAACGCCACAGACAGAACAAAGTCACCTAACACGCTTTTAGTTGAAACTTGGTTAAAACAACAATCGATTGACCCTGCCCAAAATGGTTTTGTATATTTGCAAGCTTTTAGCGGCACTATTGAGGATGTAACGGCTAAAGAAATGGCCACTACATTAAGTTTCAATGATGAAGAAAATCAACTATTAAGCGATTACAAAAAATCGTGTTATCAAACAGATGTAGCAAGCTGTAATGAATTTATTGAAAAAAATAACGATAGTATTTTACAAACAATTAAGGCACATAAAGCCAATATCACCCATTATAACAAGCTGATTGAAATGCCTTATTGGCAAGAAGATATTCAGTATTTAACACCTGAGAGTCTATTTAAATGGTTACCACTACTTAACTTACGAGCAATCAGTGAACTTAGCGTTTTAATCAACTTTGACGGGGCCACTAAACTTAATGCTAATGAGGCCTTGTTAACATTTTTAACTACAGATGCTCAATTCTGGAATATGGTTTATCACTCATCTCGCTCTATAGTCAACCATATGATTGCCGTTAGCGTCATCAAATCTCAACTTAACTTTGCCAGCACTGTAGCTAAGACACTCGATAGCGCGTTTGTAAATAAAGTCACCACTTGGCAAACGCCATTCGAATTAACTAACAACGATTTTGAGAGAGTATTTTCTGGTGAATGGCAGTTTGCTCATAATGTCAGAGAACAAATGCTAATTGAAGTGCAGTCTGATGAAGTCGCCTTTTATGAAAAATGGCTAGCAGATGCTTTGTACAAGCCCACAGACAGTGACAACCTTATGGCTGAGTATATTGTAAGCTTAGTAAAGGAACCGGTTTCAACGAGCTCTGCTCACACGGTCATAAAGCCTGATTACTGCTCTCTTGACAATTATATAAAGCAATTATGGATGTCACGCTACAACCCGATTGGTAAATTATTTAACTGCACAGTTTATGAAACAGATTATAAGCAACGTTTGACTAATATCAATACTGAGTTAGAGCAATTGCGCACTAATCTACTTACCGGAACATCATCTTAATAAATTCACTTCGACTGATTTTATTAAATGCCGTTAGCAAAAAAGAGCACAAATGGCTCTTTTTTGTTTTATAAATCTTTATATAAAGTGCTTAACCTGAAATCGAGATAAAGATGAGGAGGTAATAAAAATGAACTTATTTTGCCATCTCGCGCGCTAAACTTATTATTTTAACATGATTCAGCATCTTGCTACTGAATGCATCGATAACAAACCTATCAACTCAGTGAGGAAAACAAAGGACTTTTTGATAGTCGGTTGTTATCCAAAATTCAGGTTACTTATAAATAATAAACCGCAAGTTGCACCCCGATTAACGAAAATACACCCGCTAATACGTCATCAATCATTATCCCAAAACCACCATGCACTTTGGCATCGAGCCATCGGATAGGCCATGGTTTAACTATGTCGAAAAAGCGAAATAATACAAAACCAAGTGCTAACCACATAAAATCTAAAGGGGCTGCAATCATGGTGATCATCAATCCAACAACTTCATCCCATACAATAGCACCATGATCGTGCACCCCCATGTCCTTAGCAGCTTTTCCACAAATATAGAATCCAGCAAGCATGCTAATACAGGTAATGATCAGGTAATGGGTTAAGCTTAATTGTTGCATCAAAAGCACTAAAGGTATCGCAGCTAAAGTACCAAAGGTACCCGGCGCTTTTGCTGCTTTACCACTGCCAAAGCCTAGTGCCAAAAAGTGTATTGGATGGACTAATGACAGCTTTTTAACAAATTTATCTTGGGTTAATAGTCTCATAATATTCACATTAGAAATGTACAAAGCCACGTGAAATGAGGTTAAATTCCTGGCCATCATCGACTAATTTTAATTTATCACCGGCGCAGATTTGACCAATTTTAACGAATTTCACCCCAGCATGGATCAAAGCTGTATTGATTGCACCGCGCTGTGACTCAGGTACAGTAAATAACAGCTCATAATCTTCCCCGCCAGTTAATGCATAACTTAAAGCATCTTCACGGCTGAGGTTGGCTTTGATTGATTTTGATAACGGAATTTTATTTACATCGATTGTCGCTCCCACTTTCGATGCCGTTAACACATGACCAATATCGGATATTAAGCCATCAGATAAATCAATTGCACTTGTTGCAAGCGTTCGCAGTGCTTGACCAGCCAAGACTCGAGGTGTGGGGTAATAATGTCGATTAATCAGGTATTCTTTATCTTCAGTATTGACGCTTTGGGCACCTCTGAGAATATCAAGACCCAAGGCTGAGTCACCTAAAGTACCAGTGACGTATATCCAATCGCCATTTTTGGCACCAGCACGAGTCAAGGCAGTGCCTTTTATCACTTGGCCATTAATGGTGATACTGATGCTGCGCGGTCCCCGAGTCGTATCGCCGCCGATTAAGGCTATACCGTAGTATTCGGCAATCTCAAATAAGCCTTCACTAAAGCTGGCTAACCAGGGTTGATCAACGCTAGGTAGTGTGAGAGCTAAGGTAAACCAAGCAGGTTCCGCCCCCATAGCAGCAAGATCAGAAAGATTAACCGCTAACGATTTGTACCCTAAAGCATGAGCGGGGATGTCGGCTAAAAAATGAACCCCCTCAACGAGAGTATCACAAGAAATCGCAATGGATTTATTGTCTGCAGGATTCACTAACGCACAGTCATCGCCGATGCTTAATTCAACATCGCGCCTTTTTTGGCCTTTATTGCGGAAGTAATGTTCAATGAGTTGGAATTCTTTCACATTCAGTCTGGTACGGTAAACCGTCCACCTTAATTTTGAAACCATTAACAACAAATGAAAACGGTATCCGAAGATACCGTTCTGGTGTTACTTATGCTTCACTAACTTATCAAGCAAGCCGTTAACAAATTTGTGACTATCTTCAGCACCAAACGCTTTCGCTAACTCGATACCTTCGTTAATCGCCACTTTAAACGGCACATCTTTACGGAAGGTCAACTCGTAAGTTGCCAGACGCACAATGGCTTTTTCTACTGGTGACACTTCTTCAAAATTACGATCAAGATGCGGCTTTAATAGCTCATCAATTTGCGATGTTTTTGATGCTACACCAGTTAACAACTCACGAAAATAAGCGACATCAACACCGTCAGTGTTCTGTTCAGTTAAAAACTCATGTTCTACGTCAGCAACTTTGTTTTTACTTAACTGCCATGAATAAATGGCTTGAACGGCTAAACGGCGGGCCTTACGGCGCTCTGAAGGTTTCATACTTTTCCTACTATTACAGCTGTTGTTCTAGTTGTTGCAGTACATTAACCATTTCAAGCAAACTAAGGGCTGCTTCGCCACCTTTATTGCCTGCTTTAGTACCTGAGCGCTCAATAGCTTGCTCAATGGTATCTGTGGTTAATACACCAAATGAAACAGGAAGATCATACTCTAATGCAACTTGTGCAAGACCTTTATTACATTCACCAGCAACAAATTCAAAATGAGGTGTTCCGCCACGAATGACAGCACCTAATGCAATGATACCGTCAAACTTGCCACTTGCAGCAACACGCTTTGCGGCAAGGGGTAATTCAACTGCACCAGGGACGCGAACAACAGTAATGTTGTCGTCACTAACCTGGCCAAAACGCTTTAATGTGTCTATTGCACCATCAAGCAGACTTTCAACTAAAAAGCTATTGAATCGCGAGATCACGATCGCCACTTTGGCATTTTTCGCTTCGATATTACCTTGAACTACGTTCATTCTATCTTACCTAAATTAGCTAAAGCACCCGGCTCGGGGCAAAAAGAGGCGTTATAATATCACAGCCAAAAGCCCTGAGCGCTATGCAATTAATGAAATTGTTAAATTTACCACGAGCTAAAATTATTCAGCTATATAATCAGTCACTTCTAAACCGAAACCCGACAGTGAATGGTAACGTTTTGGTGAGCTTAATAAGCGCATAGTCGTAACACCTAAACTCGACAGAATTTGCGAGCCTACACCAACACGACGAGATGTTCCTTGCCACATTGCCGGCGCTGGAGATTGACCATTGTCTTCAGCTTCGAACGCTTTGACTTTGGCCAATAAGTTACTTGTATGTTCATCATTACCCAGCAACACTAAAACACCACCTTCTAAAGCAATCCTTTCCATAGCTTTTTCTAATGGCCAACTGCGCTTTTGATCACGTTCAGAATGCAGTAAATCATTGAAGGTGTTTTGTAAATGAACACGCACCAAACAATTTGATTTTACTTCATCTTTAATCAAGGCGTAATGTAATTGATTATCGATAGTGTCTCTAAAGGTCACCATAGTAAACTCACCAAAACGAGTAGGTAATTTACACTGAGCTTCGCGGACAACTGTGGTTTCGTTGGTATTACGGTACTCAATCAAGTCGGCAATAGTGCCTATTTTAATGCCATGTTTTTCACTGAATATTTCTAAATCCGGACAGCGAGCCATAGTGCCATCTTCGTTTAATATTTCAACTATCACGCCTGACGGTTCACATCCTGCTAAGCGCGCTAAATCGCAACCCGCTTCGGTATGGCCAGCACGAGTTAATACCCCGCCTTCTTGCGCCATCAATGGAAAAATATGTCCAGGCTGAACTAAATCAGAGGCTTTAGCATCTTTAGCAACGGCAGCTTGAACTGTTACAGCACGATCATGGGCTGAAATACCTGTGGTCACCCCAGTTGCTGCTTCAATTGAAACCGTAAAATTAGTTGAAAACTGGGCGTTATTGTTGGTCACCATTAAAGGTAAGTTAAGCTGCTGACAACGCTCTTTGGTCATGGTTTGGCAAATTAATCCGCGGCCATAAGTGGCCATGAAGTTGATTGCAGCTGGCGTCACTTTATCAGCGGCCATAATCAAATCACCTTCATTCTCTCTGTCTTCATCATCCATCAAGATAACCATCTTGCCTTGACGAATATCTTCAATGATTTCTTCTATGCTATGTAGCGCCATTGTCAGACCTTTATTGATTAAGTATTCGATTTAAACCTTAGGCATTAAATCTGTTTATACCGTGTGTTTTTACACTTCGGGTACTGGGTACGAATGATATTTTACGGTAACAACTAACGCAAAAAACCTGATTTAGCGAGTAATTCCATGGTCACGCCCGATGAAGGCTGTGCATGGTGAGCTTCTGGTTGCATTAATCGTTCTAAATAACGGGCAATTAAATCCACTTCAATGTTAACGCTATCACCGACTTTCAAATGCACCAGCGTAGTTTCGCCCGCAGTATGAGGCACTATGGTTAATCTGAAGCGATGACCATCAACTTCATTGACGGTTAAACTAACACCGTCAATGGTAATCGAACCTTTGTGAGCGATGTAACGACTTAATTGCGCTGGTGTTGATAGCCAAAACTCAAGCGCTTTACCTCGATAAGCACATTGCTCTACTTTTGCGATGCCATCCACGTGGCCGCTGACCATGTGCCCACCCAACCTTGTGGTTGGCGTAACCGCTTTTTCAAGATTAACCTTTTGGCCGACTTGATAATGACTAAAACCGGTTAACGCGACAGTTTCAGCTGATATATCAGCAATATAACCATCACCTAAACGTTCAACAACCGTTAAACACACACCATTAGTCGCAATGCTGTCACCTAGCTTTACATCGGTTAAATCTAGCTTACCGCTAGCAACCGTTAAGCGAATATCGTCACCTTTTCGATCAATTTTACGTAATGTGCCAAGGGCTTCGATTATCCCAGTAAACATAATGACTCACTTTTTGCTTATAAACTTTGCTCTTGCTCGGGTTTTCGCCTAAGCACTCGCACATTAATACGATTGATTATATCTAAGGATATATCGCTTATCTTGTCCAATGCTACGCTCATCAATTAATTGCAACGACGGTGTTTGATCCATCGCACTGTAATCGGGTAGCTGCAACATATTACGTCCATGGCTGCCTAAAAGTTTAGCAGCCTGATAAAGCACTACTTCATCAGCGAGACCTTGAGCAACAAATGCGCCGGCTAACGTTGCCCCGGCTTCAACTAACACGCTATTGCTATGCTGACCTAAATACGTTAGCAAAGCTAACAAAGGGATTCTACCTGACGAGTCACACTCTAATTGCAGAAAATCAACGTGCTGTGGAAAGTCAATTTTGACCTTGTCAGAATATGCACAGCCTGAAACCAGTAAAATAGGACTTTGAATCGAAAATAACTGCTGGGCTGACGTTAATCTAGCTTGGCTATCAAGCACCACCCTTAAAGGTTGGAATATGTCTTCTTGCGTATGACAAGTGGTTAATTCACCGAGCGCTTCATAACGGACATTTAAGCTAGGGTCATCAACAAGAATAGTTTCAACCCCAGTGATTAATGCGCAATGCCTGGCTCGATACTTTTGCACATCTGCCCTGGCAGCGTCACCGGTAATCCACTTTGACACTCCATTCGACAGGGCTGTTTTACCGTCTAAACTGGCGGCTATTTTCACTGTCACCCAAGGCAAGCCAGTTTTCATCCGCTTCATGAAACCCAAATTTAGCGCATAAGCTTGCTCTGTCAGTAATCCGATATCAACTTGAATACCTGCATCACGTAACATGCTGATACCGCGGCCAGCAACCTGTGGATTGGCATCGGTAACAGCAATAACAACTCGAGCGACCTTGGCATTAATTAAGCCTAAAGCACAAGGTGGTGTACGGCCGTAATGGCTACACGGCTCAAGAGTGACATACGCGGTAGCATCTTGTGCCGAAAAGCCATTATCGCGAACCATTTTAAGCGCATTGACTTCGGCGTGGCCCTGGCCTGCACGCTGGTGATAACCTTCACCGATAATCTGACCATTGGCGACAATGACGCAACCGACACAAGGATTTGGCCGAGTGGTATAACGACCTTTCTCGGCGAGTGCTATCGCACGGCTCATCATTTGAGTGTCGAAGGTAGAAAAGTTAGCCATATTAGGTAGTCTCTTATTGCTCAGATGCCGTCATAAAAGGATGATATTTGTCGCCATTACTTTTGTAATTTGGCAATGGCCTCACCAAATTGTGATACATCTTCAAATGCTCGATAAACTGATGCAAAGCGGATATAAGCCACTTTATCAAGGTTCATCAACTGTTCCATCATAAGATTACCAATCATTTCAGAATTAACTTCGCGTTCGCCCGTTGCGCGCAGCGTTGATTTGATTTTAGTCAATGCTTGTTCAATTTCATCGATTGAAACAGGACGTTTTTCAACGGCACGCAGCATGCCGCCACGCAGCTTTTCTTCATCAAAGGGTTGCCGAGTACCGTCACGTTTAATCACTCTGGGCATCACTAATTCTGCACCCTCAAAGGTAGTGAAACGCTCATGGCATTCGGTACATTCCCGGCGGCGACGAACTTGGTGACCATCAGCCACTAATCGAGAATCTATAACTTTGGTATCGGTCGCGCTACAAAAAGGGCAATGCATTGAGCCTCCTGCAGAAAAAAACAAAATGGCCGCTAACAATTAGCGGCCATTAAAGTTTATCCTATTTGTTGAACAAGGTTAACCTAAACCTTTTCAACAGACATCAAGAGACGATTAACCGTATACAGGGAATCGAGCACATAATGCCAACACTTGACCTTTCACTCGTTCAGCCACTTCGGCGTTAGATGCATCATCAAGAATGTCACAAATCCAGCCGGTTAACTCTTTCGCTTCTGCTTCTTTAAAGCCACGACGAGTAATTGCTGGTGTTCCAATACGAACACCAGAGGTGACGAACGGTGAACGTGGATCATCAGGTACTGAGTTTTTGTTCACGGTAATGTTGGCATTGCCCAATGCAGCATCTGCTTCTTTACCCGTTAAATCACGGCCAATTAAATCAACCAACATTAAATGGTTTTCTGTACCGCCAGAAACAATTTTGTAACCACGATCTAAAAACACACTTACCATAGCTTTAGCATTTTTAACAACTTGCTGTTGATATACTTTAAATTCTGGCTCTAATGCTTCTTTAAAGGCAACCGCTTTACCGGCGATAACATGCATTAAAGGGCCACCTTGGCCACCAGGGAATACCGCTGAGTTCAACTTTTTATATAAGTCTTCATCATTAGCTGCAGAAATAATAATACCGCCACGTGGACCAGCCAATGTTTTATGGGTTGTTGAGGTCACAACGTGTGCATGAGGCACAGGCGTTGGATAAACATCTGCAGCCACTAAGCCAGCAACGTGAGCCATATCAACAAGCAAATAAGCACCAACTTTATCAGCAATTTCACGCATTTTAGCCCAATCGACTATGCCTGAAAATGCCGAAAAACCGCCGATCATCATCTTAGGCTTGTGCTCAATAGCTAAGCGTTCCATTTCGTCATAGTCAATTTTACCTGACTCGTCGATGCCGTAAGGAATGATGTTGTAAAGCTTGCCGGAAAAGTTAACTGGTGAACCGTGAGTTAAGTGACCGCCGTGGGCTAAGTTCATACCTAATACAGTGTCACCTGGCTTTAATAGCGCCATAAATACCGCACTGTTAGCTTGTGAACCAGAATGAGGCTGCACGTTGGCATATGTGGCACCAAATAATTCTTTTGCGCGTTCAATCGCTAATGTTTCAACCACATCAACGTATTCGCACCCACCATAGTAACGCTTACCTGGATAACCTTCAGCATACTTGTTAGTTAACTGAGAACCTTGCGCTTCCATCACACGTGGACTGGTATAGTTTTCAGATGCAATCAATTCAATGTGTTCTTCTTGACGACAAGTTTCATCTTCAATGGCTTTAAATAATTCTGGATCATAATCCGCAATATTCATCGCTTTCTTCAACATGGTAGCTCCAACATCATTATCTATATAGTAGGGTTGCGGCGTATTCTACTCTGCAACGATAATGATTTACAGTATAAACAACATGAAATTCACTGTGTTCTGAATACAAAACGATTCATGTTTATGCCAATAGACCGGCAAATTTTAGATCTTATGTGGCCGAAAAAACACTCAGGAGTAAATCATACAATTGCCTGTTGAGTTCAGCCTATAATACAGTAGAATTATCATCATCTTTATTGACAATTAGACAGTATTATTATGGCTCAGTTTGTATACAGCATGCTTCGTGTGGGTAAAATTGTCCCGCCTAAAAAGCAGATTTTAAAAGATATTTCATTAAGTTTCTTTCCTGGCGCCAAAATTGGTGTGCTTGGCTTAAACGGTTCAGGTAAATCGACATTACTGCGTATTATGGCCGGCATCGACACTGAAATCGAAGGTGAAGCACGCCCAATGCCTGGATTGAAAATTGGTTATTTACCCCAGGAACCTCGCTTAAATGAGCAACAAACGGTTCGCGAAGCCGTTGAAGAAGCCTTAAGTGAAGCTAAAAATGCCCTAACCCGTTTAGATGAGGTTTATGCGGCTTATGCTGAGCCCGATGCTGATTTTGATGCCCTAGCTAAAGAGCAAGGTCAACTAGAAGCTATTATCCAATCTCAAGATGCCCACAATATTGATCATATTCTGGAACGTGCAGCAAATGCGTTGCGCCTCCCCGATTGGGATGAAAAAATAGCTGTACTTTCTGGTGGTGAACGCCGACGTGTCGCAATTTGTCGCTTGTTACTTGAAAAGCCTGAAATGCTATTACTTGACGAACCGACCAACCACTTAGATGCTGAGTCAGTGGCTTGGCTAGAGCATTTTTTACAAGAATATACTGGTACAGTCGTGGCGATTACCCATGACCGCTATTTCTTAGATAATGCTGCAGGCTGGATTTTAGAGCTCGATCGCGGTGAAGGTATTCCATGGCAAGGCAACTACTCATCTTGGCTTGAGCAAAAAGACGCCCGTTTACAGCAAGAGTCTTCTACCGAAAGCGCTCGTCAAAAAACCATTGCTAAAGAACTAGAATGGGTAAGACAAGGTGCCAAAGGTCGTCAGTCTAAGGGCAAAGCCCGTATGGCTCGTTTTGAAGAACTCAACACTAACGATTATCAAAAACGTAACGAAACTAATGAGTTGTTCATTCCGCCAGGGCCACGCCTTGGTGATAAAGTGATCGAAGTGACTAATTTAACCAAGTCATATGGTGACCGCGTACTAATTGACGACCTAACCTTCACAGTCCCCAAAGGGGCAATTGTCGGTATTATTGGTGCTAACGGTGCCGGTAAATCAACCTTGTTCAAAATGATCTCAGGTGATGAACAACCGGACAGTGGCGATATTTCTGTCGGTGAGTCGGTTCAAATCGCCTCAGTAGATCAGTTCCGCGATTCAATGAATGATAAAAATACTGTCTGGCAAGAGATATCTGGCGGTCACGATATTATGCGTATCAACAACACCGAGATATCGAGCCGTGCTTATGTTGGCCGCTTTAACTTCCGTGGTGGCGACCAGCAAAAAATCATCGGCACCTTATCGGGTGGTGAGCGCAACCGAGTACATTTAGCCAAATTATTGCAAGCTGGTGGCAACGTATTGCTACTCGATGAACCCACCAACGATTTAGACATCGAAACATTGCGAGCTCTCGAAGAAGCCTTATTAGAGTTTCCTGGGTGTGCAATGGTTATTTCTCATGACCGTTGGTTCCTCGACCGCATTGCAACTCATATTTTGGATTATCGAGACGAAGGCAAAGTGAACTTCTATGAAGGCAATTATACTGAGTATTCAACTTGGTTAAAGAATACCTTAGGAACTGATGTCGTTGAACCTCATCGATTAAAATACAAGCGCTTAAACAAGTAACCTAAACACTTGCACACAAATGGTTAACAATTGTTAAACTTGAGTGATAGTGTTGAAAAAGAAATATCAAATAAAGCAGAGCCCTAAGCTCTGCTTTATTATATTAGCTCGTATGTGGAAGGTTATTATTGAGAATGCTCTGTAGAAATATCAACATGTGTCAAAAAACTGTCAATTTATTGTAAGTAATGCACTAAATCTGTTTGTAAAGCCAAAATAACTTCAGTATCATAAAATATTAATGGATTATTTTACTCTTTGCTGATTACACTCAGCGCATTACAGAGTGTCGATGGTTCTAGCTTGAAGAGAAATTTAATGGAGATATCAGTGAGATACGGTTCAATCAGCCTTGCTTTATTGTGCTTATACGCTAGCAACTCATTTGCGGCACTCGAAGTCATTACCTCGTCAGAAAAGCAGACCCTCAATAAGATTGAAGATCAATATGATATTGATACTCTGCTGATCACAGTTAACGACAAGTTCTCACAGCTTAATAAAAAAGCCTACGACATAGAAAATATAAAGAAGACGATTGTTGCAGAACAAAATCGATACAACGAGTTGATTACAGAATTACCTAAGGTCATTCGAGCCAAAACAGCGCTTGCAGATACCTATAAAAAAATTGAAGACTCTGTCAATCTAGTCGATGAACTGACCCTTAAAGCAGAGCAAGACAGTAAACTTCTGGAAACTGAAAAAGTCGAAATTCTGTCTGAATATGAAGTAATAAATAATAAACGCACAACTAAAAGTCAGCAATTATTTAAACTTAAAACCGATATCACGAATCGTTTAATCGCAGACTTGTCAAAATCAACGAGTACTTTGCCAGTCAATATCAATGGCTCTACTGAATGTTCAAAATACCAAACTATCGCAGATTGTTTGAAAGAGTCTAAAAGCAGCATTTTATCTAATACTCGCAATGAATCACCATTTTTAAACGATAAAAGTGTTTTATTGTCATATGAAGTTCTTGATGCCAACATGAATATGAAAGGCGATCTTCACTATAAAGTCGCGATGAAATTTAAACCTTCATATAACAACAAAATCGACACTATACTGAATGAAAAACTAGGTTTAGTATCGGCGATGGTGACGTTAATCAGTAATGTTCCAGCTGATTGGTATGTAAATGGCACCAAGGTGGGTACAGGTAAAAAACTGTTTCACGAGATCCCTTTAGGTAAACATGGCATTTTAGCTTCATACCAAAATCAAGATAAATCAAGTGTCGAAAACATTGAAGGTAATGGAGTATTTAACTACAAATTCAATGAGGTTGCTTCTACTCAAAAAGTCAGTAACAAACCTAAAATGGACACGGCTGAGGTGAAAAACGTTATCCTTAAGCAGGCGCCTAAACAAGTCCAGCCTTCAGTACAACAAACCAAAGCTAAGTACACTCTATTCTCTGACCAAACCAGTATTAAGCTAAGTGACGATGATGCCAAAAAGAACTCATCAGATAACAGCTACGAATATTTTATGGGTGTTGCCCCAGCAAATAAAAAACAAAACATAGAGTTTACAAATGAACCCGTTAATAAGTAATGGTTATATTGCAGGCATAATGAAGATCTTGCTCTAGCGATGAAACCAACACTTAAATAAAAGCCATATCAACTGATATGGCTTTTTTGTGACGATTAATTGTTGCCCCCCCTTGCTTCATATGCGCCTTGTTACAAAGAAAATCGAAAGATTTACATTACTTTACGCTCAATTAAGCAAAAATAATTACAATACCCAAACATCAATCACCGGCTAGCCATTAGCCAATGTCGTCGCGCAACGACACCTTCCATTATTGTTTATAGAGATGTGTACTCAGATGATCAAAAAACTTAGCCAATATCTTTTTTCAACTACCATATTGATTATGGGATATGTTGGATTTGTTCACACAGTTAACGCCGCGCCCAAGGCTATGCACGCAGAAAAAGTTGTGCCTGTTATCACAGCCATCGTTGAACAACATGAGCTTTCACAATCAATTACCTTAATAGGAAAACTTGTCGCGACTCACTCAGTAATGATAGCCCCGCAAGTTGCAGGCAAAATAGATAATATAGAAGTCACATCCAATCAATACGTCAAGCAAGGGCAAGCATTACTGACGCTTGATAACCGTAAAGCTAAAGCCAGCGTGACCGAAGCCCAAGCTTATTATCAAGATGAAGTTCGCAAGCTTAACGAATTTAACAAGTTAATCCATGTTAACGCCATTACCCAAACTGAAATAGAAGCGCAAAAATCGACTGTTGATATCGCTTTTGCCCGACTAGAATCAGCCAAAACTGACCTTGACTACCATACATTAACCGCGCCCTTTTCGGGTAATACCGGCCTAGTCAATTTCAGTCGCGGAAAAATGGTTACCATTAATGAGTCTCTATTATCACTTGATGACTTGTCTGTGCTTCAGTTGGACTTACAAGTGCCAGAGCATTATTTATCACAACTCAGCACGGGAATGTCAGTCAAGGCGACCAGTAGAGCTTGGAATAAAACCACGTTCACAGGCAAAATTATCGCCATTGACCCTCGCGTCAATTCAGCCACACTCAACCTCAACATTCGCAGTCAGTTTGATAACCAAAAGGGTCAATTAAAGCCCGGTATGATGATGTCAGCTACGCTAGTATTTCCAAGTGTGTCATCACCAATAGTGCCAGTACAAGCTCTTGAATATTCAGGTACTAAACGGTATGTCTACGTGATCGATAAGCATAATATCGCCACTCGTACCCAAGTGATGTTAGGAGCAAGAATTAAAGACCAAGTCTTACTGGAATCTGGTATCAACATTGGTGATCACATCGTAGTTCAAGGCTTGGTCAACATGCGTGATGGTGTCAAAGTGAAAGAGTTAGCGACTCAATCGGAAACGTCTCCTGTGCAACAGGAGCATAAATAATGTGGCTAAGTGATACGGCGGTTAAGCGCCCTGTTGTTGCGATTGTATTAAGTCTGTTGCTGTGCGTATTTGGTTTAGTATCTTTCTCCAAACTGTCAGTGAGAGAAATGCCCGACGTGCAAAATCCTGTCGTAACAGTGATGACCACTTATAGCGGTGCATCGGCGACGATAATGGAAAGTAAAATCACTAAAAATCTCGAAGATGAATTAACAGGTATTAGTGGTATTGATGAAATCACCTCAACGACTCGAAATGGCATGTCACGTATTTCAATCAAGTTTGAGCTGGGTTGGGACTTAACTGAAGGCGTAAGTGACGTCCGTGACGCCGTAGCAAAAGCACAACGTCGCTTACCTGATGAAGCAAACGATCCTATTGTATCGAAAGATAATGGCACGGGTGAGCCATCAATTTACGTCAACTTAAGCTCTGAAAATATGGACCGTACTCAGCTGACCGATTACGCCCAGCGAGTATTAGAAGACCGATTTAGCTTAATTACTGGTGTGAGCTCGGTTAATATTTCTGGTGGCTTATACAAAGTCATGTATGTGCAGCTAAAACCGCAATTAATGGCCGGTAGAAATGTTACCACCAACGACATTATCAGTGCATTGAATACTGAAAACCTTGAAACACCCGGTGGTGAAGTTCGCAATGACACGACCGTCATGTCAGTCAGAACGAAACGACTCTATTACAGCCCAGAAGACTTTAATTATCTAGTGGTTCACACCGCAGATGATGGCACACCGATTTACCTTAAAGATGTCGCGAGCGTGTTTGTCGGTGCAGAGAATGAAAACTCGACCTTTAAAAGTAACGGCATTGTTAACTTAAGTCTCGGCATAGTGCCGCAATCAGATGCCAATCCATTAGACATCTCGACGCGAGTACAACAAGAAGTCGATAAAGTGCAGAGTTTCCTGCCCGAAGGCACAAAGCTGATTGTTGATTATGATGCTAACGTGTTTATTGCACGCTCAATTAATGAGGTATACAACACCCTGTTTATTACTGGTGTACTGGTTATCCTGGTGTTGTACATTTTTATCGGACAAGTGCGCGCAACGCTTATTCCTGCGGTGACGGTTCCGGTATCATTAATTGCTGCATTTATAGCGGCATACAGCTTAGGTTATTCAATTAACTTATTAACCCTAATGGCACTGATTTTAGCTATTGGACTGGTGGTTGATGACGCTATCGTAGTTGTTGAGAATATCTTCCACCATATTGAGCAAGGTGAAGAACCGATCCTCGCTGCTTATAAGGGAACGCGCGAGGTTGGTTTTGCGGTTATTTCCACCACACTAGTTTTGGTAATGGTGTTTTTACCTATTTCATTTATGGATGGCATGGTTGGATTACTGTTTACCGAGTTTTCGGTGATGCTGGCGATGTCGGTGCTGTTTTCATCACTTATCGCCCTAACGTTAACGCCAGTAATGAGCAGTAAACTCTTAAAAGCCAATGTGAAGAAAAATCGTTTTAATATTGCTATCGATAATGGGTTTGCTCGTATGGAGCGAGGTTATCGTCGACTGGTTAAATGGGCATTACGCTGGCGTATAGCAGCACCGCTGATCATCATCGCCTGCATTGGTGGTAGCTACATGCTGATGCAACAAGTCCCTTCACAACTGTCACCACAAGAAGATCGCGGCGTGTTATTTGCGTTTATTAAAGGCGCCGAAGGCACCAGTTATAATCGTATGATCGCCAACATGGATATTGTTGAAAGTAGATTGATGCCACTGTTAGGTCAAGGTGTAGTGAAATCATTCAGTGTTGAAGCGCCGGCATTTGGTGGTCGAGCCGGAGACCAAACAGGATTTGCCATCATCCAGCTGGAAGATTGGCAAGATCGTGACACTAATATTAAACAAGCACTGGCATTAATCGCTCAAACCTTAAAAGATATTCCCGATGTGATGGTACGCCCTATGCTGCCAGGATTTAGAGGTCAATCCAGTGAACCGGTGCAGTTTGTGCTCGGAGGCTCTGACTATTCGGAGTTGTTCAAATGGGCTCAAGTGCTGCAACAAGAGGCTGAGGCAAGTCCGATGCTTTCAGGGGCTGATTTAGATTATGCGGAAACAACCCCAGAACTGGTTGTTACTGTTGATAAACAGCGAGCTGCTGAACTCGGTATCAGTGTGGAAGAAATCTCCACCACATTAGAAATTATGTTAGGTGGACGCAAAGAGACAACGTTTGTCGAACGCGGTGAAGAGTATGATGTCTATCTTCGTGGTGATGAAAACAGCTTTAATAGTATCACTGATCTTAGCAAGATTTACTTCCGCTCAAGCAGAGGCCAACTCATTACCCTTGATACTGTTACTCATGTTGAAGAAGTCGCCTCGCCACAAAGATTGAGTCATACCAATAAACAAAAATCGATCACCATCAAAGCCAATTTAGGTGAAGGTTATACCCTTGGGGAAGCGCTAGACTTTTTAGAACAACGCGCAATAACATTGTTACCCAGCGATATCTCGATTGCTTACACAGGTGAGTCAAAAGATTTTAAAGAAAACCAATCCGGGGTAATGATAGTGTTTGGTTTAGCATTGCTGATTGCTTATCTAGTATTGGCAGCTCAATTTGAAAGTTTCATCAACCCAGCGGTGGTAATGTTTACCGTTCCTATGGGCATTTTTGGTGGTTTTATAGGTTTAGTGCTTACCCATCAAGGGATGAATATTTACAGCCAAATAGGCATGATAATGTTAATTGGTATGGTCACTAAAAACGGGATTTTAATTGTCGAGTTTGCCAATCAATTACGCGATCGAGGCTTATCGCTGGACAATGCCATTATTGATGCATCAGCACGTCGTTTACGGCCGATATTAATGACGGCATTCACCACATTAATTGGTGCAATACCGTTGATCGTCTCTACCGGCGCAGGGAGTGAAAGCCGTATTGCTGTTGGAACTGTGATATTCTTTGGTATGGCATTTGCGACCATGGTAACTTTATTAGTGATCCCCGCAATGTACCGACTTATTTCTTCGTCAACCCACTCTCCTGGGTTTGTAGAAGAACAACTTAATAATGCTATTGCCGCTCAACAAGCGCAAAAGCCTTAATTTTTCAGGTGTAATAATGACAACGCTTGCCGTATTTGTAGATGTGCAAAATATTTATTACACCTGTAAGCAAGGTTTTGGTCGTTCGTTTAATTACCGAGCCTTGTATAAGCAGTTATCGGCACGAGGGAACATTTCTCATGCTATCGCTTATGCTATTGCGCCAGCTGATGATGGACAGGTAAAGTTTCAAGACGCGCTAAAACACATTGGCTTTAACGTAAAAACTAAGCCCTATATTCAGCGTAGTGATGGTTCGGCTAAAGGAGATTGGGACGTGGGGATCACCATCGATATGCTCGAGATAGCGCCCACGGTAGATGAAGTTATTTTACTCTCTGGTGATGGTGATTTTGATTTATTACTCAAAAAGATAAATCAAACAACCACATGCTATACCCACGTATTAAGTGTTGAGCGCCTCACAGCAAAATCTTTAACCGATCAATGCCAACAATTTACCGCTATCGAAGCACCATTATTGATCTAGATAATGTAACACGTAAGCTTGTGCCAATGAGCGATACCAAGTGACTTTTGCGGGCTAAAAACCTCATTAGCCACTACTTAGCGCCACATTACTGTAGTCCATTACAGCAACACTGCATAAGTTCTAACACAATAGAATAGCCGCATAAATTAACAAACCGATGCAGTTTAACTTCAATGATATTGGTCAGTATCAAATGGATTTAAGCCAGGCTAATTTATCGAATATAAGAATACAGTAACGGGTGCCGATTACGCTTATCGGTAATCGAAAAAACTTATATAACAAACGCTTAATCACTAAAAGTTCACAGAATGGACTTATGATGAAAAACATGAAATATCACTTTATTACTAGAAGTGCTATTATTGCCTTGTCATTACAGGACTGTTCGATAAAGGATTATATGTCGTCAACATATCAAAAAAATGTACTTTTTGATTGCATTTTACTGCCAAAATATTCTGGCTTATCAATACATTACTTATTTTTAATATTAATGACTATTGTCAGTTTCCTTTCTATACACAATACCGTGGCACAACCATTATCAATTACGCTAGCCGCTGAAGATAGCTGGCCACCCTTTGCTGATGAATTTGGTCGAGGTATTTCCCACAACATTATCCGTCATGCTTTTGAGCAAGTTGATGTTAACATCTCAACTATTGTAGTCCCTTATGCTCGCGGATTAATTATGACTGAACGAGGCTCGGTTGATGGCGTATTTAATGTTACCAGAGAGCAAAGTACAATTGACCGATTTGTTTTCGGTAATGAACCTCTTTTTACCATAACGGCTTCTTTTTTCTTTGCCAAAGATTATCCTACGGTTGCAAAAAATAAATGGCAACTGCCAACCCAAAGCACCATAGGTATTATCAATGGCTATGAGTATGGAGATGAATTCACAACACTGGTAGAAAAACGAAAGCTCCAAGTTATCACTGTAGATAGCCAACGCCAATTAACTAATTTGTTACTAGTGGGCAGAATTGACTCTGCTATCATGTATGATCTTGTTGCTGACGTTTACATCAAGCGGATGGGAGTTAACAATGATATACAAGCTAAATTTAACAATCATACCAGTAAAATATTTGTCGCTTTTTCTAAACTTAATCCGCAATCAAAACACCTTAGTGAGTTACTCGACAAAGGACTAATAGCACTAAAAAAACAGGGTAAATACCAGCAATTACTTCTGCCCCTAAATGATTAATAGCAACACAGTAAATAACATAAGGTCATAGTGTAATGAGTCGTGTCCCTGCGCAACAACAATACAGCCCAGTGCACTCTTTTTCAGTACAAATTTATTATGAAGATACTGACTTTTCAGGAGTGGTGTATCATCCAAATTTTTTGAAATATTTCGAACGTGCTCGTGAACATGTTATTGGTGCAAAGATCCTCAGCCAACTTTGGCAACAACAACAATTGGGTTTTGCTGTTTATCGCAGTGATATGTTATGTCACGATGGCGTTGAATTTGCTGATATTATTGATGTACGTACTCAATTTTATTTTGAAAGTAAGTACCGTACAGTGTGGAAACAGGAAATATGGCGACCTAATGCGAAAAAACCAGCAGTAACGGCAACGATAGAAATGGTCTGTATGAACCAGAAACGTCAACTTGCGCCCATGCCGACAGAATTAATAACCCATCTATCCAAGGGGATTTAGGACGTTAGCGCTATGGATAACAATTTATGGCTGGTTAATTTGAGCAGAGCTGATGAGTGGGTAATTAAGTTGCGGATATATGTGCTCAAACTCACTGGCAGTAAAAGGTTTAGCAAAATAATCACCTTGAATGGTATCCACCCCAAAATGATGTAATGCTTCCAATACTGTCTTAGATTCAACCCCTTCAACCGTCACTTCAAAACCCAGATTTTTAGCGAGATCGATACTCGTCTTAACAATTTGCTTTGCCGCTGGTGAAGTTTCAAACTCATCTAAAAAGGCTTTATCTATTTTCACTTCATCAACGGGTAAATGACGCAAATAAGCCAAAGAAGAGTGGCCAGTACCAAAGTCATCAATCGCAAGTTTAACCCCAATATCGCGTAATTGATTTAAGGTCACAATGGTTTGTGCCAGTGATTTCATTAAAACACTTTCAGTGATTTCAATCGTAATCGATTCGGCTGGCACCAGATATTGAGCTAATTTGCTTGCAACATCAGCGGCAAGATTGGGATTATCTAAATCAGTAGAAGATAAATTAATGGCGACATTAACGTAAACCCCTGTGTTGCGCCATTTAACTTGTTGAGCTAGCACGTTATCTAACACCCAAGTACTCAAAATATTAATCATTCCAGTTTGTTCTGCTAATGGAATAAACTCATTAGGCGAAATTAATCCCAAACTGTCATGCTGCCAACGAATTAACGCTTCAACCTGCTTACAGTGACCACTTTTTAAATCTAACTTGGGTTGGAATACCATAAACAGCTGATTTTGCTTTAACCCTTTAGGCAAGCCATTGATAATTAATAATTCTCTGTATTGGGCTTTATCATCATCTTGATCATAAAATGCCATGGCTTGCTTTAATGTTTTGGCTTTTTTTAATGCCAAATCTAAGCGGCGCAGCATCAAACTGACCTCGGCATGATGTTCACTTAATGACAATACACCCAATTGTATTTTGATACTGATGGGTTGCTGTTCAATTTCAAACGGTTTTTGTAATTCACTCTTGATTTCAAGCAGTTGCTCAACTGTCAATTTTTGGTGAAAAAACAATAGAAACTCATTTCCGTTCATTCGAGCGATAAACTGTGCTTTGCAATTAAGGTTATCGATCCGCTTCGCAAACGCTTTAAGAAATTTGTCGCCAAATAAAAAACCAAACAAATCGTTCACAAACCGAAATTGTCGAATATCTATCAGCACTAACATGCCGTCTGACATGGGCATTTTAGACAACATTTTACGTTTAAAACCGACACGGTTAGCTAAGCCAGTTAACTTATCTCGTTCGGTACTAAAGATGCTTGATTGATGTAAGTCGTGAAGAACGTTAATGAGCGGTTTTAATGAGGTTGAAGTTGAAGCTGAGTCTACGTTGAATGAATCTTGATTAAGTAATTGTAATTGCAACGAATGAGTCAATTGTTGAATAAAACGATGCTGACGCCAATAGAGAAGTGCAACGCTACACAGCAAGATCGCCATAATACATAACATCGTTATCAAAAAGTAATTCATTAAGTCTTCATCATGTTGCAATTTTAATCATCACAGTATTCAACGCAAAAATACATCACTAATATTAATCATCTGTGTTTGACTCATTTGATAATATCAGTGAAATAAGCACAACATACGACTATTCGTAACTTTGCTTAATTGAATGATACATATCAATGAACTCATCACTGGCAAGATCTTCTGCAGTAACAGGCAAGCCTCTTTGTGCAAAGACGCCCAATCTTTCAGCTAATTCTTCACCGGCACGCAGTTCACCCGTGTAAAATGCAGCCGAACGGATAAAGTCGAGATAAGATACTTTTTCAGGCATGTAATGAAGATCAGCCCATCGTTCGACCACTTCCATTACCTCAGGGGCAAAATCCCATGTTTTTAATACGGCGCGACCAATAGGGCCCTGCATTTTACGCACTAAACTGCGTAAATCATCAATTCGGCTAAATAACTCAGGGTGAACTTCCGCTTCGGTTAATACTGGTAATGCACCAATATTATGCACTAAACCAGCTAGAGTAAGCGTATCACGGTCTAATTTTTTACTCGGGTGACGTTTATTGTACATCTCTAACATGGCACCGGAGGAAGCTGTCACTTCAATAGAGGTTTTCCATACTTCATCCATCACCTCCCACACCATTTCGTTAGTGGAGATAAATAACTGCTCCATGGCAACAGATGTGGTAATAGATTTAATTTGTACTAAACCAATACGACTCACAGCGGCATTAATATTTTCAGCTTTGTTACCACGAGAATATAAAGCACTGTTGGCAACTTTGATAATGCGCGCTGAAATAGCGGCATCTTGACCAATAATGTCAGCAACTTGCTTGAGGCTTGAATCTTGACGAGACACGACTTCTTGAACACGCATGGCCACTTCGGGCAGTGTTGGTAAAACTAAAGCATCATCTTTAAGCTTTTTTAATAGTCCAACCAAGAGTTGATGTTCCGTAGACATGAGGTCTCCATAAATAAATAGCCACTGATGTTGGATTATATACCCAAAGCGATAACATTTGCGATTACTCAACTATCGAGAAGCCAATTAATTATATCGTTCCGTTCAGCTTTGTCGCTCGGTAACCAGATTAGTAGTTGTAAAATACAACCGACCTCACAAATTCTAAGGCTATATTTGTCCCCGCTAATATCCTTAAGTAAGCTTCGGCCCTTGAGTCATACACTATTTAACTAGGTCGAGTAAAACCATGTTTAAACCTGAATTATTATCTCCCGCTGGTACGCTTAAAAATATGCGTTACGCCTTTGCTTATGGTGCCGATGCTGTTTATGCAGGCCAACCTCGTTACAGTTTACGAGTCAGAAATAATGATTTCAAAATGGAGAACCTTGCTTCAGGTATTGAAGAAGCTCATGCCCTAGGGAAAAAATTGTATGTGGTGAGTAATATTGCGCCGCACAATGCCAAACTCAAAACCTATATTAAAGACATGGAACCTGTGATTGCAATGAAACCCGATGCGGTGATCATGTCAGATCCGGGGCTTATTATGATGGTACGCGAAGCGTTCCCTGAACAAGTAGTTCACTTATCAGTTCAAGCAAACGCCATTAACTGGGCGTCGGTCAAATTCTGGCAACAGCAAGGGATTAAGCGAGTCATATTATCGCGTGAATTGTCACTTGATGAAATTGAAGAAATTCGTCAGCGGTGTCCAGATATAGAATTAGAAGTGTTTGTTCATGGCGCATTGTGTATGGCATATTCAGGCCGTTGTTTATTGTCTGGTTATATGAATAAACGCGATCCTAATCAGGGAACCTGCACTAATGCATGTCGCTGGAAATATGATGTACACCAAGCACAACAAACTGAGAGCGGAGATATCATCCCTGTGGCCCCCACAGTTCAGTTTGAAACCCCAACCTTAGGTTCGGGTCAACCCAGTAATGAGATTGTTTTATTACAAGAAGCCGGTCGCCCTGGCGAATATATGCCAGCGTTTGAAGATGAACATGGCACTTACATTATGAACTCAAAAGATTTACGCGCTATTCAACATGTGGATCGTTTAACCAGAATGGGCATTGATTCATTAAAAATTGAAGGTCGTACCAAATCTTTTTATTATGTTGCGCGCACTGCCCAACTTTATCGTCAGGCCATTGAAGATGCTGCTGCGGGTAAAGACTTTGATCGCACTTTAATGAACAACCTTGAAGGCTTAGCGCATCGCGGCTATACCGAAGGTTTTTTACGTCGTCACGTTCATGATGAATATCAAAATTACCAATATGGTCATTCTGTAAGTGATAGTCAGCAATTTGCTGGTGAATTTACTGGCAAACGAAATCCACAAGGGTTAGCTGAAATAGACGTCAAAAATAAATTCTCTGTCGGCGACAGCGTTGAAATAATGACAACTGAAGGTAATTTTGTTATCACTATTGAAGCATTACTGAATCGCAAAGGTGAATCTATCGATTCCGCTTTAGGCTCAGGACATTTTGTGTTTCTCGCGCTGCCAGCAGATATTAACATCGACAAAGCCATGCTAATGCGTAATTTACCTGAGGGGATGGATACTCGAAACCCTCATCAATCTGTTTAACCTGAGGTTTTATGGCATTAATCATTGACGATAGCTGTATCAATTGTGATATGTGTGAACCTGAATGCCCTAATGAGGCCATCACTATGGGTGAAGAGGTATATGAAATTGATCCCGGATTGTGTACTGAATGTGTGGGCCATTACGACAAACCGACCTGTGTGTCAGTTTGCCCGATTGATTGCATCGATCCCGATCCAGAACATAAAGAGTCGCAAGACGAGCTGCTAATCAAATATGCTAGGCTCACGGGTAAGTCACCCAATTAACACTGACAACGCATGTTAATCATACAGTAGTCAGCATAAAGTGAATGAGCGCCGATTGGCGCTCATTCACTTTGAGTCATTTAGCGACATAAGTCATGCTCAAAAATCATTGCAATCATAAAGACTTACTCAGCTTCTGAGTAAATTGAAAAAGATGATAAATTTCATTTTGTTATCTTTATTTATGTGTTTATTTGCTCTGTTCTAAAATCATTACATTAAAATAGTATCAGACTAATTGAGCGAGCTTAATCTGTGGTACAACTTGCATTATCGGACATTTTTTCTATGTCATTTTGTGTGTTGAGTATGTTGCTATCTTCGGGTTGTAATTGAAGTGCTTTTTTGATCATCTCCATTGCCCTCTGTTTACAACCAGACACAGACAAACTGTAAGCGTAATTATTTAAATAAGCGCCCTGTTGCTCAGGCTGTTGCGCGCTATAATTTAATCCCTGTTGATACCAAAAAGTAGCCTTGGCGTTATCTATTGCTAAATAATAATTTCCAAGCAAAAAATAGCTTAGCCAATAGTCAGGCCATTGTCTGGTGGCATTTTCAAGCGCATTTATGCCGGCAGTACTTTCGCCAACACTGAGCAAATCTTGGGCGGCGCTGGCGTAAATAAACCGGTCGAAATGTGAACTCTTGATATCCGGCGGCACAACAGCCAATAACCAATATTGGCCTCGCAACCAGGTGCGTTCAAATACTTTAAGTTCCGCGATACGGTTTTTATGGCTGCCAGAATGGAGCACGATCTGCTGATTATCAAGGTCATAGCCTGTTACCACTGCGTAATGCCACATGGGATACCATGAGGTTGATAAATTTTGTAGCACTATGACCGGAATGTTTTCACTGACCAAAGACAGTAGTTGGGTCAAGTTGCCTGATTCAGCATAAGCAAGCAGCCCCTGTTGACGGGCTGCGGCCACCATTTCAATTTGCAAGCTGCCTTGTAAATCAGGAATAAACAGTGCTGGTGCTATTTGCTGAGGTGTTTTGGTTAACCCATAAAAATTGAACACTTCTGAGAGTGTTGTAGGACCACAGAAGTAATCCTCTTGAGGATAAAAAGGAACCCCAGTAATTTGATGTTTAAGGGAAATATCGGGCGGATTAGCTAATAGCATGGCAGTCTGGGGCGGAACCGATAGACAGCCACTGAGAAATAAACAAAAGCCAGTAATACCAACGGCTTTTGTAAACTTGCTTATATGACTCATACTTGAAAATACGATCTAGTTAATGGGCCTAATAAAGGAAAACACATCGGTAACGCCCACCAAATCGAGTACCACTAACACCACTAATACAGTGACTACAACTCCGACTACGCCACCAGCAGCCGCAGGCATATCATTCATTTGGGTGTTTAATTGGTTTAATTCCTGATCCGTCATGCTGGCGATCCGCATTTCTGCATCCTCCATACTAACGCCAAGTGCTACCAGTTTATTTTGAACGTCAACGTTACTGAGCATTGCAATGACTTGTTGTTTATTATAAATATTTTTCTGCTGAACGATAACCTGCTCTGAGGAAATAACCCCAGCGTAGGTGGTCGAAATACAAGTCAAATAAGCTAACATTACTGTGGCGACTGCAAGAACTTTTTTCATTGGATTTCCTTTGATTGAGCGAATGTAAATATCTTATTAACAGTAGAGTTAATGCTGTGTAATAACAAGGTATATCGAGATTATACCTACTTTGGTGACACTTAAATAATCACACTGCACCCGCTTTAGCAAAATTGTCACTAACTGCCGCAACTCTTTATCGATTGAGAGGGGGGTGTAATCCTCAGCTTTTTATCACGGCTACTGATTAATTAAGTCATACTGACGGGTTAACAAACCCCAACATGGTTTCCTATTTGCTCATTGATGGCATCGTCATAGTTCAGCTTATGACTCACTTAATGTTATCAGTCAGCTAATTTGACTGGCGTATGATGCCATATTTGCGCATTCTGGCGCGCAAGGTGCTAGGGTTAAGTCCAAGAAGTAGTGCTGCGCCTTTATGGCCTTCAATTCGCCAACCTGTCTGCTGCAATACTTTAGCGATATGTTCACATTCCAGCTCAACCAAGCCCTTTATCGAAGCATCATCTCTGGGCACTCGTTTTTCAAAACTATCAAAGCGATCTAAGATCTGCAGTGTATTTCCTTCGCTAAGGATAACGGCTCGTTCAATAGCACTCTCCAACTCTCGCACATTGCCAGGCCATTGATGCTGCAGTAAGGCTTGATGAGCTTCTTGGCTGATAGTGTCAATCAACTTACCTATTTTCTTGTTAAATTTAATCACAAAATGATTAACCAACAGCGGGATATCTTCTTTACGTTGTCTTAAAGGCGGCAAAGTGATTGGGAATACGTTCAAGCGGTAATAGAGATCTTCACGAAATTTGCCATTACGCACTTCCTCAATCAGGTTGCGATTAGTCGCGGCAATAATTCTCACATCCACCTTTATGGTACGCGGACTGCCTAGCCGTTCAAATTCTCCATCTTGAATAATTCTCAGTAGTTTAGCTTGCATCTCTAACGGCATTTCACCAATTTCATCTAAGAACAAGGTCCCACCATCAGCCAACTCAAAACGGCCTATCTGTTTGCTGTCTGAACCGGTGAAAGCTCCCCGCTCACGGCCAAACAATTCGCTCTCTATCAGACTCGCAGGTAAAGTGGTGCAGTCTACTGTGATCAACGGACGCGTTTTTCGCGAACTGCGGCTATGGATAGCACGGGCAACAACCCCTTTGCCAGTGCCAGTCTCACCGAGCAGCAATACTGTGGCATCCATTGGAGCAACTTGCTCAACGTTCTGAAAGACCTGCGACAGCAGTTTGCTATTACCGATTATTTCGTCAAAATTAAACTGCCGCGCAACTTCCTTTTGAAGATAAATATTTTCGGCCTGAAGCTTGTCCTTTAATTGCTTTATTTGTGTATAAGTCTCTCTCAGTGACGCTTCAGCCTTTTTACGTTCATCAATTTCCTGCCCGAGTAGCAGGTTAGTCTTGGTCAACTCTAGCGTACGCTTTTGTACAGTGTCTTCCAAAGAGAGGTTATTTTTTGCCAATTTTTTATACAGTAAACTCACTTCCAACATATTATGAATACGGGTTTTCACCTCGACCAAGTCAAAGGGCTTGCTAATAAAATCCTTGGCCCCCGCTTGTAATGCCTGCAGTTTATGATTGGGTTGGGCAGTGAGCACCAGCACTGGTAAATAATCCATGCTATGGTCTGCCTTAAGCGCAGCCATAACCTCGAATCCATCCATTTTTGGCATCTGTAAATCAAGCAAAATCACATCATAGCGATTAATCCGGTTGAGGTCGCAAACAACTAAAGGATCCATGCTTGTCGTTACCTGGGTATAACCGCTATCAAGTAATAATTGCTCCAACAGAAGCACATTAGGCTCTTGATCATCGACAATCAAAATCTTAGCGTTGAGTATATCGCTTGCAGTAATTTTCATTATTTTGCCTCATCATCAGCGATTACAGCAGACTTATTGGCATGCTCAAGCGCTATGTCGACAGTCTTCAGAAATTCATTGATCCGCAATGGTTTAGTTAGATAATGAAAGAAGCCGGCATCCAGACCTTTCTTAATGTCTCGGGGAATGGCATTTGCACTGAGAGCGACCACGGGTATAGACGCTGTTATCGGACTTTCCCTGAGAATTTTCAATGCAACTAAGCCGCTAATTCCCGGTAGATTAATGTCCATCAAAATAATATCCGGCTGATGGGTATGTGCCATTTCAATACCTTGAATCGCATCGGCAGCACTGAGAAAACGCAGATTAGGTCGACGAGAAATAATGTTCTCAACAAGCATCAAATTAGCCGGATTATCTTCAACATACAGTAAGGTTTGCAAATGCTCAGGGTCTTTATATTGTAGCGCTTTGGTGACCATTACTGCGGTGCTAGCAAGCTTAGATACCGGTTCGTCGGTTCGCTGTAGTTCAAACCAGAAGACACTCCCAACGCCAACGGTACTTTGCACGCCAATGCTCCCCCCCATCGATTCAACCAGACGCTTACTCACCACCAGGCCTATTCCTGTACCTTGTTGATTATTGGCTTCTTGACCGAGGCGGTTAAAAGGTTGAAAAAGTTGCCCGAGTTGCTCAGCTGATAATCCTTCACCTGTATCTCGAACACTGAACCGCACCATATCATCGCTGCTTTGACTGTGCTCCAATATCACGCTTCCACCCTTTCGGTTGTATTTAATTGCATTGGAAAGCAGATTAATAATCACCTGCTTTAGCCGGGTCCTATCGACGTGAAGAAAATCTTTGGTCGTAGATCGGTTAAAGATGACGTTGATGTCATGAATTTTAGCTTGTGGCTCACTCATCAACACACACTCTTGCATGACTTCGGACAGCGAAACCACTTCCACTGACATAGGCAGCTTGCCTGATTCGATTAGCGCTAGATCCAGAATTTCATTGATAAGCTCCAACAAATACCATCCGGCTTTGAGGATCTGAGTAATGCTGCGTTTCTGAGCGGGCAGTGGCGCGGGAGTACTTGATTCCATAAGCTGTGCAAAACCTAGAATAGCCCCCAGTGGGGTACGAAGTTCATGGCTCATACTGGAAAGAAAATCCGATTTGGCAAGATTGGCTTTCTCAGCCACAGCTTTAGCATTTTCCAGTTCGATGTTCTTTTCCAGCAGTTTTTGATTTAGGCGATTACGCTCAGTGACATCGCGGGCGCCATAAAAAATCCCCTGTAATTTATTGTCTCGGTGATAAAAGGTGGCCGCATTAATGGACACTACGGTTTCTTTGCCGTTTTTAGTGCGGGCGGTCAATTCATAATCTGAGATTATCTTTTCACTCAACACCCTTTTTATACCAGCCGCGGCAAACTCAGGATCGGTGAAGTAATCTTTGAATGGGGTGCCGATAAGGGAATCACGCTGGTTACCTGTAAGCTCTTCCATTTGTTTATTGACATCGGTAATGATGCCGGACGGATCAGTGGTCGTCAGCGCATCAATGTTGGATTCAATCAGGTTACGAGTATAGAAATGTTGATCTTGCAGGCGCCGACTAAGTTCTTTCTGTTCTTCTTCGATACGCTTACGCGCGGTATTATCGGTTCCTATTAACAAATAGCCTATGATAGCCTGGCGCTCATCACGCAATGCCGTGACGGACACTACTGCTGGGAAGCGGCTGCCATCTTTACGTATGTAAGTCAGCTCGTAGATATCCTCAATACCGCGCCGAGCCTTAAATACTAGCGCATCGAAACCAGGTGTAATTGCTGTGTCCAGTTCAATACTGAGCTCTTTAGCGCGCTCGATGACTTCTTTGGGGTCGGAAATATCTGCTGGGGTGATCTTGTTCATCACCTCGTCAGCGGTATAACCCAGCATTCGCTCGGCACCCACATTAAATATCTGAATAACACCATGAGCATCGGTAGCAATACTGGAAAAATTAGCACTGTTAAAAATGGCTTTCTGCAGTGCACCAGCTTTGAGCAAAGCTTCTTCTGCCTGCTTGCCAACACTGTTATCTGTGCCAATCAAAAGATAACCTATGATGATACCTTGGTCGTCGCGAAGTGCTGTAACCGATACAACAGCTGGAAAGCGACTACCATCCTTACGGATATAAGTTAATTGGTAAATGTCTTCAATACCGCGTGACGCCTTAAACACCAGCGCGTCGAAACCAGGTTCTATTGGCGTGCAGAGTTCTATAGAAAGCGCCTTGGCGCGGGCGATGATTTCCTGGGGATCGGATATCTCGGCAGGGGTAATGTTGTCCACTACTTCGATGGCTGAATAACCTAGCATCCGCTCGGCGCCAACATTAAAAATTTGGATAACCCCTTTAGCATCAGTAGCAATACAAGAGAAGTTAGCGCTATTAAAAATAGCTCGCTGCAAGGCACCCGCATTTAGCAATGCCTCTTCAGCATGTCTGCGTTCGCTGCTCTCTTCAATCACGGCTTCGAACAGATTGATACCCTCCCCTTTAATAAAGCTTGATAAGCTTGTAATCTCGTCAGCCTGGGCACGTTTTGTATCATCACCTTTCATTACTAACCTCTATAACCATCCAATGGTTTTGACGGGGTCGACATGTTGGCCCAGAGACAAAATCTGCCGCGTAGGTATCGTTATCTGGTATTTAAGACGGGAATATCGCTGCCGCCCTACTTGAGTATCGGTAGCGCTTGTCTTACAACCGCCACATATACCGCACCATAATACCGCCTATAACAGAAATACCCTCAACATATTACATTTCTTTCATATATTGAGGCCGTAGCAATATTGATAATTAAAAAAAATAAAATTAACTCATTGTTAATAATATACTAAATTAATTTTTTAACAAAAAACACTTTCGGTACGATATTTGCAATTTAGGTTATTAGTGTTCTCGAAATCTTACTCGGACCAGTACTCAGATTTTTCAATTCGTGGATATCGCATAACAAGAAAATCTCACTGAGTTATCAGCACTCATGGCTAACAAGAATCGCAGCCGTTTTTTGCTGATGTAGAAAAGGTAAATTAACGCAATTTAATAAAATCATTAGGAAGAAGAGAATGAATAGTTCCCTAAAAAAGACTTATCTCGTATTCACTATGCTATTAGGACTTATCCTTTTAGCTGGGTGTAATGGCGATAGCAGCAACGATAACAACAATAATGGGGTGTTACTTACAGCCATTGCTGTTACCCCTGCAGACTCAAGCATGCCATTGGGCTTGAAGCAACAGTTTACAGCCATAGGCACCTATTCAGATGGCACGTCGTCTGATATCACCAACTCGGTAACTTGGTCATCTGATGACTCAGCAGTTGCCACTATTAATACCAGTGGTATAGCCATGGGAGTTATCCCTGGTTCCTCTACTATCACAGCATCCATTATCGACTCATTATCAAACGAGCAATCCGCAACGGCCACGCTAACCATCACGGATGCGACCTTAACGGCTTTGGCTATCACACCAACTAACCCCAGCGTAGCTAAGGGGTTGAGCAAACAATTTGCTGTTACGGGTACTTATTCGGATGGTACTTCGCCAGATGTGACCACTTCAGTAACGTGGTCCTCGACGAATACGCTAGTTGCTACCATAAATGCTAGTGGCCTTGCTAGTGGCGTTGCTATTGGTTCTGCAGTTATTAGCGCATCTTTAGGATCTGATGAAATAACGACTGAGCTCAACATCACAGATGCTATTTTGAGCTCAATAGCGTTAACGCCCGTTGAACCAAGTATTGCCAAAGGCATGACCCAACAGTTTACTGCTATCGGTACTTATTCTGATGGTACATCAGTGGATATAAGTGCTTCAGCAAGCTGGTCATCTGCGGACACACTGGTTGCCACAATGAATACCGGTGGGGCTGCTAAAGGAGTGAGTATAGGTTCATCTGTTATTACGGCAGATTTTCAAGCTCAATCAGCAACCTCATTGCTGACAGTTACCGACGCCACTTTAACGTCAATCATGTTAACACCAGCCAACCCACATATACCTAAAGGTAATACACTGCAGTTGACTGCTACTGGTATTTACTCAGATGGTATCTCGGTTGATATGACCAGCTCAGCTATTTGGTCATCTTCAGACACCCTAATTGCCACTGTGAATGCCGATGGTATTGTCAGTGGTATTGCTTCGGGTTCTACAATTATTACCGCGACATCGGCTGCGCTGTCAGCCACCACTAACGTAACAATCACAGATACAAGTTTGACGTCAATTGCAGTAACACCAGGTAATCCCACTATAGCTAAAGATTCGAATAAACAGCTCACCGCTACCGGCACCTATTCAGATGGGTCGCTAGCAAATATTACGAACGCTGTAACTTGGACATCAGCAGATACCTTAGTGGCTACAGTAAATAATACTGGTCTTGCAAATGGAATTAACACTGGCTCATCACTTATCACCGCAAGCGCAGGAGGGGTCTCCGGTAGTACAAACATGACCATTACTAGCGCCGTATTAAGTTCAATTGTGGTATCGCCGACCAATCCAAGCCTTGTTAAAGGTATGAACAAGCAGTTTGCGGCAACTGGAACTTATTCTGATGGATCTGTAGCAGATATTTCTACCTCGGTTACTTGGTCATCTACAGATACCTTGGTTGCTACAATTGATGTCAATGGTCTTGCCAATGGCAAGGTGGCTGGCTCATCACTTATTACCGCAACTTCAGGAGCACAATCAGACAGTACTAATTTAACCGTTACCGATGCCACCTTGAATTCAATTGATATAACACCTGTTAATCCAAGTATTGTTAAGAACTCAAGCCAAAACTTTGTTGCTATTGGTCATTATTCAGACGGTAGTACAACAGATATCACATCGACGGTAATGTGGTCTTCAGCAGATACACAGGTTGCTACATTAAATCCCAATGAACAGCTAAATAGTGGGCGTGCGACAGCTATTGAAGTAGGCTCATCAGTGATTCAAGCAACACTAATTGGCGTATTTGCGGATACAACACTTAATGTTACTGCAGCTCTGCCCAATAACCCATTAGCACCTGAATTGGGTGAAGTGGCACGTTTTGTCATGCTTGCCTCACAAGCTATTACGACGACAAGTGGTTCTGCCATTGTCGATGGTGATTTAGGTATTCTTGACCAGGCACGTTCTTATTACGCAGGATTTACCGCAGGCGTTAATGCTGGCGAATTTGACGAATTAACCAATGGCTTGTCTTATGCTGGCGACGATAGCACACCACCTTATGTTGTACCGGTGCCTTATGCCTCTATGGTTGCATTTATTAACCAGTCCAGAACGGATCTTGGTATTGCCTTCAACTTCCTCGCGGCAGATCCAAACCCAAATGCGGCAACCCAGATTTGCCCTATTGAATTGGGCAATCTGACTCTGACTCGTGGTGTGTATAAAACCGCAGCCGATGTGACCCTGCAAACAGGTACTCTCACTCTTGATGGCGAAGGAGACCCTGACTCTGTGTTCATCTTCACCATAGGCGGAAACCTAACTTCTGGTGCTCCAGGTGGCGATATTGTGCTTATTAATGGCGCACAAGCAAAGAACGTCTATTGGAGAACCGCTGGAAAGACAGTTATCGGCACTAATACCAAATTCTCTGGCAATGTTTTCGCTTGGTCAGAAGTGAATGTATTGACTGGAGCAAGCGTTACAGGTCGATTGTTTGCGGTCACTGATCAGGTAACGCTAGACGCAAATGCCATAAGCAAAGCACCATAGTGCCACTCTCTACTGACATTCACATTAACACTTAGGACCAAAAGAGGGAGACAGACAGCTTGTTTCCCAATGACCTAAAAAACACCTCACTATTGTGTTTTTAGGTACTTATTAGTGAAAGGTTTTCGCTTATAAGCCATTTTACCGTTCACATGTTTGCTAACAATGCCCACCAATGTGTGGGCCAAACATAGCCCCTCCAAGCAGCAAAGACAAATCCATTTATCGGTTTAATAACCGACAATATGACGCAACATTCTTTGTAATGTGATCTTAAGTTTTTCAAGGATATAACAATGCATATACGAAAAAATAATTTTACCCCGCCAATATGGGCTGGCAGCATATTGTTGCTTACCTTAATCGCTGGTTGTAATAGTGACAATAATACTGACTCGGCCATTGTGCCGACTATTAATGCCAGTAACCCAAGTGATCTTGCTATCGATGTGGCGATCAATCAACAAATCACCGCAACCTTCGGCGAAGCGATGAACGAGCAGACGATTAACGATGTCAGCTTTACCTTAATGGCTCCGAATCAAGCCGCCGTGTTAGGCACAGTTTCTTATGATGAAACAAGTCATACTGCCGTATTTGCTCCAAACAGTGATTTTACCCATAACACTCTGTATCAAGCATCTATCACCACTGAAGTCACAAATACGGCAGGCATAGCGCTTGCCAGTGGTTTTAGTTGGTCATTTACGACCTCTGCATTACCCGATGTTATTGCCCCACAGGTTGTATCAAACTCCCCAGCCGATCTCGCACAGAGCTTTGCCTTAAATAGAAATGTGACAGCTGAGTTTAGTGAAGCACTTGCTCCTAATACGCTAAACGGTACTAGCTTTACCCTAAGTGACGGGACAAATCTTGTCGCTGGTGTGATTAGCGTTCAAGGCACAAGCGCAACGTTTAATCCAGACGATAATTTAGCGGCCAATACACTTTATACCGCAACTCTGACCACGGCTATTAGCGATTTAGCGATGCCGGCAAATTTATTGGCAGCTAATTTCAGCTGGAGCTTTACCACCAGTGATGTTGCCGCTATGGGGCCTGAACCAGTGAAGTTAAACACTTCGGGTGATTTTGCTATTCTGACTAAGACTGGAATCACCAATATTCCAGCGTCTGCTATTACAGGCAATATAGGTTCAAGCCCAATAACAGCTGCAGCGATGGATAACGTGTTTTGTGATGAAATCAGCGGGACTATTTATGGTGCTGATGCTGCTTATACGGGCAGCGGTGCAATTACTTGTTTTGCTGGCGCAGCAGAAGATAACACCCTAGTGGCCAACGCAGTACTTGATATGGGCACAGCCTATAACGATGCAGCTGGCAGAACCTTACCTGACTATACCGAACTAGGCGCTGGTGATATCAGTGGCATGACACTAGAGCCAGGTTTATATAAGTGGAGTTCAGGTGTGTTGATTTCGACTGACATTGCTGTTTCTGGCAGTGCCAACGACGTGTGGATTTTCCAAATAGCAGGTGACCTTACTCAAGCAGCAGCCAGTCGTATTAATTTACAAGGTGGCGCTCAGGCAAAAAATATCTTCTGGCAGGTTGGCGGAAGTGCGGGAGTCTCACTTGACACCACAGCGCATTTTGAAGGAGTTATTTTAGCTGAAAAAGGCATCAGCATAAACACAGATGCAACGATTAACGGCAGATTAATGTCACAAACAGCGGTCACTTTAGACCACAATATCGTGACTCAACCTACTGAATAACTGTCGTAATAGTCGAACACTAGCAATAGCCTAGCGCTCGCAATCCATGACGTCATGCGTCATAACATTAAAATCCGCTAAACCTGGTTTAGCGGATTTTTTATGTCATAAAGAGCTAAAAAGCATATAGGTGATGTGCGCAAGACTAATAGGATACAAGCTAGCGGGAACGGTTTATAGCACTGACTACCACGATAGAGAACTATACGCATGCTGCACTTATCCACGCCAGCTTGTAGGTTAATTCGCGCCATTAAGCGCATTACTTTAAACTAACGCCTATAGCGCGATAAGATCGATCACTGATTGAATCTACTGTACTCTACTCTACTCACGGTTAAATGATAACGTCAGGATTTGCGCTTGTATCTCATCTTGATTCGCTAATATTGAGCATCTAATCTTATGTTCCTAGCATCGGCAAAACGGCGCAAAATACGCCGTTTTTCATGGTCAAACAAGCAAAACTATTCACTGGGTCTTAACATGTGGAGCATTTTTGCCAGTTGCTCGATGCCGATCTGAGCGGGTTTGGGTAAGTTATCTAATTCAATAGATAACAATAGATTTTTAACTTGTAACCCTAACTCAGTATCCCCTTCTATACGTAATTTACGTTGAAAAAATAAGGTATCAGGATCTTCTATCCCCGCGGCCACTAATATCAATTCCGGCACATTGGCACTTAAAGTCACATCAGGCTGAGTAAACGATCGTACTTGTAATTGTTGAGCAATCCCCACCTCAAAACGTAAACCAATATCATCAACACAAATCCCCACCCACTTGTGTTTGAGAAAATCGAGTTCATCTGACTGCAATTGTTCAGCTAACACTCGATTAAGCAGTGTATTGATCGCGGCTATTTTTAATGTTTCTGGCATGACACTGAGCGAGCGGCGACTAATCTGAGGTGCAAAATGTAATACCTTTTGCGCTAAATGTTGCGATAATTGTTGTGATAATGCTTGAGCCATCGAGAGTACCTACTTGAAAATAGAGCCAATAATCAAGTGAGTTTACTGGTAATTTATCTAACGAAACCTGTTTTAAATCAAATCATGTTAACTCAATCACATTTACACTCCTGTTCTTTGAAAAAAATGAGAACACCAATATGGAACTCTTATGCCCCGCCGGTAATTTAGCGTCACTCAAAGCCGCGCTCAATGCCGGTGCTGATGCGGTTTACCTTGGACTAAAAGATGACACCAATGCGCGTTCGTTTGCAGGATTAAACTTTTCTGCCCCACAGCTAGCTCAAGCGACTCACTTAGCCCATAACCAAGGCCGAAAGGTGTTTTTAACCCTAAACACCTTCCCTAAACCCGGTGAGGAACATCGCTGGTATCAAGCAGTTGATTTAGCAGCACAATTAGAAATGGATGCGCTTATCGTTGCCGATTTATCATTACTCGATTATGCCCACCAGCATTATCCACACCTTCCGTTGCATTTATCGGTGCAAGCGAGTGCGACCAACCTCGGAGCGCTGTCATTTTACCAACAAGCTTTTAATATTGAACGGGCTGTATTACCACGAGTGCTGTCAATAAAGCAGGTTCGGGATTTAGCGAAAGTCAGCTCTGTTGATCTGGAAGTCTTTGCGTTTGGTAGTTTGTGCATCATGGCGGAAGGACGTTGTCATTTATCATCATATGTTACAGGTCAATCCCCGAATACCGGTGGCTCATGCTCTCCCGCGAATCATGTTCGCTGGCAAGACAGTGGCAGTGATAAATTAACCAGACTGAATAATGTGTTAATCGATAAAGCCGATGCGAGTCAACAACTGGGCTATCCCGTGGTCTGTAAGGGTCGATATGTTGCTGAATACGATCAAGATGCAAAATATTTACTCGAATCACCCACCAGCTTAAGCACCTTAAGCTTATTACCTGAACTCGCTAAAGCGGGCATCAAATCACTCAAAATTGAAGGACGTCAGCGCAGCCCTGCTTATGTAAGTCAAGTGACCCACGTTTGGCGCAGTGCTATCGACACTTATTTGGCCAATCCCGATTCTTTTTGCGAACAACCACAATGGACGCAAGCATTGGCTAAAGTATCCGAAGGACAAATCACCACATTGGGCGCTTATCAGCGTCAATGGCAATAAGGTTACAGAATGAAAATATCTCTTGCTCCAATTAGCTACTGCTGGTCAAAACCTGACGTTGAGCTTTTCTATCAACAAGTGGCATTAAGTCATATTGATACTGTTTACTTAGGTGAAACCGTGTGCAGTCGTCGCCGCGAACTCAAGTTTAACGACTATCTTGATCTGGCGAATATGCTTAAGTCTCATGGTAAACATGTGGTGTTATCGACCATGGCACTAATAGAAGCACAATCAGAGCTCAATGAATTAAAAAAAGCGATTGAGAATGGTGACTTTAGTATTGAAGCTAATGATATGGCGGCAGTACATTATGCACAGCAAGCCAAAGTTCCTTTTGTGTGCGGACCAATGATTAATAATTACAATCGGGCCAGTCTGGATTTACTGCATAAAAAAGGCATGTTCCGCTTTGTTATGCCATGTGAGTTATCTCAACAGTGGTTAAGTCGTATCATCAATCAAGGTGATAAACCCAAGTTTGAAATTGAAGTGCTCGGCCACGGCTATATGCCGCTAGCTCTTTCAGCGCGCTGCTTTACCGCTAAGCATTACCAATTACCGAAAGATAAATGCCAAACGATTTGCCAACGCCACAGCAAAGGTTTATTGGCTCAAACTCAAGAGTCGCAGCCCTTATTACGCTTAAATGGCATTCAAACTCAATCAGCGGCGCAAATAAATCTGATTAACCAAATTCCCCAGATGATCACCATGGGAGTGGACTATTGGCGGATTTCACCCAACAAATTAACCGATATTGACTTGGGTTCTGAGCTTGCCAGCGCACTACAACAGGTAACAAACGACCCATTTAATACTGAAGAACTATTCAATCAACAATTTAATCACAAGCAGCATACTGCAATCATTCATCATCATTGCAATGGTTACTGGTTCGGATTGCCGGGCATGGACTATCGCCAAGAGAACCAAGAAACTGTGTTTCCGTCATAAAAACTCAGCCGATTGCCATTGATGCAACCACTCATAACAATGATAATATTCATGTTCATTAATGGCATACAAGCGACTTAAAAACTCACACACTCAAAGCTGAAACACTCCAGAAACAAATCATTAACCAAATGATTATATTAGTTATTTATCATGTACAACATCATTCCCGTAAAGTAAATATCTACTCATATTTAACTAATATCTATTCGATTAAGTTATCATTTTACATACAGCAAAGAAGGGGGTAACCTTGCCTACCCAAAAAACACAACTGAATGGACATTCAATCTCTGTCCATAAGAAACAGTTGGATAGCCAAGCTGGCCAACTTACAGCAAATACGTAAGGTGTATTTAACGTGACACACAAAAAACATAACATTAAAACAATTCTTACCTTTATCATTCCGTCACTGATTGGTTTGTTACTGTTTATGACGCCTATCACTGTCAATGGTTCGATTACTATCCCAATTGCAATCATTTCAAAAGCATTGCAAAACCAAATGGGCAGTTCGATTCAGCTTATTGTGACCTGTATCGTTGTATTTATGGCAATAGCCTCATTGCTCACCCAGCTTATGAATCCTAAATTTGTGCGTAAAAATATTTTTTTACGCACCTTATTAAAAGTAAATTTATTTTGGTTAGCCGTGCGGATATTAGGTGCGGTCTTTATTGTCATGGTTTATTTGCAGATGGGACCTGATGCGATTACTTCATCGGCAACGGGTGGTTTAGTCTTAAATGATTTAGTGCCAGTACTATTTTCAGTGTTTATTTTTGCAGGCATGTTATTGCCGCTATTGCTCAATTTTGGTTTATTGGAGTTTTTTGGCACATTATTAACCAAAGTGATGCGTCCAATATTCAATTTACCCGGACGCAGTGCGATTGACTGTATGGCATCTTGGTTAGGTGACGGCAGTGTGGGCATTTTAATGACCACCAAACAATACGAAACCCGTTTCTACACGGCACGAGAAGCAGCCGTTATTGGTACCACTTTTTCAGCTGTATCGATAACTTTCAGTCTAGTGGTTATATCGCAAGTAAAACTTGAGCACTTGTTTGTACCATTCTATCTCACTGTGTGTTTGGCAGGATTTGTCGCCGCTATCATAGTGCCGAAATTACCGCCGTTATCATGGAAAAAAGATCTGTATATCGACGACACCCCACGCCATGAAGATGATGAAACAATTCCTGCTAGTCACGGTGTCTTTTCGTGGGGATTTGAACAAGCAATGCAACGAGCATCCTCTGCTGGTGGCATTAAACATGTCCTAACAGAAGGGATGAAAAACGTTGTTGATATGATTTTTGGAGTAATTCCAGTCGTTATGGCTATTGGTACCGTAGCGTTAGTGCTCGCTGAACATACACCAATTTTTAACTACTTAGGTATGCCATTTATTCCACTGTTAGAGCTACTGCATATTCCTGAAGCCACTGAAGCCTCAAAAACAATTGTGGTGGGATTTGCCGATATGTTTATTCCATCTATATTGGCCAGCTCTATTGAGTCTGACTTAACCCGTTTTGTCATTGCGGCATTATCTGTCACTCAGCTTATTTATATGAGTGAAGTGGGTGCTCTTTTGATTGGTAGTAAAATTCCGGTGAACTTTTTTGAGTTGTTCGTTATCTTTATCCTACGGACATTAGTAACGCTTCCTATTATTGCATTAATGGGCCATTTACTGATTTAGTAGGCGCAACTAAACATAACATCTTAATATCAACTCAGGAGCGCATTGCGCTCCTTTTTTATACAAAATATTCTCTGCGTAACCGAGATAAATCGAGTATGCTTAACAAATAAGCATTGGCTATGTACCATAGCCATATTGATGACTAAGGGTGAACCATGGACAACAGACGTAAATTTTCTCGTATTTTATTTGCAGCCAGTGCGCATCTTGCGCAAACAGAACAAACTTGGCGCACTAAAATTTTAGATTTAAGTCTCAATGGCGCTCTAGTAGAACTGCCAGCAGGTTATACTGGTCAGCTACATACCATTTTAACCTTAGCGTTTGTGTTAGCCGATTCTGATATTGAACTGCACATGGAGGCGGAAATTGTTCATAAGACCCCAGAACATCTTGGCTTAAAATGCACTCATATTGATGTTGACAGCATTACTCATCTGCGCCGTATTATCGAACTCAATATGGGCGATGCAGAATTATTAGATCGTGAGCTTACCTCGTTAATCACACCAGTTCCTTAAGCTTGCAGATAAACCATGAGATGTAAAAAAGGTAAGCCAATGACTTACCTTTTTTATACCAATAGCCCGCTGTATCACTCGAAAATTAATTAATCAGCTCAAGTAACTCGTGGATAGTTTTAACTGGGATGATTTTTGCGCCGAGCCCTTCCATGGTTTTATGATAATTACGAAATGGAATAAAAATCTCCGTAAAACCATGCTGCGCTGCTTCTCTCACTCTGGGCACTCCGCTATCAATTGGGCGCACATCACCATTCAAGCTCAACTCACCCATAATACAAGTGGTTCTTGGCACCACAAAGTCATTTAAACTGCTCAATAATGCTGTCACTAGCGCTAAATCGATACAGGTTTCTGACTCATCAATTTTTAACCCACCAACGATATTAAAAAATGTGTCGTGGAATATTTTGGTTTTAGTATGTTTACGCAAAATACCGGTTAACATTTTAATCCGATTCATGTTTAACCCCACACATACACGCTGGGGAAATTCTGATTCAGTTTCAGTTGTTAAGCATTGGATTTCTAATAGTAAATTACGGTTACCTTTACGAATACAGGTAATAGTCGAGCCAGGTGACTCTGTAGTAGAACCCGATAAGAATATCTCACTGGGATTATCTACGCTCACCATACCGCGTTCGCTCATGCGGAATATGCCCACGGTATCAACATCACCAAAACGGTTTTTATTGGCGCGCAAAGTGCGAATTTGACCATCATTAGTGTCGATATGTAACAGTGAATCCACGATATGCACTAAGGTTTGCGGTCCAGCAATTTCGTTATTTTTATTCACATGAGCAATAATGAACATGGTGACATTATTTTTTTTACAATATTGCGTAAATGCCTGCGCCGCCGTTTTAACTTGTGAAGGCGATCCAGGGCTGCCATTGGCGGCATCAGTGACGACCGCTTGAATAGAGTCAATCACCGCAAACTTGATTTGCTTGGCTTCTAATTCCTCAATAATAGCTTCTACACTGGTTTCAGACAGCAAAAACAAGTTATCTTCGTTGTAATGAAGCTTTAAACGATTAACTCGGTTTTTAAACTGCGATAATGACTCTTCTGCAGTACAGTATAATGATGCCATCGACTGTGACATTCGGGCCACTAGATCAGATAACAAGGTCGTTTTACCTGCGCCAGGATCACCGGAAATAATATTCACCGAGCCCGTGGTCAAACCACCGCTAAGCACTCGGTCTAATTCACCGATCTCAGTAAGTCTTTTTTCAGCATCCTGTGACTCAACTTCACTGAGTTTTTTTGAACCACCACCAGCAGCACCGGCGTATCCCAATACCGAAGTACGAGAAGTAGTGCTTTTTGTGGCAGATAATTTCATTTCCACTAAAGAGTTCCACGCACCACAACGACACTGTCCCTGCCAACGAGGATAATCTAGGCCGCAATCGTCACAAACAAATGCCATTTTTGGAGCTTTTGCCATGTTAATTCCCATGTTGCAAATCAATTAATACAATAAGATTGATACTATTAGGTCTGAGGACCAATCGATAATCACTGTGAACATATCATTCTCTATTAGTCATACCAGCTGCTCATCAATACAACTATAACGGCTTAAACCACTCATAAGACAATAATAACAATCAGCTTTACAGAGTTCTTTACGATTAACACCTTGCCCACACGCCATGTACACAAACGCTAAGCCATTATGAATAAGCTTCAAGCAACACCACGATACCGTTAAGACACTATGTTCATCTGAACGGTAAAATAATTAGCCCTAAAATCATTTCAGCATAACTCTCGAACAAGGTTCAAATCTATATTACTATAAAGATCAGCACTTTCTTGCCGATAAAATTATTAGCCAGACTCACAATAAACAATTAAAACGACAAAATAATGAGTTTAGATAACCACAGTGCATTAATCGAACAACTAAAACCTCTGTTCATGGAACCTGATTTTCAGGACGTTTTTGAGCAGTTAACTGCTGACGAATCAAATTCCACCCGTTTTCTTCTGAAAATGGAGCTCAACCGTATCTCATCATTGTGTAACAGAATTATAGATTTACGAGATAAAACAGAACTCCCTTGCAAAGAAGTCGTTATCGCTAATCAAAAGCACTTCCTTGACCAACCCGCTAAGGAGGCTTTAGAGCAAGCACTGCCTTTATACCGCAATCAATATACTCTAGGGGTATACGAACAGGTTATTAAAGCCCATAAGCTGCGACGCATAAAATTAAGAGAAAATATTCCTGCTGAGGCTATTGGCGAAGACAATCCATTTTTAATCCCTGGGGTCGTACTCGGAAGTTACTTTAATCGCTGCGAAGAACGAATGAATTATAGCATTCGAATTCTGGTTTCTCAGCAAGGAATACCCGAAGTTAATGGTATGACACTAGATTTATCTGTGGGCGGTGCGCGGATTAAGTTGCCATTAAAACACCAACTGGATCAAGACAAACCAGTTAAAATTAAACTGCTTGAAGTCAGTGATGAGTTTTATGTAGAAGAGCTACAGCATGGCATTGAATATCAAATAGTTGATGTTCAAAATAAAGACAATACAGCGATTTTTAGACTGAAAAGACTTGGTGGTGGAGAAGCATTAGATAACTTGCTATCACAGCTGATCCGCAGCTATAAATTCCGCTATAAAGTGGATGTCAACGATGTCATTGTTACGGCTACGGGTTTAGGTTATGAGCGTCATTACTTACCATTACTAACCCATTTACCATTATATATCTCCATTGTTGACGGAAAACCACTGATAGCATATGAATTGCTCGGCAGAGGTAATCAACCGATCCAACATTATTTTCTAGATGAAAATCAAATTAGCCAGCTACCGAGTTTCATTAATACTCGCCGCTTGACCCAATTAATTAAACATCCAGACAATAATGAACATTGTTACTTATTCAGTTTTACTCATAGCGCCCATGGGAAAGTGCATTTTTACTCTGCTACATTAGCAGAGCTCAGAGCAACTAAAAATCTTAATCTATTTTTAGGTTTTGCCTCTACCAAAGCGAGCTGGCGAGTGTTTAGAATTGTCATGCAGCCTATCGATCATAGTAAGAATTATAAAAACTCTACATTACCGGGTGATGATGCTCGATATGGCGAACTTACCGAACAACAATTAGCTCAATTTAGCCATACGTTACAATTAATTGACTTAACAAATAAAGAAGCAAATGAAGACTATCAAAGTTGGTTTGATAAATCCGATGTAAATGGTTTAAAGATATTTTCGCAAGCAAAAACAAAACAACACAGCATTAAAAAAGTATCAATGCCATTTAGTGAACGACGGCATGAAGCTCGGTTCGCCTTTAAAACCTCAATCACAATTCAGCAAGGCGATAAAAAAGCCACCGGTATTACTCACGATATTTCGAGTCGAGGTTTACAACTCACATTTGAAACTTCGACGGATTTTAATGAACCTGGTGCGGTAACATTATCGTTTCCACGTCTACAAGCGGCAGCAGGCAAAGCCAATTTAACCCATTTACCTTATCAGTTAATCCGCAGCAGAATGGGTGGAAAGACTTTGCATTTAAGCGCTTTAATAGGCCATACACCCCATGATGGCGTGGAGTTTTTAAGTAAATTAATTGCCCACAACAAACAGAAGTTTGAGCAACTATCCGATCATGAAGGTCAGCAAAAAGAGCTGGCTGATGGCATGAAAAACCTGTTCATGCGCCAGTTACCCGGTGTACCATATTTTATCGAAAAAACAGTAAAATCAGCACAAATGGCTTACATAGGTATTGGTACAACGACGGATGAAATTAGCCACTTATTTGCCCAAGATAGTGACAAAGTACTGCAGTACAATTTAATGCCGCTGCTGGAAAATAACCTACTGAAACAAAAGATTATTGACCCTATCAAATTAATGAAACCGAATCAGGATATGGTTTTCTTTGAAGTGTTTATGCAACTGACTCGCCACGCTAGAGGAACAGTACAGATCCAATGTAAACTTAAATCTGAAATCGGTGATCGTGAGCAGCAAATTCATTTTATCACCCAAAGTAAAAAAGCTGGGCGCTTTGTGGCATTAAGAGTGTACTTAGGGGCAACAGATAAGCCTGATATGAGCTATATTCGACGCGAGCTAGAGTTTATCCACATTCATGCTAACCACAGAGCAAAGCACCTAGAAGAGCAATTATGGAGAGTGATTGGTTCAGGTGAACTATTAGATATTACTGCTGAAGTTGAACTCCGTTTTCCTAGCTTAATGCCTGCAGCCTAGGTAATACTCAAGCAAGGATAAAATAACCGCTAGCGTTACAGTGTCAAATACCACTGCTTAATTTGCACAAAGTGATCTTGCTCTGCATGTCGATCCGTCAACATTCCTGCATGATCATAATCCAATAAATTACCCTTTTCTTTGGCGAGCAAGGTGTACTTTATCTGGCTAAAACCACATTCATCAATCATATCTCGTACATCTGACGGATTGCCTAATACACGATCATTTTTCCCCGCAATAAACCACGCTGGTGGCCAAACGGCTTTTTCAGCAGCTTGAGCATAATGAAAACTATCATCATGATCAATCCACTCTCCCCTAACCCAATCGATGGTTTGTAATAAGGACGCACTGCTCTCGTTATCCATACCAACGCGGAGTCGACTGGCATTAAAATATCCCTGCTTAGCTATGCATAATGGCGCAAAGCGATTCCAAAAAAAATCGACCATCAACCATTTCTTAAGTGATTTCACCTTGATGGTCCGTTTAGACCCAAAGGTTAGTAACGAAGCTACACTTGATTGCAAATGAGTATACCGAGCCAAACTGCTGGCCATTAATACTCCCCCCCATGAATGAGCACACCAATGAACTTTATTAACTAAAGGATGACGTTGCAGAATAAATTGTTGCACTAAAGGTAATTGCTCACGGATAACCTCACCTTGGCCCAAGGTGAAATCACGATTAATTCTAGGCTCACTCAAGCCTCGACCCGCGGTATCCATTACATAAACATCAAAGCCAGCAGCTGCCAAAAAACAGCCTAACCCACGACCTTTTTCACTGTAAAATACTTTCCCGTTAGACATAGCCCCATGCAACATCAAGATAGGGATACCTAATGCCGTCGGCGACGGAGGGCGAATATGACGCAAATGCAATTGGCCATCACGATATGGAATGAATAATGAGTCTTGGAGGATATCTATTGTCAAAATAAGCAGTTATGTTAGTAATATTGATTATAAAACTAACATTACTGCAGTGAAACACAACTAGAATAGAGTAATAATTCTATATTTAGTCGGTAAGCGCCAATCGTTAAAGCTGTAAACAAAAAACCAATGCTCGTAAGTCGATATTTTGTATTGATGCATCTGCGGCTTCAATTAACTTAGGCTTTGCATGAAATGCTATCCCCAAGTCTGCGGCCTGAATCATTGGGATATCATTAGCACCATCACCAATAGCCACTCGCTGGCCTGATGCGATAGCCCATTGTTGTGCACATTGACTCACCACATTAGCTTTATATTGCGCATCAACAACATCACCAGTGACTTCACCGGTTAGCTTACCATTAACAATAACCAGCTCATTGGCAAAGGCAGCATCAAGATTAAGTAACTGCTTTAAGTGGCCAACAAAAGGTGTAAAACCACCGGAAGCAACCACCAGTTTCCATTGATGCGCTTTTAACTCGGCTAGCATGGTTTCAAGACCGGGCATTAAAGGCAAGGTATCACATAACTGCTGAATAATCGCCGCATCAGCCCCGGCAAGCTTGCTCACTCGCAGCCTTAAAGACTGCTCAAAATCTAACTCTCCACGCATTGCACTTGCGGTTACTTTTGCCACTTCGTCGCCAACACCAGCCATGGCAGCCAGCTCGTCAATACACTCAATTTCAATGGCTGTGGAGTCCATATCCATGACGAGCAATCCAGGTTGATTTAGACGTGCTAGCGGTTGTTGAATAAGCACAATTTCAGCTGGAATGTTATGTGGAAATGATGCTATCCATTGCTCATCTACGGTCTGAGTTGCTAGTTCAAAGCCAAATAAATCATTCTGTCTCACAAGCTTAGCGACATGAGCATCAGTTGATATTGAAGAGAGCCATGACTCAATCTCACTTGAGCATTCGCCATTAAAAATAACTCGGCAACGGTAAGGTAAATGAGCTTGCAAGCTCAATAAATATTCTGACTCTTGATAGCGATATAACACACTGCCTAGATGTTGGTATGTATCACAAGTATCTGAAAATAAAAAGTTTAATAAAGCGTTATCACATTTTTCCAGCATCAATACGGCCTCTTAGAATGTTACGACTATCTACTGACAAATTTTTCGATTAGTATAGCTTTTTGATAATTCTCTGTAATTGGATTGGTACTGAGTGCTTGTTAGACAAATAATGCATCCAAAACAGCCCCCAATTAAATAGAAAAAACCCTGAGGATTAAAGTGATTTTTGTTAAAGGTCTTAAGAAAAGACAAAAAATCAGCAGGATTGTGCAAATTATCGTGGCAATAGTGCTGATCTTCGGCCTAATCTATTTGTGGCAATCGAGTTTACGTAATGGTCAAAAATTACTAAATTCGCAGACAAAAGTAATGGCAAGACTATTAGCACAACAAGCTGCTAATGGTGCAGCTCCTGCAATGTATTTGCAAAATGATGAGCAGCTTCAATGGCTTGCCTCTGCGCTAGCTGCTGACCCTAAAGTTATGTCGGTCAATATCTATAATTCTCAAGGCGTCAGATTGGCCTTCGCCCAGAGCGTCTCTTATGAAAAACTAGAAGCTGATTCAGAAATATTAAAAGGCTTATTAAAACCATATCCTCCGTTAATTGAAAATGTCATCCAGGATGAAAACAATTTAGGCTATGTTGAAGTACGTTTGAACCTTGATATCTTTTTTGACGAAATCAAAATATTGCATGAACAAAACATGCAATTACAACAGATGATGTTGATTGTTGCTGGTTTTATTGGTTTGCTATTATCGCGAGCATTATCATTTAAGCGTGCCGATTTTGATCGACGTAAGACCCAAGCTAAGTTGCGTAAAAAACCTAAGAAGATCGCCTTGGTAAACGCTGACGAGCCTAAAAGTGGCCCACAAGAACCTAAAACATAGAGAATAAAATACAGACATAAAAAATGGGCACTCTAATGAGTGCCCATTTTCATTTATAACGTTTGATTATAGCGTTAATGCTGCATCTAAGGTCATAATAATCATGTCGCTGAATGTAGTTTGACGTTCATCAGATGTGGTTTTTTCACCAGTACGGATGTGGTCAGATACAGTAACAACACACAAGGCTTTAGCACCTAATTCATGAGCAACACCATATAAACCAGCGGCTTCCATTTCGACACCTAGAATGCCCATTTTTTCCATAACATCAAACATTTGAGGATCTGGAGTATAAAATAGGTCGGCAGAGAAAACGTTACCAACACGGATTTTAGTGCCGTGCGCTTTAGCTGAATCAACAACTGCACTGAGTAAGCTATAATCTGCAATGGCAGCAAAATCGTTATCTTTGAAACGTAAACGGTTCACTTTAGAATCAGTACATGCACCCATACCGATAATCACATCGCGTACTTTTACGTCAGTGCTGATTGCGCCACAAGTACCTACACGGATTAAGTTCTTAACCCCGTAGTCTTTGATAAGTTCGTGCGCATAGATTGAACAAGATGGGATACCCATACCTGAACCCATAACAGAAATACGCTTACCTTTATATGTACCGGTAAAACCGAGCATATTACGCACATCAGTCACTTGCTCAACATTTTCTAAAAATGTTTCAGCTATGTATTTTGCACGCAATGGATCGCCAGGAAAAAGTACCGTTTCAGCAAAAGCACCTTCTACAGCATTAATATGTGGTGTAGCCATGTTTATAACCCCTATGTTTCTATTTTATTTTGTGTTGCTTAATCTTGTTTGTAGTTTAGCAAAACCATTAACCTTTATATAGAACCGTCGTTTGAAAATGTGACTAATTAATAAAAGATTTACCATAATCCATCGGTTCTAGCTTGAAATAACTCGCAATAGATTGACCGATATCGGCAAAAGATTGACGACGACCTAGTGAACCGGCAGATAAACCGGCGCCATAGGCAAGAACAGGAACACGCTCACGAGTATGCTCAGTGCCAACCCAAGTAGGATCACAACCATGATCAGCGGTGAACACAACTAAATCTTCAGGTTGTAGAATAGCCAAGAGTTCAGGTAAACGTGAATCAAAGTATTCAAGAGCTTTAGCATAACCAGCGGTATCGCGACGGTGACCATAATGAGAGTCAAAATCAACAAAGTTAGTAAACACTATAGTGTTATCACCAGCACGATTAATTTGTGCTAAGGTTTCATCGAATAACTCTTCAAGTCCGGTCGCTTTAAATTGCTGTGTAATACCACTATGAGCATAGATATCAGAAATTTTACCAATACTAACCACTTCACCACCGGCATCTTTCAGCTTATCTAATACGGTCGGTGCTGGAGGTAATACGGCATAATCATGACGATTACCGGTACGGGCAAAATCAGCAGCACTAGTACCAATAAATGGACGGGCGATCACACGGCCAATATTGTAAGGTTCTAACTCTTCACGGGCTATTTTGCACAAGTTGTATAAATTTTCTAAGCCAAAACTTTCTTCATGACACGCTATTTGGAATACAGAGTCTGCAGAGGTATAGAAAATAGGCTTGCCTGTTTTCATGTGCTCTAGGCCTAACTCTTCAAGAATTTGAGTCCCCGAGGCGTGGCAATTGCCTAAGAACCCATCTAAACCAGCGCGTTGAAGAATTTTATCAGTGAGTTCTTTAGGAAATGAGTTTGTTAAATCACTAAAATAACCCCACTCATAAAGAACAGGAACCCCTGCCATTTCCCAGTGACCGCTTGGCGTGTCTTTGCCCGAGCTTAATTCGTCAGCATGGCCATAAGCACCGATGATTTCGACGTTATCAGCAAATCCAGCAGCAAATTTACCAGTACTTTCAAAACCAGCATGGCCTAAGCCAAAGCGAGCAAGATTAGGTAACTTCAATGGACCTTGACGGCCGATATCCGCTTTCCCATCAGCACAAGCTTGCGCGATGTGACCAAAGGTATCAGAGCCAAGATCGCCGAACTTATCGGCATCAGTTGCGGCACCGACACCAAAAGAGTCGAGCATTAAAATAAAAGTACGTTTCATTATGTGTTTCCTTATAAATCTGAAGCGCGAATATAACGATATATTTCAGGCGTCTTCTGTGGCGCACTGTCGCCAATAATAATGGCTTGTTGGACAGCTGCGGCAGCTTCGGCGAAAGCATCTTCAGATTGAGCATGGATCATCGCTAACGGTACATCTTTGTTAACTTCCTGGCCCAATGCACATACTTGGGTTAATCCAACACTGTAATCGAGTGCATCACCAGGTTTGCGACGTCCACCACCTAAGGTGACGACGGCTAAACCAAGTTCTCGGGTATCCATTTGGTATGCAAAACCTGATGTATTGGCATACACAGGGCGAATGATTTTCGCATGAGGTAGATACTTATCATATGCCTCAACAAAATCGGTTGGGCCACCTAAACCAGATACCATTTTAGCAAAAGCCTCAGCTGCTTTACCATTATCTAATACAGCATTTAGCTTATTACGCGCTTCCGCTTCATTCTGTGCAATACCACCCAAAATGAGCATTTCGGCACATAATCCCATGGTGACAGCATATAAACGAGGATTACGATATTGACCCGTTAAAAAGTTTATCGCTTCACGCACCTCAACAGCATTACCAGCACATGATGCCAAAACTTGGTTCATGTCAGTTAACAATGCCGTTGTTTTGGTACCAGCGCCATTCGCAACGGCAGTAATGCTGCGGGCTAATTCTTCAGATGCTTCATAGGTAGGCATAAATGCCCCGCTGCCCACTTTGACATCCATTGCGAGAGCGTCTAGTCCTGCGGCTAATTTTTTAGACAAAATAGATGCGGTAATAAGTGAGATTGACTCAACCGTTGCGGTATTATCGCGAATTGAATAAAAACGTTTATCGGCAGGGACTAGATCACCAGTTTGTCCAATAATGGCCACACCAGCGTCTTTAACGACTTTGCGGAATAATTCACTTGAAGGTTCAGTTTGATAACCAGGAATAGCATCAAATTTATCTAACGTTCCACCAGTATGGCCTAAGCCACGGCCAGAAATCATTGGTACATAACCACCACATGCCGCAGCCATAGGGCCAAGCATTAGGCTGATGACATCACCAACACCACCAGTGCTGTGCTTATCAATAATAGGGCCATTAAGGCCGAGTGAATCCCAATTTAATACAGTGCCGGAATCACGCATTGCAATCGTTAAGGCAATTCGCTCATCCATATTCATATCTTTGAAATACACAGCCATACCAAATGCGGCAATTTGCCCTTCAGAAACAGTGTTATGAGTGATGCCATCTACAAAAAATTGAATTTCGGCAGTGCTTAATGCATCACCGTTACGTTTTTTACGGATAATCTCTTGAGCAAGAAACATATAGAGTCCCCATGAGGCAATCCAACACCTTTAGGATCGCCATTAATATCAAGAATGTCATTCAATGATGACGCTTTGCATAACGATGATTCGTTATGCAAAGTGGCTGTTAATACATTATGCCAATTAGTAACCTGAAGTCGGTTTCGGTGCTTCAGTTAGCTCTAATGTATGCAGCAAGCTATTTAATAAGCTAGAAGCACCAAAGCGGAAAGTCTGTGGACTAACCCAATCAGCACCCAAAATACGCTCAGCCAGATCTAAAAACTCTGCTGTTTGAGCCGCATCACGCACGCCGCCAGCAGGCTTAAAACCAACTTGACGATCTTTTTCGCTGATCACGGTCAACATAATTTCAGCCGCTTCAAGAGTGGCATTAACCGCCACTTTACCGGTTGATGTTTTAATAAAGTTAGCGCCAGCATCAATTGATAATTCAGAAGCTTTACGAATAAGAGCAGGATCTTTTAACTCACCAGATTCGATAATGACTTTCAACAATACATCATCACCACACTCTTCTTTACACGCTTTAACCAGTTCAAAGCCAACAGTCTCATTACCTTCCATTAATGCACGGTATGGAAATACAACATCAACCTCATCGGCACCATAAGCAACGGCAGCACGAGTTTCTAATACAGCGATAGCGATATCATCATTACCGTGTGGGAAGTTAGTCACAGTCGCAATCTTAATGTCTTCACAATCAAGCTCATTAAGGGTTTTACGTGCAATAGGAATAAAGCGAGGATAAATACAAATCGCAGCTGTATTACCAGCAGCAGACTTCGCTTTATGGCATAAGTCGATCACTTTTTGATCGGTATCATCGTCATTTAATGTGGTTAAATCCATTAATGAAATACCGCGTAACGCTGCTTTTTTTAAATCAGTCATAATTGCTCTCCGAAACGAAAAATCAAAGTCGATAATTTTTTTCAGGCAACACTATAGAATGGGCATATGATTATTATTATGGCCGGGCCTTCAGTGTTGCCAGTAAATCTAGATAATATTTACTAACCTAAGTATTCAATCTGATAACGAGTACCACGACTTGAATCCTTGAAGACCGGAAAAGAAAAAACAAAGACATTTGTTTCAACAATTCCGCGAAAAATCCATTTTAGCGCGTAAAGATACAACTTTGTAGAGTACAAACCTTTATATAAAAATATTGTTAACTTAATAGTTTTAAATAAAAATTCGCGGCTGTCTTATAGTGGAAAAGTTAGAGCCGCAAATGCGACTCTAACATGCACTATACCTATCTTAGAACTTGTAAGTTGCTGTTAGGTAATGTGACCAACCTGTAGATTCTAGGCCAACGATTCCGCCTTCATCTTCAAGTAGGTATACGTCTTTGAAGCCTTTTAAGCCATAACCAAGAGCGTAACGATCTGAGTGCCAGTATAGACCAAAGAAGATGTTACCACCGCTTGAAGTCTTAGGAACGAACATGTCGTCAACTGCGTCTGCACCAAATTGATAATCAACATAACCTTGGAATGACAAGAAGCTCTTGTTATCAAAGAAGTAGAAAGGTTTGAACCAGTTAGCTGAGAACTGATATCCGTTCCACTCTTTAGCATTCATGTCGTAGAAACCGTAAAGGTTCATACCAGTTTTGCCTAACCAAGGTACATTTACGTCAGCACCAACACCCCAGAATGTAGAGTTAACGCCTTCGCCGTTAAGACCATCCCAGTTAAACAAAGTAGAGAAATATACTTCTTGGATTGGGCCAAAAGATAAATCTTTACCTGTAATAGCATCGATAGAGAAACGTGGAGCAAACTTCATAAACAATTTGCTAGTGCCAGAACCTGGGTTCTTGTCACCATTGTCAGACGTTTCATTAGCTAAGTTGAATACATCAACATAACCGTATAAATCTACAACACCAGAACGACCACCAAACTCCATTTCTAGGTAGTTATGTTGATCACCTGAAGCTGGGTTATCTGGCTTTTCACCGATAGAGTACATAGCGTTAAACTGCATCCACTTGTAATCAGTACCGTGAAGATCGCTGCGGTCTGCAGCAAAAGCATTACCAGAAATAGCAGCAACTGTTGCACCGGCTAAAGCTAACATTTTTACATTTTTCATCATCAACCCCATGTATATTATTAAACTATCTTCGTGGATAGCACTTCTTTTTTAATCATTCGCATTTTACCGTTACTGATATTAATCTCAATATTTAATCGATAAAAAACGAATACAAAATTCTTTTTTGTGAACAATGTCGCGACTATTTGTCTACACTCTATTCACAATTTGACATTTTAATTTTGACTAGAGGATTTAATACATCCTCTTTCGCAATCAATAAAACGGCATAACTTCGTATTGGGAAACGGTGGATTAACACAAAATCAATAACAACTTTATTATAAACTGGGTCTCTAATATGGATTAAGCTAAAGACCCAGTTATTGGGGTATTCCCCCTGGACTTACTCTTAGATAGCTAAGAATAAACCGGCTAATGTCGCGCTCATTAAGTTAGCTAATGAACCAGCGATAACAGCACGGATACCTAATTTAGCAAGGTCATGGCGACGTGAAGGAGCCATAGCACCTAAACCACCAAGTAAAATTGCAATTGAAGATAAGTTAGCAAAACCACATAGGGCGAAAGAGATAATCGCTTTAGTGCGGTCAGACATCATTACACCAGTTTCTGCTACAACTTTGAAACCTTCTGCTGAAGCATCAAGTAGATACGGAGCAAAATTTAAGTAAGCAACAAATTCGTTAACTACAATCTTTTGACCGATGAAAGAACCAGCAACAAGCGCTTCATTCCAAGGTACACCGATTAAGAATGCTAAAGGCATAAAGATATAACCAAGGATGAGTTCAAGAGTAATACCCTCTAAACCGAACCAACCCGTTACACCACCGATGATACCGTTGATCATGGCGATTAAACCAACGAATGCGATCAACATAGCACCAACGTTTAATGCTAAATGCATACCTGATGCAGCACCTGAAGCAGCAGCATCTAACACGTTTGCTGGCTTATCAGGATCATCTGGTAAATCGTCCATTTCGTTGATAGCAGCTTCTGTTTCTGGGTGCATCAATTTAGCCATTAACAGACCACCAGGAGCAGCCATGAATGATGCAGCAACTAAATATGCAATTGGAACACCCATTTGCGCGTAACCAGCTAATACAGAACCTGCAATAGAAGCTAGACCGCCCACCATGATGGCGAATAGTTCAGATTGTGTCATTGTCGCAATAAACGGACGCACAACTAATGGTGCTTCAGTTTGACCAACGAAAATGTTCGCTGTTGCTGACATTGATTCAGTGCGGCTAGTACCGAGTGCTTTTTGTAAAGCGCCACCGATAATACGGATAACCCACTGCATAATGCCTAAATAGTAAAGCACTGCAATTAGAGAAGAGAAGAAAATAATGACAGGTAATACGTTGATGGCAAAAATAAAACCAACTTTAAAGTTAGCTAAATCACCAAATAAGAAGCTAGTACCGGCTTGTGCATAACTAATCACACTTGATACCGCATCTGAAACACCTTTCAGAATATCTTTACCGACTGGAACATATAAAACAAAACCTGCGAAGAATGCTTGAATAGCTAAAGCACCACCAACAGTACGAACATTAATTGCTTTTCTATTATTTGATAGTGCAAAACCTATCAATAGTAAGGTGACCACCCCTACTAAACTCATTATTATATCCATTAATCATCACCCTTTTGTTAACAGTTTTTTTGAATGTTGTTAACTCACCTAATTTCCGCTGACGATTATAACTGAGCGTGAAACGAAAAGCGTCGTTTTGATCAAGTTTTTAAACTTTAATTTCAAACCCTTACGACATTAAAAACAATTAATAATGTTGTGTTCATAAAAAAACAATTAAAGCTCAAACAGTTGCAAAGCATTTTTATTCAACTGTTCTAATATACAGACAGTGGTTTTTTTCTTTAAAAATGCGATTTCGGACACAATTCGAGGCAATATAAGGGGAGTATTTCGTGATTTAGGTTGATCAAACGGAGGCATGCTAGGTGAATCTGTTTCTAATAAAAAGTGTTCTAGGGGTAAATTAACCACTGTTTCACGGAGCTTTTTCGCACTAGGATTGAGTATTAAAGCACCAACACCTAATTTAAAACCGAGCGAAACATAGCGTTTGGCTATATCACTGTTGCCATAAAAACCATGCACCACACCACCCTTTATCAATTTAAAACGCGCTAACATTGTCAATAATTGTTGATGCGCTTTCACGGCATGTAAAATGACAGGCAATTGATAATTTTGTGCCAGTAATAATTGTTTTTCAAGTAACAACAATTGGTTATCTGACCAGTGATGCAATTTATCTAGGCCACACTCTCCAATCGCCACCAAACGCTTATTATTGCTATATTGATGTAACATTGCATCAAGCTTCAATATCGCTGCATCAATGTCGTCTGGGACAAACCAAGGATGAATTCCAAGCGAAAAATAACAATCAAATTTATCTGCAATATGAATTTGCTGCTGCCACTTTTCTGCTGAGACTCCCGGTAAAATAACCGAAGTAATACCACTTTCATGCATAGCATCAAATAATTGTGTTCTATCATTATCAAACTCTGCCATGTCGAGATGTGCATGGGTATCAATCATAAGATCACGCTCTGCTATTACTGATATTAATTACGGATATCATGTTAAGTGACAATAGACTCATATATTGACATACCACGCCCATGATCGCTCATCCTTGGTGCACAACTGAATTTATTTTTCTGTGTCAACGTCATCTCAGCGTTCCATAAGATGCAATTTTGCCAAGATGTTATCAATAAAAGCTTAAAAACAGCTTTGTTAAGTCAAATATCTACTTAAAAATAGTAATAAAAAAGGCGGCAAAGCCACCTTTTATTAACACACCTGAAACATTTACTATAACAATTAATGCTCTCGAGTTTTGGCAAACTCAATATCAGGATAACGTTCCATTGATAGGTTTAAATTCACCATAGTAGGCGCAATATAGGTAAGATTATCACCACCATCAAGGGCTAAATTCTGACTACACTTACGACGAAACTCTTCTAGTTTACGCTCATCGTTGCAATACACCCAGCGAGCAGTACTCACACTGATACCTTCGTAAATGGCTTCGACGTTGTATTCACTTTTTAAGCGTCCAACAACCACTTCAAACTGCAGCACACCAACCGCTCCAACAATTAAATCGTTAGAGTCTAGAGGTCTAAAGACCTGCACAGCGCCTTCTTCAGATAATTGCACTAGTCCTTTGAGGAGCTGCTTTTGTTTCAGTGGATCTTTTAAACGAATACGGCGGAACATTTCTGGAGCAAAGTTAGGTACACCCGTAAAGCGAAACTTTTCGCCTTGGGTAAAGGTATCACCAATACGCATGGTGCCGTGATTATGTAATCCAATAATATCACCAGGATATGCCGCTTCAGCACGGGCACGATCCCCTGCCATAAAGGTTAATGCATCACTGACATTAACATCTTTACCAATGCGAACATGGTGCATTTTCATACCTTGCTCATACCGACCCGAGCAAACACGCATAAAAGCAACACGGTCACGGTGTTTAGGGTCCATGTTGGCTTGAATTTTGAAGATAAATCCTGAGAACTTTTCTTCATCAGGCGTCACGTTGCGTGCATCACTTTCACGCGGTAACGGCTTAGGTGCCCACTCGACGATACCGTCTAGAATATGATCGACACCAAAGTTACCTAAGGCTGTACCGAAGTAAACAGGGGTCAGCTCACCTTTAAGAAAGGCTTGTTGATCAAATTCATGTGAAGCACCAGCAACCAGCTCCATTTCATCACGAATTTCAGACGCATAAGAGCCCAGTACTTTATCAAGCTCAGGATTGTGTAATCCTTTAATAATACGTTCTTCTTGAATGGTATGACCCATACCACTTTGGTATAAAATAACTTCATCACGTAAAATGTGATATACACCTTTGAACTCTTTACCTGAGCCAATCGGCCAAGTAATAGGGGCACAAGCTATCTTTAAAATCGCTTCAACTTCATCCATTAACTCTATAGGATCGCGAATATCACGGTCACATTTATTCATGAACGTCACAATAGGCGTATCGCGTAAACGGGTCACTTCCATTAATTTAATGGTTCGTTCTTCAACACCTTTAGCGGAGTCAATCACCATTAAACACGAGTCGACCGCAGTCAGGGTACGATAAGTATCTTCAGAAAAGTCTTCGTGACCAGGTGTATCAAGTAAATTGATTAGTGCGCCACCGTAAGGAAACTGCATAACAGAGGTGGTAATAGAAATACCACGATCTTTTTCCATTTCCATCCAGTCAGATTTAGCATGTTGACCAGACTTTTTGCCTTTTACCGTGCCAGCCTTTTGTAAGGCATTTCCGAATAAAAGTACTTTTTCGGTGATGGTGGTTTTACCCGCATCGGGGTGCGAAATGATGGCGAAGGTACGACGCTTGTCGACCTCAACTTTATTGCCTGACATGTTAACCTTGCACTAGCCGCTAAAAAAGGCGCAAATTATAGCGCCTATCGGCAGAATTGGCTAGGCAAAGTGTTTTTTAGCTTTTCGAGGATAATTCGGAAGACTGTAGGATTATATTTTTCATTTTAGCTAATTCAATTCTGGCATAACGATGTTCAACAAAATCATAAATGTTGGTCGCTAAGGTTAACCGATAAAAATTAGCAGCTTGCTGATATTGGCCATTTGCAGCGGCATGCTTAGCTAAGTAAAAATATGCTTCACATAAACGCTCTGCATATTCTTTTGGTTGAGACAAGCCCACTTTCGCCGCTGAAAATACTTGCTCTTGACTCATTTTACCTAAGTAAAAATCAACCAACACACTTGACCATTGTTGATTATTTAATTGTTTTCGTTGCGTCGCTAAATCGATTAACGCGTTACTTTTATCGACCTCTGAAGCCATCAAATAGAGCCAAAGTACACGATAACCATCATTAGGGTCTCGATCATAAAACGCTTGCATGTCACTCACAGCTAATTGGTAACGCTCGCCATAATATAACGCGATGCCACGATTTAAGAAGGCATAATCATAGTTTGGTGACAGTTCCAGTACCCCATCAAATGCTTCATAGGCACTGTCAAACTCACCTTCTTGAGTATAATAAATACCCAAGAAATTATATGCATCCGCTAAATCGGGTTGCAACTTTAATGCTTGATGGAAATCAATTCGACCCAGTAAACGCAGTCCTACACTGTCATATATGACGCCGCGATCATAATGAAAACGTGCACGCTGTTCGTCAGTTAATTCCATGGTAGCCAAAATTTCATTTAGCTTTGCCAGCGTCACTTCTAACTTATAGTCTGGCATGACAGGAGCAACAATCATCTGCCCTGCAGTATCATCATTTGAACCTAACGTTGCAGCACAACCTGACAACATCATACTTGCACCAACAACAACGGCAACGATTGTGGTGCGTAGCTTACATTCCATCCGCTTTACCTTATCAGGTTCTATTAATATTCAACATCATAGCAATCTGGCAATCTAAGAGCCATGTGCATTAACGATTATTTTTCGATAGATAAAAAAAGGAGACCAAATGGTCTCCTTTTTTGTCGTTAAACTTTAAAAAATTACTCAGCAGTTTCTTTTGCTTGAGCTTCTTTAATTGACAGTCTTACGCGACCTTGACGATCCACTTCCATTACCTTAACAGCAACTTCTTGGTTCATCTCTAGGTGATCAGATACATTAGCAACACGCTCATCACTGATTTGTGAAATATGCACTAAACCATCTTTGCCAGGTAGAATGTTAACAAATGCACCGAAATCTACGATACGGATAACTTTACCGTTATAGATACGACCCACTTCAACTTCGGCAGTGATTTCTTCAATACGACGAATAGCTTCTTTGGTAGCTTCGCCATTTGAAGAGGCAATTTTCACAGTACCATTGTCATCAAGTTCAATAGTTGTGCCAGTCTCTTCAGTTAGAGCACGAATTACTGCGCCGCCTTTACCAATCACATCACGGATCTTCTCTGGATTGATCTTGATTGTGGTAATACGTGGAGCGTGAGCAGAAATATCGTCACGATGTGAACCAATAGCTTGATCCATTACGTTTAGAATATGAACACGTGCGCCATAAGCTTGTTGCAGTGCAATATCCATGATCTCTTTAGTGATACCTTCGATTTTGATATCCATCTGCAATGCAGTAATACCATCACGAGTACCGGCTACTTTAAAGTCCATATCACCTAAGTGATCTTCATCACCTAAGATGTCAGAAAGTACAACAAAATCGTCGCCTTCTTTAACAAGACCCATCGCAATACCAGCAACAGATGATTTAATCGGTACACCGGCATCCATTAATGCTAATGAAGTACCACATACAGAAGCCATTGAGCTTGAACCGTTAGATTCAGTAATTTCAGATACAACACGAATGCTGTATGGGAATTCTTCAGCAGAAGGCATAACGGCATTCATACCGCGCCATGCTAACTTACCATGGCCAATTTCGCGACGCTTAGGTGAGCCAACCATACCTGTTTCACCAACAGAATACGGAGGGAAGTTATAATGAAGCATAAAGCGATTAGTACGCTCACCCATGATGCTATCAATCTTTTGTGCATCACGTTCAGTACCTAGAGTACAGGTAACTAAAGCTTGAGTTTCACCACGAGTAAACAATGAACTACCGTGAGTACGTGGAAGTACACCGGCTAAAACACTCAATGCGCGAATCATATCTGGTTCACGACCATCGATACGTGGCTTGCCACTGATAATACGTCCGCGAACAACATTTTTCTCTAGACTGCCAAGTAGATTGTCTACTTCGCGAGTATCAACATCTGGGTTTTCAGCCACTAATGCCGCTTTGGCAGCCGCTTTAACGATGCCAACTTGTACATAACGATCTTGCTTAACTTCAATTTGATAAGCTTCTGTCATGCCAGCTTCTGCAAGCTCTTTGATTTTAGCAACTAACACTTGATCTTGAACTGGTGCAGTCCAATCCCATGTTGGCTTGCCAGCTTCTGCTTTGAACTCAGCAATAGCATCAACAACGACTTGTTGTTGGTCATGACCATAAGTCACCGCACCTAGCATAATTTCTTCTGCAAGCGCTTTCGCTTCAGATTCAACCATCAGTACAGCAGCTTTAGTACCCGCAACGACTAAGTTTAATGAGCTTGTTGCAAGCTGATCAACCGTTGGGTTAAGGACATATTCATCGTTGATATAACCAACACGCGCCGCACCTAGTGGACCGCTGAAAGGAATACCAGAAATAGCTAATGCTGCAGAGGTACCGATCATTGAAACAATGTCTGGCTCAATTTGTGGGTCAACAGACACCACAGTGATGATAACTTGAACTTCGTTTTTAAAACCGTTAGGGAATAAAGGACGAATAGGACGGTCAATAAGGCGTGCAATCAGAGTTTCATCTTCTGAAGGACGACCTTCACGCTTGAAGAAACCACCAGGGATTTTACCTGCAGCATAGGTTTTTTCTTGATAGTTAACAGTTAGCGGGAAGAAGTCACGGCTTAAATCCGCTACTTTTTTACCAACTACAGTAACTAATACTGTGGTATCGCCCATGCTTGCTAAAACTGCAGCATCTGCTTGACGTGCAATAACACCTGTTTCTAAGGTGACTGTATGTTGACCATACTCAAAACTCTTTACAATTGGATTCACGTGACCCATTCCTTAATTTAATGACCTTTAATTACGCGCACAAGTATACTTCAATTACACCGAATAGTTAAATAGACGCGCGATACAGAATGTGAAAATGTTTTAAATAATCATTTTCCTAGATGAGATCACAGCATTAACAAACGATTTTGACAGTGATGAGCGAGTTTATGCCGATTAAATGACATGAGGTTCACTATTTGGCTTGATTATTAATGACAACAGAGATGAATTTAACTAAAGTCGTAGTAATAAGTATTATTATTTTTTGTGAAAGTTAACTAATTAATTCGCCCTATTGGCGATTTAATTTATATTGAGTATAAATTCTTGTAGTTTTAGGCTGTTAAACTGCAAATTTAACGTGAAAAGTCACTTAGATGACATGGAATAATACATGACGGCTCGTTTTAAGTCTCTCACATGGAAACAAACTAACTTAGTAGTTTTTACTGCTTTGTTTTTTGCTGTTGCTATTTTTATCATCGAAATAGCATTGGTTGTTGTTACCGCTAAACAACAGCTTACCGCGGCACAACAAGAGCTGCTCAATTCCGTCGAACAAACCACTACCAACGCGGTATGGTCGTTAGATGATAAACTTGCCAGTCAAACCCTAGAAGGCATTATAAAAGTCGATAATGTTGGCTCTGCAGTCATCGAGCTCGATGATGGTTCATTGTTTGTGTCTGAGGTAAATGAAACCGGAGAGTCCTCAAAAGCTTATGTTTCCTTAAGTAATCGTCTGTTTGGGGATCTAAAAGAAATCGCCCGTCCACTGTATCGCCCTTTCTATTTTGAAGGAAACAAACAACAACAGCTTATTGGCACCCTGACGATTTTTTACGATACCCAAAAGCTGACCACGAAACTGTTTAATCAATTACAACTCGGACTTATCGCAACATTAGCTCGAGCATTATTACTCACATTAGTATTAACCGTAGTATTTCATCGTTTTCTCACTCAACCGATAGCTCGGATTAGCGAAGCAATTGACAAAATTGATCCTGATTATCCTGACGAAAACCTGTTACCTATGTCAAAAGCTCATAAAGATGATGAGTTAGGACTGGTGACCAGTAAGTTTAATCAAATATTATTGCAGTTCAGTCAAACTCAAAATAAGCTGCGCAAAATGGCAACCCGAGATCCATTGACGGGCTTACCAAACAGGACCTTATTATTAGAGACATTGAATGTCACCATTCAACGATCTCGAGTCCACAAACGAAATTTTGCTCTACTCTTCATTGACTTGGATCGCTTTAAAAATATTAATGACTCCTTAGGCCATGCCATAGGTGATCAGTTTCTGGCGCGTATTGCGCGTATATTAGAACGAGTGGTGGGTGACAGAGGCAGCGTGGCTCGTCTTGGCGGTGATGAATTTGTTATCTTAGCCGATGAGATCCAAACACCTTCACAAGCGGCAGACTTTGTTGATAAATTACTCGCTCAATTAAATACTCCAATCCAGCTTAATGAGCACGCAATTCATCCCGCGGCATCGATAGGCATTTCTATATATCCCGAAGACGGTATCACTGCGGAAGACCTAATTCGTCATGCCGATATCGCCATGTACAGCGCTAAAGCGGCTGGCTCTAATCAGTGGTCATTTTTCAAGCAACAAATGACTGAACGTGCGGCAATAAGACTTCGCACAGAAGCCTCATTACACGACGCATTGAAAAACAACGAATTCTTATTATATTTTCAGCCTAAATTTGATTTAAAAACCAACAAAGTCGTCGGATGTGAAGCCCTTATTCGTTGGCAAAAAGACGGTCAATTGATAAGTCCGATGTCTTTTATCCCTGTGGCCGAAGAAACCGGAATTATTATCCCAATTGGCCGTTGGGTTATCGAGCAAAGCTGCAAAGTGATCCGAGAATGGCAACGTAAATACAATTATGAGATCCCTATTGCGGTGAACGTGGCATCGCAGCAATTCGCTGATGCCAGTTTAGTACCCGACATCAAGCAACTGGCAATTCGATACCAGATACGTCCTGAATTACTGGAAATTGAAATTACTGAAACATCGCTGATGAATGATGTTGAACAAGCAGTGACTAAATTAGAACAGCTTAAATCTGCCGGTTTTGGCATTGCGGTCGATGACTTTGGCACAGGATACTCGTCATTATCCTATCTACGTCACTTGCCAATAACAACAATGAAGATTGATCGTGCCTTTGTAAGTGATCTTCCTGAAGATAGTGCAATCGCATCGACTATTTTAATGTTGGGTCGTCAACTTGATTTGACAATTGTTGCTGAAGGTATTGAAAATATTCAACAACTTGAATGGCTAAAAGAAAATCAATGTGAGATTGGTCAAGGCTTTTACTTTAGCCAACCACTGCCGTTAGCCGAGTTTGAAGAGAAATATATTATCAGTAATACAGCTAAAGTCATTCATGCTTAAACACTCTGTATAAGCCACAGTAAACCTATCTCGTCAGCGGCTTACCCATAAGCGGCAAAGTATCATTTAGCGGCTAATAATCCTGTTAAAGGCCCCCTTTTCCCTTATTAAGTGAAATCAACTAAGTTAGTAGGGCAAAGGGCTACTTGCGAGGTATTTGTTACCCTAGTTTAGGGTGATTACAACCCACAATTCTTTTTTCTTTCAGTTCTTAATAATTTCAAGACTTAAAGCTGAGTAAAATATCCTAAAGACAAAACATAGATGAAGTTGCTCTGGAGTGATCAAAGTGCGGTTAAGTGCCCATTAACTCTTGTTGAATGTAGTCATGATCTACGGCCATTATTTATCCAAGCCTTAAAGGCTATTTCGGTAGATATGACAATATCGATACAGATGTGATCAATCAAAGTATGACTAAAAAAACAACCACAAATGATTATAGGAACTGGTCAGTGAAAGGATGGGCTAAAAACAAGCATTTTTAGGCAATAAAAAAGGAAGCTATTAGCCTCCTTTTTTATGGTTTAATCAGCCTACTAAAGTAAGCCGAGTGTCGAATTAACGACGTAAACCTAACTTCTGGATCATAGCAGTGTAACGTGCTACGTCAGTACGCTTTAAGTAAGCAGAAAGCTTACGGCGTGCACTAACCATACGTAATAAACCACGACGAGAGTGGTGATCATGGATGTGCTCTTTAAAGTGACTTTGAAGGTGGTTAATTTGAGCAGTTAACAAAGCTACTTGAACTTCAGTTGAACCTGTATCGTTTTCGCCGCGACCAAAATCAGCTAAAATTTTTGCTTTTGCTTCAGCACTTAGTGACATGTGTATCTCCAAAAAAAGTAAATGTATCTCAAGCCGATCACTAACTCAGCCAGAGCGAGGGCAGCATTTTAACCAGATTGATGGTTAACCGCAATATAAATTCGATTATTTATCAGTAAAAGCAAACAACAACTCCGACTGATTACTCTGCAGGAGCATTATCATGGATCACAATCAAACGCTTTGGTGCTAATAAGCCATCATCATTCATGATGCCCATACCAACAAACCGACGTTCATCACCAATAGTGATACGCACTAATTCATCAGGCTTAAGTCCAGCAGCCTGAATAGCCTGGCCTTGCATGACGTAATATAGCATCGCCTCTGGCAAGTTAATTTCAGGGAAATTAGCGACCGCGGTGTCCATTGGTAATAATAATGGGTCCATCAGAGTTTGAGGCGCAACGTCATCTCTATGAGCTTGCTCAAGTAGCGCTTCTAATTGCGCTAAGGTGACCATTTTTTCATACGGATATTCGGCAACTTGAGTACGACGCAGCATAATAACATGTGCACCACATCCCAACATTTCACCTAAATCATCAATAATGGTCCGTATGTAAGTCCCTTTAGAACAATGAATATCTAGGGTTAACTCATCACCTTCAAGCTTGATAAAACTAAGCTCAAAAACAGTGATTGGTCGAGACTCACGAGGTACTTCAATGCCTTCACGAGCATACTTATACAAAGGCTGGCCTTGGTATTTTAATGCCGAATACATTGATGGTACTTGTTGCGTTGTGCCACGAAAAAAGGCCAGTTTCTCATCGAGTTGTGCTTGAGTAAAATTAACAGGACGCGTCTGAACGACTTCGCCATCTGAATCACTCGTATCTGTGCGCTCACCCAATTTAGCCGTCACCAGATAACGTTTATCCGAGTCTAATAAATGCTGAGAGAACTTAGTCGCTTCTCCAAGACAAATAGGCAACATTCCTGTTGCTAGCGGATCCAAAGCACCTGTGTGGCCCGCTTTATTGGCATTAAAAAAGCGCTTAACTCTTTGCAGAGCAAAGTTAGAGCTCATGCCAGTATCTTTATCGAGTAATACTATTCCGTCGATGAAGCGACCTTTAGGGCGACGAGCCATTAATCTTGCTCCTTTTCACCGTCAACAGACTCGCTGTTATCAGAGACTTCTGGAGTAAATTGCTGTTGCTTGGCTTTATCTTTATTAATGACTTGGGTTACTAGGTTAGACATGCGCATGCCTTCTACCAGTGAGCTATCATAAATAAAGCGTAATTCAGGCATGACGCGTAATTTCATACGCCCAGCAACCAAAGTACGAACATAAGGTGCAGCAACAGTGAGTGCATCAATTTTTTGTTGAACAAGTTCTGTGTCTTCTTCAAAGAAGGTCACAAACACTTTTGCATAACTTAAATCACGTGAAACGTCGACATCGTTTACGGTAATGAAACCAATGCGAGGATCTTTCATATCGCGTTGCAGCACCATAGCAAGTTCTTGCTGGAGCTGTTGCGCAATGCGACGTGTACGACTAAATTCTTTTGCCATGATGATATGCCATATCGTTAGGTCTACAATCAAAAAGGGCGGCTAAAGCCGCCCTTCCATTGGTACTTATAAGGTGCGAGCAATTTCGACTGTTTCGAACACTTCAATTTGATCGCCCACTCGGACGTCATTGTAGTTCTTAACACCGATACCACATTCCATGCCATTACGCACTTCAGGAGCATCATCTTTAAAGCGACGTAAAGACTCAAGTTCACCTTCGAAGATAACTACGTTGTCACGTAATACACGAATTGGTGCGCTACGTTTAACGATACCTTCGGTAACCATACAACCTGCAATAGCGCCGATTTTAGGAGACTTAAATACATCACGAACTTCTGCAAGGCCGATAATTTCTTGTCTAAACTCAGGTGCTAACATACCTGTCATTGCAGCACGAACTTCATCAATTAGGTTGTAGATGATGCTGTAATAACGTAAATCGACACTTTCTGAATCTATGGTTTTGCGAGCCTGTGCATCAGCACGGACGTTGAAACCAACAAGAATCGCATTTGAAGCAGCGGCTAATGTTGCGTCGGTTTCGGTTAATGCACCAACACCGCGAGCAATAATGTTCACTTTAACTTCAGCTGTTGACAGTTTAGCTAAAGATTCGCAAATCGCTTCAAGAGAACCTTGAACATCAGCTTTAAGTACGATGTTAAGCTCTTGTACTTCGCCTTCTTCCATGTTGGCAAACATGTTTTCTAGTTTAGACTTCTGCTGACGCGCTAACTTAACATCACGGAATTTACCTTGACGATATAAAGCGACTTCACGAGCTTTACGTTCATCACGTACAACAGTGGCTTCATCACCCGCAGAAGGCACACCAGAAAGACCTAAGATCTCAACCGGAATAGAAGGACCCGCTTCAGTAATTGAATGACCATTTTCGTCTTTCATCGCACGGATTTTACCGTACTCTAAACCACATAAAACGATATCACCTTGGCGTAACGTACCTTCTTGAACCAAGATAGTTGCCACAGGGCCACGACCTTTATCAAGTTGTGATTCAATAACAACACCCGCAGCCATACCATCACGTACTGCTTTAAGTTCTAATACTTCAGATTGAAGTAAGATACCTTCTAACAATTCGTCAACGCCCATACCAGTTTTGGCTGATACGTGAACGAACATGTTATCTCCGCCCCAATCATCTGACATGATGCCATGTTGAGACAGCTCACTCTTAACGCGCTCTGGATCAGCATCTGGCTTATCCATTTTGTTAACAGCTACGATTAACGGTACGTTACCCGCTTTAGCATGTTGAATCGCTTCAATCGTTTGTGGCATTACGCCATCATCGGCAGCAACAACCAAAATAACAATATCAGTCGCCTTAGCACCACGAGCACGCATTGACGTAAACGCCGCGTGACCAGGAGTATCAAGGAAAGTGATCATGCCGTTTTCAGTTTCAACGTGGTATGCACCAATATGCTGAGTAATACCACCGGCTTCGCCAGCAGCAACTTTCGCACGACGGATATAATCAAGTAATGACGTCTTACCATGGTCAACGTGACCCATGATAGTCACAACAGGAGCACGAGACTCTAGTTGGATGTTGTCATCGCGATCTTTTAGTACTTGATGCTCAAGCTCGTTTTCACGAATCAGCACAACCTTATGACCTAACTCTTCAGCAACCATTTGAGCGGTTTCTTGGTCAAGTACTTGGTTAATCGTCACCATAGAGCCCATTTTCATCATTTGCTTGATGATAACAGTGGCTTTGATTGCCATTAAATGCGCTAATTCAGATACGGTTACGGTTTCACCGATGCGTACATCACGACTCACTGCTGCAGCGGGTTTATTAAAACCGTGCGCCATAGATTCTGGTGCTGTGCTGCGGTTACGCATGTGTTTTTCACGACCGTCACGCGCATCTTTTCCGCCACGTTTTTTGTTGGCATTTTTGTTGCGAGCACGACGACCACGTTTTTCATCATCGGCATCAGAACTGTCTTCAGCTGCACGAGCAACTTTAGATGTGGTGATATGATGATCACCGTTCTTTTCTGCATCTAAACGTTGACGCTCTTCTTCAGCCCAACGCTTTGAGTTTACTTCAGCAAGTAGACGTGCTGTTTCAGCTGCTTTGGCGGCTTCATCTTTTTGCTTCTGAGTTAACACAGCTTCTTGAGTCGCTTTTAAACGCTCGGCTTCAGCTTTTGCTGCTGCAGTTTCTGGGTCAGCAACTTTAGTTACTTTAGGTTCAGACTTTACTTTTTCTGATTTCAATTTGGCTTCTGCTTCCGCTTTTTTCTTTGCTTCAGCATTAGCTTTCGCTTCTGCCGCTGCTTTTGCTTCAGCTTCCACTCTTACTTGAGCTTCAGCATCTGCTTTGGCTTTTGCTTGAGCTTCTAATTCAGCTTGTTTGGCTAATTCTGCATCATCACGCTTAACAAAAGTACGTTTCTTACGTACTTCTACTTTAACGTCTTTCGACTGACCGCCAGTGCTTGCAACACTTAACGTAGACACGGTTTTACGTTGCAATGTCATTTTAGTCGGTACTGAATCTGCACCATGCTGTTTTTTTAGAAAATCAAGAAGCTGTTGCTTCTCTTTTTCTGAAACAGTATCGAGTTGTTTTTTGCTTATACCAGCATCTGAGAATTGTTCGATTAATCGATCAACTGATTTTCCCACTTCCGCTGCTAATTTTTCTACACTTGTATCTGCCATCAATTAAATCCCCCTGTTGATCGACTTATGCTTCTTCGCCAAACCAACAGATATTGCGGGCAGCCATGATGAGCTCACCTGCTTTTTCTTCTGTTAATTCTTCAATATCAATTAAATCGTCAATACCTTGCTCGGCCAAGTCTTCTAAAGTCACTACACCTTTGCTCGCTAGAACATAAGCTAAATGTCTTTCTAATCCTTCCAATGCTAATAAATCATCACTTGGCTCTGCACCATCTAACGCTTCTTCAGACGCTAATGCTCTTGTAGAGATAGCGGCCTTTGCACGTTCACGTAATGCTTCAACGATTCCTTCGTCGAAACCTTCTATTGCTAATAGCTCAGATTCTGGAACATAAGCGATCTCTTCTAACGAAGTGAATCCCTCATCAGCCAATACGGCTGCAAAATCTTGATCTACATCTAGATAAGCCACAAACAAGTCAATCACCTTAGCGCTTTCGGCTTGGTGTTTTTTGTTCATGTCTTCAACTGTCATTACGTTCAGTTCCCAACCAGTCAGTTGAGTCGCTAAACGAACGTTCTGGCCGTTACGACCAATAGCTTGTGCCAAACTGTCTGCTTCAACAGCAATATCCATCGAATGATTATCTTCGTCGACAATGATAGAGGCAACATCAGCTGGCGCCATGGCATTGATCACATATTGCGCTGGATTATCATCCCACAACACGATATCAACACGCTCGCCGCCTAGCTCGTTTGATACGGCTTGCACTCGAGCACCACGCATACCAACACAAGCACCAATTGGATCGATACGACGGTCATTTGATTTAACGGCTATTTTAGCACGAGCACCTGGATCACGAGCGGCACCCATCACTTCAATCAATTCGTCGTAAATTTCAGGCACTTCAACCCGAAATAGCTCAATCAGCATTTCTGGCTTGCTGCGAGTTAAAAATAACTGCGCACCGCGAGCTTCTGGACGAACTGAGTACAATAATGCACGCACACGGTCACCAGGACGGAAAGATTCACGGCTGATTAAATCTTCTTTAAATAACACGCCATCAGCATTATTACCTAAATCAACAACCACGCTTTCACGGGTGCTTTTCTTAACAACACCAGTAACAATCTCACCTTCACGTTCAATAAATTGTTCAACAATTTGTGCACGTTCAGCTTCACGTACTTTTTGCACGATAACTTGTTTAGCAGTTTGTGTAGTAATACGGTCAAATGCGACAGAGTCGATTTGATCTTCGATATACTCACCAACTTGAATCTCTGGCTCTTCATAACGAGCGGCTTCGAAGGTAATTTCGCTATATGGGTTTTCCAAAGCCTCGCCATGATCGTCAACAACCATCCAACGACGGAAAGTATCGTAATGACCGGTTTTACGATCAATCGCAACGCGAACTTCAATATCGCCTTCGTATTTTTTCTTTGTTGCGGTAGCCAGTGCAATTTCTAGCGCTTCGAAAATCTTTTCGCGCGGAAGGCCTTTCTCATTGGAAACCGCTTCTGCGACTAGCAGGATCTCTTTATTCATTTGGTCTTGCCTCGTCCTTCACCTGAAACTATCAAAACTTAGCGATAATGCTGCCTTTACGGATATTATCCAAAGCAACAATCAAGTCTTTACCATCAACGGTTATGGTGAGCATTTGCCCATCAACACTATTGATGACGCCTTTTAAATTACGACTACCCGCAACAGGCATAGTCAGTTGTATTTTTGCATCCTCACCTTTATAGGCAGCATATTGCTCGGCGGTAAATAACGGTCTATCTACGCCAGGTGAAGATACTTCTAATGTGTATTCTGTAGAAATAGGGTCTTCAACATCCATAACTGCGCTAACTTGACGACTGGCTGCTGCACAATCTTCAATATTGATGCCATTCTCGTGATCAATAAAAACACGTAAAATTGAATGACGACCAGCTTGAATATATTCAATGCCCCATAGTTTAAAGCCTAATGCTTCAACAGGTACTGTTAACATTTCAACAAGCTTGGATTCTATTGTTGCCAAAAATGACCCCCAAAAAAACAAAAAAAGGGCTAATAGCCCCATTGCAACCCGCATAAAATACGGATATTTAAAAGTTCATATAACAAAAAACCCCGTAATCACGAGGTTATTTTATTATAAAACCTGTAAATTGTAATTTATTTTCTAACGAAATTAAATTACAAGGAGCTGGTTGCGGGGGCCGGACTTGAACCGACGACCTTCGGGTTATGAGCCCGACGAGCTACCAACTGCTCCACCCCGCGTCAACTGTATGCAAGTATATTGATTTACACTATATCTTGCAATAACTAATCAAACGCTATCTATCATTTGTTAGTTAAATTTGGTGCCGAGAGCGGGACTTGAACCCGCACGTCCGTTAAGACACAGCCACCTCAAGGCTGCGCGTCTACCAATTCCACCACCTCGGCGTTACCTGGTTTACTAGTCAGGAATTTTCGTTTCTGACTTTTCGGTTTGCACCGGAGCTTCATCAATGATTTGCTCTGCTGCTGGACCTAAATCTTTCCACTGATCATTTTGCTCTGTGTGATTAGCACTTAAATTACCAATCACTAAACTCAATGCAAAAAAGCCAATGGCTAATACTGCAGTACTGCGAGTCAGGAAATTACCTGAACCACTTGAGCCAAATAATGTGCCTGAAGCACCGGCTCCGAAAGATGCGCCCATGTCGGCACCCTTTCCTTGTTGGATTAATATTAAGCCGATAAGACCTAACGCTACCACCAAGTATACAACTATAAGAACTTCGTACATATAATTACGCGCTCATTGCTATGGTACATAAACTTAAAAACTCACTTGAGTTCAAACTTGCACCGCCAATCAGACCACCATCAACATCAGGCTGGGCAAATATATCTGCCGCATTGCTTGGGGTGACGCTACCACCGTAAAGAATTCTGATATTCTCACCAATAAAGGGAGAAACTTCCGAGAGGCGACTGCGAATAAACGCATGTACTTCTTGTGCCTGCTCTGGTGTAGCACTTTTACCTGTCCCTACTGCCCATAAAGGTTCGTAAGCGATAATTGCGTTATCAAAAGCCATGGTACCGTTTTTTTCAATTACTATATCAAGCTCTTCAGCAATCACCTCAAAGGTACGTCTTGCTTCACGAGCTGGTCCTGATTCACCTACACACAAAATCGGTGTCAGACCGTGTTTCTGAGCAGCAGCAAACTTCTCTGCCACAATATTACTCGTCTCTCCGTACATACGGCGACGTTCGGAATGGCCGATAATCACATACCGACATCCAGAATCTTTTAGCATCTGCCCGGATATTTCGCCTGTGTATGCACCAAAATCATGTTGACTCAGATTTTGTGCACCCATTCTAACAAGCGCACCATCTAAGGTTTGCTTATTGGCTTCAAGCAGCTGCCGAACACTTTCAAGATAAATTGAAGGCGGGCATAAAACCACTTCAGCGGAATCATTTTGGAGCTTGGTAGCAAACTTCTTGAAAAGCTCTTGGGCCAATGCCGAATTACCATTCATTTTCCAGTTACCAGCGACCATAGGACGTCTGAGTGCCATTCACTGTCTCCTCTGAAAGCGGCGTGAATAATAGCGAACCACTTATCAAGTTACAAGAGCTAAAAGGGGAATATTTCATATAAACTGTCGAAGCGTCTACTTTTTGAGCGAGCAACGGCTTATCTTAATATTCAAATAATTAACATGCTGCCTTTACCGCGTCAGCAATACGATTTGCATGCGCAAGCACTTGGGGATGATCATCTCCCTCGACCATGACTCTAATTAACGGTTCAGTACCCGACTTACGTAATAATACACGTCCACGAGCACCCAATTGTTGTTCAACATCCGCTTTAGCTAACTTAACCGCCTCGCTATCGAGTGGATTAGAGCTGCCTTCAAAACGCACATTAACTAACACTTGCGGTAACATCTTCATCGATTCAGTTAATTGTTCAAGTGAAGCATTTTGACGTCGCATTGCCGCGAGGACTAAAATACCTGCAATGATACCATCACCAGTAGTACCATGATCAAGATTAAGAATATGGCCAGAGTTTTCACCGCCTATTCGCCACTTATTCTTCTTCAGCATCTCCATGACATAGCGGTCACCGACCTTAGAACGAACAAAAGGAATATCAAGTGCTTGCAGCGCTAAGTCCAAACCTAAATTAGACATTACGGTGCCAACAACTCCGCCGTTTAAAATACCACGTTTTTGGGCATCTACCGCTAAAATATATAAAATCTGATCACCATCAACCACTGCGCCATGACGATTAACCATCATAATGCGATCGCCATCACCATCTAATGCAATACCTAAATCAGCTTTTTCAACTAAAACGGTTTCACAGATTTTTGCCATTGCTGTTGCACCGACTTTATCATTGATATTGAGACCGTCAGGTTTATCTCCAATAGCAATAACATCGGCACCTAATTCACGAAAAACGTTAGGAGCAATATGGTAAGTGGCGCCATGAGCACAATCGACGACTATTTTTAATCCTTTAAGTGTTTGATCAGCTGGAAAATTACCTTTGCAGTACTCGATATAGCGCCCTGCTGCATCATCAATACGCCGAGCCTTGCCCAGTAGATGCGACTCAACACAGACTAACGGTTTTTCAAGTTCTGCTTCTATCTCTAGCTCGATTGCATCATCCAGTTTACTGCCATCGGTAGAGAAAAACTTGATACCGTTATCATAATAAGGATTGTGTGATGCACTAATCACGACACCGGCCTCAGCGCGAAAGGTACGAGTTAAATAAGCCACTGCTGGAGTTGGCATAGGGCCTAGCAGCAAAACGTTAAGTCCCGCGGCTGATAAGCCTGCCTCTAAAGCTGATTCAAACAGGTAACCTGAAATACGAGTATCCTTACCAATAATCACTTTTTGGGTGCCATTTCGAGACAATACTCGTCCAGCCGCCCAACCGAGCTTCAATGCCAATTCAGGAGTCATTTTACCCGCCCCTACTTTGCCGCGAATACCATCGGTTCCAAAAAATTTTCTTTGCTTCACAGATCCCTACTTAAGTGTTTTCACTTTACTGATAACATTATTATGTGATGCAACTATAGATTAGCCATGGTTTCTGACATCACTTTAAGCACATCGACTGTTTCTGGTACATCATGAACTCGAATAATTTGTGCACCTTGCTGAGCTGCAATTAATGCACCAGCAAGGCTTCCGGCAAGGCGTTGGTCTATATCACGCGCTAACAGGTCGCCGATCATGCTTTTTCGCGACAGACCTATCAATAAAGGCAAATGAAATTCATGTAACTTTGGTAATGCCGCTAATAGACGGTAATTATGCGCTAAAGTTTTGCCAAAACCAAAACCTGGATCGAGAATTAAACGCTCCCGCTCAATTCCAGCCGCTTCACAGTAAGCGATACGTAATTCAAAAAAAGCCGCCACTTCATCAATCACATCCTCATACTCAGGTTGATCTTGCATAGTTTGCGGATCGCCTTGCATGTGCATTAAGCAAATTGGCACATCTAACGTTGCTGCCATGGCTAAAGCACCTGGTACTTGTAACGCGCGCACATCGTTGATTAAATTAGCTCCGGCATTGACAGCTTGTTCCATTACTTCAGGTTTGCTGGTATCGATTGAAATCCATACATTGTGTGTTTTTGCTGTGTATTCGATGATAGGGATCACTCGGGCAAGTTCTTGCTCAATCGTCACTTCTGCAGCACCAGGTCGGGTTGACTCACCACCCACATCAATAATTAATGCACCTTGCTCTACCATATTATCAACATGACGACAGGCTTGTTCAAAACCAATATATTCACCACCATCGGAAAATGAATCTGGCGTCACATTCACAATCCCCATCACTACAGGGCTTGATAAGTCTAGAGTTTTATTAGCATGAGTTAATTGAAACACGGGTATTTTCCTAGATAAGATTAAAAACAAGAAAACCCCTTTCGGGGTTTTCTTTATTTGCTAAATTGTTTATTTAGCGGGTGATTCATCCGCGTCATTGGTATCGGCTTTATTATCGACTTTAACGTCGGTTTTAGCCTCATCCACTGGCGTTTCAACTTCAGATTTAGGCGTGTTATTACCACTATCTTTATCGTCTGATGATTCATCTTTTTGCCATTCAGCTGGCATGCGCACTTCGCGGCGATTCATTAGATCATCGATTTGCAACGAGTCAATAGTTTCATATTTCATCAATGCGTCTTTCATCGCATGTAAAATATCCATATTGTCTGTCAACATCGTTTGCGCACGTTGATAGTTTTTATCGATAAACATCTTAATTTCAGAGTCAATCAATGTTGCTGTATCACCTGACATTGCCTTTGCTTTACCCATACTGCGACCTAAGAAAACTTCGTTTTCTTCTTCTGCGTAAAGTAACGGACCTAGCTTGTCAGAGAACCCCCATTGCGTAACCATATTACGAGCTATCGATGTAGCGTACTTAATATCTTGCGACGCCCCTGTAGACACTTTTTCACTTCCGTAAATAAGTTCTTCAGCTAAACGTCCACCATAGGCAACTGAAATTTGTGATTCCAATTTACGACGGCTTTGGCTAACGGCATCAGCTTCAGGTAAAAAGAAGGTCACACCTAATGCACGGCCACGCGGAATAATAGTCACTTTATGCACTGGGTCATGTTCTGGTACCAAGCAACCAATAATGGCATGTCCAGCTTCATGATAAGCGGTCATTTCTTTGTCAGATTCAGACATCACCATAGAACGGCGCTCTGCACCCATCATGATTTTATCTTTAGCACGCTCAAACTCTTCCATACCAACAACACGACGATTACCGCGAGCAGCGAATAACGCCGCTTCGTTGACAAGGTTTGCTAAGTCAGCACCAGAGAAGCCTGGCGTACCACGCGCAATGACACTGGCTTTAACATCATCTGATAAAGGTACTTTACGCATATGTACTTTAAGAATTTGTTCACGACCACGAACATCAGGCAAGCCAACGACAACTTGACGGTCAAATCGACCTGGACGCAATAACGCTGAATCAAGTACGTCTGGACGGTTAGTTGCTGCAATAACAATAACGCCTTCATTACCTTCAAAGCCGTCCATTTCAACCAAAAGCTGGTTTAATGTTTGCTCACGCTCATCGTGCCCACCACCTACACCGGCACCACGTTGGCGGCCTACGGCATCGATTTCATCAATGAAAATGATACAAGGAGCAGATTTTTTAGCTTGTTCGAACATGTCACGTACACGGGATGCACCAACACCGACAAACATTTCCACAAAGTCAGAACCCGAAATGGTAAAGAACGGCACCTTAGATTCACCGGCAATTGCCTTGGCTAATAAGGTTTTACCTGTACCAGGTTGTCCGACCATCAGCACGCCCGTAGGAATACGACCGCCTAATTTTTGGAACTTGGTTGGGTCTCGTAAATAATCAACAAGTTCTTTGACTTCTTCTTTTGCTTCATCACAACCTGCAACGTCAGCAAAAGTGGTTTTGATTTGGTCTTCGCTCATCAGTTTGGCTTTACTTTTACCAAACGACATTGCGCCCTTGCCGCCACCGCCTTGCATTTGTCGCATGAAAAATATCCATACGCCAATTAGCAGTAACATTGGGAACCATGAAATAAAGATTTGGGTTAGGAAACCTGACTCTTCAGCTTCTTGGCCTTTCATGGTGATGCCTTTACGATCAAGATCATTAATTAAATCTTGGTCATATATAGGCATGATTGTGGTGAACTTCTCGCCGGTACGTTTAGTTCCTTCAATCGTCCGTTGGTCGCTTTTTATTTCAACCGTGTTAATTTGACCATTTCGAACATTGTCCAAAAAGGCGGAATAATCCATCTTCTGCGAATTCGAAGAAGAGGGGGAATAACCCTGAAACACTGACATCAGTACAACAGCGATGACAACCCAGAGTATTAAATTTTTTGCCATGTCACTCAAATTACTAGACCTCTTAACAGTCCTGCGATTATTAACGTTAGACTACTACAACTTGTAACCAGTCGCCACTAGATAGACTTCCCGAGAGCGCGCTCTAGAGGAGTCTGGTTTTCGGGTTTTTACTACTTTGAATGCCTGCTTGACCGTTTTAATATAATCGTCAAAACCCTCCCCCTGAAAGACTTTAACAGCAAAACAGCCATTAGGCGCCAACACTTGATGACACATATCTAGCGCTAATTCAACTAAATACATAGCTCTTGGTTGATCAACAGCACCCGAACCACTCATGTTCGGAGCCATATCTGATAGTACCACATCCACTTTATCTTGACCTACACGCTCAAGCAATGCTTCGAGTACTTTGTTTTCTCTAAAATCACCTTGAAGGAAATCAACACCAACAATTGGGTCCATAGGTAAAATATCACAAGCAATGACTTTACCTCTGTCACCAACGAGTTTAACCGCAACTTGCGACCAACCACCTGGTGCTGCACCTAAATCAACAACTGTCATACCTTGTTTTATCAAGTTATCTTTTTGTTGTATCTCCTCTAACTTGAATGCTGCTCGTGAACGTAAGCCACGTTTTTGGGCCAGTTTCACATAGTGATCATCAAAGTGTTCTTGCATCCAGCGAGTTGAACTCGCCGTACGTTTTTTTGTTGTCATTTAAATTCCGCAACGATTCAGAGTTACATAAGCTCTATATAAGGGTAGAATACCCGTTTTTCAACAGTAACTCAGCAAAAGTTGGCACAAATGAACTTAACAACCAAACAAAAACAGCATTTAAAAGGTCTGGCTCACAGTCTAAAACCAGTGGTGCTGCTTGGTGGCAATGGCCTAACTGAAGGTGTTCTGGCTGAAATTGATAGCGCTCTTACACATCATGAATTGATTAAAGTAAAAGTAGCCTCTGCTGACAGAGAGCTCAAAAATGCCATCGTTGACGCCATTATACGTGAAACCCAGTCTGCGAAAGTGCAACTAATCGGTCATGTTTTAGTCATTTTCCGTCATTCGGTCGAAATGAAGATTGCTTTGCCTAAAGCCAAATAGTTTCACATTCTTTTATTAAAAGCCGCTGAATTCAGCGGCTTTTTTATGGGAGATGAATTATCGTTAATCAGGGGTGATCAGGTAATGGAACCTCTTGATAATGCTGCGCCTTTAAGCCTAAAAACTCAGGCAAAGTTGCGCCAATTGAAATTGAAGACCAAGTGCCGGTTAAAATACCAATAAACATCGCGATAGAAAAACCTTCCAATGGCTCCCCTCCCATAATCCACAATGCTACCACGGTTAATAAGGTGGTCCCCGATGTAATCATAGTTCTAGAGAAAGTTGTTTTAACCGCTAAATTATTAATATCCGAAGTTTTCCATTGTAACTTAGCCACTAACTGTTCGCGGATCCTATCAGCAATAATAATCGAGTCATTGAGTGAATACCCCAGAATAGCTAAAATTGCTGCCAGGATAGTTAAATTAAATTCCATTTGGCTTAACGCAAAAAAAGCCAGCACAAACACCACATCATGTACTAAAGCCAATAACGCACCTGAAGCTAAGCGCCATTCAAAACGAAAACTTAAATACCCCATAATACATAGCATAGCGATTAGCAGAGCTATGCTGCCTTGCTCAACTAACTCTTGGCCTACTTGAGGCCCAACAATGCTGCTGTTTAGCACAGTAATATCGGTATTTAATGGCGCTAAGACTTGTCGGAGATCTGGACGAAGCTGCTCGTCGGGTATGTTGGCATAACGTAATACCCACCGTCCCGGTTCGCTGGCGGAAATAACACTCACGTCTTGTTGGTAGGCGGCGGTCATTAGTGGCTGTATTTCACTGGCCGTAATACGATGGTCAAGTTGAATTTCAGTGACCACTCCGCCAGTAAAATCTAAGCCCCAATTAAACCCCTTTACACCAATTACGCTTAGGGAGACCAGCATCAACACAATAGAAAGTATGCTTGAAATATAGCGCCATTTGGTGAGGTATTTTAGTTTACCTGTTTCTAGTGAGTTATTTATACTTGTTGAGTTCATAGTATTACACCTTAATTGCGCGGCGAGTGTCGCGGCCATAAACTAAATTGATTAATGCTCTCGAGGCAAAAATGCCGGTAAACATGCTGGTTAATAGCCCTAAGCCTAAGGTCAATGCAAAGCCTTGAATAGGGCCATTACCAATAGAGAACAGCACAACGGCGGTGATCATAGTGGTAAAATTAGCATCAAATATGGTTGAGAATGCACTATCAAATCCCACATCTATAGCACTGGCAAAGCTGCGACCTTCAGCTAGCTTTTCTTTTATTCGCTCAAAGATAAGCACATTAGTATCAACCGCCATACCAACAGTAAGCACTAACCCCGCAATACCAGGTAAGGTTAATACTGCCCCGGGAATAAGGGCTAGTAAGCCAAATAACATCGTCATGTTGGCAATTAACGCCACATTAGCAATCCAGCCTAAACGGCGATACCAACAGGCCATAAACAATAATGTTACTGACATACCTAATGCTAACGCTGCAAATCCGTTGACAATGTTTTCAGCACCTAAGCTTGGTCCTATTGTGCGTTCTTCTACAATCGTCACCGGTGCTGTCATGGAGCCTGCTCTTAGCAATAACGCAAGCTGCTGTGCCTCTTGATGGCTGCCTGAACCGGTAATTTCAAACCGATTACCCAGTTGACTTTGTATGGTGGCAACACTAATGATTTGGGTTGTTTGTCGAGCTTTACCCGCTTCATCTCGGCTATATTCACTGTATGCGGTCGCCATAGGTTTACCTATGTTGTCGCGCGAGAAATCAGACATTAACTTACCGCCTGCAGCGTCGAGACTAATGTTGACTTTCGCCATGCCAAAATCACCAGTAGTCGCTCGAGCATCAATAATATGATCGCCTCCCAGTACTGGCTTTCTCGATACGTACACGGGTTTATCATGTTGGTCGTTAATGACCACAGCGTTTACAGAACCCGTTGGCAGTACAGGATAAAATGCTAAACTGGCTGTTGCACCAATAACGTTTTTAGCGGTGGCAGGATCTTGTACTCCAGGTAACTCAATACGGATACGATGATCACCTTGGCGTTGAACGAGCGCTTCGGTTATCCCCAGTTCCTCTATCCGGCTACGCATAATTTGCAAGTTTTGCTGCACAGTCACATTGGTCAATTTAAGTTGTTCATGTTGAGACAAACTAACAGTGAGTATTTGTTGGTGACCACTTACTTGCCATAATGGATACTGCTGTGCAATAAATTGTCTTAGCTGGGCTCGAGACGGTTCATCAGCAATCTCAATACTCAATGTAGCGCCATCACCGGAACGAACCTTAACGTTACTGATATGCTGATCAGCAGCAAATTGCTTCACGGCATCACCAAGCATAATCGCCTGGTTTTGAAACACTAAATCGAGATCTACATCCAATAAAAATTGTACTCCACCGCGTAAATCTAAACCCAGCTTTATCGGTTTAACACCTAGGTTTAATAGCCAGTGAGGTGCAGCAGGCGCTAAGGCTAATGTCACTTGAGCTTGATGCTCAAACTGCTCAGCTAAAGCCTTTTTAGCTTGGGCCTGCATATCAGGGTTATCTAGCACCACCAGTAAACTATCTTGTTGTTGCTCAATACGTTTACTCTTTATGCCTACCTGGTGTAGCGCATAATCAACTTGTTCTGCTGTTATAGATTGGCTTGGTTTTACACCAAGTTGTACAGCAGGATCTTCGCCATACCAAGATGGTAATGCGCTCATAAATAAGATGATTAATGTGATAATTAATAACCAGTATTTCCATTGAGAATAATGATTTAGCTGTTTCGTTTTTGATTTCATAACTCTTGATCTCACTAGATCGAGGCTATTTAAGCCACGATAAAAATGCATAGCGAGTGATGAGGCGCAATTGACCTAACCCATCGACCCACAGTAAAACTCATTAGCAAAGCTAATGGCGTTTATCATCAAGGCAGAATATGGCTAACAGGTATGGGAATGGACGAAAAGTAAATTAGACTCTTTCCAGGCGGAAAGTCTTGAAGGAGCTGAAGCTGTGGATAAAACCCAGTCCAATTGCGGACTAAAGTTAATTTGATACCCTATGGTTAAACTTGGAACAGGTGGAGAGATAAATTCGTAAGCCAATAAATAATTGGGCTTTAACTCATCAGACTCGTGTTGAACAATACTGATATATCGCGACGAATAAGTGGGCACATAATGAATGTCTTTAGAATTAGATTCTGCAGAGATAGAGTTGGTTGAAGAGATATTACCAACATAGCCCAGCAGTGAACTATTACCATCGATGAGGGTGTGATTTAACGCGGTAATACTATTTGCATCATGACGGTCAATTGAGCGATCAATGCCTTTGACTGAAGACAGGATAATATCAACGTTAGCTGAACTCATTGGTTGATCACAGATACGATCATCTGAGTGTGTGTCGATATTATAAGAACAAGAATGTGCCGTAGTCGTGGTAAATGGCAACGATGCTAAAACCAACACACGGCTATTGATGAGGAAGATTGAACACAACCCCACAATTACCAGCATTAGTAGTATACGAGCCCACGGAAACGTCATAATGACCTTATTTAATCAAGCAATTCAGATACACAATCTGCATATTCTATTTTTACATCATCACAAAATGATTTTTAAACCTATATTTTAAACGTAATATTGCAAAGTATATTAGACTTCATACGGTAAAATGTAACAGCATTGTAAACTAAATGGATGATATCCATTGCACCTTTAATGTGCAAATGAATTTTTTTACATGTTTTATCGTCATCAGCACATAGGTACTGTATTTCATGACAATAAAAAAGCACTAAACAGGATGCTATTTAGTGCTCGCTAAAGTGATGTGTTATTAATGTCGGTATTAAGTTGTGCAAAAAATTTAATGCTTAATATTTGGTCATCAGCTTTAATATAATAGATAAAACATACTGTTAAATATTAGTTATGCTCAATAACAATCCACACTTAAAGATATTTAACGGCAATGACTTCATAGTCAGTCAAACCACCTGGAGTGGTAATCGAGACTTCATCGCCTTCACTTTTGCCAATTAACCCACGTGCAATCGGTGAATTAACAGAAATTAAATTTTGCTTAATATCAGCTTCATCATCACCAACAATGCGATAAGTCACTTCAGCATCAGTATCGATATTTAAAATAGTCACTGTCGTACCAAAAATCACTCGGCCAGTATTTTCTAATTTGGTAACATCAATGATTTGAGCGTTAGACAACTTACCTTCAATGTCACGAATACGCGCTTCACAAATACCCTGATCTTCACGGGCAGCGTGATATTCAGCATTTTCTTTTAAATCACCTAATTCACGAGCAGAAGCAATTGCTTCGGTAATTTTTGGGCGGCGATCGAACTTTAAAAATTCAACTTCTTTACGTAATTGATCTGCGCCAACTACCGTCATTGGGACCTTACTCATAATGTCTTTGTCTCCTTTAAAAACAAAAGCATCCCGTGCTGACGAAAGTCAACACAGTAAAAATTCAGTTGGAAGTACGCAATCGACTTAGCGTACGTATCTAGGATGCATCTTTTCGATGATGTCTGACAGCTTACCTAAGCTTTTACAGACTTGCTAGTCATCCATCATCAAAATGTCATAAAAAAGGTCGCCAAAAGGCGACCTTAGTCATTCCTTCGCAATAAAAACTAACTTTTTATGCGTTTGTGCAGTTCTTGCAAAGATGTCACCTTGATACGATCATCTGCTGAATGCGCCAAACAGGTCGCAAAGGCAGCATTTAATGTCGTCGTGTAATTCACTTTGTAGCGCAATGCTCCACGACGGATCTGGCGAGAATCTTCAATTGCTTGACGACCTTCAGTAGTGTTAACAATGTAGGTATATTCACCATTTTTAATACGATCAAGAATGTGTGGACGACCTTCATGTACTTTGTTAACTAAGCGAGGATTAATCCCTGCTTCACCTAAAATAATCGCAGTGCCGTGAGTGGCATCAATTTCATAGCCTAACTCAATCAGCTTAGAGGCTAAGTCAGCAACACGTTTTTTATCACTGTTACGAACAGAGAGTAACGCACGCCCCGACTTAGGCACTTCAGATGTGGCACCAAGCTGTGCTTTAGCATAGGCTTCAGCAAATGTATCACCCACGCCCATCACTTCACCCGTTGAGCGCATTTCTGGGCCTAAGAGTGGATCAACGCCTGGGAATTTATTAAACGGCAATACAACTTCTTTTACCGAGAAATAAGGTGGGATCACTTCTTTAGTAAAGTTTTGTGAAATTAAGCTTTGACCAGCCATCACACGTGCAGCAATTTTAGCTAAAGGAACGCCTGTTGCTTTAGATACAAATGGCACGGTACGAGCAGCGCGCGGGTTAACTTCAATCATGTAGATTTCGTTATCTTTTACCGCAAATTGCACGTTCATTAAGCCGATTACGCCTAACTCAAAAGCCAGTTTTGACACTTGCTCGCGCATTCTCGCCTGAACATCAGCACTTAAGGTGTAAGGCGGTAATGAACAACCTGAGTCACCAGAGTGAACACCTGCTTGTTCAATATGCTCCATAATAGCGCCAACAACCACGGTTTCGCCGTCACATACTGCATCAATATCGACTTCAATCGCATCATCTAAGAAGTGATCGAGTAATACAGGCGATGCATTAGACACTTTAACGGCTTCATTGAAGTAACGCAGTAAATCTTGCTTGTCGTAGACGATTTCCATCGCACGACCGCCCAATACATAAGATGGACGCACCACTAACGGATAACCAATTTTTTCAGCTTCAATCACCGCATTTTCAACAGTCGTTACAGTGGCATTTTCTGGCTGCTTCATGTTTAAACGTTGAATTGCTTGTTGGAAACGTTCACGGTCTTCTGCACGGTCAATCGCATCAGGGCTAGTACCAATAATTGGCACACCTGCGGCTTCTAACTCGCGCGCGAGTTTAAGCGGAGTTTGACCACCGTATTGAACAATAACGCCTTTTGGCTTTTCGATACGCACGATTTCGAGCACGTCTTCCAAGGTGACAGGTTCAAAGTATAGGCGATCAGATGTATCGTAGTCGGTTGATACGGTTTCAGGGTTACAGTTAACCATGATGGTTTCATAACCGTCTTCACGTAAGGCTAATGCAGCATGCACACAACAGTAATCAAACTCAATACCTTGACCAATACGGTTTGGACCACCGCCCAGAATCATGATCTTTTCACGGTTCGATGGGTTAGCTTCACATTCTTCTTCGTACGTTGAGTACATGTACGCTGTATCAGTTGAGAATTCAGCAGCACAAGTATCGACTCGCTTATAAACTGGGTAAATTTCATGTCGATAACGTAGTTTACGAATCTCGTTTTCATTGACACCTAACACAGCAGCTAAACGCGCATCAGAGAACCCTTTACGCTTTAATTGACGTAAATAGTTTTGCTCTAAACCTGACATACCAAGCTCAGCCACTTTGGCTTCATGGGTAATCAAATCTTCAATTTGAACCAAGAACCAATGGTCGACATTCGTCAACGTGAAGATTTCGTCACGGCTTAAACCGGCACGAAATGCATCAGCTATGTACCAAATACGGTCACAACCCGGCTCTTTAAGTTCATGACGAATACGTTGCATGGCTTCTGGTGATTGTAAATCCACCACAGAATCAAAACCGTTACGACCCACTTCAAGTCCGCGTAACGCTTTTTGCAATGACTCTTGGAAAGTACGGCCGATTGCCATGACTTCACCAACAGACTTCATTTGAGTGGTTAAACGATCGTTTGCACCGGCAAACTTTTCAAAGTTAAAGCGCGGTATTTTAGTCACAACATAGTCGATAGCAGGTTCAAACGATGCTGGTGTTTTACCGCCAGTAATGTCGTTGCTTAGCTCGTCTAAAGTGTAACCCACAGCTAATTTAGCCGCGATTTTAGCAATCGGGAAACCGGTTGCTTTAGAGGCCAATGCTGATGAGCGAGATACCCGTGGATTCATCTCAATAATGACCATGCGGCCAGTATTAGGACAAATACCAAATTGTACGTTTGAGCCACCGGTTTCAACACCAATTTCACGCAGTACCGCTATCGAAGCGTTACGCATTAATTGATATTCTTTGTCGGTTAGCGTTTGTGCTGGAGCTACAGTGATTGAATCACCGGTGTGAACCCCCATCGCATCGAAGTTTTCGATAGTACAGACGATAATACAGTTATCGTTGCGGTCACGAACCACTTCCATTTCATATTCTTTCCAACCAATTAATGATTCATCGATCAATAATTCGTTAGTTGGCGACAAATCTAAGCCTTGAGAACAAATCTCTTCAAACTCTTCTTTGTTGTAGGCAATACCACCGCCGCTGCCACCCATGGTGAAAGACGGACGAATAATACAGGGGAAGCCCACCATATCTAATACGCCATAAGCTTCATCCATGTTATGAGCAATACCCGCACGCGGGCAGTCTAAACCAATGGATTTCATCGCTTTGTCGAAACGACTACGGTCTTCAGCTTTATCAATCGCATCTGCTGTCGCACCAATCATTTCAACATTAAACTCTTTTAGTACGCCTTTTGCTTCAAGCTGAAGTGCGCAGTTCAGTGCGGTTTGTCCACCCATAGTCGGGAGAATGGCATCTGGACGCTCTTTGGCAATAATGTTGCGTACGACTTCCCAATGAATTGGCTCGACATAGGTTGCATCGGCCATTTCTGGGTCGGTCATAATCGTTGCTGGATTAGAGTTGACCAGAATAACGCGATAGCCTTCTTCACGAAGGGCTTTACAAGCTTGCGCACCTGAATAATCAAACTCACACGCCTGACCAATAACAATTGGACCGGCACCTAGGATAAGAATACTTTTTATATCTGTACGTTTTGGCATTGCTTCTGTCTTCTCCCAGATAACTACTTGGCGTGCTGACGGTATTGTTCTATAAGCTCGATGAAATGATCGAACAGAGGCGCGGCATCGGTTGGCCCAGGGCTCGCTTCAGGGTGACCCTGGAAGCTAAATGCGGGTTTATCCGTTAGATGAATACCTTGTAATGATCCATCAAATAACGATTTATGCGTCACCTTGATATTAGCAGGTAGCGTGGTTTCATCAGCAGCAAAACCATGGTTTTGACTGGTGATCATCACGTTGCCTTTTTCAACATTGCTCACTGGGTGGTTTGCACCATGGTGACCAAATTTCATCTTTAAGGTTTTTGCGCCTGAGGCTAATGCTAATAGTTGATGGCCAAGACAAATACCAAAAACAGGGATTTCTGTTTTCAAAATTTGCTGGATGGCGGTAATCGCGTAATCACATGGCTCAGGGTCGCCAGGACCATTTGACAGAAATACTCCATCAGGATTCATCGCAAGTACGTCTGCAGCAGAAGTTTGAGCAGGTACCACAGTGACATCACAACCACGGTCAACCAACATACGTAAAATATTACGTTTTACACCGTAATCGTAGGCAACAATTTTATATTTGAGTTCAGCTTCTGGCGTTTCAGACGGTAAACCACCGACTAATTTCCAGCTACCATTGCGCCACGTATAGGCTTTATCGGTAGTCACTTCTTTAGCTAAATCCATACCTTTTAGGCCTGGAAATGCTTTTGCAGCTGCAAGTGCCTTCGCTTCATCTAGGTTGCCGACCATAATACAACCGGCTTGAGCGCCTTTTTCACGCAAAATACGAGTTAGTTTGCGAGTATCAATATCAGCGATACCAACGACATTATTTGCTTTTAAATAATCGCTTAATGATTGTTGGTTACGAAAATTACTCGCCATAAGCGGTAAGTCACGAATGATTAAGCCACATGCATGAACCGAATCCGATTCAGTGTCTTCATCATTAGTACCTGTGTTACCGATGTGAGGATAGGTTAATGTTACTATTTGGCGTGAATATGAAGGATCCGTAAGAATCTCTTGATAACCTGTCATTGAAGTATTAAATACCACTTCACCAACAGAGATACCGATAGCACCAATTGCGGTACCAGAGAATACGGTTCCATCTTCGAGTACGAGTAAGGCAGACTGTGTCAACGCGACCTCCAGAAAAGAGCCAAGCCACTTAAATTATGTGTTTTTTATTTTGCACTAAAAATACCAATTTCCGTTAAATTACGAAATTTTGGCAAATTCTAGCGATTGTATAAGAAATTCGTTTTTACGTCTATATTTTGCAGGATTGTTTTCAAAAAAAAACACCAACGAATGGTGTTTTTAGTCGCTAATTCAACCCTAGTACTTGCTGCATGTCGTATAGACCAGCATTTTGATCTGAGAGCCAAAAAGCCGCTCTCATAGCCCCATTCGCAAAGGTCATTCTGCTCGATGCTTTGTGGGTTATTTCTAACCGCTCGCCTATGTCAGCAAACATAGCGGTATGTTCACCAACAATATCACCAGCGCGAACAGTAGCAAAACCTATGGTATTACGGTCGCGTTCACCAGTGATGCCTTCACGTCCAAATACCGCACATTGGTCTAAATCACGGCCTAATGTTTGAGCAATAATCTCACCCATTTTGAGCGCGGTGCCTGACGGTGCATCTTTTTTATGACGATGATGAGCTTCGATTATTTCGATATCGGTATAATCACCCATCACTTCAGTGGCAAGTGCAAGTAACTTCCACATCACATTAACACCAACAGACATATTAGGTGCTAACACCACAGGTACTTGTTCTGAATAGGCACCAATGAGCTCTTTTTGAGCATGATTGAACCCAGTTGTACCGATGACAATGGCTTTGTGATTTTTAGCACACCAATCAAGATGAATGATTGAAGACTCTGGTGAGGTAAAATCAATCAGAACGTCAAAATCGTTCACTACGTTATCTAGTGAATCGGTAATAACAACGTCCATTGCACCAACACCAGCAAGCACACCGGCATCAATACCGACTAAACTAGAGCCTGTACGATCTATCGCTGCGCCAAGTACGATGACTTGTTGCTGTCTAGCAGATTCAATCAGTGTACGGCCCATACGGCCACTGGCACCAACTACAGCAATTCTCACTTTTGCAGTCATTTATTTCTCCCAGTGTTAACTAAAGATAAACCTAAAAACAGCATATACAAAAACGCCTAAGTTAACTTAGGCGTTTTTAATAACTAGATAATTTCTAACAATTCAACTTCGAAGACCAAAGCTGAATAAGGCGGGATTGAAGCACCCGCGCCACGCTCACCATAAGCCAAGTGATGCGGGACATATAATTTAAGCTTAGTGCCAACAGGCATTAGCTGTAATGCCTCAGTCCAACCAGCTATCACACCTGATACCGGGAACTCAGCAGGCTGACCACGAGCAACAGAGCTGTCGAAAACATCACCACTGATAAATGTACCATGGTAGTGAGTACGTACAGTTGAATCATAGGTAGGCTTTTCGCCGTCACCTTGAACAAGTACTTCGTATTGAAGACCAGACTCAGTAATCGTAATACCGTCACGCTTAGCGTTTTCAGCTAAGAATGTTTCGCCTTCAGCAGCAGCGGCTTCAGCAGCAGCTTCTTGAGCTTCTTGTAAACGACGACTAATTTCAGTAAATGCAACTTGAAGCTCTTCCATTGATACTGCGCTTTCTTTACCGGCAAATGCATCAGCAAGACCAGCTTGAACAGCCGGGATATCAATACCTTCAAAAGAGTTTGCCGCTAGCTGCTCGCCCATTTGACGACCTACACCGTAGCTAGCATGCTGTTCCATAGTGCTGAACAAATCTGACATAATAATTTTCTCTCAATAAACATAAAAAATTCGCACCAGAGTTTATCACAATAAACTCCGTCAATGTTGGCAAAAAACGCTATTTAACTTGAGCAATTTTACACTCAGTCAAAGACTGTTTTCTTGCCTGTGTATAAAGCGGCATCACTTGATTTTGCGCCGCTTGTAAGTCTTCAATTCGATGACTGTGTGACGGATGAGTCGACAACAGCTCAGGCCCTTGTGCACCTCCAGCCTTGGCCATATTTTGCCACAAAGCAATGCTTTGCGCCGGATTAAATCCCGCTTTAGCCATTAGCTCTAAACCTACAATATCAGCTTCAGACTCTTGACTGCGGCCAAAGGGTAAAATAATGCCGACTTTTGCCCCTAAGCCAAGTCCGGCCATGTACAGATCTTTATTAGCAATTCCAGATGCGCCTATCGCTGCATCGGCGGCTTGCATACCCAAACCAGTAAGCTGGGCGCGAGATACTTGCTCATTTCCATGTTGCGCTAACACATGTGCCACTTCATGCCCCATCACAGTAGCAAGTTGATCTTGATTAACGGCAACCTTCAATAAACCGGTATAGACACCAATATGACCGCCCGGCAATGCAAAAGCATTAACCTGGTCTGAATCAAATACCACTACGTCCCATTGTTGGGACTGATCAGGTAATACTGCAGTGATACGCTTAGCAATACAATTGACATAGTCAGTTTGGGCTTTATTTTGACTTATTTTTTCACTTTGTTTCATTGCCTCAAACGACTGACCACCCATTTGCTGCATCTGTGTATCAGAAAACAATAAGGTTTGCCCTCGCCCCGTGGGCGATTGACTATTGACACAGCCTACTAATAAAGCAGCAACAAATAGGGTTAGTGCGAAAGGTTTCATGTTGTCATCCCTTAAACATTATTGAATCAAAAAGCTAATCCAGCATTAGCTTATTTTATACCAGTCTTTAGCGCGAATACATCACTTACAATATCAAACATCAGCTCGCATTAACGGGTCGGTTTGCGTTTGGTAAAATCACTAATACTGCGTTTGTTAGCTGTACGACGATTAGCTTGTTTATCGCGAGGCGCTCGCTTACTGGCTTCGCTAGTTGGCTTATCTGTTACGGCAAAACCAGCGAGTTCAGTTAACGGTAACGCTTGCCTTGTTAACAGCCTAATAGCATCCAAGCTTAATAACTCAGCATGACTCACTAATGACAAGGCAACACCACTTAATCCTGCCCGAGCAGTTCGTCCTATACGATGTACATATACAGCGGCCTGGCTAGGTAAATCAACATTTATGACCACAGGTAGAGCGTCAATATGGATACCACGAGATAATACATCGGTAGCCACTAGTACTGTTAACTGTTGATTTTTAAACTGCTCCAAAGTTTGGCATCGTACAGCTTGTTCTTTATCACCATGAAGTGCCGCGGCATTAATACCCGCTTTGACTAATTTTTTACATAATGAATCGACATCATCTTTAGCATTAACAAATACCAACACCTGTGACCATTGGTGCAAAGTAATTAAGTGGATCAGTGCTTTTGCTTTACTGCCTTTATTTACATGATATAAGGTTTGAGCGATATCAGCCACAGCACTATTGCTCACATGCGCCTGAATACGCACATGTGCTGTCGTCAAAACTTGCTCGGCTAATGTGGTTAATGGCTCAGGCAATGTGGCCGAAAACAATAAACGCTGCCCAGTTGGCATCATTGCGATTAGCGCATTAATGTCGCCAATAAAACCCATGTCCAATAATCTATCTGCTTCATCAAGTACTAAGCTTTGCAGATGTTCAAACTGAATAACACCTTGCTGCGCTAACGCTAATAAGCGCCCTGGGGTCGCAACAATAAGGTTAGCAGGTTGTGTCAATCGCTCTACCTGCAATTCAATTGCTTGGCCGCCGCATAGCATATCAACGCGTAAATTTAATGCTTGCGCTAACGGGGCTAAATCTTGCATCACTTGTGAAGCTAATTCTCGAGTTGGCACTATGACCACCGCAGAAAGACCAACCTCTGGAGACAGACTCAAGCGCTGTAAAAGTGGTAAACCATAAGCATAGGTTTTACCGCTACCGGTTTGCGCCAATGCCAAGACATCTTGCCCAGTCAATATTGCAGGGATCGCTAATTGCTGAACGCGACTAGGCTCAGTCACTGCTGGCGGTAATGCGGTTAATAATGTTGGATTGAGCTGGAATACAGAAAATGACATACATAACGCCTAATGGTAAAAAAACAGCTAAATAAGTTACTAAATAAGTTGCTAAGAAATTGTATCGCTAAAAATGTGTTCGCCATGAACTAGACAGACATTGACGTCATCTGCAGAGCTATGACATGTCACCTTTTAGTACCTGATTATACCAGTCAATAAAAAAGGCTGTTTACCTAAAGTAAACAGCCTTTCATGATAGTCACGTTTAATGGAACGATACTAACTGTTTAAGTCTTGAAAAAACTTTTTTACGCCATCAAAAAAACCTTCCGCTTTAGGACTGTGCTTTTTTGACTCGCCAGTTAAGGTCGCTTCAAACTCACGCAATAACTCTTTTTGTTTGTCATTCAAGTTAACCGGCGTTTCCATCACCACTTTACACAACAAGTCACCAACAGCATGGCTACGAACCGACTTAACCCCTTTACCACGCAAGCGGAACATACGCCCAGTTTGGGTTTCTGTTGGGATTTTAAGGCTAACTTTACCGTCTAATGTCGGTACTTCAATCTCGCCGCCTAATGCCGCTTTACTAAATGAAATAGGCACTTCACAGTATAAGTTATTGGCATCACGAGTGAAGATGGCATGTTCACGCACACTAACCTGCACATATAAATCGCCAGGAGGTGCACCAAACTCGCCCGCTTCACCTTCACCGGTTAAACGAATACGATCGCCTGTATCAACACCGGCTGGGATTTTAACTGACAGAGTTTTGCTTTTCTCGACTCGGCCTTCGCCATGACATTTGCCACAAGGATCTTTAATAATTTTACCGCGACCATGACAAGTAGGACACGCTTGCTGAACAGCAAAGAAACCTTGGCGCATTTGCACTTGGCCTTGACCATGACAAGTGCCACATGTGGTTGCAGAGGTGCCTTTTTTAGCGCCACTACCATCACACAAATCACATGCAGCGAGTGTCGGAATGCGTAATTCTTTGGTTAAACCACGGACGGCTTCTTCTAAAGATAATTCAAGGTTGTAGCGCAAGTCACTACCACGTGCAGCCTGACGTTGACCACCGCGGCGACCGCCACCAAAAATATCACCAAAAACATCACCAAAGATATCGCCAAAATCACCTTGGCCACCGCCGTGTCCACCACGATTAGGATCGACGCCAGCATGACCAAATTGATCATATGCAGCTTTCTTGTCGCTGTCGGTTAAAATTTCGTACGCTTCTTTAATTTCTTTAAAGCTGGCTTCTGCGGCTTTATCACCCGGATTACGATCTGGGTGAAATTTCATCGCTAAGCGTTTGTACGCTTTTTTAATTTCGCGTTCACTGGTGTCACGTCCAACACCGAGAACTTCGTAATAATCACGCTTTGACATAGTGTTCTGTTTCTCGAAGGTGTGAGTAAGTTGTTAAACTTAATTTATACAAACGGGCGTGTGAGGATAGCCTCAACGCCCGCTTTTAAAGTAACTAACTGAAATGGTTAATTACTTTTTGTCGTCTTTAACTTCTTCGAACTCAGCATCAACAACATCATCAGCAGGCTTAGATTGGCCAGCATCTTGTGCTTGGCCTTCAGCTTCGCCTTGCGCTTTAGCTTGAGCAATTTCCATTAACTTAGCAGACGCTTCGATAAGAGCTTGAGTTGCAGTGTCCATTGCTTCTTTGTCTTTGCCTTTAATAGCCGTTTCTAAAGTTGCAATTGCCGCTTCAATCTTTTCTTTTTCATCGCTTGCTAAAGCATCACCAGCTTCTTCAACTTGTTTTCTAGTTGAATGAGCTAAACCATCGGCTTGATTACGCGCTTTAACTAACTCTTCAAATTTCGCATCTTCGTCAGCATGAGCTTCGGCATCACGTACCATTTGCTCTACTTCTTCATCAGACAAACCAGAAGAGGCTTTAATGGTAATGTTTTGCTTCTTACCTGTTTTCTTGTCTGTTGCAGACACATGTAAGATACCATCAGCATCGATGTCGAACATCACTTCAACTTGTGGCTGGCCACGTGGTGCAGGCTCAATACCTTCAAGGTTAAATTGACCTAAAGACTTGTTTGCACTCGCTTGCTTACGCTCACCTTGAAGTACGTGAATTGTCACGGCACTTTGGTTGTCGTCAGCGGTTGAGAATACTTGCTGAGCTTTAGTCGGGATAGTGGTGTTTTTATCGATAAGCTTAGTCATCACACTGCCCATGGTTTCAATACCAAGAGACAATGGTGTAACGTCAAGTAGCAATACGTCTTTCACTTCACCTGAAAGTACGCCAGCTTGAATCGCCGCGCCAACTGCAACCGCTTCATCAGGGTTGACGTCTTTACGTGGCTCTTTGCCGAAGAAGTTAGTTACCGCTTCTTGTACTTTAGGCATACGAGTTTGACCACCAACAAGAATCACTTCATTGATGTCTGATACTTTTAAATCAGCGTCAGCTAGGGCAACTTTTAACGGCTCTAAAGTACGTTGAATTAAGTCTTCAACTAATGACTCTAATTTAGAGCGAGTAATTTTAACCACTAAATGTTTAGGGCCTGATGCATCTGCAGTGATGTAAGGCAAGTTAACTTCAGTATGGTTAGTGCTTGAAAGCTCGATTTTTGCTTTTTCAGCAGCTTCTTTCAAACGTTGCATCGCTAGAGGATCTCTACGAAGATCTAAGCCTTGGTCTTTCTTAAATTCGTCAGCTAAATAGTTGATTAAGCGGTTATCGAAATCTTCACCACCTAAATGAGTGTCACCATTAGTTGCTAACACTTCAAATGTTTGGTCACCATCATTACTGTCGATTTCGATGATAGAGATATCAAATGTACCACCACCTAAATCGTAAACGGCAACGACGTTGTCGCCTTGCTTCTTATCGATACCATAGGCAAGTGCAGCAGCCGTTGGTTCGTTGATGATACGCTTAACATCAAGACCTGCGATACGGCCAGCATCTTTAGTTGCTTGACGTTGTGAATCGTTAAAGTAAGCAGGAACAGTAATAACCGCTTCAGTCACTTCTTCACCTAAAAAGTCTTCAGCTGTCTTTTTCATCTTTTTCAAGATTTCAGCCGACACTTGTGGTGGTGCCATTTTATTACCACGAGACTCAACCCATGCATCACCGTTATCAGCGCCAATAATTTTGAATGGCATGATGTTTACATCACGTTGCACTTCATCGTCTTTAAAACGACGGCCGATTAAACGCTTAATCGCAAAAAATGTGTTTGCAGGGTTAGTAACAGCTTGACGCTTAGCAGGTTGGCCAACAATAATTTCATCATCGGTGTACGCGATGATTGAAGGGGTTGTGCGATCACCCTCTGCGTTTTCAATTACGCGTGCTTTGCCGCCATCAAGGACTGCTACACACGAGTTTGTTGTGCCTAAATCGATACCAATAATTTTGCCCATGGGGTCCTCCGAAATTGACGTTATTCGTCGCAAATATGTTATTTGATGTTGATATGGGGATGAACAACCAGTATTTCAAGCATTTTATTGCTTAACTTGAGATTCATATTAACCACTCATATCAGCCTTGATACCTATATTGGGACAGCAAAGTGAATTACAAGGGGAATGCTAAAAATTTATCATGTTTTACTGATATTATTGACGCAGCATCAAGAAGCGAAGGGGTTTTCTCTTCAACTAACAACAACAGCTCAAATAATTGTATTGTTGAGCTTACCACTGCAACGTGAGGCTAAACCGCCTGTTTATTTTATTTTGGTTAGCTGTAACAAGGCGCAAGCTCTGCCATGTCTTTTACTATTACCCCTTAAGCCTTTTACGTCTCATAACAGCATGAACTGCTCGAATATTAGTCTCAAATAATCCAACGTTACTTAGGCACTGATGACTGACCTTTGCAGCCGAGTTTACCGATGGCTAACATCAGCTAGCTCAGAGAGAATAGGCACTCGGGTATGTTTTAATCCTCCCCATATTAGCTAACCCTATCAGCAGAGTTTATCGTCAGGATATTAAACAGCGATAGATAAGCATTAAATAACGCTATTCATTTGATAAAAACACAACTAAAGTTATAAAAGTATCAAGGATGCTTAGAAAACAATCAAAATGCAATTAATTGAAGAGGTAGTAGGCAATGGGACTGCCAAGATGGAATTTAAGTGATAACACGGAACGTAAAATACGCATTATTATTTTAATCGTTGTGGCATTAATCCTTATCTATGAAAAGTTTTGTGGCATGAGCTCCACTCAATATCCAGCGATGTATTTAAGCGTGTTTTCACTGATAGCCACGTTTATGACCAATGCGGTACAGCGTCGCTATTTCACCTATGTAATGGAATACGCTCAAGCATTTAGAATTGTAGCCATATTAATGACCGGAGCATTTTTTGTGATTTGGTTGTTAACCACCTATGAACGCTTGAATGAATCCGCAATGCCAAGCCATCTTATTTATAATATGTAATGCGCTATTTGATTGTCAAAAACCGACTCTACATCCACAAAATATCAATAATAAGGACGCTTAACAGCGCCCTTATTATCATGAATACCATCACCCAATCAGTTATTGTCTACAAGTATAATCGCCCCAGGCGAGCCACTTATACGTCGTCAAGGCATCTAACGCCATGGGACCACGAGCATGCAATTTTTGGGTACTCACGGCAACTTCTGCGCCAAGACCAAACTGTGAACCGTCTGTAAAACGAGTACTGGCATTCACATACACTGCAGCGGAATCAACTTGATTCATAAAGTCGCTCGCTGTGTGAATGTTATCCGTTAAAATAGCCTCAGAATGTCCTGTCGAATATTGACGAATATGCTCCACTGCTTCGTCAATATCATTGACCACTTTGATCCCTAACGTAAGTGATAACCACTCGGTTGAGAACGACTCATCATGCGCTGGAGTAACATCAAAACCTAGACCGTCAAGATAAGGTAAGGCAATGGCACAAGCATGGAAACGTACCCCAAGCGAATGTAAATGTGAGGCAATATTTGGAATAAATTCAGCGGCTACCTGTTGATGTATTAGCAATGTATCTAAGGCATTACACACTGTTGGGCGTTGCACTTTAGCGTTAGCAATCACATCTATTGCACGGACTAAATCGGCCTGTTTATCAACAAATAAATGACAGATGCCAATCCCACCAAGAATGACTGGAATACTCGATTGTTCAGCACACAACCGCTGCAGATTTTGTCCACCACGGGGGATAATCATATCGACATATTTGTCGAGCCGGAGCAAACCACTAACAAGACTACGCTCAGGTGAATCAATAAGCTGCACGGCATCTTTAGGTAAATCTAGGCTCACGAGTGCATCTCGAATGACTTCACTTAGCACTTTATTGGAAGTTAGGGTTTCTTTACCGCCACGCAAAATCACAGCATTGCCAGTCTTTAACGCTAACACGGCAATATCAACGGTGACATTTGGCCGAGCCTCATAAATCACTCCCACTACCCCTAATGGGACACTGCGACGAGTTAAGCGTAAGCCGTTATCTAATACTCGACTTTCAGCTTCTTTACCGACAGGATCAGCTAGGGCGATGACATTATCAATGTCAGCGATAATCCCGCCAAGCCGTCCTTCGTCCAGCATCAACCTATCGATCATGGCTTCGGTTAAACCACTTTGCTTCGCAGCAATGATATCTTGTGCATTGGCTTGTAAAATATCATCTTTCCGCTGAGCTAAGTGATCGGCAATAGTTGCTAACAACAGGTTTTTCTGTTTTGCCGTTAAACTCGCTAAGATAAAACTGGCAGCTTTAGCGCGTTGGCCGAGTAGGGTTAAATATTCTGTTTCTGTGGCTGACATCTGCTTATCCTTAATTATCGAGTACGACCATATCATTGCGATGAACAACAGCATCACCGTAGTTATAGCCGAGTAAACTTTCTATGTCATCAGAGTGTTTACCGCTAATTTTAATTAAATCATTGGCACAATAACGGCTAATGCCTTTAGCCAAAATCTTACCGATTTGATTCACGATCAGTAAAGTCGCACCGCGCTCAAAATGACCTTCTACATCAATAATACCTTTAGACAATAAGCTACGACCGTTAGCAACGACGGCAACCGATGCTCCAGCATCAATGACTAATTTACCTTGCGAAGCTGGGCCGGCAAGGATCCATTGCTTGCGACTTTCTAATGGATTTTCTATGGCACTAAAATGAGTTCCAACAGACTCTCTAGCCGCTACTCTGGCGATAACATCAGGATGATGACCGGAAGCGATGACCACTTCAATCCCCGCACGGCGAGCCACATCGGCAGCTTCTAGTTTGGTTGCCATACCACCCGTTCCAAGTCCAGACACAGAACCGCCAGCTAACAAACGCAAACTGTCGTCGATATTAACAACTTGTTTAATCAACTGTGCTTCTGGATGCGTGCGCGGATCGGCATCAAATAAGCCTTTTTGGTCAGTCAGTAAGATCAGTAAATCAGCATCGCAAAGTAAGGCTGCACGGGCGGACAAATTATCATTATCACCCACCTTAATTTCATTGGTGGCAACGGCATCATTTTCATTAATGATCGGGATAATATTATGAGCTAATAATGCATTTAAAGTGTCACGGGCATTTAAATAACGTTCGCGATCTTGCAAATCAGCACGAGTTAACAATAACTGGCCAACATGTAAGCCGTAAATACTGAACAATTGTGACCACGCCAAAATTAACTGACTTTGACCTACAGCTGCAAGTAACTGTTTATTCGCCATAGTGTCGGGCAACACCGGATAATGTAAATGCTCTCGCCCAGCAGCTATTGCGCCCGATGTACACAATACAACTTCAACGCCTGAACGCATAAGCGAGGCCATTTGCCTGGCCAATTCAACCATATGTGCTTTATCGAGCTTTTTACTGCCAGATGTCAGCACGCTGGTGCCTAACTTAACTACTACGCGGCGATAACCCATTTATCTCACTCAGCTTGCAAAAAATATTCAGTTCATTTTTATACCCAATTCACTCGATAATTCATAGTGAAAGCCGCTAATAGTGGAATATTTATCGAGATTAACTATTTTCAGGTTAATAAATGGTTATCAAACAGTCTCTAATCCTGCTAACTCAGTTTCATTAAGCTTAAATAGCTTGGCTATTGGCGCCTTATTAGAAAAACAAAAAAAGGGCTAATAGCCCTTTTTTGTTTTGGCCTTAGCCAATTTATAACCATTTACCCTATTGATGGGCAAAGGATTAACTATAAATAAATTTCGCCACAAACAATGCTGCTACAACTAAAATACCTGAATTTAAATCTTTAAAACGTCCTGTCATCAATTTGATTGCAGCGTAAGAAATAAACCCAAGGCCAATAGCATTGGCAATAGAGAAAGTTAACGGCATTAATAAACATGTCACCACCACTGGAGCGGCTTCCGTTATATCTTCCCAATCAACATTCACCAGACCCGACATCATTAAAATAGCCACGTAAAACAAGGTACCAGTTGTTGCATAAGCTGGCACCATAGCAGCTAACGGCGATAAAAATAACGCCGCAACAAACAACAATCCAACCACCACAGCGGTTAAACCTGTGCGGCCGCCAGCACTTACCCCTGCAATACTTTCAATATAGCTAGTCGTCGTTGATGTACCCAATGCAGCACCGGTAATGGTGGCAACACTGTCTGCTGTTAATGCACGTTTAACTCGCGGCAAGCGGCCTTTGTCATCCAGTAATCCACCACGTTGTGCAACAGCAACTAAGGTGCCAGATGTATCGAATAAATCAACAAACAAAAAAGCAAAGACGACAGATAACATGCTAATTTCTAATACACTAGACAAGTCCATTTTCATGAATGTCGGAGCAATAGACGGTGGCATAGCAACTAAGCCTTGATACTGTACGTCACCAAAAATCATGCCGAGAGCCGTCACGATCAGAATACTAAAAATAACTGCCGCTTTCAGGCCACGATGCACCATAGCAATAATTAAGAAGAAACCTAACGCCGCCATCAAGGCTGGAAATGAGGTAATGTCACCCATAGTCACTAATGTTGCAGGACTTGCCACAACAATGCCGGCATTTTTTAAGCCAATTAATGCTAAAAATAAACCAATACCTGCCGCGATACCAAATCGCAATGACATAGGAATACAGTTAACAATCCACTCGCGAATCCTAACTAGAGATAGAATTAAGAAGCACACCCCAGACATGAACACCGCACCAAGGGCCGTTTCCCAGCTATAACCCATTTCACCAACTACAGTGTAAGTGAAAAAAGCATTAAGCCCCATACCAGGCGCTAATGCGATAGGGTAATTAGCCAATAAGCCCATAACTAAGCACCCTATGGCAGCGGCTAAACATGTGGCAACAAATACCGCACCATGATCCATTCCTGCATCAGCAAGCATCATAGGGTTGACGAAAATAATGTAGGCCATGGTTAAGAAAGTAGTAAGACCGGCTATCGCTTCTTGTTTAAGACTCGTGTTGTGTTGTTTAAGTTTAAATAATTTTTCTAACATGGAGCGAAGGTCCTTGGGCAAAGGTTAACGTTGAGTTTATCGTTTTAATCGTTACAGATGAGGATAAGGCATGCTTACATGCTAAGCCGACATCTTTACGCAGGATAGGTGTGAATCAGCGGGAAATTATAAGTACTTACGACCTTGATAGCTATCAATTGCCTTTTTATTGAAAGATTTCAGTTTTTTATATAACGCACTAACCAATTGGCTAAATTTCAGGTAAAAAAAAGCCTACTCAAAAGAGTAGGCAGACATGTTACAAGCATTCCGTATGGGGAAAGGAAAGCTAGCACCACTGAATGTGATGTGGTAATAAACTATTAGTTTATCACCTTGTCTAAACCGTCAAACGAGACGAACAAAAGGTTGATGGATATTAAAACGACGTAAAGAGGGTCAATTCTTAACGTTTCATGGCGAATATACCGCCACGTAAAACTGTCACATCAGCAAACCAAGTGTTTTGCCAATAAAATTTGCTGCTACCTGTATAAGACATGGTCTTCTCCTGAATAAAGTTAAGTTGCATAAACCTAGTAAAGCTTGGCTCGGTTCCCTGGAACGTACATTTCTCAAATCCATTGAGACAACTTGTCACTCAGATCCTTGGAGGCTATATCCATCCTGGATTAACTAGAGCCGGCAATGATATTCCTTGCCGACGAAATGAATTATACAAAACTGTAATTTAATTACAAGTATTATTTGCTTTAATTCACAAAAACTTCATTAAAAGTGATTTAATTACAATAATTTCTGATTATAACTATGTTAACTCATTGTTATCGGCATGTGATCTTCAAAATAATACCATTAATTACAACAGCTTAATCACGCGCCGCCTACAAAAAAGAAAACTGTAATAAAGCAACCAAAGGGCTTGCAGTTGGCTTTCCGTAGAGAGGATCGCCCTCAACAGCACTGCCTGCAATATCGATATGGGTAAATGCCAGTTGTGTTTCGGCTAATCCAGAAGCTTTTATCAAGAAAGCGGCAGGATATTGATGCCCACGAGCCGTAATTGAAGACGGAGCATTATTCGATGACATCACATCTGCAGCGCCATTTTTATCGGCAACTTTATCAAAGTCTTCTGGACGTAATTGTGAAACCTCAAATGGTTCCCCCCATAATTGCCCCACTTCAGCTAATGTTGCTGCAACACCTTGCTTTTTAGCCACGCTATTTTCAACTAATGCAGGGTAACCACCGTAGGCTCGTACAACATGACCGGTTAACGTCGCCACCGAAAACAATTGTGGATTCACCGCAGTTTGAGCCTGTAAACGTAAATGGGATAACAAATCGGCTAGCACTAAACGCCCTTCAGCATCGGTATTACCTATACGGACTCGCACACCTGCGTGACTGGCAATAATTTCATCGGTAACAAATGCATCACTGCCAATACTGTTTCTCACTAATCCAAGCTCGGCGACCACTTTGATCCCTTTAGGTTTAAGTATCGATAGCGCCTTCATTAAACCGGCAACCGCAGCTGCGCCACCTTTATCACGGCTCATGCCAGCCATTGACCCGGCAACTTTAATATCAGCGCCACCAGTGTCGTAAACCACGCCTTTACCTGCAAAGAATAAGGTTTTGGTAATAGTGCCGTCACCAACATATTCAAGCTTTACCACTCGTGGATGATGACGAGCCACATCAAAAGAGCTTCTGCCAACAGCGCTTAATAATGGATATTGCGCTTTTAACTGCTCGGCTTGATCAATCACAGATACAGCCAAACCGCTATCAGCAAAAGCATCAACACAATATTGTGCAAACCCAATAGCCGACATACGCTCAGGTTCTGTACCACAAAGATCGCGCGCCAATACTCGTCCAGACTCTGCCGCATTAAGTAATAAACTATGGGTGGCGGTATTCAATAATCCAATCGCGGTTAAACTCGGTGGCAAAGACTTTGCTTCTCGTGCTTCTAACGGTTGCCAAAGCTCTTGTCCACAAGCTAGTGCGGCAACTTGTTCAGCATTAGCAAAACGCTTGTCAGTTACACTTGGTACAACTAATAAAGGTTTAGTGGCACCTGCGGCTTTAGCAATGGCAATCCCTTCTCGAGCAGCTTTGGCAAAAATCCTCACATCGCTATACTCATTGCCGCTATCAGCCACTGGAGAGATGATCAATCGACCACCGGCCAACCCCGGTGCAAAAAGGAGCGTGGCACTTTTACCGACACGCATATCAATTTGGCGAGCGTGTGCAGCAAGCAAACTCACTTCATCTTGTTTAATCTCAGCTAAACTCGTCGCTATCACGACAACAGCGTCCCAACCTTCGCCTTCAAAAATAGCCCCATCACTTATGACATCAATAATTGGCACTTGGAACGCGGTAACCGCTTTATTCACTTGGGTCATACAAGATCCTTACTCTTTAGGAATACAGATAAATTAGTGGGTTCATAATTATTTACAGATTTGTGGACTAAACCTTGGCAAATCGGTATCGCAATATCAAGTAACTGCGCAGAATATGTTAAAATAATTGCAGTTATATTCTGTGTCGTATATCGACTTGATTTCATCTTAGAGGGCGTTTCGTGACTGCATTAACTCAATTATATCCTCAGCCTCTATGGCAATGGTTTGAACAAATTTGCGCTATTCCACATCCATCAAAGCATGAACATGCGTTATCACAACATATTCAGCAATGGGCAAAAGCTCAAGGCCTTGCGGTTGTTGAAGACAAAGTCGGTAACTTGATCATCCGTAAGCCTGCCACAGCAGGAATGGAAAACTGTAAAATAGTGGTGTTACAAGCGCACATTGATATGGTGCCGCAAAAAAATGCCGACAAAGTACATAACTTTGAAACCGATCCGATTGAAGCTTATGTAGACGGTGATTGGGTTAAAGCTAGAGGAACAACCTTAGGTTCTGATAACGGTATTGGTATGTCTTCGGCGCTGGCTGTTTTAGGCAGTAAAGATATTAAGCACGGGCCACTCGAAGTGCTGCTCACCATTGATGAAGAAGCTGGCATGACGGGCGCTTTTGGTTTAGAAGCCGGTTACCTTGATGCAGAAATCTTAATCAACACCGACTCTGAGCAAGAAGGTGAAATCTACATGGGTTGCGCCGGCGGTGTTGATGCACAGATAAGTGTACCAATGTCCTGGCAAGCACCAGAACAAAGCAACGCCAGCTTTTCACTGACCATGTCAGGATTAAAAGGCGGTCACTCTGGGGTTAACATTCACCTTGGACGTGGTAATGCCAATAAGTTATTAGCGCGCTTTTTGTTTAAATACAGTGACGAATTAGCCCTAGAGCTAGTTAGCTTTAGTGGTGGCTCGCTGCGTAATGCCATTCCGCGTGAAGCTAACGTGCAATTTATGCTACCAGCAGAAAATATTGACGCACTAAAGCAAGCCATTGAATCGTTCCAAGCCCTAGTACGTGAAGAATTAGCCGTTGCAGACCCAGGCATGCTACTGAGCTTAGCCACCATAGATGCACCCACCAAAGTCATGGGCGAAGAAGCGCAAAATACCTTAATCGACTTATTACATGCTTGCCCTAACGGCGTAATGCGCATGAGTGATGAAGTGGAAGGCGTCACTGAAACATCACTAAATATAGGCGTGATCAGCACTGAAGATGAAAGCGTAGAAATATTATGCCTTATTCGTTCATTAATTGATTCAGGTCGTGAAGAAGTCACCGGTATGCTAACCGCACTATCAAACCTATCGGGTGCTAGCATTGATTTAAGCGGTGCTTACCCGGGGTGGAAACCAGATACTAGCTCACCTGTAATGGCAATTGTGCGAGACACCTATAACGATATTTATAAAAAAGATCCTACCGTGATGGTTATCCATGCAGGTCTAGAATGTGGTTTATTTAAAGAGCCTTATCCACTAATGGACATGGTCTCTATTGGGCCGACTATTCGTTATCCACATAGCCCTGATGAAATGGTCAACATCACCACTGTTGGTCAGTACTGGGAATTGCTACTTGCCGTATTAGAGCGTATTCCAGCTAAAGAAGCGTAATCAATAGCGATGATTTATGCGTAAAACTAAAAAACGACAGAAATGTCGTTTTTTAGTTTTAGACTTGAGCGTTTTTCATTGCAATTCTAACATTTAAAACTGCAAATCAAGCTGAGTAATATGTGCCACTGGATTATCTGTAACAGCCAGTGTTGTATCAGCTAAACCAACACTAACCCCCAATAAGCGAATACCTCGCCCTTGGCTGCGCAGCAAAGCCTGTTGCAGTAAATCATGAAACAAATTAATCGACATTTCATCACTGCGATGTTCGATGGTGGTCTGTTTAAAATCATTAAATTTCAGCTTCACAACTTGCTTGTGGATCTGTCTATCTTTAGCACTGCGATGAACCCGAGCACTCAGTTCTTGAATCAGCTGTGGTAATACTTGACGGCATTGCTCTAAGGTAAAAATGTCTTTGGCTAACGTAGTTTCAACCCCAACTGACTTTCGTACCCGATGCGGACTAATTTGTCTTGGATCTATCCCTTGTGATCGCTCAGCTAATACATGACCAAATTTACCAAATACCTCAATTAATTGCGCTTTTGGATACTGTTGCACGTCGTAGCAGGTGATTAAGCCAATATCAGCTAACTTTTTTGAAGTGACTTTACCGACGCCAGGAATTTTACTCAGAGGAAGATCTTTTACAAAATCACTAATTTGATTAGGAGTGATGACATATTGGCCGTTGGGTTTATTTAAATCGGAAGCGATTTTAGCTAAAAACTTAATCGGTGCAATACCCGCTGAGGCGGTTAAACCTGTGGTCTCAAATATATCATTTCGAATAGCCTTGGCAATTAACGTGGCGCTGCCTTGGTGAGCATCGCAATCAGTCACATCAAGATAAGCTTCGTCTAGAGACAAGGGTTCGACAAGATCTGTGTATCGATGAAAGATCTCACGTATTTGCACAGACACCGATTTATATACATCCATGCGCCCTGGCACTAAAATTAACTGCGGGCACAGCTGCAGTGCATGATAACTAGACATAGCACTTCGCACGCCAAATTTGCGGGCCTCATAACTGCAGGTACTTATCACACCGCGACGATCACTTCTGCCGCCAACAGCAATGGGCTTTCCTCGTAATTCAGGAAAATCGCGCATTTCTACCGCAGCAAAATAACAATCCATATCGATGTGAATGATTTTACGCATTCTATAACCATCATCATTTACTCAATTAAAAACAATGATACTGTATATAAAAACAGTATTCAATCATTGTCTCACGAACACAAAAAAGCCCAAACTGAGTTGGGCTTTACTAACATGTAACGTGTCGACTAAGTCGTTACATTTTAGTCTGTAAATAGTTCTGTAAACCAATACGTTCAATAAGACCTAATTGCTTTTCTAACCAATACATATGATCAGATTCAGTGTCATCTAATAACACCTCTAAAATTTCACGGGTTTGGTAATCAGCCTTTTGCTCACACAAGCCGATAACCTTACGTAAATGATCAGCCACATGGTATTCATATGCAAGATCATTTTGTAGCATTTGTTGCACATCTTTACCTATGTTGAGCGCTTCACGACTGGCAACATCTGGAGTGCCTTCTAAAAATAAAATACGTTGGATCAACTTAGCTGCATGTAATTTTTCATCGTCTGATTCATGTAGAATACGGGTATAAAGTTCGTTAAATCCCCAATCCTCATACATGTGAGCATGGACAAAATATTGATCCATAGCAGATAATTCGCCGGTTAATAAACTATTGAGCGCATCGATGACTTCTGGATGACCTTTCATAATAATGTCCTATTAATCGTTAATTTGTGATTGAAGGTAATTTTGAATACCCGTTTGAGTGATGAGCTCTTGTTGTGATTCAATCCAATCTAAATGCTCTTCTTCATCTTCGAGTAAATCTTCCATTAAATCGCGACTAACATAATCTTGCTGAGTTTCGCATACCTTAATGGCTTCACGCAAAATGGCAATTTGTTCCGTTATCGCAGTGAGATCGCAGCTAAGCATTTCTTCAGCATGTTCACCAATACGCAATTTATCTAACTGTTGTAGGTTAGGTAAACCTTCAAGAAACAATACACGTTCAATCAGCTTGTCAGCATGCTTCATGTCTTCAATCGATTTTTTATATTCTTTCTCATTAAGCTTTTCCAATCCCCAATGCTTAAACATACGAGCATGTAAAAAGTATTGGTTAATAGCGGTCAGCTCACAAGTAAGTACACGATTGAGTTGGCTGATGACTTTAGGATGACCTTTCATAGTAGTGTCCTCGAGAAGTAATGTGATCTTGATCAATTACAAACAGAATAAAACACTATAGGGTAAAATGCAAATTATCCTTTATTTTCACACACTTACAATTGATAACCATTATCATTATAACTAAGCTTTGTAACTGACCAGCAATACTCAAGCATAAAAAAAGCCTTCAAAATGAAGGCTCTTTACAAAGCATTAGTGAAATAACCTAAGCTTAAAATAATTAACGAGGTTAAATAATGCGATTTTGGTTAAGCAACTTATTTCGAGCTTGCTCTTTTTCCATACGGCGTTTGCGTTTATCACATGGATCATCACAGTCACAGGCTTTCTCTATACCTAAAACACCTAAACCACCGCAACTGCCTTCTACCGCTTTTTTCTTTACGATATAGCCAATGGACATTAGCAAAAAAAATAATAATAAAACCACAAACGCTGCAATAAATGTACTCATCACAAACTCCTATTGACTCATTCAGATTAGGGTAAACTGGTTCAATAAATTAGTAGCTCAATCAACCAGTTTAAAAATAAGCAAGCTACTTAAGATACGATTTAAACGCATCACTGTAATAGACCTGATATCCCTGCTCTTGCTTCTCTATCAACATTACCGCTAAATTGTTCTTTTTAGCTAACGCCAATGAAGCCTCTGTACCTAACACCATCATGGCCGTTGCATATCCATCTGCGGTCATACAACTAGAGTGTAACACGGTTGCTGAAGCTAATTGATGCTTTATTGGATAGCCGGTACGAGGATCAATTAAATGTGAGAAGCGCTCACCATTTTCTTGATAAAAGTTACGATAATCACCCGAAGTTGCCAATGACATAGTGCCAGGTTCAATGATTTGCTGAACCGCTTGACCTTCGCTGGTTGGTTGCTCTACAGCTACTCGCCAAGGGGTATTATCACTCTTAGTTCCTTTGACATTCAGTTCGCCACCAATTTCAACTAAATAACCAGATACATGATATTTATCTAATAAAGCGGCAACCTTGTCGACGCCAAAACCTTTGGCAATTGAAGATAAATCGACATACAAATCTGCATTATGCTTGGTTAATGTCAAACCGTTTACAGACAGCTCATGTATGCCCATTTTAGCTTTTGCTGCATCAATTTGAGCTTGAGTAGGTTCTGATATAGGGCGCTTATCGGGACCAAATCCCCATAAATTAACCACTGGGCCTAAAGTGATATCTAATGCACCATCAGTCTCATTATAAAGACGCATGCCCTCTTTAATCACCTTAATTGTATCGGCCGAGACGCTAACGCTCTGCTGCACCTGCAATTGATTAAACTTAGACAGTTCTGAGTCAGGACGGTAAGTCGACATTTGATCGTTAACCACCTCCAATGCCATGTCAATTTCAGCTTGCAGTAGTTGTGGTTCGGGTAAGCTTTTATTACTGACCACTTTAATATGATAAGTGGTACCCATTGTACTGCCAGATAATGAAATAATAGGCTCTGGAGAGCTACATGCACTCACGATTAATAAAACCGCTGGCAATAGCAGTAACTTGATTGAATTTACAGTCATCTCAAATTTACACTTGTATTAAATGAACAAAAAAAATTGCAGCATGCGAGACCTGTGTTTAACCACCCTGTCTGCACTGCTGCAATCTCATGACTTACATGTCGATGTTATGGGTTAACTCATTAACCACCGAAATCATCTAATAAGATATTTTCGTCTTCGACACCTAAATCTTTTAGCATACCAATAACAGCTGCGTTCATCATTGGAGGTCCACACATGTAGAACTCACAATCTTCTGGCGCATCATGGTCACGTAAATAGTTTTCATACAATACGTTATGGATAAATCCAGTATAACCAGTCCAGTTATCTTCTGCTTGCGGATCTGATAACGCGACATGCCATTTGAAGTTCTCATTTTCAGCCGCTAAGCCATCAAAGTCTTCTACATAGAACATTTCACGTTGAGAACGCGCACCGTACCAGAAACTGATCTTACGCTTAGATTTAAGACGCTTTAATTGGTCAAAAATATGTGAGCGCATCGGGGCCATACCTGCACCGCCACCAATAAATACCATTTCTGCATCGGTATCTTTAGCGAAGAACTCACCAAATGGACCAGAAATAGTCACTTTATCACCGGCTTTTAAGCTCCAAATATATGAAGACATTTTACCGCAAGGCAAGGTTAAATTACGTGGTGGTGGCGTAGCAATACGCACGTTCAACATAATAATCCCAAACTCTTCTGGATAGTTAGCCATAGAGTAAGCACGAATAGTTTCTTCGTCTACTTTAGACTCTAACTTGAAGAAACCAAAGTGTTCCCAGTCACCACGATACTTATCAGGCACTTCAAACTCAGCATACTTAATATGATGAGCAGGCGCTTCAATCTGAATGTAACCACCGGCGCGGAAAGGCACAGACTCGCCATCAGGAATTTGCAGCTTAAGTTCTTTAATGAACGTCGCTTTGTTATCGTTAGAGATAACAGCACATTCCCATTTCTTGATGCCGAAGATTTCTTCATCAAGTTCAATTTCCATATCAGATTTAACGTTTACCTGACAAGATAAACGACAACCTTGACGAGCTTCGCCCTTGCTAATGTGATCAAGTTCGGTTGGCAGAATATCACCACCACCAGACTTAATATTCACACGACACTGACCACATGAGCCACCGCCACCACAAGCACTTGATACGAAGATGCCGTTGTCTGCTAAAACGCCAAGTAACTTGCCGCCAGCACCTGTTTTAATTGCTTTATCTGCGTCGCCGTTAATACCAATAATGATATCACCGCTTGCCACTAGTTTTGATTTAGCGAATAAAATCACTAACACCAAAACCAAGACAATCACAGTAAACATACTCACACCTAGATAGACTTCTAGTGGAGTAGATTCAAGAATACCCATTCACTTATCCTTAAAGGTTCAAATTAATGCGTCGTCTCAGTGACTCTTACAGAGAAACACCTGAGAATGACATGAAACCTAGAGCCATAAGACCTGCAGAAACGAAGGTAATCCCTAAGCCTCGTAAGCCATTTGGCACGTCAGAATATTTCATCTTTTCACGGATACCGGCTAGCAATACGATTGCTAACGCCCAACCAATACCAGAGCCAATACCAAATACTACGCTCTCGCCAAGGTTATAATCACGCTCTACCATGAAAGATACTGCACCGAAAATTGCACAGTTCACGGTAATCAAAGGTAAGAAAATACCCAACGCGTTGTACAAAGGTGGAAAATACTTGTCTAAAGCCATTTCCAAAATTTGCACAAGTGCTGCAATCACACCGATAAAGGTGATGAACTTCAAGAAGCTCAAATCAGCATCAGGGAAACCAGCCCAAGCTAGAGCACCTGGAGCTAACAGACCTTGATAAATAATTTGGTTAGCAGGAACCGAAATAGCCAGTACCACGATAACTGCAACACCTAGGCCCATCGCAGTAGTGATTTTCTTTGATACTGCTAAGAAAGTACACATACCTAAGAAGAACGCTAGCGCCATGTTTTCAATGAAAACGGAGCGAATTAATAAACTAATATAATGTTCCATTGCGTTTACCCTTTTGCTTCAACTTGCTCTGGCTTATACGTACGGATCAACCAGATCAGACCACCGATCAAGAAGAATGCACTCGGTGGTAGCAGTAATAAACCGTTAGGTTGATACCAACCACCGTCAGAGATTTTACTGAGGATTTCTACGCCGAATAATGAACCATTACCAAATAGTTCACGCACTACGCCGACAGACAATAGAATTGCACCGTAACCTAAACCGTTACCGATACCATCCATAAAGCTCATCATAGGCGGGGTTTTCATTGCGTAAGCTTCAGCACGACCCATTACGATACAGTTCGTAATAATTAAGCCAACGAACACCGATAACTGCTTAGAAATAGCGTAGGCATAAGCTTGTAATACTTGGTCAACCACAATCACTAACGAAGCAATAATGGTCATCTGTACAATAATACGCACACTGCTTGGAATATGATTACGGATAAGTGAGATAAACAGGTTAGAAAACGCTGTTACCGCAGTTAATGCAATCGTCATTACCAATGCTGTTTCTAACTTACTGGTCACAGCAAGTGCGCTACACACACCCAGAATTTGCAATGCAATTGGGTTGTTATTGATAATAGGTCCGGTTAGAACCTGTTTAAGTTCTTTAGCGTCAGCCATTAGCTTAACCCTCCGTTGTGTGCTTTAGCGATAAAGTTTGCAAAACCTTCTTTACCTAACCAAAACTGCAATGAGTGTTGTACACCGTTACTGGTAAGTGTTGCACCGGAAAGTGCATCAACACCATGAACAGAACTCGCCACTACAGGGTTTTTAGTTACACTAATCGCCAGATTGCCTTGCGCATCAAATAACTGCTTACCTTTCCACAATGCTTTCCATTTTGGATTTTCAACTTCGCCACCTAAACCAGGCGTTTCGCCTTGATCATAGTAAACAAGTCCTTGAACTGTATTTAAGTCAGCTTCAAGTGCCAAAAGTGCATACATGGTTGACCACAAACCATAACCGTGAATAGGAAGAATGACGCTAGTCAGTTTACCTTCATCATTATGAACAAGGTAAACCACTGCGGTATCTGCAACACGTTTAATCGAGGCAATATCGTTTTCTGGCACAGACGAAGTGTCAGTATCACGAGACGCTTTACGTTGATCGTAAAGGTTAGCATTACCTTCAACAAACTCACCGGTTTTAAGATCAACTAAGCGAGCTTCAACATATTGTTCGTACTTGCTTAGGATTTCTTTCTTGGTGACTTTACCTTCTTTGGTATTTATCAGGCTCGCCGCTTCAAGAATATACTTTTGCTTATCGAGTAACTTATTTTCTTGCTGAATAGGCTTTAACACCACGGCAGCGGTCGAAACCAGTACTGAACAGATAAGACATAAGCCGACAACAACAAATAGCGTTCTTCCGAACGAATCTTTATTACTAGCCACGAGCAATCCTCCGCTTGATATTTGACTGTACGACAAAGTGGTCAAATAAAGGAGCAAATAGGTTAGCAAACAAAATAGCTAACATAATACCTTCAGGGAATGCAGGGTTAACCACACGGATAAACACTACCATTGCACCAATAAGGAAACCGTATGCCCACTTAGCGGTATTAGTAAACGACGCAGAAACAGGGTCTGTCGCCATAAACATCATACCAAATGCAAATCCACCTAACACTAAGTGCCAATACCAAGGCATCGCAAACATTGGGTTGGTGTCACTGCCAATCATGTTAAGTAAAGTCGCAATAGCAACCATACCTAAGAAAACACCACTGACAATTCGCCAAGAGGCAATGCGGGCATAAATGATAACTAGACCACCGAGCAAAATAGCAAAGGTAGAGACTTCACCGACAGAACCAGGAATGAAGCCCATAAATGAGTCAATCCAGTTAGCCGTTGAGGCATAGTCAAACGTACCTTGTGCTGCTTGGCTTAATGCTGTTGCACCTGAATAACCATCAGCAACAACCCAAGTAGTATCACCAGACATGCTTAATGGATAGGCAAAGTACAAGAAAGCTCGACCAGCCAATGCAGGGTTTAAGAAGTTACGCCCTGTACCGCCAAAGATTTCTTTCGCTACAACCACACCGAAGGTAATACCTAGTGCAACCATCCACAATGGAATAGTAGCCGGTAAAGTCAGAGCAAATAGTACCGAGGTAACAAAGAAACCTTCGTTAACTTCATGACCACGCACTGATGCAAATAGCACTTCCCAAAAACCACCGACGATGAAAGTCACGGCGTAGATAGGTAGGAAGAAGCACGCACCGTAGAACATCAAGGACGTAATGCCAGAGTCTGCAGTAAGTTGAGCGCCAAATAATTCAAATAAGCCAACTTGCCAAACATCTGGCGTGCCGAAACCTGCTGCCATCGCGACTTGAGCTTGTAAGCCTACGTTATACATACCAAAAAACATTGCTGGGAATGTACATGCCCAAACCGTAATCATGATACGTTTTAGGTCAACATTATCGCGAACGTGGGTTGCCCCTTTGTTCACTTTACCCGGAGTATAAAATACTGTGGCAGCCGCTTCATAAAGGGCATACCACTTTTCGTACTTGCCGCCTTTTTCAAATTGCGGCTCAATACGTTCGATAAAATCTTTCAAACTCATTAGCCTTCCCTCTCGATCGTATCTAAACAATCACGCAAATATGAACCGTAGTCATACTTACCTGGACATACGAACGTACACAATGCCAAATCTTCTTCATCTAACTCTAATGCGCCTAAACGGGCTGCGCCGTCAAAATCGCCAGAGAGTAAATCACGAAGTAGCATAGTAGGTAGAATGTCTAGAGGCATCACGCGTTCATAGTTACCAATAGGTACCATTGCACGGTCTGAACCGCAGGTGCTAGTGGTCATATTAAATAGACGCGATGGGCTTAAGTGGCCTAAGAATGCACGAGTGATAGAGAATTTATCTGCGCCAGGCATAGCCCAACCGAACAATTCTTTTTCTATCCCTTCTTCCAGTACGCTCACCTGCTGATGATAACGCCCCAGATAAGCTTGAGGTCCAACCGCTGTGCGACCGCTTAACACTGAGCCCGAAATCACACGAACACCATCACCAACTGTTTCATCAGCAGTCAGTTCAGTCATGCTTGCACCCAAAACGGTACGAACTAGACGAGGGTTTTTCGCTTTAGGACCACCAATTGCAACCACACGTTCAGTGTTTAATACACCTTTGGTGAACAGTTGACCAAAAGCAATCACATCCTGATAGCCAATATGCCACACAGTACGAGTTGCAGAAGCTGGAAGAACGTTGTGAATATGCGTACCCACAAGGCCTGCTGGATGTTTACCCGCAAACTCTTGGACTTGCGCATTGGCTGCTGGGATATCGGCACCTTGTGCTTTACATAGGTAAACTTTACCTTCAGTCAATCGTGCTAGAACCTTAAGGCCGTTAGCAAAATCTTCTTTATGTTGAGCTATGACTACCACAGGATCGGCAGCAAGAGGTTGGGTATCAATTGCAGTAACAAAAATACCTGCAGCAGTAGCATCTACAGCCGGCACTTTACTGAAAGGGCGTGTACGTAAAGCAGTCCACAAACCTGAGTCAATCAGATTATCACGAACAACTTGTACGTCTAACGTGTCTAACTTATCAGCATCGTATTGAGCAAAAGTAACGCTATCGTCACCTTCCACAGCAATAACAACTGACTGAAGTACACGTCTTGCACCTCGGTTGATTTCTAAAATAGTACCACTGGCTAAAGCCGTATATTTAACGCCTAAGTTCTTTTTATCTTCAAAAAGAACTTGGCCTTTTTGTACTTTATCGCCCACTTTGATTTTCATCGTTGGACGTAAGCCAATATACTCTTCACCCAAAGTCGCTACGTGTCTAATGGCTGGGCCATTATGGATAACTTGCTCTGGTCCGCCTGCTATAGGCAGTTCCAATCCTTTCTTAATTGTAATCATATCCACAAGCACTACGTTTGAAGGAAAGACAATGCGCCACGTTCCGCTGCAAAAACAAAGCATTAACAAATGCCTCACGTTTGAGCTAGCGCAGATTTAACTCGAAAATGCGATCGTAATCACGCTGGTCGCGCGCATTTTACCGCAAATATGAGACTATCGCCACGAAAATTATAGGTGTTTTCATACCAATACATTACTTTGTTAAATGATTTTTAGATCAGACTGAACGAATAAGAACCTGCAAGGTTATGCCGTATACGAAAATCTGATAAAAAAACTATCGCATTAATTTTAAAGAAATAAATTTCAGCTGTTCAACCACGAGAACAATTGTGACATAAATAATACTCCCCAAATGAGTCATCACTTGAGGAGTATTGGTATTTTGACATCAAAGTCACATCAGTTGTGATCGACTATGTCTACAACTTACCTTAGCCTATAAACGATTCTCTAGAAATGGCCTTGATAACCAAAGTAAGTCGTCATTTCAGACTGTCCTTGGGATCCCATTACAGTGCGATTTGCCACTAACTCTTCGTCTAACAAATTCTCTACACGAACATACAGCTCGTGCTGCTCAGTCAAACGGTAAGTTGCGGCGATATCAACTTTCCATTGACTATCGATAGCACGCTCATTTGTGAAGCCACCTTGATAACCTAATTCAGATTGATACAAGGCTTGAGCCATAATAGAAAAGTCGCCATAAACAATACCTGAGCTTAAGGTCAGTTGTTGTTCAGGTACCCAAGGTAATTGACTATTAGCAGCAAAACATCCCATCAACTCATTGCAATTAGCATTATCTGTTTCAGCTTGGGTATATTGATATTTGGCTTTAAGAGGAATTGAAAAACTATCAAAACTAAAGCCATAGGCTATGCTCATGTCTGCGCCGACAACTGAGACATCTTTAATATTCTCTTGTAATGATATTTGCTCATAATCACATATCATGCCCGGCAAACAGCTCACATGCTGGCTATCGTAATCATGGATATAAGCCGTCATGGCAATCGATAAAGCATCTTGTTGATAGCTTAACGCTAATTGATATTGCAGTGCTTCTTGCGCCGTTTGCTCAATATTGCCAGCTGATGCGGCGGTCCAAGCTTGTTTGGCTTGTAACGCGGCTAACCACGGCCCACTCTGATAAGCCACTTCAATAGATGGCGACCAGCCATCATCAGAAAAATCAGCAGCGTTAAGACTCGTATTTACATCACCAAGCTCGCGAGAAACACTGACATGCTCATAACCTAAACCAAGGTTAACAGACCACTGACCATAATTTAATTTGGTATCTACCGCAGATGAAAAAGCTGAAGCATCGTCAGTATAAGTCAGAGCATATTCATTATCTGTGGTGGGTAAAAGTACTAAATCATTGCCCCATAACCAATCTCGTTGACCTAAACGCATTTCAGCTTTGTCGGTGTGATAACGTGCACTATAAGTCACTTGATGTTGACCATACATAGTGACACCTTTGGTTTGCACACCAAAGCCAGCAAAGTCGTTGTTTTGCGTTAACGCGCCTAAGTTCATGCCATCGACAGTGGGTGATGTTTCAAACGTCGCAATGTCAGTTAGTGAGTCATTATCAATCTGCACACCATCAACAAAACGCATTTCTTGAGTTTGTTGCGAATAGGTTTGATAGTAAAAATCAGTATCCATGGTTGACGTCGCTGACAATATCACCTTATGAGCGAGTACATAACGTTGACGTTCGCCATCAGTGTTATCTGTGCTGGATGCGGAATATAAGGCTGTCGGGTTTAAGGCGAAATCTGCAGAGGTTAGCCCTAAATTTCCGCGATCACTGTCTTGCGATGAATACTGGTAACTGAATTCGGTAGTCTGTTGGTTGCGCGCACCAGGTAAACTTTTGGCTGCTATTTTAAATAAAATATCTTTTTGGGTGGTATCGGCCTCTTGCGAAATACGATAACCGACATCGTCTGACGCTGATTGATAATCAACCGCCAGTAACATACCAGATTCTTTTGAAGTGCCACTCACTATGACACCACCATTGATGGCGCTATTATCACTGCCTTCAAGGTTAACATCAGTTGCAGCTTTTTTAGGGCTAATTTGTACAGACTGATAATCCAATTTACCAAAAGCGGCTTCAGAGCTTTCGGTGACACTGGTCATCCCCGTAAAGGATACTTGTTGTTGATGCAACAAATTAGGTTGCAATACTAGATGTTGTCCTGAATACGGCGCCGGAGAAAAGAAGATTCCATCTTGTAAAATAGCAACACCGTCTGTGGCCCCCGCATGGGTGAACATCACATTTTGATGTGGTGTAGCAGGTAATACTGTTGCGCCCGCCAAACCGAGCACAATATCACTCTGACGATAATGATATTGGCTTATTGATGACTGCTGCAACTCAAGTTGATTATTAATCTTATCAATAGACTCTGTTACCGTTTCGGCAACAGCATTGGTTGAATAGCAAACATAAAGCACTGCGGTGGCTATCACTGACAGGCTAAATGGGTGGTTAGACATATTAATCTCCGTATATGTGTCTGTTCACGCAAAAATCGCTTAATTTGACAAGTTACTAACTAAAACATAGGCATCACAATAACGGTTTTTTTCACATAAAAATAGCGTACTTTTAACGTTTACTCGACATTGAGATGTGCTATTTTCAAAAAAAGCGGCTAAAGCCGCTTTATGATTACCGAGTTAATCAATTGAATTATAATTTACCTAAAATTTCATCACTCAGTTTGAGATCATCATTTTGGTTAACGCTTACGCCAGCAGCAATAATCATCCGCGCAATATCTTGAGCTTGTTCTAATGAGTGCATCTCGTATGTGCCACATTGATACTCATTTAATTCAGGGATATCTTTTTGATCAATCACATTTGTGACGTCAATCATGGCTGCTAACCAAGCATCAGCAACGTTACTTTCTGTCGGTTGACCAATTAAGCTCATGTAAAAACCTGTGCGACATCCCATAGGTGAAATGTCAATAATCTCAATACCATCACCATTCAAATGATCACGCATAAAGCCAGCGAATAAATGCTCAAGCGTATGAATACCACGCTCGCTGAGGATATCTTTATTGGGTGCACAAAAACGCAAATCGAATACAGTAATAGCATCGCCACTTGGCGTGCTCATATGCTTAGCAACACGAACCGCTGGCGCATTCATACGTGTATGGTCTACGGTAAAACTGTCTAATAAAGGCATTGCTTTCTCCAAAATAAATTTAAAAATCTTACAATATAAAGCCTAATAACCAGATACTATCACTATTCCAGCATTGTCACAGTCAGAGTTTACTGCGGATGTTGTTCATCAATTTCAAACTGACTTAACGCATCTTCGGTATAACTAAAATAACGTTTCACAGACTTCTCATTAGCGATATATGACTCTAATACTTTATTAAATAGCGGATCTTTAGCCGCTTCATGATTAAGGACATCATCTCGGGCATTTTTTAATGCTCGCATAACACTATAGGGAAAAGCTTTCACTTGGACATTGTGTTCGTTAAGCAATACGTCCATGGCAGCAATATGGCCTTGAGTATAATCATCTAACATATCTTGGTTAATGGCACTTGCCGCAACTTTAACCATCATTTGTAAATCTTCAGGTAAGGCAGAGAAAGCCTGCTTGTTAATGAGAAATTCCATGGTCGATCCAGGCTCGTGCCAGCCTGGATAATAGTAGTACTTAGCCACCTGATACAAACCTAGCGATAAATCATTATAAGGTCCGACCCACTCAGCAGCATCAATAGCCCCGGTTTGGAGCGCGCTATATAATTCCCTGCCAGCTAGCGCATCAACAGGAACACCACCCAGTTTCTTAAGCACCTCGCCCCCAATGCCAGGTAGGCGCATTTTAAGGCCTTTAAAATCTTCAGGTGTTGCAATGACTTTATTAAACCAGCCGCCCATTTGCATGCCGGTATTTCCTCCTGCTAACGGTAACACGCCAAAAGGCTGATAAACTTCCTCCCACAATGCCATCCCACCACCGTAATGAAGCCATGCATTCATCTGTTGTGCGGTTAAACCAAAAGGAATTGATGAAAAAAAACTGCGCGGCGGGAGCTTTGCCTTTCCAATAATATGAAGCGCTATGTGCCATTTCAATAGTGCCGTTACTTACACCATCAAAAACCGATAATGCAGGCATCAACTCTCCGGCGCCATAAACCGTAATCACTAAACGTCCGTTTGACATTTGTTTGACTAACTGCGCAAATCGTTCTGGGGCCATGCCTAAACCGGGCAAGTTTTTCGGCCATGAGGTTGCCAAACGCCATTTAATAACTTGATGAGGGAGTAAATCAGTTTGAGAAACAGAGTTTACCTTTGCAGGCGCCTCTTGTTGACAGCCAAATAGTAATATAAGAACCATTAACCAGCAGATTGGTACCACCTTGCCCATGTCTATATCCTTTATCAATCAGGCTCTTCTACTCCATGACTGTAACATATTCATAACGAGTGACAAATACAACTGATTTACGACAAAAACAAAAAACCTCACGTCATCGGTGAGGTTTTTTATACACTAGACAAAGTGAAAAACATTAGCCTTTACAGTTAGGCGTTTTAGGTACTTCATCTAAAGCTTGCCATTCTGGCTGGCTGTAAGCATTGATAGATAAGGCATGTACACCGTTGGCTAATTCGTCTGCAAGTGCTTGGTTAACCAAACGGTGACGAGCAAGTAAACGCTGTTCGCTAAATTGATCGCTAACTACAACCACTTTAAAATGGGTTTCTGAATTAGGCGGCACATGATGACGGTTACTTTCATTAATCACCTCTAGATGCAATGGCGCAAAAGCGTGATTCAATTTATCGGTAATGATTTGTTCGACAGACATAGTGATACTCTTATTAATCCATATCGATGAAATCGCAGGGTACTGGTTTGCCGAATAAAGGTCAAACAAGCAGGGTAAAAGTTAACGTTTGAGCACAGCTTTCTCAAGTCGAACTGACATTAACTCCTTGGCCAATCGGTTATATCGACACTATCGATACAATATAACGCATGGCTCTCATCATGTTGCTGTAATGCCTCACGTCCCAACCATGCATTAATAAATAATCCTTGTGGATCGTATGTCTGCTGCTGTTTTTGCAGATTAAAACGTCTCGAACCGCGTGGGTCGGCGCCAACACCGGCTAGATACTGCCAATTGCCCCAATTCACAGCTGGATCATAATCAATTAATTGCTGTTGAAAATACGCCGCCCCATAACGCCAATCACATTGCAGTTCATTGACCAAGCAACTTGCTACAATTTGCCTGCCGCGGTTTGACATATAGCCAGTGTCATTTAACTGCTTCATCAATGCATTCACAAACGGATAAGGTGTCGTGGCGGTTTTCCAAGCTTGAATGCGTTGGGCGTAAAAACTGGTTAATGGTTTACGCCCATTAATGCCTGAAAATCTAAACACCAGCGTATTGAATTTATGCGCGTAAAAATGGAAATACTCACGCCAAAGCAGCTCATACAAAATACACTCGGTCGATTCGTTAGCACCTTGTTGCAACTCAAATTGCTTTAATGCTACCACGACTTGTCTTGCCGATAAGCAACCATTGGCTAACCAAGGCGAAAACTTTGTTGAGCATTCCCAGCCATCAAGTTCGTTGCGTACCGCTTTATAGTTATGGGCTAAATTTGACGAAAAGTAACTGTCTAATTGCAATTTTCCTTGTGCTTCACCACCGCAAAAGACATTGTTCATCGTTTGGGTTTGTGGCAACCAACTAGGATAAGCCAGCCAAGACTGAAGTTGTTTGTCTTGTGGCTTAAGTGCAACCATAGGCGGGAGCCAAGATACTGCATCAATGGCAGGGCTGATATTAACGTTGTCGACCTTTTTACGAAACTGGCTGAATGTCGCAGCCAGATCGGCTAATTCAAAAGGCAGTTGCTGCAGCTCAAACAGCGTTTGCGTAGTAATAGTCGAATATTCAACATTGGGGCATTGCTGCTGAATCACTTGCCAAGCCGTTTGCTCATCGGCACCACTATGGTTACTACGGTATACCCTTGAAATATTATGAGCTTGAATTATATAGGGTAACGATTTTTGCGCTGAGGCATAAACAATATGCACCTGTTGACCATATTGATTTAACGTTTCGTCTAAAGCCCGTAATGACTCCAGTAAAAACCGCAGTCGGTACTTACCAACATACTCAGCCTGATATTGAGCTTGGCGAAACCAGCTAGGGTCGATGCAGTACACCACCATCAACTGTTGTGCATGCTGGGCGATATCTGCAAAAATGGCATTATCTGCTACCCGCAGATCATCACCTAACCAATAAAGTGCATTGACAGTAGATTGTGACGTCGATTGTAGGTTCGAGTCTTCGAAAGTTTGCCCACCAGCATTATTCATCTATTCATTACCACAGTTTGTACCAATGCTAATGAGTACGTATACATAGCGGTTAACGGTTCAATAATGATCCATTTTAGCGATATTCTCAAACTAGCTCGACCTTCGGTCTCCGAGGTTCTAGATTCGCTTCGCTGCTAGTTCGCTACGCGGATACAGCACTTCAATATTGCTCGATATCGTTTGTCATCTCTGGGATAGAGACTGCTTAGCTGCTGAGATTTTATAGCACCTAGCCGTGCAGCATCCTAGCCTCTAGGCCTTTCGCTTTTAGCTATGGCCATTAACGATATCTGTTAACCATAGTAATTAGGGATAATTTGTCGAAAAGTAAAATTAATACGCGGTTCAACCACCTTAAGGCGTTTAGGTAAAGCATGTTGCCAGTGTTGCTGCATACTGGGATGCATAATGAGTAAATCGCCAGATCCAAGTGCAAAATTCACTTTTATTTTAGTGTTTTTGTGACGCACAACAAAGTCTCTACAGGCGCCTAAAGTAACAGAGGCGATAGCAGAACCGCTGACAATCTCAGGTTCATCATCACTGTGCCAGCCCATACAATCATGGCCATCAGCATAACGATTAACCAATACTGAATTAGTGTCTATTTGATGATCATTAAGTAATTTGGCACGTAATCGGCTCAGGACTCTGGGCCAAGGTAATGCGGTAATGTGTAATTTAGAATAATGATAATCGCATCCAGGATCACCAAACCACACTTGGGTTCGAGGAGTCAGATGCTGTTTACCGTATACCTCAATTGAAACCCGCTCTAATGGATATTGATTCACTTCATTGAGCAATAACTGCTGTTGCTTGGGCGATAGAAAACCTTTAATCCAAGTAACTGGGGGGCTAATTGGATTTTTAGCCGATGGCTCGACAACATAATCTTGGGTTAAGCCATCTTGGGGCCCACCGAAATCTAACCCATGTTGAAATCCTGCCACCTCAATTACCCTCTTATCACTCAGCCTAGTTAATACCAACGCTTAATCTTGGCGATCCATAAACCTGATACCGCAATCACAGCCATTAGGATCAATACTGCAAAATAGCCAAAGCGCCATTTTAATTCAGGCATATTATCAAAATTCATTCCGTAAATACCCGCCACTAAGGTTAACGGTAAAAAAACGGCGGTAACTAGGGTTAATGTCATCATGACCCGATTGGTTTTATGAGCACTCACCGAAATAAAGCCATTAATGAGGCTATCCACTAAGCCTTGATAAAGACTGGCACGACTGGATAATCGCTCAAACTGATTATATAAATAGCTTAGCTGTTGATAATCCATCTTAATATGTTGATGGCTGTCATCGCGAAGCAATTGTTGCAATATCTCTTCGAGATAACTGAATGAACGTTTTGCTTTTTGTAATTTACTGCTATAACCGATTAACTCTGCCAGTAAATCATCAGATGACACCTCAAAAATCTCATCTTCTATGTCACTTAAACGCTCTTCTAACGCTAACATCACAGCTAAGTAATCAACCACAATTTGGCGCATGAGATCAAAGCACACTTGACTCATATCAGCATTATCAAGCTGACCATGCTCACAGATCCGTTGGGTAACCTTACTGACACTGACTGACGGTTTAATATGTTGGGTCACTAAAAAGTGATCATTTACATGCAGTAGTAACTGGCTGCGTTCAAGCAGAAGATACTCTTCTCGGTCCATAAGCTCATGGGTGAGCAAGTATGAATGTGTCTCATATTCTTCAAACTGTGGAGGATGACGTTCACGTTGCGCGTCTTCAAAATCGAGATGATCGATACCAAAGTAAGGATATTGCTTAAAAAATGCTTGACTATGTTGACTGGTAATATCGACCCATATTAAGTGCTGTTGTGGGTCATATTCAGCCATAAGGGCCTCATCTCCTTGAGATAATAATAGACCTTGTGCATTGAATAACATTATCTTTATTGCCATGAATAGCCCTTTTAACAACTCATTATTGCAGTACAAATAGCCTAGCTTACCCTTTCAAGCTCAGCAATCGTCTCAATATGTTGTTTAATCTGCTCAAAATGACTATTAACCCAAGCACTGCTAATTGGTCCCCAGGTTGATATGCGATAATAACCATCATTATGACGTTGGCCTTGTTGCACAAAGTCCACTTCAATCCCAATATCGACAAATGCCGCTATTGCATCTTGCAATGTTCTTCTGGGCATCAGAGTCAGTTTTTGCAGACTTAATAAGTTGTGCTGTTCTTCATCAAGCAAATGCGCTAAATATAATTTCCGTAAAAATGCTTTTTGCGATTTATTGATCACGTAATTATTTGAAAACATCTTTTACACGCCCTATTGTCTCTATACCACTCAGTTGAAATTACTGTATCAATAGCCCGTCACGCAAGCACTATTACTGGAGTGGCTTTATTACTGCATAATTAATTACTGATTGTTAAGCCACGGCATTGATTTATCGATACCTAAGATGATTAACACTACCTAAGTTACGACAATCTAGTTATAGTTTTTAATAATAGAAATAGCAGACATGGATAGCGAACAAACATGGATACTCCGCCGCACGTGAAGAGCCCACTCGAGCAACCACCAATCAATGATCCTGCAATAATAAGCGATACCGCTATATTATCCGCAGAAAAATTGTCAGCAGAAAAAGAATCATCAACAAATATTTATGATCATGGCCGACGTTTATCTCAAGCCGATTACATTCAGCTGGCCGACTTACCACTGAGCAATATTGATGCTAACTATCCTAAATTATTGCTCATCATTAGTACGCTTATAGCAGTGGTTGCCTTATCGCTATTAAGTGTATTTCAATTAATCGCTCAACCACTGCCATTAATGATAGCCCTAGTAGGGCTAGTTTCAGTAACCTTGTTGGCCGGTATAGTGATTAAACTTATCCACCTCAAAGCCAGCAAAATTGCTTATGGATTGTTTAAACATGAAATGGTGCTGCGTGAAGGATTATTTTGGATATCGACAACAGCGCTGCCCTATACTCGGCTGCAACATGTTAATTTGTCTCAAGGACCTCTTGAGCGAAAATACAACTTGGTCACCTTAAAATGCTTTAGTGCTGGCAGTGGATTAGCTGAAATAGATTTACCAGGCCTCAATGCTGATTTAGCTGAACATTTACGCCAACACTTATTAAGCCAAGCGGCAGCGAGTCACCCGTCAGGCATCGCCGAAGATGATATGGTTGAAACAAGGGCTCCTAACCAAGAAACTGATACTTTATCTATTTATCCTGCGCAACAGGATAACCATAATGGATAAGCCATCAACAGCAGATAACCATCAGCCGCATGGAACGGAAGACGTTGTCACTGTTCAACCAGTTGATGCAGCCAGCAGCGATATTAATCATACGCTAACCGATAACATCAATATCGCAAGTGATTTACAGCAATGGCAAGCACTGTCAGCGTGGTCTATCGTCAGTAATATTTTCAGTACCTTAAAAAGCATCTTTAGCAATGGCTTTGCTATTGTGCCCATTGTTTACACTGGATGGAAACAAGGTTTTGACATGCAATGGGGCATATTGGCGTCTGGCATACTATTATTGCTGGTGACATTATTGGCGATAATAGAATGGCGTAAATTTCGCTTTCGTCTTAATAACCATCAACTTGAAGTAAAACGCGGCTTATTGTTTACTAAAAAAGATGAAATACCCCTTAGCCGTATTCAAAATATTCGTTATGAACAACCCTTTTATTTTAAGCCACTGTCACTTGGAACCTTAGTGATTGAAACTGCAGGATCTAAGAATGATGAGGCTCACTTAGCGGCTTTAGATACCCAACAAGCGCAAACCCTAAAACGTTTGCTGCTAAATTTACCCCACGCAAAAACAGCATCAACAAGTGAACATTCACAGGTTAACAAACAAGATAGCGCAGATACCTCCCAGACTGTAGTGCGTAAAAGTTTATGGGATTTAGTGTTATTTGGCTTTTATCAAAACAACTTTATTTGGTTTGCAGTCATTGCCGGCCCCATAGCAGGCCAAGTCAATTGGGATAACATATTCGACTCACCAGTGGCGCAGCAATTTTGGCTATGGGCCCAACAACAAACCCATCAAAATATTGGCCTACAAACCATCATGGTCATAGTGGTGTTGTTTGGGGTTTACAGCTTGTTTTCGTTAATTTCAATTATCGCGGCAATCTTAAAATATCATCCATATCAGCTCGACAAACATGATGATACTTTGCAGCGCAGTGGCGGTGTGATTTCACATCAACAAGATGCCTTGGCTATAAGGCGTATTCAATTAGTGCATGTTCAACAACCTATCATTGCACGTTTATTTAACCGCTGGACCTTATACTTCAAACAAGTCAAAGGCCATGAGGTTGAACATAAGACCAAGCAACACATGTTAGTTCCAAGCGTTAAGTCAGCTGAAATAGAATCTCTTTTGGCAAAAATACCTCACCTCAGCGGTGGAGCAAGCGCACTGCCCAACAGTTACTCGCCTATTCATGTTAATTGGCTAACCAGAAGAATCGCGCTGCCACTGATCCTAGCCAGTGTAATCAGTATCATGGGGTATTATGGCCATCAAAGCCTTGGTTTTTTTGAAGTGATTTGGTTTGCCGCCATCATGGTAATAGTCGCACTGTTTATCCGCTATAGACAGTGGGGTTATGTCGTAGCAGATCAGGTGATTTGGCAGCACAGTGGCTTTTTAGATCAGCAATGGAAACGAGTCACATTTGAAAAAGTTCAACACGTTTCGATTACTCAAACTCAAAGCCAAAAACAGGCTAAACTAGCATATGTTGAAGTTGGATTAGCCAGTGGCAGTGTGGTATTCCCATATATACCCATACAAGTGGCTGAACTGATTATTACACGATCACTTAATGCAACGAGTCACGATAACCGCAATTGGATTTAGCAAAATGAATCAAATAATAACAAGTGTTACCCCAGACCATGTAATTGATTTTTGGTTTGTGCAACTATCCTCTAAGCAATGGTGGATAAAGGATTTAGCGCTTGATTTGCAGATAAAACAAGCTTTTAGCACCACGCTAGATGCAGCCATAAAAGGTGAATTACAACATTGGCGTACTAATGCTCAAGGCCGATTAGCTGAAATTATCGTACTAGACCAATTTTCACGAAATATTCATCGCGATACCCCAGCGGCATTTGCCGCTGACAATATCGCGTTAGTACTTGCACAAGAAGCTGTAACATTAGGTTGTTTAGCTCAGTTACCAACACAACAAGCGGGCTTTTTAATCATGCCCTACATGCATAGTGAATCAATGAAAATCCATCAACAAGGCTTGCCATTATTTGAGCAATATGCGCCCAATAATCTGCCCAGCCAACTGCAACATCAAGCTATTATCGCGCAATTTAATCGTTATCCACATCGAAATAAAATATTAGGGCGCGACTCTACAACTGCCGAAATCGAATTTTTAACTCAACCCGGCTCCAGCTTTTAAGCAGATTAAAAGCATCGTTTGGTAATACCCTAGCCAGCTTCAACAAGCCATGCTATTTAACCACTAACACAGGGCAATCAGCTTTATTGGCAATGGCTTCGGCTACATTATCATGTAAAAAATGAGCCAACCCGCTTCTGCCATGACTGGCAATTACTACCATACCAATATCACCTTTATTTGCTTCAGCTAAAATTTCGGTAATCGCATCGCCACGGCGGATAACCGTTTCAATTTTTAAATTAGTATTTAGCTGCCCAAGCAGTTCATGCATTCGACTCGCAGCCGCTTCTTCCATACTTTTAGCTAACTCTTCGGGAGTAATCGCAAGTACCATATAATTTTCATCACCAAAAGGCTGATCAACCACGTGCACAATACGAATCCCAACTTGGTATAAATTTGCCATTTCAATGGCATAACGTAATGCATGTGACGCCGTATCAGAAAAATCGGTAGGCCATAAAATATTACGAGTACGCATATTATCTTCCTCCATATCATTTGCTAAAACATTACATACCAGATAAACACACTCTGTGTCGTTTCACCAATATAAGTCTCATCAACGCTGAATAACACCCCACGTTTAAAGATATGTTCAGCATTGAAATTAAGTATAGTCAATATTAAAGAGTCACTTAGTGATCAAAGTCAAATCAAAACCGAAAACTTGCTTTAGATCAAAAAACAACCTAACATTAGACCGACTAATCAGTCGGTTCATTGAGTTGTTCAACATGACACTCAATAAACCAACATCGTTATTTTTGTTGGAGACAAAATATGAATATGGCCGTTGATAATATTGAAACACAACTACGACAATCACTAGCCGATCAACGCGCGCGTTTCCAGTCTAATCCAGCACCTGATTATCAATCACGAGTCGATAAATTAACTCGTCTAAAACAAGCATTACTCGATAACCAGCAAGCTATTATCGATGCCTTAATCAATGATTACGGTCATAGATCGCCAAATGACACTATCATTTCCGATATTATGCCTTGTGTAAATAACATCAATTACACCATCAAACAGCTTAAATCATGGATGAAACCCAGTCGACGCCATGCCGGTTTATTACTGTCGCCATCTAAAGTTTCGGTGCAATATCAGCCATTAGGCGTGATAGGCATCATAGTGCCATGGAACTTCCCGGTCATGTTATCAATGGGTCCGCTAATCACCGCCATTGCCGCCGGTAATGGCGCAATGCTCAAAATGTCTGAGTTTACTCCGGCAACGAATGCGGTATTAAGTCAGATGTTGGCAACAATATTTGACCCTACAGAAGTTGCAGTCGTTGAAGGTGAAGCCGATGTGGCCGCGGTGTTTTCAGGATTACCGTTTGACCATATTCTGTTTACCGGTTCTAGCGTTGTTGGCCGCCATGTTATGCGCGCCGCAGCGAATAACTTAACCCCAGTCACCTTAGAGCTAGGGGGCAAATCGCCAGCGATCATTGCTCCAGATATGCCAATAGACACAGCAGTAGAGCGACTTATTTTTGGTAAGTGCTTAAATGCGGGGCAAATATGTGTCGCCCCTGACTATGTCTTATGCCCAGCAGAAAAAGTTGAGGCATTTATTGCCGCTTACCAACGTCGATTTAATAAAATGTACCCTAACTTCGACACCAACCCAGACTACGGCAATATCATTAATGATCGTCAGTACCATCGCCTAATCAAAGTGTTAGACGATGCAAAAGCCAAAGGTGCAAGCATCACTTCCGCTATTACAGGCCCAATATCAACAACACAGCGGAAAATAGCCACTCAACTAGTGACTAATACCACTGATGATATGCTGATAATGCAAGACGAGATCTTTGGACCTTTATTACCGATTATTAGCTACCAGTCGATTGATGAAGCGATGGCTTACATCAATAAAAACGATCGTCCATTAGCCTTATATGTGATGAGTTTTGAGCCACAAACTCAACAAAAAATATTAGCTCATACTCATTCTGGTGGTGTATGCATTAACGATACGGTATTTCATGTTGCCGCCGATGATGCGCCCTTTGGTGGCATTGGTCCATCAGGTATGGGGCACTACCACGGCAAAGAAGGTTTTTTAACCTTTAGCCACGCTAAAACCATTCTACACAGCGGTAAAATAAATAGTGGTATCTTGGTTCACCCGCCTTATGGCGGTATTATCCAACGGTTATTAATGAAGTTTTTCTTGCGTTAACACCGGTTTATCGCCACTGCAATTATTGTGTGACAAGCAATAATTGCTCAGCGTAATGAAGAGTCAAACTGATTTAACAGATAATCATCAACTCTCTCCTTATAAACAGACTTTAGATCAACAGGTATCTTGATTCGATGAGCCGTAAAGCAGTGATGACCACAGATAAGAAACAAGCCATTTTTGATTCAGCTTTACAGCTGTTTGTAAAGAAAGGCTTTAATGCTACATCGACCGCCTCAATAGCCAAAGCGGCTGGCGTGGCAACGGGCACCTTGTTTCATCATTTTCCAACCAAAAAAGACATCATGAGCCAGCTGTTCTTATCCATTAAACAAGAATTTGCGACCAATATGATCAGCAATACTGATTTTATTGGGGATATTGAACAAGATGCTAATACTCTATGGCAAAAAGCCATCGATTGGGCGATTGCACAACCGTTAAAGCAACTATTTTTTTTGCAATATTCGATGTCAGCAGACATTGATGCTGACGTCAGAAAGCAAGCGATGAATAGCATTTTAGGATTTGTGGTCGAGCTGATTGAGCAAGGTAAACAACAGCAGATTATTGCAGACTTTCCCAATGCCTTATTACTCGAAAACTGCCATGGGCAGTACTTAGCGGCGATTCGATTCTTTACCGACAACCCCAATTTAGGTGACGATGATGCGCACAGGAACGCTAGTTTTAGATTATTTTGGCAAGCAATGAAAGCGTAGCGTACTGAACACTGTATTATTCATCTACACTAAAACCGCTTAAATCAATTTCTTCATTGTCTGCTGTTATCTGGGTATCAAAATCTAATTGAGGTGTATGCGCGGTTTGCAGGGTTTGAAGCTCAAGCTGTTTCGCTTTATGAATGGCATACTGGCGACGTCGTTTACGCTGTAAACACAAACGGATCACATCTTGCTTTTGTAACTCGCTAAACGTCATCCAGTTAAAACGTTCATCACGACTACGATGGCAGCCCATACAGTAGCCGCGACTGTCTGACTGACAAACGCCGATACAAGGGCTTGGCACCGCAAAAAAACTTAACTGTTCCATCATTAGAATGCTTAACCTCAGCGAATATTGTTAAATGCCAAATATACGATATAGTCATTAATAGTTTGCTTTGATAACGGCTCAGAACCGACTAACGTCGTTATCCAACACCTTGATATTAAGGTTATACTAATTGAGTTAATTTTGTACATTATTGCACGTTAAAGGAAGTCTTATGACAACACCACAGCGTTCAGGTAAGTTTTTTACTCAAAAAATAGCGCATTATCAATTCATTACCCTAATCTGTAGCCTGCTATTACTGACATCTTGCACGGTAAAACCCAAGCAAGATTATGATGTTAATTATGATTTTTCTGTACTCAAAACATTCAGTCAGCTCACCGTAAAACAAACCGATGATCCATTAACCGCTGATCGTATTAATGCCGAAATTAAACAAACCTTACTTAATCAAGGTTATGTCTTTACTAAAGACAATGCTGACTTTTTAGTGAGTTACGCATTTTTCACTGAAGACGAAGAGCAAGATTCTGGGTTATCTTTTGGTTTAGGCTCTGGAACGTGGGGCGCTAATGGTGGGTTAATCATGGGAACAAGTATGGGGATCCCTCTAGGCAGTGACACGGCTAAAATTCAAACGATTCAAATTGATATTATCGACCCTGCCAGTAAACGCTTAATTTGGCGTGGCACTAGTCAGTATCGCTATGATCAAGGTGGCGAATATAAAGTGAAAAGTATCCAGCAAACTATCATCGCTATTTTGGGGCAATTTCCACCCAAAAAAGAATAATAGCCTTAATTTTACTCTCGGTAATAATCGATGCACAGTGGCTGATCAAATATCTATTTAGCAATGAGTCACTTCACGGTAAACTAAGCGCCACATTACTTTATTGACCCAGTTGAAATGACGACAGAAACATACAACCAAGCTTTATTAACACTTGCGCTAGCTGGAATAGAAGCCATAAATACTTCGGCATCACAACACAAATCCGTCAGAACACCAGCACAAGAAAGCCATTTTTTATGTAACTGGATGGTTGAGTCGTTAAAAACAAAACGCTTTTCAAAGCTCATGGCAGACGACTTAACAACTTGGATCAGTCAAGCACGAAGTCAAGGTGCAGGAGCTCAACTGAAACGTTTGTTAACCTGTATTGCAGATCAATATCAACAAGCTAACAACAGTACTATTGCGACCGGTGCAGGACTTAAAGGCCTTTTAGCCGCCTTGACGGAACAAAAGTGGGTGGTGATCACCGATACCGATATAGATGTAAAATTAAAACTCGGCAGCGATGGTCAATCCAGCATAGTCATCTCAGCAAAACAATTTAATCAGCATATTGTTGACGATAAAATTGTTAAACCCATCTCAATGTACATTCGCGGCGACGAAAAACTGGTCGCTCGCTTAGCACTAGAACAAGGTTTATTACTCAGTCAAGCCAATAAAAAGACTTCTCTGATCAAACACCATAAAACTTACATGCTAATGCCAAGTAATTTACATCCAAGTTTATGTTTGCTGTGTCTTGACCTTTATTAACTATCAATAGTTGATATAGTCTTGATACAAAAATAAAAATAAGGAATCACCATGAAAAAACGTTTTATAGCACTGTCTTGCTTTGTGATGTTTTTTTGTGGTTCGACAGCTCAAGCCGCTACAGTTCTTAAGTACAACGTCAACGCCTCAAGCAGTTGGGTACCTTATTATATTGCTGACTCAGCAGAAGAGCCTGGAATACTAGGAGAACTGGTACCTTTACTGCTGGCAAAAGCCAATATTGACATTGAAAAACATAACTTCCCGCCAAAAAGAACCAATTATGCCCTCGATAACGGCTTATTAGATTTCGACTTTGTTAGCCCCGATTGGTTTCCTAATAAGGATTTAGGCACGCTTTTTGTACAATCTGATCCCATAATAGCTATCCAAGAAAATATTATTACTTTGGAGGAAAATGCTAAAAACTGGCAAAATATCAACAATATTAAAGGCAAAGAAATAGGCACGGTACGTGGTTATTTGTACCATGATGATGCGCAATATACTCGGGTCGATTTTGTTTCAGAACGCGATCTCATCAAAGCCCTGTATAAAGAAAGAATTGATGCGGCTATCTGCGGCGACTTACCCGCTTTATATTGGGCTAAAAAACTCAACAGTCCTATCAGCCTTGCGGCAATTCATACACAAGGCGAGTTAGTGATGCGTCTTCGTAAAGAACACCTAGCCTTGTTACCACAAATCAACGCCGCTATTGCAGAATTTAATCAAAATGGTACTACTCAAAGTATTATCGATAAATACACCAAGCAAGATGTATTTAATCGATAATGCGATAGCCTACTACTACTGCCAATATTCTACAGGCAAATTAAAACGGATTTACACTGTAGCCATCATGAGCCAACACGGCATGGGCAGTTAACGCCGATAATGCCATCTCAACGCCTGGCAATAAATCGTCAGGGGTAATGCCATAATATGCCGCGGTTTGACCACATACATAGAACTTTGCGCCATGCTTAACTAGCTGAGCAATTAAGTCTTTATTGACATTTTTTTGTCCCGCATTGAGCTGCTGGTAAACATTATCCTTGGTCATATCATTCACAGCTTTACCATGCACCACCATAGCAACAGAAATATCTTCAAGCTTAACCCCGGCTGCCACATGCATGTTGATAAAACGCGCTAAGGTATCAATACTACGATTTAATTCTGCAGGTTTTGCTGCTCTACTTAAATCAAAAGCGACTTTGAACTTCATTCCAGCAGGTATCACTAAGCTACTATTTACTTCAGCTATTTTGCCATAATCTTTAATTATCGGCCCTGATTTAAATGTCTCAGTCCCAGCGGAAGCGGTAAATGATAAAGAGGTCATTAAGGTAAATATCGCCGCTGCCAAAACACATTTACGGGCTGAATGTAAACTGACTGTCATTATATTGATATTCCTTATAGCTATTATTATGGTTACTCTAGCACTGATTTATACTTATGATTCATGCCATTTCTGAGTATAATTACGCCCTCAAAACTACCACGAAAGAATGATATGTCAATTCGTCCAATTACCGCTAATGATTGGCCCGCTATTATGGCGATCCAAGCGCAATGTTATGTTGAACTAACACCAGAATCGCTTGAGGTTATGCAAAGTAAATGGCAAACCTCCCCTGCTAGCTGTGTGGTATTTGAACAACAAGGTAATGTGCTAGCTTATGCTCTTGTTCACCCGTGGCAAAGAGGCGATGCCCCGTCACTGAACCGTGAATTAAAGGGGCCTATTGAGAGCAACAGCTGGTATTTACATGACATGGCTATCTCACCCAATGCACAAGGTATGGGTGTTGGTAAGCAGCTATTTACCTACCTAATTAATCAGGCTAAAACATTAATGGTCAATGGTATTGGATTAGTTGCAGTGCAAGGCGCACAAACATATTGGCAACAGCAAGGGTTTAAACCTGAGCCCACCTCAGCAAAGCTAGCACAATCATTAGAAAGCTATCCTACTGGGGCATGTTATTTATATTTACCCTTATGATAAAAGCTCGCGCCATGTTGCTATCGGTTTATAACCACTGTGCGTTTAACACTCTATGGCATTACTAATCAACTTAAGCAGTAACGTTGCGGCTTTATTAGGGAGTTCGCCGATTGAGATATCCTAGGGTGTGTTGATGTTTCAAGGTTATTTTTGCAGTGAATGTTTGGTCTATAACTGCAACAGTAAACAATAAGGCTAAGGCTTTGGAATATGGTTATACTGCATAAAAGCCGATAACGCAGGAGCGATGGCCAGTAAACACGGCCCGAAGGTCCAGCTAAAATCGTGTTGCTGTTTGTTGAGCGAATCTTGCTTAAATTACTAGGCGGCTATCCACTCGCCTCGATTAATACACGTTTACATTGAACAAAATGCAACCAACAAAGTTCAATTGTTTCTGGTGGTGGAAAATTTATTGCCAGTTACAGCAAATCGGCTTGGTTATAACGAGATGAACGTGGGACAATTAACCGCTATGCAAGAGGCCGCTAACTTTACTGTATTTGCCCTTTTGTAGTTTGGTATCTGAAAGCCCCACGAATAGCTTAACGACTTGCAGGCAGAATCTGCATTTTTAGGTACCATATTGTTTATTTTTTACAGTGAATTACATTAATTTCAGGAGTTTACATGGCGCGCCAAGTGATTTACACCTTTAAAGGTCAAACCAAAACCATCGCTTTTAGCTACGACATACATCGCGATCTTTATGAAGCAGCCGCTGAAGCTGAAGGGATTGACTTAAAGAAATTTTTGGCCATGGAACAACAAGTTGCCTTAACGTCAAAAAAAGGCGCTAAAGCAGAAAAAGAATTTCGCAAGACCGAGTTTGCACGTTTTGGTTTTAGTAGCATTAAATTTGTTCGTGAAGATGATGATATTTAATCATTTTGATATCAATAAGGACTGTCTATGTTGAATTCAGATCATGCTAATTTCCCTCGTGCGAGTTTTATTCGACGTTTAGGTGCTATGGCGTATGACTCAATGCTCGCAGTAGCCGTTTATATGTGTGCTGGTGCCTTGGGCTTTGGGGTGTTCTTTGCTTTACAAAGCAGTGGCCTTATCGCGATGAATGGTCATGAACACGTGTCAGATCTACTTAATAACACCCCCATTTATCATGGATTTTACCAACTCTGGATAGCGCTTTGTGTTGGCGGATTTTATGCCATATTTTGGAGTAAAGGCGGGCAAACCTTAGGTATGCGCGCTTGGCGGCTCAAAGTGCAACATCCTAACGGTCAAAACCTGAGTTTTATTACCGCATGTGCTCGAATCGTGTGGTCTTTACTGGGTATTGGTAATCTATGGATTATCATCAATGATGACAAATTAGCATTACAAGACAAGATGACTCGTTCAGAAGTGGTAGTGCTGTCTGTAGAAGCCAATCAAATGCGAAATTGGCGCGGCGCATAGCACATTCCCCACGGCTAATGGGTAGTGTTAAAGCAAAAAAATGGCAACCAGAAGGTTGCCATTTTTTTACAGATTATCGATTAAATGTTCAGTGTTATTTGCGAATATAATACAAAGCTAATCCGGTAAATAACATGCTAGGAGCAATTGCACCGACTACTGCGGGCAATTCGTACACTATGCTCATAGGCCCAAATATCTCATTGCTAATATAAAAACTAAACCCAGCAACCACACCCAACAACACGCGAGCCCCCATGGTTACGGTACGTAATGGTCCAAACACAAACGATAACGCGACTAACATCATTACAGCGACGGTGACGGGTTGCATAATCTTGCGCCATAATGCCAGCTCATAACGACTCGGATCTTGTTGGTTAACTTTTAAATAATCTAAATAATCAATTAAGCCACTTATGGATAATGCTTCAGGCTTAATCGACACAACACTCAACTTATCTGGGGTTAATGTAGATTGCCACACATCGGAATCAAGAAAATCTCGCACCACTCTATCATCGACCACAGTGGTGTTCTCAACCACAGATAATTGCCAAGCATCATCCCTAAATTGAGCGCTTTTAGCATGTGTCACTCTGGTTAATTCTTGTTGGTCATTAAACTCATATAAACTAATATTATTCAGAGTATTAATGTCTTGAACCTCACCGATATTGACGAATAAATCACCATCTTTCGCCCAAATACCTCGATGAGATTTAATTAAACTCCCGCCAGATATTTTAGTCGCTTGAAGCTCTTTAGCACTTTTCTCAGCAATAGGTGCACCCCACTCCCCCAGAGCCATAACCAGAATCATCAATGGAATCGCTGTTTTCATCGCCGACTGGGTGATTTGTAAGCGCGACATACCTGAAACTTGCATCACCACTAATTCAGAGTTAGATGCCAGCATGCCCATACCAATTAGCGCACCAAGCAGCACTGCCATTGGGAAAAACATTTCAATATCTCGAGGGATCAAAAACAATACATAGATAGCAGCATCGAGCATGGTATAAGCACCCCGCCCAACCAAACGTAATTGATCAACCCACTTAATGATGCCAGATAAACCGGTCAAAATAAGTAAACATAAGCCAGATGTACTAACGATCATCCGCGCAATATACAGGTCTAATATTTTCATAGCGCCACCTGCTTACGTTTAAATAAGCCCAAGAACTTCATCCCTGTTGGTCGCTCTTTAATTAATAACAATAATCCTAACATCAGTGCTAATGCATGGATCCACCACATGCCTAAGAACTGCGGCACCACCTCATCTTGCAGTGCTTTTCGCCCTGCAATCATTAATCCGAAATAACCTAAATACAGTAAAATAGCGGGGAACATTTTGGCAAACTTCCCTTGGCGAACATTCACTCGCGCTAATGGCACGGCAATTAAGGTCAACAATGGAATTGAGATAGGGATCGCCAGTCGCCATTGAAATTCAGCCGCCGCTTCCGACCCTGGGGTATCCAATAGTTCATTGACTGGCAGCGCAGAAAGTTTACGTCGGCGCTCATCGACTTCTTGTTCTTTGATTTCCATTTTATAGCCGCCAAACTCAATTACTTGTAATTCGAGTGATTTAGGGCTGCCTTGATAACGAAAACCATTGTCGAGTTGTAATTGTTGACTACCGATATTATCTTCAACCACCCGACCTTTTTTGGCCACAACAATATTAGTTAAGCCATTCTCATCTTCTGGGTCTGGCAATTGCGCGACAAAAACTTTATCTAACGTATTGTCTTTATTTATTTTTTCAACAAACAATACCGCGCGGCCATTTGGGCTTGCTTGAAAACGGCCTTGAGTTAGTGCAGCAAGACCAGCTTCAGACTGAGCCTTTTCTAGCACTTGATTTTGGCGTTCTTCTGCCCAAGGTCCGACGTAAACAGACAAATAGGCCGTGAACAATAAATTAGCAAATGCGACTAATAACGTTACTCGAGTGACATACCACTCACTGACACCAACACCATGCAAAACGACCATTTCATTTTCAGAATACATGCGCCCGTGAGCCAACAATATCCCTAAAAAGAAACTCAGCGGTAACACCAATACGGTTAATTGAGGCAAGTTTAAGCCCAATAATGTCATCACTAAAGAAGCCGGAAATTCACCATCTGAGGCATCTGCCAACACGCGCACAAACTGTTGGCTAATAAAAATAGTTAGCAGTACCAAAAGTACCGCAAATTGCGCTTTTAAAACTTCACTAATAAGATATCTAAATACAATCACAAGTATGATCCGGTGGCTAAACTTATCTTTTTACTGGTATCAGAGCAACTTTCATGTAAACTGACTACTTTCAGCAGTTTTGCTAGTTTTCTGACCAGCGCGGAAGGTGCTTTGGGGTCAAGGTTAACATCTATTTGGGCTGCCAATTTGCGCCTCTTTTTCGTTAATAATCCCAAACAGTTATCACCTTTTCGTTGATTATATGCCAGATGGCCTAATGCAAACATTATCTAATAAATATAAAAATTTGTCTTTAAGAATCTAGGAGTGCTCATGGAGTTTAGCGTAAAGAGCGGTAGCCCCGAAAAGCAACGTTCAGCCTGTATCGTTGTTGGCGTATACGAACCTCGCCGTCTGTCTGGTATCGCAGAGCAATTGGATAAAATTAGTGAAGGTTACATTAGTAACCTCCTTCGTCGTGGTGACCTTGAAGGTAAACCAGGACAAATGTTGCTATTGCATCATGTACCAAACGTATTGAGTGAACGTGTTTTACTGGTTGGTTGTGGCAAAGAGCGTGAGCTAGACGAGCGCCAATACAAACAAATTATCACAAAAACCATCAGTACCCTAAATGAAACCGGTTCAATGGAAGCTGTTTGCTTCTTAACTGAACTGCATGTCAAAGGCCGCGACACCTACTGGAAAGTTCGTCAAGCCATTGAAAGCACGCAAAATAGCTTATATTCATTTGATGCATTAAAAACCCGTAAAGGCGAAACTCGTCGTCCATTACGTAAAATGGTATTTAACGTGCCAACACGTCGTGAATTAACTATTGGTGAGCGTGCCATTGAACACGGCACCGCAGTATCTGCAGGTATGCATTTGTGTCGTGATGTCGCAAACATGCCACCGAATATTTGCAATCCAGCTTACTTGGCTTCACAAGCCCGCCAAATGTCTGAAGTTTACGAAAGCTTGAAAGTGACCACCATAGGTGAAGAGCAAATGGCCAAGTTAGGCATGAACTCTTATTTAGCCGTAGGCCGTGCAAGCAGTAACGAATCAATCATGACCGTGATGGAATATCAGGGCGCGGTTGATAGCACCGAAAAACCTATTGTGCTTGTCGGTAAAGGATTAACCTTCGATTCTGGCGGAATTTCATTAAAACCTGGCGAAGCCATGGATGAAATGAAATACGACATGGGCGGCGCTGCTGGTGTGATTGGCACCATGAAAGCACTATGCGAAATGAAGTTGCCTATCAACGTCATTGGTATTTTAGCCGGTTGTGAAAACATGCCTGCGGGTAATGCTTACCGTCCTGGTGATATTTTAACGACTATGTCAGGTCAAACAGTTGAAGTGCTTAATACCGATGCTGAAGGCCGCTTAGTATTGTGTGATGTATTAACTTACGTTGAACGCTATGATCCTGAATTAGTGATCGATACAGCGACCTTAACCGGTGCCTGTGTTATTGCACTCGGTAAACATGCGTCTGGCTTATTCAGTTCACACAACCCATTAGCCCATGAGCTATTAAATGCTGGTGAGCAAAGCGGTGACCGCGCGTGGCGCATGCCGTTATGGGATGAATATCAGGACATGCTAGACAGCCCATTTGCTGACATGACAAACTTAGGTGGTCGCCCAGCGGGGTCGATTACTGCGGCGTGTTTCTTGTCTCGCTTCACCAAAAAGTACAACTGGGCGCATTTAGATGTCGCAGGTACAGCTTGGAACAGCGGCGCGAATAAAGGCTCTACTGGTCGTCCGGTACCGATTTTAAGCCAATTCTTAATTAATCGTGCTGGAGTTGAAATCAACGAGTAATCGTTTGGTTTATTTAAGTACATATTGAAAGGGTAAAGCCTAGTGCTTTACCCTTTTTTGTTATCAATCAGGTAAATTAAAATACAAGCTCACCCACATGATTGATGTCATCGATTAGGCTAACCATTGACGATGTAATTGCTCACTATCACCTAGGTAATCTAATACCCAAGCCAATGCAGGTGACATTTGATCGTCATTCCAAGCTAAACAACAAGCACTAGGCTGTTTCACTTTATGCAGTTTTTTACACACTAATTGACCAGATTTAATCAAAGGTGCAGCCAAATGTTCTGGCATGTAACCAATCCCCAGTCCTTCAACAAAACAGTTAATTGCGCTGTGCCAGTCAGGCACCACTAACCGTCGCTGATTCGTTAACAACCAAGTGATCCGCTTAGGGATCTCACGGGAAGTATCTTCAAGACAAATAGACGGAAAACCTCGTAACTCATCATCACTTAGTGGACGCATTATCTTGGCTAATGGATGCCCTGCACTGACCACAAACAGCCAATCAATATTACCCATGTTAGTGTATTTGAATGTCCCGCCAACCGGATTTGCAGTTGTCGCACCAATGGCGATGTCACTTAAGCCTTTAGCAAGCGCTTCCCAAACACCGTTAAAAACTTCGATACGAATAATCAGTTCAACATCATGAAACTGTCTGTAAAAATCTGCGATTAATGCATGCATGCTGTCAGTTCTGGCAATATTATCTAGCGCAATAGATAACATAGGTTTCCACCCATTAGCGACTCTAAGGGTATCTCGTTTCATCAATTCCATCTCGCTAAGAAACTGACGAGCTTTGGCTGCAAAATGTTTTCCCGCAGGGGTTAGGCTAACGCTTCTATGGTGGCGAATAAATAGTTCAACCCCGAGTTCTGTTTCAATTTGCTTAACTGAATAGCTTATAGCAGACGGTACTTTATGCAGTTTTTTTGCTGCAGCAGTAAAACTGCCAGTTTGAGCAACAACATCAATTAGCTCAAATATTTGTTGTGAAAGCATATCTATTTAACTCATTTAATGGCGGTATTCATGGGATATAACAGGACAAAATGAATCATGTGCTAAGGGCATAATCGGATTCAATTATGCTTTACAATAAGCTTCCAATCAATTTTTTTGATGACAGAATTCAAAAATAAACGTTTTAAGCTAATTAAGTAAACCATTAAGCTAACAGGCTTTATTGAAACAACGAAAAAGACATGTTTAAAATGAGTAACAACGACCTAATAATTAACAAAAAAAACACTAACATTACATTTTACCTCTTCCTGTTTTATTTAGCCTTAATGAGTATGTTAGGTTTCATTGCTACCGACATGTACCTGCCATCATTCAAATCTATTGAAGGGACTTTTAATGCCAGCACTTCTGAAGTGGCCATATCGTTAACCAGCTTTTTGGCAGGACTTGCAATTGGACAGTTATTATATGGACCATTAGTCCATAAAATAGGTAAACGTAATTCACTGTTTATTGGCTTAAGCGTATTTATGTTGGCAAGTGCACTGATTGCACTCAGTGACAGTATGATGGCGATGAATATTGCCCGATTCTTCCAAGCGATTGGCGCTTGCAGTGCCGCAGTCATTTGGCAAGCGATTGTGATAGAACAATATCCAGCCGATAAAGCTCAAAATATTTTCTCTAATATTATGCCTTTAGTCGCATTATCTCCGGCATTGGCGCCCATTGCTGGCGCAATGATACTGAATAGTTTTGGCTGGCGCGCGGTGTTTATTAGCTTGTGTATTATAGCTGTGCTGTTGATTGTCATGACCTCTATTTTTGTCCCCAAAGAAACTGTGAGCCTGCATAAAAGTAAGCCTAATATTGGCTATCAACAATTACTGGCTAATACACGATACTTAGGTAATGTGATCATTTTTGGCGCCTGTTCTGGTGCTTTCTTTGCTTATCTAACGCTTTGGCCTGCGGTGATGGAACAGTATGGTTATGCTGCGACTGAAATTGGCTTAAGTTTTATACCTCAGACCATTATGTTTATTGTCGGTGGCTACTCGAGTAAGTTACTGATTAAAAAGTGGGGAGCTCAAGTCAGCTTGAACTGTTTACTTATTTTCTTTGGTTGTTGTGTTACAGCCATTTTTGTATCCAGCGTGATCCTCGATACTGAAACGATCTTACCACTGCTAGTTGCATTTTCATTACTCGCAGGAAGCAATGGCGGTATTTACCCGATTGTAGTTAATAATGCCCTGCAACAATTCAGCAATAACGCATCCAAAGCTGCTGGATTACAAAACTTTCTTCAAATCACCATCGCTTTTGGGGCATCAAGCTTGGTTGCCGTGTGGGCGAATGCTGGCGATAATGCCATTGGTTGGGGAATTCTAGCCTGCTCCATTCTGGTTGTGGTAGGGCACTGTATTAAAAGTCATGATTCTTGGGCGAGCATTCGCGAGAATTTTACCTTTCCCGACCCGGCAAGACTATCTCAAGCCTTCACCAAAGATGATCAATAACTGTGATGTGGCGATAAAATAATCATCATATGATGGAGTTATAATTTGTCTATAACTTCATCATATTTTAGGTTGTTTATCGAACAATTTAACGCTAACGCTTATAGTCAAATTAACAATCACAAAGAACTGATTAAATGATGCAACACAACCACTTGATAATGTCATTAGCAGTGGCATACAAATAAAGAAGCGGTTGCTTTGCATATACGCCAACCAACGCGCTCTTTGCAAAAGACCATCCGCAAGTTCATTTCATCACCCATCCTTTACCCCATTTAGTTACCTAGACGATGGCCGTTTAAATGATTTTTCAATCGATATTATTCAAGCGATGATGGAATATACCCAGCCAACATTGAAATGCCTCCCCTTTAATAGAGCTTTTCAGTTATTAAAGTCGCAACCAAACACGGCGTTATTTGTCATTGCTAAAAGGCCGGAAAGAGAAGTAAACATGAAATGGGTAGGCCCCATTATTAGTAGCGGAGTGTATTTTTACCAAAAGCGTAATTACGGACTATCACTAGCAGATTTAGAAGACTTAAAACGAGTCCGAAATGTCGTCGTAGTGCTTGGTAATGATGATCGCACCTACTTAGACTCCCAAGGCCTCATCAACCTCAGTACTGACAAATACCAATTGCAATCGTTCAAAAAACTTAACTATGGTCGAGTTGGTGTTGCACCTATGAGCGAGCTAGTAATGCCTTTTTTGGCAAAAGCAGCCGATATCGATATCAACTCAATAGAGCGTACTCCTATTAAGTTGTAAGACTCTACCTTATATATTGCGTTTTCAAACGACACTTCTGATGAGGTGGTTGCACTATGGCAACAAACATTTGATGAGTTAACATCATCAGGGATGTACCAGACCATTTAGCAAGATTATTTTCCAACTGATACCGATATTGCTATACGATAACGGATGATTAATTTCCAATACATAACAACTGCAATAGATAATTTTTACTATCGAATTTTCGTTACCCGCTAAATATGCTTAATGCAATCTCCCCAAAAGATCCTCTCTAAACCAAACTGACTAAGAATAAACAATGATTAACTTGTTACATGTAAGTAACAAATTTAATATAAAACCCAAAATAGCTTAAATGTATAATTTAATGAAATAAAACTCACTGAAAGGAATGTTCAGATGAAGGCGATGAAAGTCATACTCATTTCAATAGTCAGCGCGTTGGCGCTTTTTGGGTTAATGGCTATTTTATTGGGCTGGCTACTCAGTTCCATGTGCGGTAATAACGTTTACACCGAATCACTTTCATTAGATAAAATGTACAAGGCTGTTATCTTTGAAAGAAGTTGCGGCGGCGCTTCTGGCCATTCAACCCAAGTATCAATCATAAAAGCTGACGAGCAACTGTGTGACAATTGCGCTGGCGACGTGCTCGTTGCCAATGGCCATCCTAACAACAATAAACTCAAATTAGTATGGCTGGCTCAACATGATTCACAAGGTCAACAACTGCAAATTCATATTCCAGCTGATATCGCAATTGAGACTCAAGAAACTACTTGGTCCTCTTGGTTTGACAGTATCGATATTTCCTACCCTGTATTTGACCATTACCCATTAGCCTGTGAACAAACGCCGCAACCTAAAGCGTGTCAGTTTGTGACAAATGATCAGAAACTTATTGATGTGTTAATCAAGTATGAAGGCTTTAAAAACCATAAAGCACTGGCTGTATCGGTTAACGATATGGGTAATGTTAGATATGGATACGGTTTTGGTTATGACTCAATGTTAAAAGCACAACGCAGAGCTTTAAAAGAGTGCACCAAAGGGACTAGTCCTACTCATGTAAAGTGTGAGTTAATCCGCTAAGGAGACCGAATGCGATTTGACTCGTCAGCAACACAAAGCACATTTAATTGATAATCAAAAAATAGCTGTCTGTTACGACCGCTTCAGCACTCGTTTTAGCTTATCAGTCAATCAGCAATAAGTTTATAGTCGACTACTACTGTGAGGCCCATGGCGCAAACAGCACATAATAATTAATAATATCCCCTACAATTTAACCATTAGGTGGTTTGTACTGTGTCGTTCAAGCTTAACGCCAGCTCAACCATCTCCTCAACGTCCATCCATCACAGAGCTATTACCGCAACGGCGAAAAAAATCCATTGTGATAGCGATCTATGCCGGATTAATAAGCGCGATTAAACTCACGTTGGTGATATTGAGCTATTCTAACCTCATATAAATATCGCACCTCACAACCATTAACCCACGGCCTATTTTAGTGTAAACTCGAGCTCATCTTTATAACCTGTTAAAAGCATCACTATATGACTCAAGCCTTGTTTTACCTTATGCCTGATAATCATAATCAAATGAGTGCATTAGATGCGCTGTATTTAGCTGCGTGCAGGTTAGCTGAACAACAATATCGCCAACAAAAAACCGTCTACATTCACTGCAAAGACAAACAGCAAGCGTATGCAATTGACGAATTACTGTGGCAATTTGAGCCCAACGCTTTTGTACCACACAACTTAAAAGGTGAAGGCCCGATAACGGGTGCACCTGTGGAAATTGGTTTTGATACCTTAGGGCCAAATAAAAGTCGCCAAGTTCTGATTAATCTTGCAGACCAAATGCCCAGTTTTGCGGTAAACTTGCCCCATATTATCGATTTTGTCGCTAATGATGACGAACTCAAGCGCATTGCTCGCAATCGCTACCGTCAATATCAGAATGTAGGCATTACGCCCAGCACTCAAACATTAGCTGAATAAACACTTAATTTAGATAGAGAACATAACGCTCCTATGGAAAAAACATACAACCCAAAGTCTATCGAACAAGCCCTTTACCAAAACTGGGAAGAGCAAGGTTACTTCAAGCCGCATGGTGATGAATCAAAAGGCAATTACTGCATCATGATCCCGCCACCGAATGTAACCGGTAGCTTGCACATGGGTCATGCCTTCCAAGATACCATCATGGATACCCTTACCCGCTTTGAGCGCATGAAAGGTAAAAATACCTTATGGCAAGTCGGCACCGACCACGCGGGTATCGCGACGCAAATGTTAGTTGAGCGTAAGCTTGAAGCCGAAGAAGGTAAAACTCGCCATGATTTAGGCCGTGACGCTTTTATTGATAAAGTGTGGGACTGGAAAGAACAGTCTGGTGGCACTATTACCAAACAGCTTCGCCGCATGGGCGCATCAGTTGACTGGGATCGCGAACGTTTCACTATGGATGAAGGCTTATCAAAAGCCGTTCAAGAAGTGTTTGTTCGCCTGTACGATGATGAATTGATTTATCGTGGTAAGCGCCTAGTTAACTGGGATCCAAAGCTACACACCGCCATTTCAGATCTGGAAGTTGAAAACAAAGAGAAGCAAGGCCACATGTGGCATTTTCGCTATCCTTTGGCCCAAGGCGCATTAACTAGCGATGGTAAAGATTACCTAGAAGTCGCCACGACTCGCCCAGAAACCATGCTAGGTGACAGCGCAGTAGCCGTGCATCCAGATGATGAACGTTATCAGTCATTAATCGGTAAATTCATTCTATTGCCTGTCGTAAACCGTTTAGTACCGATTGTTGCCGACGATTATGTCGACATGGAATTTGGTACTGGTTGTGTAAAAATCACTCCCGCCCATGACTTTAACGACTATGAAGTTGGTAAACGCCATCAACTGCCTATGTACAACATCTTCACCTTAGATGCCGCCGTACGTAGTTTTGTTGAAGTGATAAACACTGATGGCACCCCAAACAAAGACATCGAAATGGCCTTACCAGAGCGTTATGCTGGCCTGGATCGTTTTAAAGCCCGTGATGCTATCGTGGCTGAATTTGACAGCTTAGGTCTACTTGAGAAAGTTGCTCCGCACGGCTTAAAAGTGCCTTATGGCGATCGCTCAGGTGTGGTAATTGAACCATTATTAACCGACCAGTGGTACGTGGCCGTGCAGTCAATGGCCAAAACGGCGATTGAAGCAGTTGAGAATGGCGACATCAAATTTGTACCGCAACAATACGAAAATATGTACTTCTCGTGGATGCGCGATATTAAAGACTGGTGTATTTCACGTCAACTTTGGTGGGGACACCGAATTCCAGCTTGGTACGATGAAAACGGTAAAGTCTACGTTGGCCGTAACGAAGCTGAAGTACGCGCTAAACACAAATTTGCAGACTCAGTAATATTACGTCAAGACGATGACGTATTAGACACTTGGTTTAGCTCGGCATTATGGACTTTCTCAACCTTAGGTTGGCCTGACAACTTAGAAGACTTAAAAACCTTCCACCCAACCGACGTGTTGGTCACAGGTTTTGACATCATCTTCTTCTGGGTTGCGCGGATGATCATGATGACCATGCACTTCATTAAAGATGAAGATGGCAAGCCACAAGTACCATTTAAAACCGTTTACGTTACCGGTCTTATCCGTGACGAAGTCGGCAATAAAATGTCAAAGTCTAAAGGTAACGTACTTGATCCATTAGACATGATTGACGGTATCGAGCTTGAAACCTTAGTTGAAAAGCGTACTGGCAACATGATGCAACCGCAACTGGCGGCAAAAATTGAAAAAAGTACCCGTAAAGAGTTTGCCGACGGCATTGAAGCTCATGGTACCGATGCACTGCGCTTTACCTTAGCTGCAATGGCTTCAACCGGCCGCGACATCAACTGGGACATGAAACGTCTTGATGGTTACCGCAGTTTCTGTAACAAGTTATGGAATGCGTCACGTTACGTGTTAATGAACACTGAAGTGCAGACAGATCCAGATAGCGATGAAGCTGGCGAGCCTTTAGATTGCGGTCAACTATTGGTTGATGGCAAACCAGGTGCGATGGAATTGTCGCTAGCCGATCGTTGGATCATTGGTTTATTTAACCAAACCGTGAAAAGCGTTGAAGATCATATGGCTGCTTACCGTTTCGACTTAGCCGCTAACACCTTATACGAGTTCACTTGGAATCAATTCTGTGACTGGTATTTAGAATTAACTAAGCCTGTTATGCAAAATGGCACTGAAGCGCAAATGCGCGGCACTCGCCACACTTTGGTCAATGTGCTTGAAAAAATGCAGCGTTTAATGCATCCATTTATGCCGTACATTACCGAAACGATTTGGCAACGCGTTAAACCGTTAGCTGGCGTCACTGGTGACACCATCATGCTAGCATCGTTCCCAACTTATCAAGCAGATCAAGTTGATGCGACCGCGATGGCCGATCTTGAATGGGTTAAGCAAGTGATTGTAGCGGTACGTAATATTCGTGCAGAGCTTAATATAGCACCATCAAAGCCGCTTAATGCGTTACTGCGTGGTGTCAGCTACGAAGATCGTATACGTCTTGAAGCAAACCAAACATTCTTTGCTAGTTTGGCTAAACTTGAGACGATGACTATTTTAGCGGAAGGTGAAACGGCGCCAATGTCGAGTACTCAGTTAGTCGGCAATATGGAGCTATTAATCCCAATGGCAGGTTTGATCGATGTTGGCGCCGAAATGGCCCGTATTGATAAACAGCTAGAAAAGCTTGCTCAAGAAATTGCCCGTATTGAGGGTAAATTATCTAATCAAGGTTTTGTGGCTAAAGCCCCTGCGGCAGTTATAGATAAAGAACGCGCTAAGATGGCCGATTTAACTCGTGACATTGAAAAATTAAACGAACAAAAAGTCGAATTAGCTAAGATTTAACTGAAAGCCTCTATTTACCTTGAGGTTTACTCAGTTTACACAAAACGTTCTATAAAAAACCAGCGAGTAATTCGCTGGTTTTTTATCTTTGTTGATGTGACTCATGGCAATAATTAACGCTTTATTTTGTTCAAAATTGAAACTTTGATATCTCACTTTACATTTTTGGTGTATAAGCTTCGGCCAATATCATCATTCTATTTTATGGGCTAAAACCATGTCTGATAAATTCTTTTTTAAAGGTCGTCAAACCCCTAAGCCGGCTTATGGCGAAAGTGGTTATAACACCAAGCGCACAGCTAAACCTGGTACAGAAGCATTACCGCTTAAGTTGTCTGTGCAAACCGAGGCGCGTAAAACGGAAGTTGCCGCAATGGTTGCTGAAAAACAACTCTTTGCCAATATCACTATTGATGCTGACAAGCCTGAAAACATTATCGAATTAAGTGGTTTATTGAATAAACCTAAAACGGTAAAGTCTGAAGCTAAGCCTAATCGCAATGATGCTTGTCCTTGTGGCAGTGGTAAAAAGTACAAAAAGTGTTGTGGTGCCTAAACCATAACAACAAGCTTAGCCCTGAGTATTTGCATTTCTATCTCAACATCCAAATGAGAATGGCCGTTAAGCAGTTACAGACTTTTAAGCTGTTACGAGCCAATGATTAAACAAAAAAAGCGGATCATTTGATCCGCTTTTTTATTGGTTTTGGATATTTCTGCAGAACTTAGGTAAAGTGTCAGCCTTTGTTATAAAAATGATATAGAACATAAAATAAAAGGGTGACTTATGAGCACTAATTCACACTCAGGCAACGATCTGAGTGAAGTAAAACAATTGGGAATGTGGGCCTCTATCACCAGTCTTGGCTATATATTTTGGCTCGTTGGCGGCATGGAGCTGGTTGAACGTATCGCCTATTATGGCGTCAAAGCCAGTGCAGGCTTATACGCTAAATCTCCGGTGTCACAAGGCGGTTTAGGCATCGACTTGCACGACTACGGTATTATTCTTGCTGTTTGGGCAATGCTACAAACCTTTATTCCTGTTATCACTGGCGGAATTTCTGATCGTGTAGGATATAAAGAGACTATCTTTGTGTCCACGATTATAAAAATTTCGGGTTATCTCACCATGGCTTTATTGCCCAATTTTTGGGGTTTCCTTATTGGTGCGATGTTACTCGCTGCAGGTACAGGGGTCTTTAAACCCGGTATTCAAGGCACTTTAGTGCTGTCGACAAAACGCGAGAACACCTCTATGGCTTGGGGGATTTTCTACCAGGTCGTTAACATTGGTGGCTTTCTCGGCCCATTGGTGGCGGTGCACATGCGTCAGCTATCTTGGGACAACGTCTTTTATGCTTGCGCCGCGATAATCTCATTTAACTTCTTATTTTTACTGGCTTATAAAGAGCCGGGTAAAGCTGATCGCATAGAGCGTGCACGCCAAGTAAAGTCAGGAGAACGGCAACAAGAAGCACTGTGGAAAGATGCCTTAAGAGAACTTAAAAAACCAATAGTAATTTACTACATGCTGGTGTTTGCTGGTTTTTGGTTTTTATATAATTCACTGTTTGACGTATTACCGATCCACATTGCCGAGTGGGTTGATACTAGCGTTATTGTCACCTCGCTATTTGGCCCTGAAGGCACCAGTAACGGCATATTACAGTTCTGGTTGGGATTAAATAATGACGGAACTAAGGTTATGCCAGAAGGCATGCTAAACCTGAACGCCGGTATGATCATGACCACCTGTTTTTTAGTGGCCGCGTTTACCGCAAAATACCGGATCACCACCACTATGCTATTTGGCTGCATCTTAAGTATTGCCGCGATTATGTTAGTGGGCGTATTTAATGCGGCATGGATGATTGTGCTGGCAATTGTGATGTTTTCTTTCGGTGAAATGATGATTAGCCCAAAGAAAAACGAGTTTATGGGTAATATTGCCCCTGAAGGCAAAAAAGCCATGTACTTAGGTTTTGTCATGTTGCCGCAAGGGATTGGTTGGACATTAGAAGGCTACTTTGCCCCTAAGCTTTACCAAATTTACGCCTCTAAAGAGATCATCTCTCGAAATGAACTGGTTAGCCGTGGCATGAGCCAAGTAGATGTTGATAGCATTCCGCAAGGTGAAGCCTTTATGCGCTTAGTCGACTTTACTGGCATAGAAGCACAACCCCTAACGCATATGCTCTATGAAGCCAATAATATCGGCATGGCTTGGTATATTATCGGTGCGATTGGGATTATTTCTGCGGTGGGTATTTTTATCTATGGAAAATGGTTATTGACCATGCAACGCCAACAAGCAGCTTAATTAAACAGATGGCATAACACTTACCAGTAGGTTTATGTTGATGAATAAAAAGGGAAGCAACAATGCTTCCCTTTTGTTTTCTTGTTCTAAATACATTGGTCGTTTTTAATCAACACCTAAGAAAACGACCCTGTAGTTAACGTCAATCTTATTAACCCTGTTCTCATTAGCGACTCTGTTTATTGCCTATTTGTCGCTACTGTACCTCAAATGGCATCCGCAAAATAACAGACGAGAGCCTGCAACCTCAACAACTTACAGATTTATGTATCCAGCTAATGAAGCCATCGTCTGTTGTAGGTAAACACCGCCACGCTTCATGATGCAATTAAGGTCAATACGGCATTAACCTCAATTCAGTGGCCAATTAAATAGCGATAACTCAAGCTGCTAGCTTTCAGAATTGATTGAGTTGATTAGATTGAGTTGGTTAGATTGAATTGGATTGAGTCGAATTGAACTGGGCTGGATTAAATCTAATCAGCTTGGATAGCTAATTTTTCGAGTAGTAATACTGATAACGGATGAGCATTAAGTGCTTATACCCTGATAGATAAAATGAATAAAAAAGGAGGCATTGCTGCCTCCTTCTTACTTACTTTCTTAAGTGATGATTAAGAAGTTATTTTGTAACTAGTGCGCTGCACCTGAGTGAACTTTATCAAGACCATAAGTTTTACCTTCAGCATGACAAGTCGCACAAGACTCAATTGGTACACCGGCAGCAGACATTACGTTATCACCAGTAACTGTCGCACCATTACTCTTGAAGTGAGCTAGAGCAGCAGGACCAGAGTGAGCGTGACAACTACGACATGCTTCAGCGACAGGAGAAATAAATTCGCCACCACTGATTGCAATTGCAGTTCTACCAGATGTTAACGTACCAGTACCAGAGAAGAATGGCATAGCATCTCCCGCAGCATTGGCATCTTTATGACAAGCTTGGCAATTTGTTTTAGTTGCAGGATAGTTAACCCAAGTTTCACCATCTGTACCTAAGTAAATGCCAGCACCTGTGCTACCTGCAAACAAACCACTGTGGAAACGGTGAGCAACAGTAACTAAGTCACGATTGGTATAAGTTAATCCTTCAACCACTTCAAACGTAGGTTCGCCATCAGCATCTACACCAGCTTGCTTGTAAACATCAGCATGATATGAACCTGCATAGTTGTTGTTATGACAATCAGCACATTGTGTAAAGTTAGTCACACCATGGTTAGGTGATTTAATGTGAGACAAGTTGCCATGACAAGCATTACATTTAGCTTCATCAGCCGTTGTACGGTCGTTACCAGCCTGTGTAGGTGAGGTATAAGCTGTCAACTCAGGACTAACGAAACGTAGATTGTCCTCAGTTAATACGCCTTTAGCCGCAACTGCATCAAACATAAAGAACTTAGTCACTATGTTTGCTGGAACAGGTACATCACAAGCACCAGTATCGGTACCTGCACCTTCAGCTAGTTTGGTATTAACAACAACCATATCGGTCGTTGTATTGCCACACATGTTCATTTCAGAAGAAACTGAAAGTATTTTGCCGTCTAACTGGTTAGGGTTAAGTGCTTTAGTTAAGGTTAACTTGCCACTTTGAACCACGAACATTTCAGGATTAGAAGCAGTATTGATACTTAAGCCACGCACATAATCGCCATTGCTATCAAGTGTACCGATTAAAATATCATCGCCTGCTTTAGCTTTGTTTAAGTACTGGGTTAAATCAGTACCATCAGCCGCAACCGCACCATTTAATTTAACATCAATGATGACAGTTAATACGTCTGATGCGACTTCAGCTGAAGCGACTTCTAGTACCAAACCATTTTCAAAGGCTGCACGGCGGTCAACGCTGTGAGCTTGCATTGGGCTTAAACTACCAGCACCATGACAACCTGAACAATTCGCGTCACTTGCTGGCACAATACCTCTGTGATTTTCACCCGTCTTTAAGTTCACATTGACGTGACATGACAAACAGGCTTCTGCATAGATATTGTCGTTCCACTGGGTGCCACTATCATGACAAACAGTACATTCGTTTAACTCAGCAGGAAATCCGATTCCACCAAACATATCTTTGGCGTCACCAGTTAGAGAGTCAGCAATATGATGACCCGCATGAATGGTATGGATCATGGCATTGAAGTTGACGTTAAAACCAACTGCAGGGTCGTCTTGTCCACCAGCATAAGCAGGATTATGACAAGCTACACAATTTTCAACTTTTTGGTAATTATGATGAGCACCAATGTTGCTAATGCGCATATCAGTATCAGCGTAACCTTCCATTGGGCTATGACATTTAATACATGCAGCATTAGACACTGAGTCTTTTGCAGAAATAGCAAGTTCGCCAGTAGCAGGAATAAAATCAACCGGAGTTGATAAAATCTTATCACTTACTGCTGTACCATCAGCCATAGTAACGTCATAAACACGGATCATCACCCGCACTAAATCGTTTGCATCACCACTTGCTAGTACCACAGGCGCATTACCATCATGTGCCCAAGAACCAGTATAAGTACCTGGGTTAGCAGGATCTTCAACTAATGTACATGCATCAACGACAGACCCATCACGTGCTGTCGTACTACCCTCTAAATTACAATACATGCTGCTACCAAAATCATTAGCAAGTGCATGGTTTGTCCATAACATTGGCGCACCAGTGTCAGTAGTATTCGCTGATTGACTGGTCACATATAACGCTACTCTCTCGAGTCCTGAATATGGAACGTCCGCTCCGCCACTTCCTTTACCTGTTGCAGTAAATTTGAGGCTAAAAGGATCTGTACCTACTACTACAATATCTGTAGGAGCCAGTGTTAAGGTAAAGTCATAGGCATTTTCAACTGTTGTAACGACTGAACCAGCTGGTGTACCTGGAGTTCCATCAGCACCCGGTGCTCCAGGAGTACCTGCTTCACCTTGGGCACCATCACTGCCATCAGATCCACAACCTGTCACACCTAATGCAGCAATAAACGCTGCAGCAAGTAAGGTTCTATTATATTTTTTCATTTTAAATCCCCCGATTTAAATTTGTAGGTTTTACACTTATAAAGTATAGGGAAATAGAACAAAACACCCGCGCGCTGTAACAAACCTGTGAAGCTTGGTTGCAAATTCGTTAACAGGAATCGATAATTTTAGTTTTGAGTATCCATAAAAACGAAACTGCCAATTACAGATTATGTAACCATAAAGAGGTAGTTGAGGGTGAGTAAAATACAAATCAAGATAAGAGGATAAATAAAAAACCGTAACACATTGAATTTACGCGTTAATATATAAAAAAAGATCCAGATCACACGTTAATCATGCTGGATCTTATTTCATAAAATGATAAATACTTATATCAACAATGACTTAGTGATATCAATTATCATTTGCTTGGTCTCTAACGAGTAACGACGATAATGCTCTGCACGCTCAATTAAACAATAACTTGGCATCGCCATAACGCTGTTAAGCTTATTAAATTCACTGTCGGGTAGTTTCTCTACTCGCAGTTGTGGAATTTGCTGTGCAAACGAACCTTCATTGCAAATCGTTATCGCCAAACTGTCCATGGTGAGCATGTGCCAATACCAATCCTCAAGCTTAGCAACGCACTCTATATCTTCGATGAACAACCCGTTGGTTTGACAATAAAGCTCTAAAGGATCAATACGGCAGTTAAAACCTTTGCAACTTAAATACACAATTGAATGTTGAATGATATTTTCTAATTTAATCTCGTCAACACTAGTCCAAAATTCATGGTTAACGTTACCCACTACACAAAAAGACTTCACATTGGCAATTGGGGAAGCCTCTAGACCATGAGCATTCTGAGTATCAAAGCCAATGCCAAAATCGAGCTCACCATTATAAATCAACTCTTCGGTGTCAACTTGCCAGCTATGAAGGCTCACCTTACCGATAACATTACGAGGCAATTTACTGAGTGCAATGGCGATGCTGGTAATAATACTGGGCGAGACAGCGATATGTAGAATAGGCATTTGATGGTGATTTTGGCTTTCGTCTGCCACACGCTCAATTTTACTTACCATGTCACACAATTGACATACTGGCTGATACAAGCGCTCAGCTAATGGAGTTGGTTTTAATCCCTGTTGGCGACGAAAAAACAACTCATCATTAAAAATCACTCTTAACGATGTTAAACATCGACTAATTTTAGGTGCAGATACCGCAAGCTCTTTGGCGGCAAAGTTAGCAAAGCCTGTCTCGTAAATAAGCTTAAACACCAACAAACTAAATACGTCTAATTCGCTGACTTTTTTTAATGCTTGAATATCCACATATCACCTAATCTGCTGTAATGAGGCGATTAAATTAACATGTATTCAAATAATAAAAATTGATCTAGTGCTGAAAAACGCTATCAACTTCAGCTTTTGTTAATGCACGAAACTCGCCAGCTAACAAAGTGTGATCCAGCACGATATCGCCAACAGATTCGCGATGTAGCGCAACTACCGGATTACGAAAACGACCAAACATACGCTTAATTTGATGGTACTTACCTTCACGCAACACTACCCGAGCTTGATGACGAGATAAAAGCATCAATTGTGCCGGTAACGTAGTGATATTTTCATACTCAAAATACATCCCATTCGCAAAGGCCTCAACATATGCTTGATCCAGCGGATTGGCTAAAGTGACTAAGTACTTTTTGTCGACTTTATGATCTGGAGCCATCAAAGCCTCCGACCATTTAGCGTCATTGGTGAGCAATAATAACCCAGTAGAATGTAAATCTAATCGCCCAGCTATATGCAGCATCTCAGTATTAATGCCCGTCATTAGCCCCAATGCCGTCGGATGCTTATCGTCAATAGTGGCACTGACCACTCCGTCAGGCTTATTAAGCATATAGTAGCGTTTTTGATAATGACGTAGCACCACACCATTACACTCAATATGAGTAAACTCATCAATTTGTAAATCTAGTGACTTAGCAAATTGGCCATCAACACGCACTTTATTGTTGATTAATAGTTCGCGCACGGCTTTTTTAGGGATCTGTAACGTGCCAGCAATAAATTGATCGAGTCGACCTCGTTTAGACACCATAAAACTTCACCAATATAGAATGATACCAATTTGTTTAAGAATACCTTATTCTGTTAAAAGGCAAAAACATTAAGGAGTAACATGCTTTCGCAACCTGCTAGTACAGTTTTGCGCTCAGATATGACTAGCGCCGAATTAAAACAGGCGATTAAGTCACTGGATCAACATTTACAAGATAACATTTTTCAGAGTGCCATTAACGACACCTTGAATAAGCGATCGCAGTTTTTCGATGCACTATTATGCCAACTCTGGCACCCCTTCGAATTAGACCCTGCGCGTATATCGCTTAATGCTGTTGGTGGTTATGGCCGCCAAACCTTACACCCTTTCTCCGATATCGATATTTGTGTTATCCATGATGGCCAATTAACACCTAACGAAGCGGCCGCTATCAGCCAATTCCTTACCCAACTATGGGATGTAAACCTTGATTTAGGTCACGCAGTTCGCAGCTTAGACGACACATATCAAGCCTGTAAAGACGACGTAACCATTGCAACCAGTTTACTGGAAATCCGCCATTTATCCGGTAACCATCACCATCAGCAACAAGTTCTCAATGCCCTTTACGGCCAAGAGTTATGGCAAAGCCAAACGTTTTTCAATGCCAAACTCAGTGAACAGCAAGAGCGTCATGCCAAAGCACAAGGTACCTCATACAGCATTGAGCCCAATCTTAAAACCAGCCCTGGGGGAATGCGCGATATTCAAACCCTTACCTGGGTTGCTCGCAAGCATTTCGGCGTATCCAGCATGCAATCACTTCGACGCTTTGGTTTTTTAACCAATGATGAATATGCTGAATTAATGGAATGCCAACACTTTTTATTTAGGGTGCGCTTTGCCTTGCATCAATCAGCCCAGCGTGGTGAAAATCGTTTGTTGCTGCAATACCAAGCTGAAGTGGCAAAATTAATGGGGTTTGGTGATGGTATGCCCATCGGCGAAAGCGGCAATATTGCTATCGAAAAAATGATGCGCCAGCTGTTTCGCGCCATGAAGCGCATCGGCGAATTAAACAAAATTTTAATGGCCTATTTCCAGCGAGAAATTATTCCAGAGCTCAATCCACACATTATTGTGATTAACGAGAATTTTGAAATTGTCGATAAATACATTCATGTTCGTGATGAAACCGTGTTTATCGATCGCACCCAGATTATGGCGTTATTTGAATTTATCGCGATTCATCACGACAAAATTATCGGTATTACCGCAGAAACGCTACGTTCACTGCGCCAAGTGAGACGCCGCTTAATGGGCGACTTACAAGACTTTCAGCTGTGTCGTGAACAATTTAAAGCGATATTTGTTCACCCTCAAGGCATGGGACTGGCGATTACCTTAATGCATCAGCACGGTATTTTAGCGTCTTATTTGCCGCAATGGCGTGAAGTCGTTGGCCAGATGCAGTTTGATTTGTTCCATGCCTATACTGTTGATGAACACACCCACAAAGTGCTTAAAAATATTTACACTTACGGCCACGACATCAAAACCTTAGATAAAGATCTCACATTAGCTGCTGATATTTATCAAAAAATGTCCAATAAATCGACACTCTTGTTTGCCGCATTATTCCATGATTTAGCCAAAGGACGCGGCGGAGATCATAGTGAATTAGGCGCTGTCGATGCCAGTTTGTTCGCCAAGTTCCATGGTTTAAAAGCCTCACAAGAAAGACTCATTTGCTGGTTAGTAGAACATCATTTATTAATGTCTATTACCTCACAGCGCATGGACATCTATGATCCTGAAGTGGTCAACGCATTTGCCAAAAAAGTCGGCACATTAGCCCGTTTAGATGCTCTATATTGCCTTACCATTGCAGATATTCAGGCAACCAATGATGATCTGTGGAATGACTGGAAAGCATCACTGCTAAAAGACTTATATTTTGTCACCCGCAAAGCACTTCGAAGTGGTTTTGAAAATATTCTGCAACTGCGAACCTTAGTGCGAGAGCACAAACAAGAAGCGCTCAATTTATTGGTTGATGAAAACAACAGTGAAGAGATTAAAAAATTATGGCGTCGATTGCCTATCGCCTTTTTCAGTAATGCCGAAGCTGATGATATCGCCCGCTATACCCGAGCAATGATTAATCACGATCTTGCGCCAGCGACAGATAATCAATACAACACCCTTATTTTACTCGACGATGTGGTGGTAAAAGGCTGCAGTGATGTGTTTGTTTACACCAAAGACCGCCACGGCTTATTTGTAAAATTATTCAATACCTTAGCAACATTACGCATTTCGGTTAAACAAGCACAAATTGCCCGCACTAAAGATGGCTATGTGGTCGAGTCATTTAAGGTACTCGACTTCGATGAAAAACCCATCACCAGCGAGCAACGCCGCAAACAAGTTATTGATAAGTTACATCAAGTACTTGATCAGGGCATTACTTTATCGAAAAAGCGTCAGTCCAGACGGCATCAAAGTTTTGATAATCAACCTAACATCGAATTTTTGCATTCACGCAAATCGACTCGTAGTTTGGTTAATGTATCCGCACTAGACACCAGTGAATTTATGGAACAAATTGCCAGTGCGTTCAGGGAATTGGATTTAAATATTCATTCGGCCACCATCAGTACGGTCGGCGAACGTGCAGACAATGTATTTTTATTATCCAATAAAGACGATCAACAATTAACCCCAGAACAACAACAGCAATTGTCGGCAACATTAATGCAAGCGATTACCGCTAAACAATAGCAAGGCTTATAAGCCAGTAAGTGGATAAGAATATGATTCAATAATGTTGATTTACTGGGTCATGAGCGTGTTAACCGCCATGGCCCGCCAATTTCACTCTTAAGCATACTTTGAGCAAACAGATGACTATGCGATAATCATGCCCATCAACTGCCGTTCATTAGGTCATCATGTCACAAGCCTTTCGTTATACTGCTGAATATGTACTCGATAAGTCGTACTTTGAAGAATGCTATCAGCAATCAGTTAATCCCAATCCGTCACCAAAACGTTTTATTAAAACCGCTGTGTTTGCACTGATTGGTTTGGCTATTTTAATGCTCGACGCTATCAGTTCTGCGGCCATGAGCACCAAAGAAACCTACTATTTAGGCTACTTTTTCATTGGTTTAGCGGTTGTTGAGTTTTTAAGTATTCGCTTTAATAAAACCTGGTGGTTATGGCGTCAAATGATGAGTAAAGCGGCAGGTGAACATGTCAGTCTGACCATCGATGATAAAGGCATCAACAGTCAGTCGCTGCATGTAAATCAACAGATCTTATGGACAGATATTTATCGGATTACTGAAACGGATAGCGGTTTATTAATAAAGCTCGAAAAAACCACTACTTATTTATCTAAGCGCTGTCTAGATAAAAGAACCATTGATTTTATCATAGAGAAACAATAGCTTAGGCACCAATCCAGCAATAAATAACTTGGCGATTACGCTAGCGCAATCGCCACCCGTTGACGAATATCGCTCAGTAACTCAGCCTCAAACCATGGATTACGGCTCAGCCAAATATTATTACGCGGGCTAGGATGTGGAAGTGGAATGTAACATGGCCCAAAGGTGCGCCATTGCAGTACGGTTTCGGTTAAGGTTTTCGGTTTATCGCTTAAGTAGTACTGCTGTGCATATTGGCCCACCAGCAAGATCAACTTTACATTTACAAGTTGCGCTAACAACAGACTGTGCCATTTAGGCGCGCACTCAGGTCTTGGCGGTAAATCGCCAGACTGGCCCTTACCGCTATAGCTGCCAGGAAAGCAAAAGCCCATCGGCATGATAGCGATTTGCTTCGCATCGTAAAACACCTCTCGGGTGATGCCTAACCATTGGCGTAATCTGTCGCCACTGGCATCGTCAAATGGGATCCCCGACTGATGTACCTTGCGACCAGGGGCTTGACCAATGATCAATATTCTCGCTTGGGGATCGATTTGCACCACAGGACGCACACCATTAACTAAGCTAGAAGCACAAAGCTGACAATTTTTGATTTCAGTCAGTAACCCTGTCATATCAATCCCATACATTTGCATATAAAATCATAAAAAGCCCTTAAATAACCCTATCCAAGGGAACTAAGCTACAGTAGTATTTGTCGAAATAATAAAGTTCTCCCAAGAAGGAACACCCATGCAAGCATCCCGTATTACCCTAACCACATTAGCTGCAATATTCATCAGCAGCATAGCAATCAGTTTTAGTGCAGCTGCCCTTCCTCAAGCACCAATAAAAGATGTGGTGTCTTTAAAAGATGCTTGTAAGCAAATTGCAGTTGAAGATCAACTACCTGAATCTGAGGTTGGATCGTTTTTATTAGACTGTGTGAACGACCAGTTAACTGAAATGGGCTATGAACGGGTTACTAGCCTAGATTAAACAATATTATCGCTAAATATTATCGCTATCGTGAAAGTATCAACTAACGCGATAAAAAAAACGCCTTTATGGCGTTTTTTTTATCGGTGATTCAAACTTAAAATGCTTGGCAAAATATGCCAATCGATGCGCCAATCCCAACAAACCAAGTCAATGATCGCATGGTGCCATAATTCAATAAATACATCACATGGTAAACCAACCGCGCGACCACATGCACAATCGCTAATAACGCAACCATATCAGTCACATTATTAGTGATTAACGCCGTTAACACAGCAATACCAAAAACGATTAACGACTCAAACGCATTTTGATGCCCAGCAGCCGCTCGTGCACCATATCCGGTTAACTGAGCTTGCTGCGACCGCGGGTGGTTATTGTCATATTTGCCCAATTTAGCCATTGCCATTGCTAACGGTACTTTTGCCACATATGGCAATAACATCGCAATCAATAAACATATCAGTATCGTCTGCATAATCTGTCCTTTTTATTAGTTATTAGTTATTGGTATTGTCAAGTCAATGCTATCGATAAAATAGTCAACTTACCTCGTCTTATTACGCCATCGTAAGTTAACACATCCACAAGATTTCACTCACTTGTCTTGACGGTTACCTGAAACTGTTTTCCAATGAGATCGATTGTTAGGGGTAAACGTTAAGCTTAATGGATCAACGGCTGAGTCATTAGCGTGATGACATAAACATCCATCTGAACAGTAAGTCGCTAACGCAGCATTAACTCTGTTGAGCAGGTAACCAGACTTTGACACTTAAGCCCCCTTCTGGGCGACTTTGCAGGCTAATTCGGCCACCGTGAGCTTCAATGATTTCCCGGCATAAGGGTAAACCAATGCCAGTACCAGATTGCTTGGTAGAATAAAAGGGCAACAGTGCCTGCGACAATACTTCGCTAGACATCCCCGAACCTTGATCATTCACTTTTATCAATAAACCAGCAACTGGATGGGTAATATCTTCAAAAATCAGCGCGACACTATCGGCATCCGCACCTGATTCATGGGCATTTTTAAGTAAGTTAATCAGTACTTGTTCAAGTTGAACCGCATCAAGCTTAATCGGCATTTGCGGCAGAGGCGATAACACCTGAAACGGATATTGCTGAGCCAGCTGTTGGGTCATCTTAGACCAATCAATTAGCTGTTTTTGTGGTAAAGGTAACTTAGCAAACTGGGCGTAATGAGAAATAAACTGACTTAAATGACTGGTGCGATTTTCAATAGTATCAAAAATCAGTTGCAGCTTAGTGTTGTCTAAATGTTGAGTTAAAAACCTACCTGAGTTAACCATAGAAGCGATAGGAGCCACTGAATTATTGAGCTCATGGCTGATAATGCGGATCACCTTTTTCCACACGGCGACTTCTTGGCGATTAAGCTCTTTAGTGAGTTGTTTAAGTAAAATTAAATGATGTTGCTGATTATTTTGGGTAAAGCGACCGCGGGAAATATGCCAGGTTTCAACATCATTCTCATCGATACTATCGCCTGAGCTGCTGCCCATCGAAAACAGCCCTTCTTGCTCACTATTTAATGCCGTTTTAAGCGCTTCTGGCAATATCGCAATCAGTTCAGGTAACAACATACCTTCAACTTTAACGCCATGATTGAACAAATGTCTTGCCGCGCCATTGGCATAAATAACTCTCTGTGAGTCATCAATTAATAACATCACATTTGGCGAGTTTTGAATCACTTTATCGAGCATTAACTCGCGCTGATAAATAAATTGTCGTTCGCTGCGCAGTTTTGCCGATGCTTGATTGTATAAACTCACCAAAGCATCAAGTTGCGGCTCACCATAAGGGTGCAGCGACACACTAAAGTCGTTGTCTTTAAAGTTTAATAAGCCGATTTCCAACGCTTGCAGGCTGTCACTTAAGCGCTTGGTAAGCCACATACTGCAAAAGTAGCACACAGCCAACATTAGTAGCACAGCCAACCATAGCGAGTTATCACCTAATGTCAGCCACACTAAAGCCCCTGCCATTGCGGCCAAAAGGCAGCTTAACATGTTGCTTAACACGACTTTAGTGCGTAACGATAACATCATGGCTTAGTGACTCTAATCGCGTATTTTTCCATCCGCCGATACAGGGCTTGCCTGCTTAAGCCAAACGATTTAGCCACTCTGGCAATAACGCCATTATATTGGGTTAATGCAGCTTCTATCTGTTGTTTATCAGGCTCAAAAATAAGACCCGCACTGGCATCATCTGACTCATTCTGCTCAAGGGCATCATTAACAAAATATTGATTTTTAACAGCTTCACTTGAATGATGTAGCCTTGAAACCGCAGCCACTTGATTAGCCGTGTTCGGGTTCAAGCCAAAGTCGTGCAGAGTAAGCTGGGCAGATTTTGCCAGTAATACCGCTCGTTTACAGGCGTTTTCTAATTCGCGTACATTGCCTGACCAACAATGGTTAAGTAACGCCTGCTGGGTCGTTTTATCAAGACTAAAGTTAGTGCCAATAAAATGTTTCACTAAGGGTAAAATATCATCTTGGCGTTGATGTAATGGTGGCACGCTCAGTTCAATCACATTTAAACGGTAAAACAAATCTTCACGAAATCGCCCATTGAGAATGTCATCGGCTAAATCGGCATTAGTTGCACTAATTACCCGTACATTGACTTTACGAGTTTGATGGCTGCCTAAACGTTCAAACTCGCCTGTTTGCAGCACTCGCAATAACTTCACTTGACCAGACAAAGGCAAATTGCCTATTTCATCTAAAAATAACGTGCCGCCATCAGCCGCTTCAAAACGGCCCATACGAGTTTTATTGGCCCCCGTAAAGGCGCCAGCTTCTGCGCCAAATAGCTCAGCCTCTAATAAATCTAGCGGCAAAGCGCCAATGTTGACCTTAATAAAAGGTTTATCTTTTAGTGGCGAATTAGCCTGTAAAATATCGGCGATTTTATCTTTACCCGCGCCATTTGGGCCAGTGATCATTACCGACACATCAGAACGAGCCACTTGTAACGCCAAATCAACACAGCGCTGCATCGCGCCACTACCAAATACTAGCCCACATAAATCAGCACCATTAATGGCCGACATCCGCTCACTGTGTATGCGACTTAATTGGCTATTTTGTTGTGATAATCGATAAATAGATAATAAGTTGCTAATGCTATTGAGCAGCTTGGCGTCATCCCAGGGTTTACCCATGTAATCAGCCGCGCCCGCTTTAACCAGTTCAACAGCAGTTTCAAGTTGAGTCCAAGCGGTCATTAAAATAATCGGTAAATTAGGCTGTAATTTACGTAAACCATAAAACAACTGTTTGCCCTCTTCACCCGAAGTGGTATCACGGCTGAAGTTCATGTCTTGGATCACCAAGCAGATCTCTTTATGAGTGACAATCTCAACTGCAGCTTCTGGCGTGTGACAAAAAATAGCCTGATAGCCATGCAGTTCAATCATCAGCGCAAGGGCTTGGCAAATGGCATGGTTGTCGTCAACAATTAAAATATTATCCATTACTTTGATGTAATTCTCATTGGTTAAACTCCAAAACGCGATGTTGATTGAGCACCTTTGCTAGCCTAGCACGCTAGCGCAAAGCTAACTAGATTGCGAATAAAATCAGCATGACTCTAGACGCTGCGCGTCGCCATCGCAGGTGAAATATTGGCCGCTTTAGCCGCGGGAATAATAACCGCTAGCGTGGTAACTATCAGTAAGCCAACCACAGATGCTATCGGATAAACTACCGGCACCATTGGTAAGCTATACAGTTTCATTAATTGCTGTCCCAATACAAGTGATAACATGCCGCCAATAACACCACCGACAATACAAATCAGATAGTTTTCAACCATAAAATATTCAATGATGTCACGCTTACGAGCTCCTAATGCACGGCGAGTGCCGATTTGTTTGGTGCGACGTTGAATATTAAACATCACCATACCCGTTAATCCTAGCGCAGTAATGAGTAGCAATAACACCACCATAATACTTAATACGGTCGCCATTAAACGGTGGTTACTGTAAGTCAGGTTTCTGATTTCACTCAGAGTTTGAAAGTTATCAAAAACCCGATTGGGATTTTCAGCATGGAGGGCTTTTCGGATAGCGTTTTCTAACGCGGGGATGTGTTCAGATAATGCCCGTACCATATAAGATTTATTACTGCTGTTGCCGCCAAAATCGATATTTTGGATCACGCTGTATTCAAAGTTCTTGTTATCAACCCAAGCCCCTTGTAGTTTATCAACCACGCCAATAATGGTAACACTTTGCTCTCCTTGATACATGGTTTTACCCAGCGGCGATTCATCCCCCCAAAAGGCTTTAGCTAGAGGTTGCGACACTAGCGCCAGCATGCCGCTATCACTCAAGCTGGTATTAATTTCATCTGCCGTAAAGTTGCGTCCGGCAATTAACTTAGCGCCCATCACATTGAGCAAATGCTCGTTACCCAAGTAAAATGCAAAACCCGGAGTGCTTTTGGCCGTATCTTCATTTGGGCTGTCAACATAGCGATCCATCCAACCACTGTCACTTAAGGGCAACATATTGCTAGAACTGGCATCGATAACATTAGGAAGTGAACGTAAAATCTGTTGATCTACCTCATTTTGCTTAAGATTATCAACGGCTGGGTCGAAGTTATAAACACTGAATGTGAGTATTTGATCTTCTGCATAGCCCGACTCACGCTGCATTAACGACAAACGCTCGTTAATAATAAAGCTAGCATTGGCGACAATCGCAACAGACAAAATGATCTGTAATAGCAATAAAACCGGCGCGCTTTTACTGCGCAGTAAACTGGATAAAATCGGTTTGATATGTAGCATGGTGATGTCCTTGTTTATAATCCGTTATTGGGCTTTTAAATACACGCTGGGTTTAGTGCGACACACCACCCATGCAGGATAAACCCCTGCCAATATCGCCGTTGAAATAGCGATAATTGGGGTGATAAACCACATACTGAGATCAAGCCCAGTGACACTTTGGTCCACTGAAAAATAGCTGTGTAGCGCCGTTAACGAACCCCATGCCCATAACAACCCGACGACCCCACCAATAAAGCCAATCATGCCCACTTCGACCATATACTGGCTAAAAATCTGTCCACGGCTAGCGCCAATCGCACGACGGACCCCCACCTCAGGCGCACGCTTTAAAAATTTAGTCAGCAATAAACCGAGAATATTGACTAAGCAAACGCTTAAAAACAGTAAGCTTAAACCGACTAATATTTTGTTATCTTTGGGCACCACTTCATTATCTTCTAGCCATTTGCTGATATCGCTAATTTGCACTGATTCGCCAGCGGTTTTAGCCGTATCAGTAAAGCGGCCAATGGCTCTTTGTTGTTCGACATAACGGATTAACCACGCTAAAAAACTTTGTTTTTGCTCATCGGTTTTGAGTTCGGTCCAAAATTGAATCCACACTTTTTCTGACGTTAATCGATCCTTGTAAGTGAGCATGGGTTCAAATTTCCAACCACTGGTATTGCCCCACACATCAAACTCTTCTTGTTCGGTTAACGAAAAAGGAATAAATATTTCTTCAGCATCATTAAATGCGCCATTAGTTGGATCGTAATATTTAGGCTGTGGATTCCAATCTTCAATCACCCCCACAATCTGATAAGGCTTACGATCTAAAAACACCGTTTTACCCACACTGTTTTTGCCTTTAAAAAAGCGTAAATTTAACTTTTGGCTAATGACAACTTGATAGGCTGGGCGTAAATCAACGCTGGCATCCCAGTAACTGCCATATAAAAATGGTACCGAGAAAATCCTAAAAAAGTCTCTGTCGGTAACTCGCACACTTTGCAATACTGGTTCAATCTTTGGATTATCAGACTGCAAAGCTAACCCAGTACGATAACTGGCAGCTTTAAGGCTTAACTCATCGTTATTACGCAAATTCATTGCATCGATATAAGTAATATTGGCAATAAACTCATCCCACGTATCCAATCCTTGGCTCCACAACTGTACCGAGTTAATCACTTCACTGCGATCACCTGCCGGATTATAAGACATGGTTTTATAGACATTTAACGTGGTAATGGTAATTCCAATCCCAATCGAGATGGCTAACACCATTAACATCGATAACATCGGCGTTTTACGTATGCTTCGCCATGCTAAATCGCAATAGTAAAAAAACATAATATTCCCCTTATGCGATTATCGCGTGCCTGTAGCAGCTTGTTGATACATGGAAAAGTCACATACTTGGCCATCGACAATTTGAATATTGCGCTGCGCGCGACGTGCAAGTTCGGAGTCGTGAGTCACCATAATAATGGTGGTGCCTTGTTGATTAATATTCTCAAGCAGCTCCATCACCTGACGCGCCATTAAGCTGTCTAAATTACCGGTAGGTTCATCGGCTAATAAAAATCGAGGTTCGCCCGCTAATGCTCGCGCAATCGCTACGCGTTGCTGTTGTCCACCCGATAATTGTGTCGGTAAGTGCTTCATTCGCGCACCTAAACCCACTTGCTCTAATGCTGACTCGACTCGACGCTTACGCTCACTGGCATTCATACCGCGATAGCGTAATGGTACTTCGACGTTTTCGGCTAAATTGAGATCAGGAATTAAATTAAACCCCTGAAATATAAAGCCAATTTTTTCATTGCGCACTTTGGCACTTTTGTTATCGCTTAAATTCGATACATTGACACCATCAAGACTGTATTGCCCAGATGAAAACCCTTCAAGTAAACCGGCAATATTCAAAAAAGTGGTTTTACCTGAGCCCGATGGGCCCGTCACTGCCACAAACTCGCCTTCATTCACTTCCAGATTAAAGTCACGTAGCGCATGGGTTTCAACTAAATCGGTTTTGAATACTTTACTGATGTTTTTCATGGATAACATAATGGCTTCCTTGGTTAATTCGGTTGTCGCATCCCAGCGCTTATGGCTGATAATGTGAATCTTACTAATCTGAATACTGTTGTTTTAATGCTTTTTTTAATGCTATGAGTGTTGTTATTATCGGTTTAGGTGATATGTCGTGGTCGCTGATTTGATTAGTGCTGTCAGCGACAGTACCCGCTAGCCGAGGCTAAAACAGCAGCTTAATGTTGACCATGTCGCTAATATCAATATGCAAGCGAACGACCGGATTGACCTCCGTTAGCCGAGTTGAAACCTGGCTGCTCATGTCAATTAACTGCAAACTCACCGATAACCAATCGGTATGATTATCAATGCGATAACTCACGGCTATTGCGAGAACAAATAAAGCAGCGAGTGCGATAAGCTGTCTACGTTGAATAAAAGTCATTGAATGTCCTTACTCAGTTGAGTGTTTCGTTATTTGCTTAAGTCATTAACTTAGTTGCAGACTTGCTTAGCGGATCTGAATATTAGGTTCATTTTTAAAGCTTTCGGTACCTGATATCACCCAAACATCCCCTTCGTCACCGCCTTCAATCACTTCAACTTGGCTCATACTGCGTGCCCCCAGTTTGACGGTTTTCTTATGAGCAACCGCATCATTCACTTGATAGGCTACTTCACCGCCAAGATTGAGAAAATCACCGCGTTTTACTATCAACACATTGGGTCTGTTTTCCAGTAATACTCGGGCAGATAAACGCTGGTTTTGACGTAATGATAAGGTGTTGCTGTCTGCAAAACGCACTCGGGCAGTCACTTCGCGGTTACGCACCTCAGGTGAAATTGACGACAATTGGCCAACCACATTAACGCTACCAAAACTCAACTCAACATCCATTCCCAAGCCCAACTCATCGGCATAAGATTCTGGCACCGCAAGCTCTGCTTCAAAGGCGGTTAAGTCGACCACTGTTAGCATTGGCTGACTCGGACCGATACGGGCTTTTTGCTCCACCAGCCAGTTACCAATAATGCCGCTAACCGGAGCAATAATATTCAGAGCATTGGCTTGACGAGTTAACTCTCTCACCACTAAATCTTGACGTTGTACTTCAAGAGTACGGTTTTTAATTTCAAAACTCAGGGTATCGCGCATTAACTCAACTTCTTGCTGGGCATGCTTATGCAGTAATTTAGCTTTGTGTAAATCATCTTTGCTTTTTTCAAAATCGATTTTGCTGATCAAACTCGACTCAATCAATTGATCACCACGACGGCTTTCACGATCCGCAGCTTCTAAATCCACTGTCGCCATGTCTAAAATCTGACTGACACGAAGTTGCTCGCGGCGGGCGTCTAACTTGGCACGTTCTAAACTGCCCTGCATCCCTTCAAGCATCGACTGCTGTTGTTGCAATTCACTTTGCAAACGTGGGCTCTCAATTTTAGCGACTACCTGTCCTTGCTCAACTTCATCACCTGGTTGGCTCAGTAAAGTCACCACACCTTCTTCGGTGCTATATAAAATCGGCGCATTAGCAGCCACTATTTTACCGGTAGTGGCTATATCACGAACTAAGGTTCCACGAGTGATCGTTGCTAAGCGTAATTCAGCGCCATCAACTGAACGCACCGAACTGTCATGGCCCAAACTCGCCCACACCAATGCACTCATCAATATTGCACCGCCACCTATAATTAAGGGTAAGCGCAACTTACGACCTAACTTAGGCGCAATAACAGTATCTTGGCTACTTGTGTCTTTAATCATCTCAGATCCTTAGGTACGCACAAACCGCACCCACAACTTCACATTTATACCAAGATAAAGCACAAGCCATGCCAATAGTTATTTATTGTTATTTTTCAAAATGATAAGTATTTAAAAAGATAACCGAACACTCTAAAAGTGTCCGCGGACAGATGTATAAACTGTCCGGTCATTGAGAAAGTGTCCGAGCGGACACTTTTTGTTTTATGTATAGCGGGGGATTATCTTATTAACAGTTTTCTCGTCGTCCCGGTAGTGCTTTTGAGCCGGGATCCAGGTGTTTGTTTTGCTTTGTACTTTTGTACTTTATGGCCTGCGGCCACTAACGTCGTGGCGCTTCACCCACACCAGACCAAGAGGAAACCAACGGCTGTTCCCTCTTGGAACTCCCAGCCGCCCCGCAACATTTTCAAACAGCGAAAAGGTCGCCATGGGGTTAGCTTTAGCTTTGACCTGCATTTGTAGACCGCCTCGGCCTTATTCGAAAATGCTAACGCTTCCGATGGTACATCCTGTACCGCGAAAGCTAGCGGGCCATCCATGGCCAGCTCACGCTATTTTCTTCAACGGCCTCAAGTTAAGGGTTGAATTTGTACATTTCAAGCTGAGGTATCTAAGTCATTTATAGGCAGAAGCATTTTAGAGAAGCCAATGTTTCAATTTACTTTTTATAAAAGTTACTCTGACCACACTAAATTTCTAAATCGAGACATACTGATTTACTTTGCTAACAAACCCGTTCAACTTGGTTTAACACCAACAATAAGTAAATGACAAATTGCTAAAACAAGCATTCCCGAAAAACGACAGTTATTTGGCTTTTTGATTAGCGTGTATTTTATTTAACTCTTGAGACAAAACACTTTCCATTGTGTCGTGTTGCGGTAGTTGTTTTTCAAGTATATCAACTAGTTCATTATATTTAGGTGAAGCACCAAGTTGTGGCAACAATATCGTTAAAAAAACTAAGGGAATAGCCAAATAGGCAAACTGTTCTTCAGGTAAAACACTAAACAACATGGTGATTAAAAGGCCAACTAATATCGCAAATAACACTGGCTGGAACAGTTTACTTTTGTTTCGTGATTTAATGGCAGCTTTAACAACTGCAACTTCTTTTTGAGTCATATCCATTATCAAATATCCATAAAAAATAATGTTTTAGTATTTATTCGTAACACGGTTTGCAAAGCATAAATCACTTGTTGGACTTGGTCGATACCATATCCTTATTATTTGGTAATTTTTACTGAACATAAGATATTTTAAGACTTTGCTTTTTTGCGGTAATTTTTTGTAAAGCTAGCCTAATACTAGCCAGACATCTGATAGACAGGATGCCTGAACTCACACATTCTTTTATAAAGAGTTTTCAACGAACTCAAGTTCAGAGCTGAATTTGAGGTATTTTCAAGTAGTGATTAGCTCATTTTTAGACAGGGCGGGTTAGTGCTTGGATAAGTGAATTAATTTAAGGGGGCGGTACTCCGCAAAATACAATAGTAGTATTATTATCTGTCTGACGATGCGATAGCTCTTAGTATTGAAACCAAGTTATACATTATTACCAGTGTCATAACTAAGCCTAAAACAAAAAATACATCTTTAACTGTAGCGCTTAATGCTGAGCCAAAAAATGAAAGTTGAACAAAAGTGGTTACTACACAAAGAGCTATACCTACTTTTTTGACCTTTTTGCCAATATACGTTTTACTGTTTCCTGCAAAAAAAATTATAAACCACGAAAATATTTGGAGCATAATCCAAGTTATTAAAAGTTTATCCATATTGTTATTATTTACTCCCTTTGAGACTGAGACTTGTAGTGGCCAACAATTATTGGCTAAGGTTTAGAATCATTCTTATTCATTTGGCGATACCCGCCATTATATGAATCTTAGCCAGAGAAAACACTATATCTAACTAAATTATGGATAGAAGCTTGTTAGTTCCCAAGCTCTAACACTCACTCTTCGCATTATGATAAGTATGGTGAATTTAGGTTAACGCCATAGTCTCTTGTTATAAAGCTCGTACGGGAAAGCCTTCTAAAATCTCATCTAGGTCTTCGATAATAGATTGGAGATAGGTTTGATCAAATCCTGTAGAGAACTTAAGTTTGTTTCCAACACCAACACTGTCCATGGAATTACCCTCTAATTCAATTCCACCTCTTCCATTCCCGGTTAGCTTGATTTCAAGCAGCCCCTCAAGACTATCGAATGTAGCGGTACCTTTTAGGCAAGCATAGAGCTTTTGTACTTCTTTAGAGAACTTAACAAAATCATAGGTTTGAAAACTGGCAGGGAATTTACCACTGAAGCTTCCAAATGAAACACTAACAGAGCAAATAAGCCAGTTATCATCAAAAGACTCACAGCTTGGAGAATGTTGATACTGTTCTACAGTGATCTCAACTTGCTCATTTGGAGAACAACCGATGGATAAACTCATACGTTCCTTGTGCTTTATAACGTTTTAGTATTTATGCGTTGCGGTGTTTGCAAGGCATAAATCGCTGGTTGGACATAGTCGATGCCACATCCATATTAATCAACGTATGATGCTATAGGAATTTACTTTTTTACGGTAGTGGTATTTTGTACAACCTTTCGGCTAATTGCCTGTTCTGATTACACCTTTCAAGATGGGGTTTATTGTATTTCATCTTTTTCTTTGCTCGGTTATTGCCTTTTACCTAATACACCTAGCTAACACGAAATGAGGAAAAACGAGCAATATGCCTTGCTTGTAAAGGGACAGATTCAACTCTGAACTTGAGGCCGTTGAAGAAAATAGCGTGAAGCTCACATGGATGTGAGCTTAGCTTTCGCGGTACAGGATGTACCATCGGAAGCGTTAGCATTTTCGAATAAGGCCGAAGAAGATTTCAAACGAAGTCAAAAGCTGGATCAATCCCCATGGCGACCTTTTCGCAGCTGTTGTTTTGTAAATAGCGAAAATGTTGCGGGGCGGCTGGGCTAATTCATTTATAAAGAATAAAGAGGGAATAGTCGTTGATTTCCTCTTGGTCTGGTGTGGGCGAAGCGCCACGACGTTAGTAACCATAAGCCATAAAAACTAACTCAACCATTCTTAACGCGCTTACTATTTTTAAGTTTCTTCTTTGATTTTGTTAGCATATTTACCAAAGACTTTACCCGTTGTAGCCCACACCATAACACCACCCCAAGCGATAAAAGAAAGACCTGCTGGGATACAAGCTAACAAAATATATTTAAAATGTTTTCTATTAAAGATTAACGAAAGAAGTGCTGGGAGAAACCAAAGAATAAGTCCTCCTATAACTAACGCCGCCATAAACATAGAATTGTCGCTAGCCAATATTTTATCAATAAAATCCATTTACTTAATCCTTTTTAAATCGATAAGTTTTACTCGTGTTTAAACATAACGCAGCGTAGAAAAATCGTCCTATGCCAGTTTTATTAGATCTTTTTCCATGCCCCATTTACACTGAACTAACACCAGCATAAACAACAACAATTTAGTAACATTACATTAGTCATTGCAGAATATGCAACTAAAACAGCAACAAGACCTTATTAGCCGCAGGCCATAGAAAGAACAGTAAATCAAACAAAAAAGCTGGATCCCGGCTCACAATCATTACCGAGATGACGAGATAAGAAATCGACTATGCCGCCGCGACGGAATAAAGTCTTACTTTCTTACTTTATCCAACGCACCGCAAACTGCATTAATGCCTAAAATAGCCCTTGGGGTAGCCCGATGAAGTAAATCGGCATCAAACTGATATATATGGTGATTTTTTACTGCGGGTAGCTCAGGCCAATCCGACCAGTTAATACCTAAAATATTGCCTTCATCCTGGCTTTGTAAGATAACTTCAGCGTCGGTTAGTAACACATTTTCAATGCTGATTTGTGGGTATTCACTTGCTGCGTCAAAAAACACATTATCACCATGGCAGACCTCAATCAGGTTTTGGATCCAACTGCCTTTAGCAACTGTCATCAGCGGCGTTGACCATAATTGATAGAACACTTTAACGGCCGGCTTAGTTTGATTTTGCAGGGTAATATCAGCTAATTGCTGACGATAATCATCTGCCACTTGTTTGGCTTTAGCGCTATGGCCGGTTAACTTGCCGAGCAGCTCAAGATCTGTCGCGATGTCGGCTAAGTGTTTAGGGTCGCTATTAAACAGGGTAAAACCTAAATCGCGTAACTGTTTAATGTCCTCCATTTTGTTGCCACTTTGCCACACCACAATTAAATCAGGGTTGAGCTCAATCACTCGCTCGATTTGAATACCATAATAGCCGCCAATACTGGGGATATCTTTAGCCGCTTCAGGGAAATCAGCATAATCTGTGGTCGCCACAATCGACTCACCTGCGCCAATAGCAAATAGCATTTCAACCCCATGGGGCGATAAAGCAATAATCCGCTTAGCCGGCGGCTTATCTTGTAAATCATCTGTGGCCGTCGATGCTGCCGCGGGTAAAACAAGTGATACAGACGATAGTCCTACCACTGTGATGAGCAATAACAATACACGTAGCAAAATACTTTCCTTAATCGAAATGGTTTTTAATGGTGATGATTAACACGAGCAATTGAATGATGTTTTTACCGTTTATTGCACCAGCTTATCGGGCCAACCATGCTTATCGATGTAATCGACTAAATTTTTCGGCCGATAATTGCTGTCATTCAACCAGCGTGTTTTAACCGACTGATGTAATAATATTGGCACTAACTCTGGGTCTAGCGATCGTATAAAGCGTTTTTTAACTCGATAAAAGCTACGATATGAATCTTGAATATCCGCCATTGGATTAGGCAATAACGCATCGGCTAAATGTAACTCCACCGTCAAACTAGCCGTTCGCGCTTGGCTTATCATCCACTGTAACGCAATATCAGATAAGGTACTGCCGTCGTCATTAGGTGCAACACTACCACCAATATTACTATGGGCGCCGATAAACCAAACCTGTTGTATGTCTATGCTGGTTCGAGGGGCCCAAATGGTTGGCTCAAAATCGCTGCGATGTTCATCTAGTGCAAGTGCATGACGAGCCACTTTGACATTACGGCCTAATTTGGCATCATAAAACTCATCTTTGTCTTCAAACAAACCGAGAAACGACAGCGGGATCCCCATAGCACCAACAGTATCCCACACGCCAACAAAGGCCACTTCACGTGAAGGATGTGAATGTTGCTGACGAAACTGCACCGAGCGCTCACCATCTGGGGAAAAAGGTTGAGTTTTCATTTTATAGTGGTCAAACGCTTGTTGAATAAGCTTTGCATCTGGGCGAGTAACAATACCGCAATTATTAATCAGGCCACATAAACAGCGAACGGTATAAGCGCCACGGCTAAAACCGAATAGATAAATGTCATCACCAGGCGAATAGTTTTGTACGATATAGCGATAAGCATCCATAATATTTTTATGCAGCCCACGACCAGTTGCGCCGCCGATAACGGAATCGTAATATGAGCCGATTCCCCAATCGTAAAACACCTGCTGTGGCACACCGTCATCCGCAATGGGTTTGATAGCCCTAGCAAGCTTAAGCACATTAGTGGCGTGATCTTTTTCGAGATCCTTTTCTGGCCGATTCCAGGTGCCATCAGCACAAATAACAATACGTTTTTTCATATCAATCCTTGACACCCAGCATGAACAATAGATGAAGCATAATAGACTAAATGCCTATTTTCACCATCGGAAAAATAACCAATACTCGAAAGTTCACTTAAGTCGATTCGAGTAACTGACCATGATAACAGCAGAACAAAGTGTATTAATGATTGTAGACGTACAAGGCAAACTAGCCCAAGTTATGCAGCAATCAGCTCAACTACACCAAAAACTTGCAGTATTAATTCAAGGTGCGCAACTATTTGATATTCCTATTATTTGGTTAGAACAATTACCCGATAAATTAGGTCCCACCAGCGAAGAGATCGCACAATTATTAACAAAAACAAGCAAACCCATCGCTAAAGAGCACTTTAGTGCTTGGTATTGTGACGAAGTAAAACAACAACTTAAAGGGTTAAACCGTAATAAGGTTATCCTTGCGGGTATTGAAACGCACGTGTGCGTTTATCAAACCTGTAAAGACTTACTGGACAACGACTATCAAGTGCACCTTGTTGCCGATGCGGTTTCTTCAAGGGGGACAGACAATAAAGTGCTTGGAGTACAAATGATGCTTAATGATGGCGCCCAACTGACCAATGTTGAATCATTACTGTTTGAACTTCAGCATGTCGCCCAAGGTGAACGCTTTAAGGCATTACTTAAATTGATAAAGTAGCCATAAGTTATCAGTATGGGTATGATGTTAAAATAATTATAACAATAACATCATACCGCTATGCACCTATTTGATCGGCCCATCATTATTTTATCTGCGCCCCGCTCAGGCAGCACTTTGTTGTTCGAGGTGTTATCAAAAAGCCAGTCAATATTCACTATTGGTGGTGAAAGCCATGCGCTGATAGAAACCATCCCCAAGTTGAATATTGCCTACCGTAAATTTAGTTCTAATGCTTTAAGTGAGCAGGATATTGATGATGATTTACGACAGTTGTTATTACAACGCTTTAGCGATGCACTTCAAGATAGCCAGGGCAATAAGCTCGAAAGTGATAGCGATAAGAGTATTCGTTTTTTAGAAAAAACCCCCAAGAATAGTTTGCGGGTAGATTTTTTTAATGCGCTATTTCCTGATGCGTTATTTATCTATCTCGTCAGAGAACCCAAAGAAAATATCAGCAGTATTATGCAAGCTTGGCGCTCGAATAAGTTTGTCACTTATCCTAATTTACCGGGGTGGGATAAACGTAACTGGTCGCTACTGCTTCCAGAAAAATGGCAACAGCTTAATCGCCAGTCGTTAGCGTCCATTGCCGCGTTTCAATGGCAAGCCGCTAATGAAGCGATTATGGATTCATTGCAAAAGATCGACAGCAATCGCTGGTGCATGGTGTCTTACGATCAATTAATTGCAGACCCTGCGAAAACCGTTAAGCAACTCTGTCAATTTACCGCTACAGATTTCGACCCAGCCTTAGCGCAATTATGCAGCAAGCCATTAGCGCATTCTCGCTACACTATATCGACCCCAAAACCAGATAAGTGGCTCGAAAATTACCATGACATTGCCAAAATCTGGTCAAGTACTTGTACAACACTGAACAAAATCAATCATCATTTACGCCAGCGCGGCCATCCAATATATGACACTCAATGGCAGCAACACGACATTGCTAAGCCTGTAGCACTGGCTCCGGAACCCACAGAGAAAGTGTTAGCTCAGCCAAACGATCAAAATGTGTCTCGCAACAGTCCCTGCCCTTGTGGTTCGGGCAAACGATTTAAGCAATGTCATGGTCAATTACATTAGCCCAAAAGCGCCAGCATTTGTAAATAGCCAGCAGAACGGGTAAAAATACCTGTGTAGAAAATCATAACGGTAAGCGCCGCATTACAGAGAGCCCAATAATGAAGTTACCTCATGAGTTTTATCAATTACCTTTTAGCTTTGATGTCGGTCAATTAACCAAAGAAATCGAGCAATTTACCGGATCAGACTGGGTCACTCATCATGAAGGTTTTCAGGGTAATTCGGCCATTCCGTTAATTTCGGTCAATGGCGAGTTTAACAATGACTTTAAAGGGCCAATGCAGCCCACTGCGGCGTTAGAAAAAAGCCCTTACATCAAACAAATACTCGCTTCATTTGGTGAGGTACTCAGTCGTTCGAGATTAATGCGCTTAGCACCCGGTGCACAAGTGCCACTGCATTCAGACATTAACTACCATTGGTATAAACGCGTTCGAGTGCATATTCCGATTACCACCACCGAACAAGTGCAGTTTTTTTGTCATGATAAACAAGTGCATATGGGCGCCGGCGAGTGTTGGATTTTCGACTCGTGGAAGCTTCACAAAGTAGAGAACAACAGCGACCAATATCGCGTTCATTTAGTGGTTGATTTGGCAGGGTCAAGTCAATTTTGGCGAACGGTATTTAAGCACTCACGTTCAATCGCAGATAATCAATCAACAGCATTAAACAGTCAATTCGTCGGTTTTAACCCAGACTTAGCAGCAAGCTTGATCACAGAGCAATTTAACGCCCCCATTATCATGCCTGTGGCAGAGGTTGAATACTTAACCAATGAGTTGTTAGCTGAGGTCAAACACAATCCTGATAATAGGCTTGCAGAAGTGAATGCATTTTCGTTATTGATAGCTGAGTATGTTGCCGATTGGCGCATGTTGTGGCTGCAATATGAGTGCACTAAAGCCGGTTGGCCGCATTATCATGCGCTACGTGAACAAACCATGATAAAAGCACTACAATGCGCTAAATCACTGCAACTGACCCATTCTGGTTCAGCGGTTAAAGCGTTCGAACAATTGGTTATCGTGGCGTGTATGAATGTTGAACTTAGTGAGCCATTGGCAAAGCGTAAACAAGCTATTGCTTCACCAAAAACCTCTCAAGTAAGAGCTAATTCAGCGCCAAAAACAGCGGTAATCAAATCCAGCGACCCGATGATTGAATCTATGATTGCACCGCCATCACGCAATAGCCCTTGCCCTTGCGGCAGTGGCGAGCGCTATAAAGCATGTCACGGTAAGATGAGTTAATAAGACGAAGACCTGCTTAGGTTTATCTGAAAAGTTACAGAAATGGCGCCCTTAGGCGCCATTTCTATAGCATCAACCAAACGATGGTGTTTTAGCTTGTGGCAATGCCTTACCCCAAGTTCAGATTAACCAAAAAATTGCTGTGCTGCTTTTTTCGCAATGGCATCCAACTCGGCTATTTGCTCAGGTATAAAAGCTTGATATTTGTCTGCCTGACCAATTGCCTTAGGATTCATAGGCTGCCTAACTTGACTAGCGCTAGGTGTTAACACCGCCCGCTCAGACTCATAAAAGGTAAAACATTGCGCTTGAGTCGTTAACTCACAGTAATCCAATATGCGTTGAATTTGTGACTCTGGCTCACGCACTAATTGCTCAAAACAAACATGTAAAATCTCATTAGGGTACAACCTATCCCAATGTTGCATGATGTCTAAATAATGTTGCCAGTAACTTGAAATACCCGCAAACGAATACGAATAGTCATGGCCAAAACTGAAAAACTGCTTAAATACACTCAAGCCATTGTCGACTGTATTACGTACCACGTTAATGATTTTTGCTTGAGGAAATAAGGTTTTAATTAGCCCAATGTGTAAAAAGTTATTTGGGTTTTTATCGATCACATACGTTGGTGCATCAGTAAAATAATGATTCACCTCGGCTAAATAACGTTGGCGGAATTGATCAATATGGTTAGCTGAAAGCTGACTTAATCGAGCCTGATAACCACCCGACATATCCATTTGTAGCGCAAAGCGTTCCATAAACGGTAACTCATCGGTAGCGCCAACATCGCTATGGCACGCCAAAATCTGCTCGACTAAAGTGGTACCAGAACGAGGCATACCAACGATAAAAATCGGTGTTTGGCTAGCCGCTGGCGAGCGATTAATATGTGGCGATGGTGTATGCCCAAGTAGCGACAACACAATATTGGCAAACTGGGTTTGTTTAAACGGTCGGTGAAGCGCCATGATTTGATTGGCTAATAACATCGACTCACACGCTTTTTCGATTTGCTGTGTTTGTTCGTAAGCTTTACATAAAGCAAAATACACCAGCGCTTGATTTTGTTTGCTTAACGACTCATCGGTTACAAAACCTTGTAATAAGCTCAAATCATCAGTGCTGAAACGATACTGCTTTAAATCTGCCAAACTCCAATAACCGACCCCCACTTGCGTTGGGCTTAATTGAATATATTGCTGATAAAAATTGGCTGCTTTTTCTGTATCGCCTTTGGCTTTATAGATATGACCCAAATTAAGCTGCACAGCGGGTTCAGCAAAATCATTTGCCACACACCATTGAAAACATTGTTCCGCTAAGGTCATATCGCCAACTTTAGTCGCGACCAGCCCCAGTTTATAACGGCATTTTGCGTCCTGTGGTAACAAATTAATTAACTGTTCTAAATAAGCTTTAGATAAGAAAAAGTCTTGTTTTACTTCAGCTATAGTCAGCAGCCCCATTAATACTGATACCGCATTCGGTTTAATGGATGCCGCACTGATAAAATAGCTCTCTGCTTGTGCATATTGTTGTTGCTGTAAATGAATATGACCTAGTATCGCTAAGGCTCCGACGTGTTTATCATCGCGCTTAACCACTTTACGAGCATACATTCTGGCCGACGAATAATTTTTTGATTGAAACAGCGATTCCGCTTGGCTCAAATATTGGTCAATAATACTCAAACGAGGGTCCTTTTTATTATAATTAATCCACTATTGTCGACTAAATCTAAGCTCAATCACTTGCCTTAATCACTTAGTTCAATCAGTTCTGTTTCAGTAGAATAACATAAATATCATCAGAATCTTGAGGCAACAAACAGTACCTAAAACTAACCTGAATTAGTGAACGAAATAATTAACTTAAGCGTACAATGGCCATATAGATTTCCCCGTTCACCCGACAAGAGTGAGTTTTGATGAAAAATAATGAAGCCAAAGTACCAACCAGCCGTCTATCTCGATTATCAAAAATGGGTGGGCTGGCTTCACGTTTAGCGGGTAACGTGCTGCTTGAAGGCGCCAAACAATTTAGCCAAGGTAAGTCGCCATCAATGCAGCAACTGATGATGACCCCCAAAAATATTGGCCATGTGGCCGATAAACTGTCGCAACTACGCGGCGCGGCCATGAAAGTGGGCCAAATGTTGTCAATGGATGCCGGAGACTTAGTGCCTCCTGAATTGGCTGAAATATTGGCTAAGCTGCGCTCTGACGCTAAGGCCATGCCACACAAACAATTAACCCAGTTATTAGTTGAGCATTGGGGCAGCGATTGGATTGCACCGTTTGCCCAATTTGAATTACGCCCTTTTGCTGCGGCATCGATCGGCCAAGTACATTTAGCCTATTTAGATACGGGCGAAAAACTGGCGATAAAAATTCAATACCCAGGTATTCGAGACAGCATCGACAGCGATATCGACAACGTGGCCAGTTTATTAAAAGTCTCGCGGTTGATTCCCGCTAACGTAAAACTCGATACCTTACTCGCTGAAGCAAAAGTGCAGCTGCATAACGAAGCAGACTATCACTTTGAAGCTGAGCAAGTTGCACTTTATCAGCAACAACTGGGCGATAACCCTCACTTCATCGTGCCTAAAGTTTACCCAAAATTGAGTAACAACAGCATTTTATGTATGCAATTTGTTGAAGGCGTGGCGATTGAGTCATTAACCGAATCATCACAAGCAGTGCGCGACCAAATCGCAACGTTACTAATGGAATTGTGCTTTAAAGAGCTATTTGAGTTTAAATTGCTCCAGTCAGATCCTAATTTTGCCAATTTTCAGTACCAAGCAGACACTCAAAAAATCGTCCTATTTGACTTTGGCGCCACCCGCACCATTAGCGACACATTATCGCAAGGTTATCTGCAACTGATGCAAGGTGCGATTGTTGATGATAAACAACAAATGACACAAGCAGCACAACAGATCGGCTTTTTTCAAGACGCAATCGACCCACAACAGAAACAGCTAATTATTGATATTTTCTACCAAGCTTGTGAGCCACTGCGCTTTGATGGTGAATACGATTTTGCTCAAAGCAGTTTAGCTAAACGTATCACTCAGGCAGGTAAAGCCATGAGCACCCAACAAGATGAATGGCATACCCCACCTACTGATGCCATTTTTATTCATCGTAAATTAGCAGGTATGTATTTACTCGCGGCAAAGCTAAAAGCCAAAGTAAACGTCGCTAAATTATTTTCTGTTTATCAAACTCAAATCGGTAAAAAAAATGTGTAACATGTCTACTTAATCTTTATTTTACTCGCCATTTACCATGGCATATATGGACATAGTTATGATTAACCTTACCTTTCACCGCTCATGGCGCATCATGGGCGTAGTTGCATTAATGCTCTGCTTACCCAGTTATGGCCATGAAGCAGAACAAACAACAAACCAAACCGTAAAACCTAGCCTTGAAGGCCAGCTGACTGTATCAAAACTTGCTGATGGAGTGTATTTACATCACTCCTATATGAATGTCAGCAATTTCGGCTTAGTCGAAGCGAACGGCCTTGTTGTGGTTGAAGATAAACAGGCCTATATTATCGATACGCCTTGGACCGACAGTGATACCGCAAAGCTTATTGACTGGATTGCCCAGCAAGGATTTACCCCAGTTGCCAGTATTTCAACTCATTCCCATCAAGATCGTGCTGGCGGTATCGGTTACCTTAACAGCCAAGGTATTGCGACCACAGTATCTGAAACAACCCAGAAGATTTTAGCTAAAAATGCTAAACCTATCGCTAAAAACACCTTTGGCGGCACACAATACATAATGAAAACGGATTTAGTTGAAGTATATGATCTTGGTGCCGGACATACCGAAGATAACCTTGTGGTATGGCTACCCGCACAAAAAATATTATTTGGCGGATGTTTAATCAAATCGCTGAATTCAAGCGTATTGGGTTATACAGCTGAAGCAGACATGCAAGCTTGGCCATTAACGGTTGCCAAGGTACAAGCCCAATTTCCGCAGGTGAAAATGGTAGTACCCGGTCATGGAAAGGTTGGGGATAAAGCATTGCTAACTCACACCATCACATTACTGAACAACTTAAGCATTTAACATCAAAAAGATAAATCTATTGCGTCGATATGCGATAGCTTATTAACCATTGAGTTCAATTGAACTCGCACAAGGAGAGTTACCATGTTTAGTCACGTTATGATCGGCGTTAATGATATTGATACATCAAAAAAATTCTATGATGCGATTTTAGGTGCATTAGGCCATGCTCCAGGACAAATTGATCCTAAAGGTCGATGTGTATACATGACAAAGACGGGGATTTTCATACTCACTAAACCGATTAACGGTGAGCCAGCATGCCATGGTAATGGCACAACAATTGGTTTTGCTGCAGAAACACCAGCGTTAGCAGATGCATGGCATGAGGCCGGTTTAGTCAATGGTGGCACCGCGTGTGAAGATGCTCCGGGTATTCGACCTGGCCCTGCATTTGATTTATACCTTGCTTACCTTCGCGATCCAGATGGTAACAAGATGTGCGCCTTACACAGAGTGGCAAAGTAATCGTCGCTAAGCATTAACCACTATATGGGTGACGTGATTGTACTTCGCCCATTTTTATTTAAATATCAGTGTAAATATCAATTAGCTGACTAATTAATCGATTCAAATACAATCAAAATCCGAAGCTAACATGCCAATATTTATCAGCAACGGTTTTTTATGGTTAATCCCTTGTGCTCTCTTTTACAGCTAAAATAATTCCATTCCATATACCTCGAACACTTATAGATGCACCAAACAGTACAACAAGGTAAAATAATGGCCCTTTGGTGTAGTGAGTGTGTTTTTGATGTCTGTTAACGACCCGTGTTTTATTCCTTTCAATGATGCAATGGCTTTCAATAACACGCTTGCCGAACAAGGATTACCTAACTCTTTCACCTTCCCGTTTTATTATCAACCTCATCCAATATGTTTACTGGCTGCAAAGCAGTTGCAGCAGGAGTTACTTGAGGCGAATCCTTGGGGACATAATTTTGGCTTAGACAGCGAAAATGATCGCGGCATGGTGATTGGTAAAATGTTTGGTGTATTAGTGGTTAAGAATGCACACGGACAAATTGGTTTTTTAGCGGCTTTTTCGGGTAAGTTAGCCGACAACAATATCTTGCCGCCGTTTGTGCCACCAGTGTTTGATATGCTGACCCAAGACAGTTTTTTTAGCGCTGAAAATAAACAGATTAACCACATTAATCTGTCGATTAGTCAGCAAGAAGCAAATCCATTGCTGGCAACATTAACCGCGACGTTAGTTGCGCAACAACACCAAGCGGAAAGTGAACTTGAGCAGCAACGTAACGCAATAGTTGAAGGCCGCAAGCTGCGTAAGCTGCAACGTGAGCAAGCAGATGATGCATTAGCGCAAGCAAGCATCAGTGAGGATACCCATAGAACATTGTCTATCGAGTTAAGCCGTCAAAGTGTGCAGCAAAAGCATCAGCTAAATGCGTTAAAGCAACAGTGGCAGACTCAAGTTGAAGCCACTAAAATGGCATTAGATACGCTTCAATTACAAATCAAACAGCTTAAACGTCAGCGCAAACAACTTTCAAATGGATTGCAAAAAAAGCTGTTTGCTCAATATCAGTTTTTAAATGTCTTAGGTGAAGCACGAGATTTAAACGATATTTTCAATGATGCACCTAATCATTTACCACCAGCAGGTGCAGGCGAATGTGCGGCACCTAAGTTACTGCAATACGCATTTACACATCAATTTACTCCAATTGCGATGGCAGAGTTTTGGTGGGGCTCATCGCCAAAATCTGAGATAAAACAGCACAAAAACTACTACCCAGCTTGTCACGGAAAATGCCGACCTATTCTGACTCACATGCTAAAAGGCATGCAAGTTGATGACGATCCACTGTTGATTAATCCGGGTAAAGATCAGCACATTGATATTATTTATCAAGATGATGCGATGGTGATTATTAACAAGCCTGCTGAATTGTTATCGGTACCGGGTAAAAATATCACCGACTCGGTGTTTAGTCGTATGCAGCAGCTATTTCCCACTGCGACAGGGCCGCTGATTGTTCATCGCTTAGACATGTCGACCTCAGGCCTAATGGTGATTGCACTCACCAAAGAAGCTAACAAAGCTCTACAACAGCAGTTTATTCAACGCAGCGTCACTAAACGTTATATCGCGCTAATTGAGGGTGTACCAAGTCAAGATGAGGGCGATATTAGTTTGCCATTGCGGGTGGATTTGGACGATCGTCCGAAGCAGTTAGTGTGTTATGAGCATGGCAAACATGCCGAGACGCATTGGCAAGTTTATCAACGTCAAAGACAGCGCACTTTAGTGTATTTGTACCCTAAAACCGGGCGAACTCATCAATTACGCATGCATTGTGCCCATCACGATGGTTTGCACATGCCAATAGTCGGTGATGATTTATACGGCATCGCCACCAATCGTTTGCATTTACACGCCCAACATTTAGCGCTTACTCATCCGCTGACTGGCGAAGATATGGTGTTTGAAACGAAAGCCGATTTTGAATAATCATCATATGAAAATAGAGACAACATCAGTAAAAGTATCTAAAGACACTTTTACTGATCGACTCGAACACACTGAGTGTTAAGTGATTGGTTGCTTTAATACTACAACTTAAAGCTACTGACCTCTTGTTGTAGTGATGCAGCTAAATGAGCCAATTTCTGTGCTTGTGTCATTGAGGTTTTCGCTTCAATTGACAAGTTTTCCGATACTTCGCGAATAGATTCCGTATTACGGTTTATCTCACTTGTCACTGAGGTTTGTTCTTCTGCTGCCGTGGCAATTTGACTCGCCATATCTGAAATCTCATTAATCGCTTTAGTGATCTGCAATAAACTCTCACTAGCCGAATTAGCATCCGATACGCTGGTTTCTGCCATTTCACGACTTTGTGTCATTGACTTAACAGCTTTTTCCGCCGTTTTTTGTAGGGTCTCAATTGTAGCTTGAATTTCTTGAGTCGATGAATGAGTACGTTGTGATAACACTCGAACTTCATCAGCCACTACAGCAAAACCTCGGCCTTGTTCTCCCGCACGAGCGGCTTCAATCGCAGCATTCAATGCCAATAAATTAGTTTGCTCGGAGATCCCGCTAATGGTTAACAGAATACTGTTAATTTTCTGTGAGTGTTCATTCAAGTCACCAATAATCTGCCCTGCTGTACTCACTTCTTTGGCTAGACTTCGTATTGATGCTTGGCTTTGCATTACCTGTTTTTGACCGTGGGTTGAAAGCTCTACCGCATCTTGTGCTATGTGTGCTGTATGTTCGGCATTGCTGGCAATCTCTTCGGTAGCACTGGCCATTTCAGTTACGGCTGTGGCTACCATAGTCACTTCATCTTGCTGAATGACAATACGATCGCTATTTTTAACCGCTGATGCACTGCTATCTGTCGCTTGATATTCTAATTGGCCTGCAATTTTATGCATCCGAGAAATCATCCCGTGAATACGTTCAGCAAATTGATTAAAACCAGACGCTAAGCGACCTATTTCATCATGACTGTTGGCGGTTTCAATACGCACGGTTAAATCACCTTCTCCTTCGGCAATATCGTTTAGAGCTTGGGCAACACGTTCAAGATCTTTAAATTGAATTTTAAAAATAACGGTAAGCATTAATCCGAAAAGAATAAGTAAAGTCGCCCCTATCGCAGACATCCACCAAGCGAGAACGGTAGCCGGTGACATAATTTGTTGCTTATCCATCACGAAAATTAATGCCCACTCTGTCGAAGGGATTGCCGCAACATACAAAAGCTTAATTGTACCATCGAGCTCACGCTCTTCAATACTGTTGGCTTTGGACCTTTGTGCTAACCAACTATTAGTGAATTGTTCATCGACGCTACTGAGTTGTTTATTATTCAATTGACTATGTGGATGGCTGATAATCAGTCCGGCATAGTCAACCATTACAGCGTAACCATCACCCGGAACGTCTAAGCTCTGGACGGCATCGGTTAACTGAACAATGGTTAAGTTAGCGGCGGTAACACCAAACAATTTGCCATTAGCCATCACAGGTGCAGCAATCGTCACAACTTGCTTCTGTAAAGTAGTACTAATATAAGGCGCTGTCATAATCATACTGCCTGCGGCCTTAGCATCTATATACCAAGGTCTTACTCTTGGATCATAACCTGCGGTATTTAATGCAGGATCTTGACGGTACATGTTGCCTTGCTCATCGCCAAAATAAGTTAATGCAAAACCCACAGCGTTGTGAGCTTGGAGTAAAAAAGGCGTGATATTAACAGTTGGGTCAGCTTCAATGGTTTGTTTCAGGCTGGTGATGGCCTGCTTTCTATCTTGCATCCATTCGCCAATTCCTTGAGTAAAGGTCACTGCAAGTTGGTCTATTTCATCTTGGGTATTGGTCAATGCATTATTTCTAATAACATAACTAGATATGCTCACCAACACCACGATAGTGATCAGTACTGCAAAAAGACTGCTAAGAAGCAGACGTGTTTTTAGTGTCGATTGCATGAGCTCTTCCTTTATAATCCAAAGTTTTCCAGTGATACGACTTTATATCGGCAGCAAATGTCAAAACATGCGATCGTAAAACACTAAAAAAATTAATCGTTGATTCGGATTTTACCCCTGGCCAGGACAATCATTGATTTAGCAGTCAATCATTTAGCATCACAACTTAACCTTAAACACATTCTGCTGCATGTACGCATTCCATCATGACCCAATAGAGCACTCTAATGATGAGTCATTTAAAATCTGAGTATAGCTGAGCCCAAAAGATAACAATACGTTAACAATTTGATTTGTATCATACTCCCTAGTTAATAGTAAAACCTAAAATATAATTTCAGATCTTATGTCCCAGTTATCGCTCCATGAAGTCAACATTCGCGTAAATGTTATCCTTGCTATTAGCGCTGACAGTTGAGTTTGCCAAGCATGCGCTATCACAATAGCCACGTTGGCGAGCAAGCTTATTCGATAAACGTTATAGAAGTTTATTGCAGAAAGTGACACACGAGTTAATTTGATAACAGCGGGTTTATATTGAGCAGAAATACAGAACATCGACTTCATTCAGCGAGGATTAAGCAAGAAGGAAAAGTTCACAAAGGCTTGAGTAGAGCGAACCTTGTACGTTATTTCATTAGAAATATAGCGCTTAACTAACGGATTAGCTTATCAATAAGCTAACCCGTGTTGATGGCCAGTGTTATAACTCAAACAACACATCGGTGCGGATAATGTATTTAACCCCAGACAAAATAGGCTCTGAGCTATGAATACAATGCAGCGGATGCATGCCATGTGGGAAACACAATACACTTCCCGCTGGCGTTCGCACGTCAACTTGACGCATATTATCGCCATGTTTTGCTGGTAAACTTGGGTTGTCGGCATTGACTAGAAAGCGCGTTGCACCGCCTTCAAAGTCTTCTGTCAGTAAGATTAAAAATGTCAGCAGGCTATAGCGATCGCCAAAAGCATCTCGTACTAACTGACCGTCTATAACTTGGCTTCCCGGCCACGAACCATCTGAATGCGGCTTAAAGAAATCACCTTGGTTATAGCGATAAAAACGAAAGCGATTATTGAGTCCCAAGGCTGCTTTACCAGCAAAAATGCCCAAGTTATCATCCATAAGATGGTTAACTCTATTCCAAATAACTTGCTCTGTGGTGTTATCAACCACCCAGGTTAAACTGTCGTTATGGCGAACATTGCGTGGTAATGACACCGCGGCGTCGGGTAAAAAGCCCATCGACTCACTCACCGAAATTAGCCGTTTACACTCATCTGGCGTCAATACATTCAATAATTGGAACGCACCTGGCACTTCGGCTAACATTTTTTTACTCACGTTAGCACGCTCAGTTTCGGTCAACTTTGCCTCATTAAGCTCAGCCACATTAGCGTGATGATTAGCCCATGTCGGCAATGCCGGATGTTCAGCGCCGGGTTCTAGTGCCACCACAAAATAATCTGAATTTACTTTTGCTGTGTTCATGTCTTTATACCTTTAACCATAAAATGGGCTAGCAATGTTTAACTAAAAAAGTGTGAGAGTTATTGTTTAATAAACATTATTTACTAAAAAATAACTGCTTACGAATAAGTCTGGCTAACCGCAAAAATTAATAACTCATCACTCGCACTTGAGCAAATTGGCGATGCCCAGCTGCAGTGCCATGAAAACCAAAACCACTTTGCTTAGCTCCTACCCATGGCGCATTGCCAGCACCAGCACCTTGATTAACCCCAACCATGCCAGCCTCAAGTTGTTCGGCAACGGCTTTAGCGCCTTGGCCACCAAACACCACAGCAGCTAAACCATAGTGGCTGTTATTAGCGCGACTAATGGCTTCATCAATATCACTAAAACGGCTGATAGCCACTACAGGGCCAAAGGTTTCTTCACGTTCTAGCAGCATTTCAGGAGTAATATCTGTCACAACTGTAGGTTGAATAAACGGTAGTTCATAGTGATCACTACCTAATAAAATACTCGCGCCTTTGGCTGTAGCATCTTGTAACTGCTCAAGTACTTTTTGGTGCTGTGTAGGATTCACTATCGGGCCAATATTCACATTCGCGGCGTCCCATGCCCCCACACGATAACGGCTGGCTAAGGCCACCACTTTTTGTTCAAACTCATCGGCAATTTGCTGGTCTACATACACTCGTTCTGAGGAAGTGCACATCTGCCCAGCGTTTTCAAACGAGCTTGCCACCGCAAAACGCACCGCGGCATCCATATTGGCACCGGCCATGACAATCATAGGATCGTTGCCGCCAAGCTCCATTACTAAACGTTTTAAACCCGATGCGGCATTAGCCATAATATGTTTACCTGCAGCCATAGACCCGGTAAATGCCACCATATTAATGTCTGCAGCAACCAGTGCCTGGCCAAGGGCTTTATCACCTTGAACCACTTGCAGCACATGCTGTGGTAGCACCTTATTAAGGGTATTAATAAACAATTCGGCCACCAGCGGAGTTTGTTCAGACGGCTTTAATATCACACTGTTACCCGCTATAAGTGCTGGCATCAGTAAGTTATTGGCCATGGCTATCGGATAATTCCAGGGCGAAATGACGGCTACAACACCCAAAGGACGGTATTGTAATTCAGTACGATTATCAACTTGCTCAGTGGCTAATGCATCGCCTATTTCACTGGCAAAATAACCTGCATTTTGTAATGTACCGCCCACTTCATAGGTGGCACGGCGATAATCTTTGCCCATTTCTTGGCCAATGAGTGTTGCCAGTTCATCTTGCACTGCGTGTAATTGTTGATACGCTTTAACCACATACTGTTGGCGTTCAACTAATGGCAAACTTGCCCAAGCTTTTTGAGCAACTTGCGCATTGCTTATCACTATTGGCAACTGCTCGATGCTGGTTGTTTCTACGCTACCTACCGCTGTGGCTTCAATGTGTTCTCCGCCATCGACTTTATGATAACTCGCGGGATCGTAAGAGGTTAATACTGCCATGGAGAAACATTCCTTAATGGTACTAAAGTGACGCTAGTCTAATTGCTGTCTATTTTGATACAATGGAATACAAAAGCAACCAGTATACTTTTAGTAACCTAGGTTAGATTGATGAAAACTAAAATTGAAACAATGACTAACGGTCAAAAAAAAGTTATCAACGCTTGTGCTGAACCTTGCTCGGTCGAGCGTGGTATGCGGGTATTAGGTGGAAAATGGAAAGCATCGATATTATGGCACTTGCAAGATGGTCCAGTGCGATTTAATGATTTGTCGCGCATGTTAGGCGGGGCAAGTAAAAAAATGGTCGATCAACGCCTTAAAGAATTAGAAGCCCAAGGACTGGTGACTCGCCATGTGATTAGTGATCGTCCTATTGCTGTGTCTTATAGTATTACCGATCTTGGTCGCACGGCATTGGATATTTTAGAGCGTTTAAAAGAGTGGGCAGATGAGTATATTGTTTAACAAAGTACTCTGGGCTAGATCACCACAGAGATTAATTAGCTAACGACTCAACAGCTTAATTGTCACAAAATAATAACAATATGTTAGGCTTGTCACTATTACGGAGATGAAATGCATGGAAGCCTTAATCTAAGGTGCTGTTATTTATGTTGCGTTACTTATCTGTGGCGATTTTCATCATTACATTTTTCAATTCGCCGATTTCAAATGCCAGACCAGCCATCACTTTTTACACCGAAAGCTATCCTCCATTTCAGTCGCTAAATTCTCATGGAGAATTGGTTGGCTTTTCGATTGATGTGTTACATGCTACCCAGCAATACCTTGATTTTGATATTAATATTCAAATCATGCCTTGGAGCCGAGCATATAAAAATGCCGCAAAAAATCCTGATACATTTATTTTTTCGATAGGTAAATCCGAAAAACGTTTACAACTGTTTAAATGGATAGGTGATTTTCACACGGTGCGAAATGTTATTTACAAAAAGACCTCTCGAGCTGACATCAATATCGTTAACAAACAAGATATTAATCGATACACGCTGGCGTTACCAAGAAGCGACATTTCACTAGAGAGTCTCAACATTCAACATGAACACCCAAATGTCTATTTGGTTGCAAACCAAACTAAAGCCCTAAAAATGCTTTATTATGATCGAGTGGATTTAGTCAATAATAATGATATCGGCCTATCCGGCTCAATAAAGGCATTGGGGCTTAAACGGTCTGATTTCACCATTGCGTATGTTATTAATAACATCGAGCTAGGTATAGCAACCCATAAAGATACTCGGGTTGAATTACTCGAAATGATGCGACATGCATTTGATACGGTTAAACAAAATGGCCAGTTCGAGCTTATTGTAAAAAAGTGGTTTCCTGAACGAATATCACCACAAGCAGCAACTCAGATCGCGGGACCAATAACGGTTGAGCCTGATAATCATAGTCAAACCACGATTGAACCACTTTCGCTTTAATTGGCTCATGTCGCTAAAACCAGTATATGGGTTCAGCGACAACATCAATGATTAATAATCGAACCCTAACTGCGCTTTAATGCCATCATTAAACGCATGTTTTATCGGAACAATTTCACTTACTGTATCAGCTAACTCAATAATGTCACGATGACAAGCGCGGCCAGTGATAATCACATGTTGCATCGCTGGGCGATTTCTTAACGCCGTTAATACTCGCTCAAGTTCGATATAGTGATAACTGACCATGTAAGTTAATTCATCTAACAACACCATGTTGATCGATTCATCTTTAAGGAGTTTTTCAGCTTCGAGCCAAGCTTCCATGGCAGCTTGGGTGTCTTTTTCTTTGTCTTGAGTTTCCCAAGTAAAGCCGGTGCCCATGACATGAAATGGTACACCTGCACCTTCGAGTAAATTACGCTCACCACAAGCCCAAGTGCCTTTAATAAATTGCACTACCGCGGCTTTATGACCATGACCCACAGCGCGCGTCACAGAGCCAAAACCAGAGGTTGATTTGCCTTTACCATTACCGGTTAACACTAATAAAATGCCTTTCTCATCTTGAGCAGCAGCAATTTTGGCATCAACACCCACTTTAACTTTCTGTTGGCGGGCTTTATGACGTTCAGCTTTGTTTGCATCAATAGTGCTAGCTTGTTCATTATCGTGGTTATCAGTTGTCATGAGATTATTCCTTTCAATGTGTTCAAGTCCAAATGCGCTTCTAACACGTCGGCAAGACGATTTAGTTGCTGCTCGCGGATCTGGTTAATATCAATAGCATGGCGACTCTCTAAGCCGGCCCACTGCAAAATAAGTTGGCATGCTGCGGGATGATCGAATAATCCATGCACGTAAGTCGCTAAAATTTGTTGGTCATTGCTCACCATGCCATCAAGCTTAGTAACTGGCATGGGCTGATCGGCATATTGTTCAATCGATAACGGCTGAGTTATATTCTCTGTAAGTGAAGACTCACCACAATGGATCTCATAGCCACTAAACTCTACCTGCTGGCCTTGTAAACGTAAGTGACCCCTTACTTGAGTTAAGGTTTTACTGGCAGTTAGTACGGTAATAATCGGTAATAAGCCCAATCCGGTACTGCAACCAACGTTATCTTCAATACCTAAGGGATCATCAATCCACTCACCGAGCATTTGATAGCCGCCACAAATCCCGATGACTTTACCGCCGTAACGTAAATGCTTTTTCAAGGCGAGATCCCAACCTTGCTCGCGCACAAAAGCTAAATCTGCACGCACATTTTTACTGCCAGGCAATATGACTAAATCCGCGGCTGGCCACTCAGATGCTTGAGCCATGCTCTGCATAGTCACATAATGAAAATCAATATGTGGATGTAAACGCAGTGGATCAAAATCGGTATGATTACTGATCCTTGGATACACTAATACCAACACAGACAAACGCTGACTGGCAGATAATGCGGTCGATAACGTGCTTTGAGGGTTATCAATTAATGCATCTTCAGCGTCTAAATGCAGATCGTGCAAATAAGGTAATACGCCTAATACTGGTTTTTGAGTATAAGCTTCAAGCCAGTCGATACCAGACTGCAACAAGCTAATATCACCGCGAAAACGATTAATCACAAAGCCTTTTACCCGTGCTTGCTCAGACGGGCTTAATAATGCCAACGTACCAACTAAATGGGCGAACACACCACCTTTGTCAATATCGGCAATAATGATTACTGGGCAATCAGCCTCCTCAGCAAAGCCCATATTGGCAATATCACCTTGGCGTAAATTAATTTCGGCCGGGCTACCCGCACCTTCAGTCACCACCAAGGAATATTGCTGCTGCAGGCGAGTGTAAGATTGCATTACCGCCGCTAATGCTATGGTTTTATAACCTTGGCTCTGAGGTCCGAAAAAGGCCTTAGCTTCTAATGTAGACAAGGCTTTACCGTGAATAATCACTTGCGCGCTCGTATCTGAGCTGGGCTTTAATAACACCGGATTAAAATCGGTATGAGGCGCTAAACCACAAGCAATAGCCTGCAGTGCTTGGGCGCGGCCAATTTCACCACCATCAAGGGTTACGGCGCTGTTTAACGCCATATTTTGCGGCTTAAACGGAGCAACGCTCACGCCTTGACGGGCAAATAAACGACACAGCCCCGCCACTAAGGTGCTTTTACCCGCATCGGAAGTAGTGCCTTGCACCATTAATGCGCCGCAAAGGGGGTCACCTGTTACAGGTGTGGAATGAACTAATGACATTATGCTTTTAAGGGCAATGGCAGGCCTGCAACCACCAAAGTCACTTGGTCAGATATCGCTGCTATCGCTTGATTTAACCAACCAGCTTCATCAACAAAACGGCGGTTGAGCTCGCCCATAGGCACAATACCCGAACCGACTTCATTGCTAACTAACACCACTTCACTTTGCAATGCAGACAAACTGTCGAGCAATAATGACTTTTGCATGGCCCACGAAGCGCCATCATCTAGTAGTAAATGATTGGTAAGTAATAAGGTTAGGCAATCGAGCAAGATCACTTGCTGGGGTTTATCGATTGCCACTAAGGTTTGGGCAATATCATAAGCTTGTTCGTGCAGTATCCAGCCATGGGGGCTGGATACTCTATCTTGTTGGTGTTGGTGAATACGTTGCGACATTTCTGTGTCTAACGCGGTCGCGGTTGCTAAATACACGCATTGATAACCAATCGCTGCGTATTCAGCAACGCATTGCTCAGCAAAGCGACTCTTACCACTGCGCGCACCACCTAACACCAAATGAATCATTAGCTTAACCCAACCGCTAAAATAACTAAGTAACAACATACTTCGCTGATTTGTTGCGCTGCCCCTAACGTATCACCGGTGTAGCCACCAATCTGTTTACGGAAAAAGCCACCAAGCAAAATACGCACTAACCACAAGGTAATAAACAACACAAATGCCGCCACGCCGTTAAGCCATAACAACACAAAAATACCGCTGGCAATCAAAATAAATAAATCGTTTAACTGTTGGTTTTCTGCAATAGGCTTAGATTTGCTGCTATCGTCATCGCGAACATATTGTTCACTAAAAATTAAGCTAGAAGCCACCACTCGACTTAAGGTATGACCTGCTACCAGAGCGCTTACCGCAGCCATAGGGCTGTATAATGCTAGCTCGACTAACAGTTGCCATTTCAGTAATAACACTAACCCCAAGGCTAAAGCACCATAACTGCCTAAGCGCGAATCTTTCATAATCCGCAGCTTATCTTCTACCGTCCAACCGCCACCAAAGCCATCAGCGGTGTCGGCTAAGCCGTCTTCATGAAATCCACCAGTCACCAACACACCAGCCACCATCGCCAGTAGAATGGCAATGCTCGCCGGTAAAATTAATTGTGCTAACCAAAATACCAACGCACAAATCAAACCAATCATTAAACCGACCAAACCAAAATAACGACTGGCCTGATTCAATTTATCGCGATCAATCACCACCCATGATGGAACGGGGATCCGAGTAAAAAAACTCATTGCCACAAAAAACAAATTTAACTGCCGCAACCACTTTATCTCGCCAGACATGTTGTACCCTTAAACGACATTATGAACGCCAGCATCATCGAAACTGGCCATTTGATTGTAAAAATGCACCGCGGCTTGAATTAACGGCAAGGCTAATGCAGCGCCAGTGCCTTCTCCAAGTCTTAATCCCAGCGACAACAAAGGTGTTGCTTGTAGCTGTTGTAACAAAAGCTTGTGTCCTTGCTCTTGCGACTCGTGAGCAAAGATTAAATAGTCTCTTGATTGTGGGGATAATTTTACCGCAACTAATGCTGCAGCAGTAGCGATAAAACCATCAATGACCACTAATATTTTTTGCTCTGCGGCTGCTAAAATAGCCCCAGTCATTTGCACGATTTCAAAGCCCCCCACATGAGCTAAAATAGCCTCTGGAGACACTAAAGCAGGCTGATGCAATGCCAGAGCTTGATTAATTAATTGTGTTTTGGTGACCAAGGTTGCATCGTCAATGCCCGTGCCTCGGCCAACACATTGCTCAACATCAATATTAAGCATTGCTGACATTACCGCCGTCGCGGCAGACGTATTACCTATGCCCATTTCACCTAAGGCAATGAGATTACAGCCTCCAGCAACATGACGCATAACCAGCTGGCGAGCTAACTCAAACCCTTGGGCGACTTTTTCAAGCTCCATAGCAGCACATAAATGCATGGCGTGAGTACCGGCGCCTAAGCGCTGATCGATAACGCCCGTTTGCCCTGTCAGCGGTTGTAATATACCGCAATCAATAATTTCAAGTTCAAAGCCGACCTGACGACAAAACACGTTAATTGCCGCGCCGCCTTGAACAAAGTTATGCACCATTTGAGTCGTCACTTCGCTTGGCGCAATCGACACGCCATAAGCGGCAATACCATGGTCGGCAGCAAACACTAACATAGTTGGCTTAGTGATTTGCAGCTGTGTACTTAATCGCTGCTGATTGCCATTATATTGCACCCGAGCAACCTGTAATGCCAACGATTCTAGTTGACCTAAAGCCCCTAGCGGTTTGGTTTTTTGATTAATCTTATGCTGGATAATGTCATCAACATCTGGATTAACGGCTTCTATAACAAACATTTCAACTCCAACAACTTGGGCTAATAAATTTCAACATGATGCGCATAGCAATTCTTATAAAAGTTCTTATACCTGTGTCTAAATAATTAGCGCCGTTGGCGTAAAATAAACAAGAAAAACACACTACCTAACGCTGCTGTAATAATACCAACGGGCAATTCTTGATTAAATAAAACACACCGTGCTATCACATCAATCCACACCATAAATAAGCCACCCAACATCGCGGTTAAGATCATCGGCTGACGCCCAGAAAACAATAACCTAACCGTGTGCGGGATCATTAAACCGACAAAACCAATGCCACCACACGTTGCCACTAGCATTGCCGTAATAAGCGAACACAGTAACAACATACTTAAACGCAATTTAGCGACATTAATTCCTAAGGTATGCGCGGTTTCATCTCCCGCTTGCAACGCCATAATTTGTCGTCTAAAGGTCAACATAATCAATAAACTAACCCCTACCGTTACACTCGGTAACAGTAAGTTAGACCAACTGGCTTTGGCAAAACTGCCTAAACTCCAAAACAGCACTGACGCCGCAGCCTGTGGGGTCGAAAAATACAACAACAAACTGGTCAATGCACCAAACAGAAACGAGGTCGCCACACCGGATAACAACATACGTTCAACTTGGCTACTTCGACCAGGTCCCGACAACATAAACACCACCAACACAGATAAACTGGCGCCGATGAATGCTCCTATCGGAATACTTAATGTTGACCAAGACCACCAAGGTTGTGCGGTAAAGTTTGGCGCTAGAGTAAATACCCCTGAAAACATCTCGGCAAACAAACCCGTTTGACTGAATAACGACACCACCAACACCGCACCAAATGACGCCCCAGAGCTAATGCCAAACAAATACGGGTCAGCTAAAGGATTGCGGGTCACGGTTTGTAATACACTGCCCGCTATAGACAAACCAGCGCCGGCGACAAAGGCCAATAAAATTCTCGGTAAGCGTAATTCAAGCACAATACGTTGGGTTATCTTAACCGCATGATCACTGCCATCAATCGCACTCGGCATATCGCCGCCTAATAAGGTATTAAATATCATTAATACGTCATTTAGATGAATATTGGCCGCCCCAAAACTGGCGGCAAAAATCGGGGTAAGCAGTGTAACCACAACCAACAAGCTGAAGTAAACATAGTAGCGACGTTGGGATGCATCAATCATGATCAGGGCCCACTTTGTGGCTGGGTTGGTAACCATAAAAATAACTAATCAGGGGCTTTGCGTGTTGTGGATGAACATTAATGTCGCAGCACACACCGAACACATCACTAATTTGTCGCTCGGTCAGCACTTCAGTTGGAGTGCCTTTAGCAATTAACTGTCCGTGATCGAGTAGTAATAATTTATCGCACATCGCGCTGGCTAAATTTAGATCATGTATCGATGCGATAACACTAATGCCTAATGATTTGACCAGTTCAAGAATTTGAATTTGATAACGAATATCTAAATGATTAGTGGGTTCATCTAAAATAAGAATATGCGGTTGTTGCACGATAGCACGGGCAATAAGTGCACGCTGCTTTTCACCACCAGATAACAGTTCATACTGTTGCAGTGCTTGTTGCTGCAAGCCCACTTTGGCTAATGCGCTTAATACACGTTCACGGTCTTGGACGGTATTAGGATCAAACAAGCCTTTATGCGGCGTTAACCCCATGGTCACTAACTGCTCTGTGGTCATGTCAAAATAATGCGGCGTATCTTGTTGTACCACCGCAATATTTTGCGCTAGCAACTTAGATGAAAACTCACTGATGGGTTTGGAAAAAATCGCAATATCGCCGCTCGTGGGCACAATGTAACGATACAGGCAACGTAACAAGCTTGACTTACCCGCGCCATTTGGGCCAATTAAGCCTAGCATTTGGCCTTTAGGCAGACTGAAATGAATGTCAGCCAAAATCATTTTATTATCGACTTGCCAAAAAAGATGATTTACATCTAATACAGACTCAGACATGCAAGTAACCTCGCCATGTCCAATTAATTAACACATACATCGATTTAATCACTCCCCTAAGTCACCCGCTTAGGTATGAATAATGAGGCGATTCAAAGCTGGTATCTGACTTATGCACCAATACTTAATTGATCCATTTACAGTTGCGGGTACAGTTTGGGCTTATCCCAATTCCCAATACCTTGAAAGGCACTACTTTTTAAACTATCGTGTTGAAGATAATCATCTTAACGACATGATGTTAATACAATAAATAGTAAGCTAGTCATTTTAACACCATGATATTGAGACTATAACGACGATGACAGTAACGCCATAATACGACTCTGGTGGTTCTCAAGTCTTAGGCCAATGTAAGGTAAAACTCACTTTAGCGGCTTTAGTATCTTTTATTGGCGGCTGAAAACGATCAATATTATCAACATCGTCAGGCCAATACACATCGAGCACCATAATAGCAGCATAGGGGATCGCTAGGTTAGCGAATAATCCGCTACATTGGCCAGTATTGAGTACATATCCGACTAAACAGCGCATTACGCCACCATGAGTCACCACTAACGCATGGGGACAATCGTCACCATTAGGCTTTTTTTGGGCACTATCGGTCTGCGCAAAAGAGCTCCACAGAGCATCAACAACGGTCATTAAGCCAGCTTCCACTCGTGCGGCAAAATCGGTTACCGACTCTGCCTTGTCTGGTGTATTTTGTGCCAGCCAAGGGTTATCCCAATAAGCATCAAATTGTTGTGGGTTTTGCTGATAAATAGCATCAAATGATTGCCCATCCCAGACACCAAAATCAATTTCTTGTAGTGAAGATAAAGTGGTTAACGGTAACGATAGTTGCTGTGCTAAAGCTTGGCTAAATAACTGACAACGCAACAACGGCGAACTAAATACATGACTAATCGGATATTGCTGCTCGATAAAAGCTTGCTGCATTTGCGTCATACCAATATCGGTAAGCTTCACATCGGTGCGGCCGCGGAATATCCCTCCACCTTCACACTCACCATGGCGCATTAATATTATCTTGGCTCGCTTCATTGACATAAACCTCAGTTAGAGAGTCATAAACATTTATCAAACAGTGCCTTGCACTGCTAACACAGAGCAAATGCCCCCTCAATTTAATTAACTATTCTGATGTTAACTTACTTATCCAGCTATCGAGTAAATCAAATTAAATCAAATTGCGCCTCATTGAGCTTAAATCAGCCTTGCTCTAGCGGTAAAAATTCGCGTACTATGGACGTCTATACGTTTATATGTCCAAAATACTATCTTAACAGGTCAGCATATAAAAGGTCATCATTATGAGCAATAGCTCTGATCTATAGTAGCAACCAAAAATTGCCTGTAGTAGCTGTAATAAACAATGATGTTATCGCCCTACTCTGGTAAAAATAAGGGTATGCTTATCTCAATTAAGGTATCAAGCAACATAGTGATAAAAAGGTAACTGTTATGGCGAAATCGACTTCTTACAGTCAAACACTTGAACAACTTAATGCATTGTTAGCGCAGCGTATTGTGATTTTAGATGGCGCCATGGGCACCATGATCCAAGACTATAAGTTGGAAGAAGAAGATTATCGTGGCGAGCGTTTTAAAGATTGGCATTGCGATGTTAAAGGCAACAATGACTTATTAGTACTCAGCCAAGCGCAAATTATTAAAGATATTCATACCCAGTACCTGTTAAACGGTGCCGACATTATTGAAACCAACACCTTTAATGCCACCACCATCGCCATGGCCGATTACGATATGCAGTCTCTGGCCGCCGAAATTAACCTAGCCGGAGCCCAAATTGCCCGCCAAGCAGCCGACGAAGTGGCTGCGCAAACGGGTTTGCCACGTTATGTTGCTGGCGTATTAGGCCCAACTAACCGCACCTGCTCTATCAGTCCAGACGTTAACGACCCTGGGTTTCGTAATGTCAGTTTCGACCAATTAGTCGACGCTTATGTCGAATCCACCAGCGCCTTAATTGAAGGCGGCGCCGATATCATTATGGTTGAAACCATTTTTGATACCTTAAACGCCAAAGCCGCCCTGTTCGCGATTGAAAAAGTATTCGATCAACTCGGCGATCGCCTACCTGTTATGATCTCAGGCACCATTACCGACGCCTCAGGCCGAACCTTAACAGGGCAAACCACAGAAGCCTTTTATAACTCTTTACGCCATATCAAGCCGTTATCGATTGGCCTTAACTGCGCCCTTGGTCCTAAAGAGCTGCGCCCGTACGTTGAAGAATTATCGCGTATTGCCGAGTGTTATGTTTCCGCCCACCCAAATGCTGGCTTACCCAACGAATTTGGTGGCTACGATGAAACCCCAGAAGAAATGGCCGAAGTCATTAATCAATGGGCTCAAGAAGGCATGCTCAACATTGTCGGCGGCTGTTGTGGTAGTACACCCGCTCATATCAGCGCCATTCGTGAAGCGGTACTCAGACACGAACCCAGACAGATCCCAGATTTGCCCGTGGCTTGTCGTTTATCGGGCCTAGAGCCTTTGACCATAGATAAAAATTCGTTATTTGTTAACGTCGGCGAGCGCGCCAACGTGACCGGTTCAGCTAAGTTTTTACGCTTAATTAAAGAAGAAAAGTTTGAAGAAGCCTTAGATGTCGTGCGTGAGCAGGTTGAAAATGGCGCACAAATTATCGACGTCAACATGGACGAAGGGATGCTCGATGGCGTCGCATCAATGGCAAAGTTTTTAAACTTAATCGCCTCTGAGCCCGACATCTCTCGCGTACCAATCATGATTGACTCATCAAAATGGGAAGTGATTGAAGCCGGTCTTAAATGCGTCCAAGGCAAGTCGATTGTTAACTCGATTTCGATGAAAGAAGGCGAAGCCAAATTTATCGAACAAGCCACCTTAGTCAAACGCTATGGCGCTGCTGCCATTGTAATGGCCTTTGACGAAGACGGCCAAGCTGACACTCGTGAACGTAAAACTCAAATCTGTACTCGTGCTTATCGCATTTTGGTCGATGTTGTCGGCTTTCCTCCAGAAGATATTATTTTTGATCCCAACATCTTCGCTATTGCCACCGGTATTGATGAACACGATAATTATGCTGTCGACTTTATCGAAGCCATTAAAGACATCAAAGCCACTTTGCCACACGCGATGATCTCCGGCGGTGTGTCTAACGTGTCATTCTCATTCCGCGGTAACAACCCAGTGCGCGAAGCCATTCACGCGGTGTTTTTATACCATGCCATTCAAGCGGGAATGGATATGGGTATTGTTAACGCAGGTCAGTTAGCCATATACGATGACATTGACCCTGAGCTAAAAAAACGGGTTGAAAACGTAGTTCAAAACTTACCTTGTCCAGTAGCCGACTCAAGTAACACTGAACAATTGCTCGACATCGCAGAAAGCTTTAGAGGCGATGGCTCACAAGTGGCTAAAAAAGAAGATTTAGCCTGGCGCAGTTGGCCAGTATCGCAGCGTTTGTCGCACGCATTAGTTAAAGGTATTACTGAATTTATTGACGAAGACACTGAAGCTGCCCGCCAAGAAGCTGTGCGTCCACTGGACGTGATTGAAGGACCATTAATGGACGGCATGAACGTGGTTGGCGACTTATTTGGCGCAGGCAAAATGTTCTTACCACAAGTAGTGAAATCGGCTCGGGTAATGAAAAAAGCCGTCGCTTACCTTAATCCTTATATCGAATTGGAAAAGGTTGCGGGCCAGTCAAACGGGCGAATTTTAATGGTCACCGTAAAAGGTGATGTGCATGATATTGGTAAAAATATTGTCGGCGTAGTGCTCGCCTGTAACGGCTACGAAGTGGTCGATCTTGGGGTAATGGTATCGGTCGATAAAATTCTCGATGCAGTAAAAGAGCATAATATCGACATCATCGGCATGTCAGGTTTAATCACTCCAAGCTTAGATGAAATGGTGCACAACGTGAAAACCTTCCACCGTGAAGGCTTAACCATCCCAGCAATTATCGGTGGTGCAACCTGCTCTAAAATTCATACTGCAGTAAAAATAGCACCGCATTATCCACATGGCGCCATTTACATTGCCGATGCATCTCGTGCTGTGCCTATGGTGTCAAAACTGATTAATAACGCCACTCGCCAGGCGACCATCGACGAGGCTTACGCCGAATACGACATGATGCGTGAAAAACGTTTGTCGCAAACTAAGCGTAAAACCATCGTATCGATTGAAGCGGCGCGTGATAATCGTTGTCAACACGACTGGGAAAACTACACCCCGTTTACGCCTAATGTATTAGGACGCCAAGTATTTGATGACTACCCGCTAGAAGACCTAGTAGAACGAATCGACTGGACACCGTTCTTCAGAAGCTGGGAACTGCACGGTCATTACCCTGAAATTTTAAAAGACAAAGTCGTTGGTGAAGAAGCCGTTAAATTATTTGCCGACGGCCAAGCCATGTTGAAGCAAATTATTGCTGAAAAGTGGCTTACCGCCAAAGCAGTAATCGGTTTATTCCCAGCCAATACAGTCAACCACGACGACATTGAGCTATACACTGATGAAAGCCGCAGCACATTAGAAATGACCACCCATCATTTGCGGATGCAGCTTGAGCGCGTGGGTAACGACAACTTTTGTTTGTCTGACTTTGTTGCACCAAAAGATTCAGGCGTTGCCGACTACATGGGCGGTTTTGCGGTGACGACAGGGCACGGTATTGATGAACATGTTGCCCGTTTTGAAGCCAATCACGATGACTACAATGCGATTATGCTCAAATGTTTAGCAGACCGTTTAGCCGAAGCCTTTGCCGAGCGCATGCACGAACGTGTTCGTAAAGAATTTTGGGGTTATGCCGCGGATGAAGTGCTCGATAACGAAGCGTTAATTCGCGAACGTTATAAAGGCATTCGTCCAGCGCCAGGTTACCCAGCATGCCCAGACCACACTGAAAAAGGTTTGTTGTGGGATTTGCTCAAACCCGATGAAACTATCGATTTGAACATCACCGAAAGCTTTGCCATGTACCCAACAGCTGCAGTTTCAGGCTGGTACTTTGCCCATCCCAAATCACGCTATTTTGGCGTAACTAATATTGGTAAAGATCAGGTAGAAGACTACGCTAAGCGTAAAGGCATGACCTTAGAAGAGACAGAGAAGTGGCTAGCGCCAGTATTGGACTATGACCCGGAGTAGACTGCCCCAGAATAGAGAGTGACCGAGAGTAAAGAGTAATTCTGATTAGAGTGACCTTGAATAGATAATGATCCTGAGTAATTAGGATCATTAATTCTTTTGCAGCCTAATAACCGAGGGAATCGCCAGGTCCCACCCTTACACAGGTCAAATCAAACGTCGTTCCGGCAATGCTTTTGAGCCGGAATCCAGCCCTTTGTTTTATTAAACTCTACGGCCTGTGGCTACCGAGGTCGAGGCGCTTCACAAATAGCAAATTAACATCGTAAGGTTCCCCCTTGCATCGGTCGAAAAGGGCTCAATGGTCCCCCCCCCTCTTTTCTATTTACAGAAGAATTCCCCCTGTCGTTCCGGCAACATTTTCCCTATTTAATCGACCATGGTATTAGACAAAAACCTCAATCAAACATACCCATTTTCATTATTACACCATAAAAAATAGTCATTTATAATAATAGATACCCTTAAAGAATCACTCTACAATAACGTCGTTTAAAAAATAATCGTATGAATGACAAAACAGGGAGTTGCTTCATCTATGGCCTATAGAGCATATATTGGGATTTTTGCATTCCTGACTCTCATCGTCGCCGTTAGTTGCTACTCGGAGGAGTCAATGTTTAGCATGTTTAAAAAAGTCGATGTCGAAGTGTTTCCTGAAGTGATAGGTAGCTTAACCCATGAGGGAAAACCGCTAGCCGGTATTAAGCTAAAAAGGGGTTATAAGTATTCTGGTGTAATGGAAGAAATAGAATGGGATTACACCACGACTGACAATGAAGGGAAATTTAGCTTTCCTGAAATTATTTACAGTACAAGTCACCCTAACAAGCCTTTCGCCGAAACGCGCGTTGCGCAAGCAATTAAAGTCGCAGAAGGTGACTATACAGACACTTTTCTTTGGTCAACAGTGGCTAGAGGCGAGAAACATATATCTTATCTAGTCGAGCGATTAGCACAATTAAATTGTGACCTAGCTAATGAAGCCATTAGTCAAGAAGTCATTGATGAAGAGTTCCCCAGCGGAGTTGTGCGATATCAGATATTCAGTATTTGTCGCTGGCCTGAACTGGAAAAATTAGAAATCGAGAAGCAAAAAAGATTCGGTGAATAGCAAATAACAATACTAGTTAACAAGGAATGTTTATGACTCAATTAACCCCTAAATTAGCCTCAGAGCTTGCAGCTAAAGTGTACGATGTAATCGATTTAGAGTTAGTACAAAACTTTGGCAACCCATATATTAACAAACACTTTACATTCAACAATGTAGGCATAGGAAAAACTGGCGGGTTTATTTTTAATCGCCAGTCAGGTTTTGCGGCGATGGGGTTAGGCAAAGGACAATACCAAGGAGATGCTATCATAGCGATCCGCGGCACAGAATTTAGTTCTGCTGCAGACTGGGCTACGAATGCGCAAGTTGGCTTAAGTGTCGGTGATGGTAGCCAAATAGTGCACGCTGGATTTAATAATGCTTTTACTTCATTAAGACCGCAGTTTGCGACTTTTTTAGATAAGTGGCGTACCTCAAACCCTGGTAAGGCGATACATTTTGTCGGACATAGCTTAGGAGGAGCAATCGCCTCTCTTGCTGCCGACTGGGCATCTGTTAATAATTACGCTTCAAATATTAATTTATACACTTTTGGTGCCCCAAGAGTTGGACAACAAGGTTTTGCCACAGCTAACACCCATAGACTAAATCAAATTTTTCGCTGCACACACGGCGCCGATGTAGTCCCTAAAGTGCCTTTATGGCCTTTTATTCATGCGCCATACCAAGGTGTTGAATATCGCTTAGATAACAGTCAAGGTTTGAGGATTAGTGCTCATGGTATGGATCCTAAAGCTGGGGCTGAACCAGGTTATTTAGTCTCTGCAAACACTGAGCATTGGGGCCATTTACACGTTAAAGCTAGCGAATATTTAAAGCCGGTAAAATTACGTTATGAAAACCGCAATCAAGCAAGCTATTCAGATCAGTGGAGCGACAAACTCAGTGCAGCATTAATTACGGTCTTAAAAGAGGCTGGATATTATGGCGCAATTGTAGCGCAAGCGACGGCTTCTTACGGTTTGACATTCTATGATCTTGTCGCCAAAACCCTTGAAAAAATTGCAGCCGCGGCAGATTCTTTCGCCGACGATGTCAGAGGCCTACTCGGCCATATGTTGTCTTTTGCAGGGGCTGTAGTCACAACCGTAGTTGACTTAACTTATGCCACTATTCGAGCCATTTTCAATAGAATGCTTTCACGCTTGTATAGTAGTGTAAAAGAAGCGATTAAGTCAGTTCACAAATAATAATTATAATGACGCTAACAAAGGTCTCGGTCACTGTAATATATCATCAGGACCGAGACCTTTTATTTACGTACCCGAATACGTAAGTAATCCCTTATCCTATTAACTGATCCATGATGTATAAGTACCAGACTCCCGAACTCTATTATTCCCCCATTAAACTTAGCTTCATATTGACACTACACACTTATCTTTACTGACACTAAACTCATTTAATCGACTCTAGCCATTGGTTAAATGATGATGCAGGCATGGTACTGGATCGTTGTGTAACAACTTTACTCGGTTCAAATATCATTAGGTAGAAATAAACGGATAGTAAATTGAGCGAATTGTTAAGTTTACTGAACCTGAGTCAAGCGACTGTTTATTTATAAATACTGCCATTATGCTTTAACCAGCCACTTTGATGTTGTCCACGTGGGTCGCGGTGAGTCCAATGAATAACGCCGCCTTTGTTGTTAAATTCATAAACGCCGTAAAACTCGACCGTATCGCCGACATTTAAGTTTTCTATCCGTGGGGCTAAATCAATATTATGGGCAACTAATAGCGTGTTACCGCCGGCAATTTTCAGAATAAATCGTTGGTGGCGACTGCCTTTCAGATCGTCAGCAAGTATTTTTACCACATACCCTGAACCACCAACTTGAAGGTTACTTAGCTTATTATCAATAGCATTTTGCAACACGCTATCACTGTCAGCGGTATAACCAGCATAAACGTTTTGTACAATTTGAGTGGTTGAAACCTTTCGATCTAAAAAGCTAAATAATGCGAGGCCAAATAAGCAGATAACTAAGATTTTTTTCATGTTTATCAAATCCTTTTAAACAACAATCAAAATAAAGCTAAGCAAAAACGCGATAGTTTATCGCGTTTTTAATGAGTAATCTAACGTCCACAATCTATTTAATCGACTCTAGCCATTGGTTAAATGATGATGCAGGCATAGCGCCCGATTGCTGTGCAACAACTTTGCCTTGTTTAAATACCATCAAGGTTGGAATAGAGCGAATATTGAATTGGGCAGCGAGAGCTTGTTGCTCTTCTGTGTTGAGTTTGCCGAAACGAAATTTGGGTTCCCATTTTTTAGCTGCTTGAGTAAATACTGGGGCAAAGTTTTTACACGGACCACACCAGCTAGCCCAAAAGTCGACCACCAGTGGCAGTTCTGATTTATTAGCATGGTGACTAAAATTTGCGGCAGTTAGTGTTATCGGCTCACCCACAAATAGGCTCTGTTTGCACTTTCCACAAGTGGGTTGTTGTTCAAGACGTTCTTCAGGGACGCGATTTAAGGTATCGCAATGGGGACAGGCTATTATCATGATTAGACCTCATCAACTTCATTATTGAGACTATTAAATCATAAACCTAGATGGTGTGTTAAACGAATAATCGTTTAATCTTCTTTATCATATTATCGCCTGCGGCACTAAAGTGTTAGCCGTTAGTGGCCGCAGGCCATAAGCGAAACAGCAACTCAGTGGATGACCACTGAGTTATTAACACCCTGTAATTACCTTGGTAATCTCTGGTTCACCAGCAGTCTTCCAATGATATTGGAAGTAACAACTCGTCGCGATAACCTCAGCCGACGTTGGCTCAGCTACAGCCAAAACACCTTTGGGTGCTGCAGCAAGAATATAACTCCCACTCAATGTGTAAATGCGATAAGCCCAGTCATTAACGTCCAAACCTGCTGCTTTGAATATCTCTGGTGCAGAAGTATAACCAGCGTTAAAACCAGTTCCGGTTGGATTGGCCGCAGCAGCCCAAGGCTGGTAATTACTGCCTTTTATACCAGAAAACTCAACAGTATCAGTTAATGTATTACCCGATGTCAGTGTTTTGGTTTTAAATAAAGTGACCGCTGTTTTGATCGACCCTGTCGCCCCCTCAATAGCGGCTATATGGGCGTCAGTTTTTAAATTGATAAATTTAGGCGCAGCAACAACTGCCAAAATGCCTAAAATAATAATAACAACCACTAGCTCTATCAGAGTAAAACCTGATTGGCGTGAACTTTTTGTTAATGTACTCATACGACGAATACCCTCTGATACAGTTAATGGCCAAAGTTTATATCAATTCAGTAAGCTAATAATAGTTAAATGATTATAATTAAGTCACTATTTTTTAGTGAATTATTGCCGATTAACCTACCCCAATATTCACCGTCATTATAGTGATTTTTACTCCGCGGTTAATCGTTGCAAGCAGCGTGAGTCGTTTAATTCATCAATCTAATATAACCTGTAGATACAACAAACTAAGTACAGACTCAATAACATTGGCGTAATGACTAGAGTAATCTAGGGTAACGCTAAACCTTAAGTCGCCAAGTATCAAAGGTTTCTCGGCAAAGCTGCTCTCTAAACTTAGGGTGGGCGATATCAATCAGTGCTCGGGCTCGCTCGCGTAACGATTTACCGCGTAAATAAGCGGTTCCATACTCGGTGACAATATAATGCACATGCGCACGAGTGGTTACTACGCCAGCCCCTGGCGATAATACTGTGCTAATTCGTGACACTGTGCCATTAGCTGCTGTGCTGGGTAATGCAATGACAGATCGCCCTCCTTCAGATAATCCTGCCCCTCGGATAAAGTCCATCTGGCCGCCTACGCCTGAATAAATTTGTGTCCCTAATGAATCTGCACACACTTGGCCTGAAATATCGACCTGTAACGCTGAGTTTATTGCCATCACATTGGGGTTTTTACGGATAATAGCCGTGTCATTAACCTGCTCAATATCCATGAATATTACCGAAGGGTTGTCATCTACAAAATCATAAAGTCGTTGGCTACCCAATGCAAAACCTGTCACAGTCTTGCCGGGATGAACTTTCTTAAGACTATTGTTTATCACTCCAAGTTCAATCAGATTAAGCACCCCATCAGAGAAAAGCTCTGTGTGTACGCCCAAATCTTTATGTGCGGTTAAACATGCCAGCACAGCATCAGGGATCGCACCTATGCCCATCTGTAAGCAAGCACCATCATCCACCAGTTTTGCCACATGTTGGCCAATGGCCAGGCTGATTGCATCGCTTGGAGCGAATAAATGTTGTGGTAACGACATGCTCTGCTCATACACTGCGGCCAACTTATTATAATGAATAAAGCCATCACCATGAGTACGAGGCATCATAGGATTAATATGAGCAATGATTTTACCCGCCATTTGGCAAGCCGCTAGCGTTGCCTCGACCGATATGCCTAAAGAACAGATACCGTGTTTATCCGGTGGAGACACTTGGATAATGGCAGTATCGATGTGCTGCTCGCCAGAACGAAACAATTTAGGCACTTCAGAAAGAAAAATGGGCACATAATCGGCATCACCTCCTTGTAGCAACGACCGCGTGGGTGATCCGGCAAAGAAGCAACGATGGCGAATATGATCCTTTAAACGGGGATCACTTAGCGACTCGGCCCCCTCGGTATGTAACTGCAATAATGTTAAACCATGCTTTGTTAACGCATGTTTGGCTAACGCATCGAGCAGTAATATGGGGGTTGCCCCCATAGAGTGAGTCCATAAGTTTTCACCATTTTCAATAAATGAAACGGCCTCTAATGCACTGCTACAAATTATTGGTTTCATTAATATTACTCAACATAATGACGCTATTGTGATGTCAGGGCCAAGCTAACGCTTTACATAGTGTTAACGAAGCTAAGGTTTAGCTCAAGCATAGAGTTAAGTAAATGAGACATAGATACATTAGGAATGATCAAATCATTGCTATGGGAGAATTGAGCCTGAAAGTAACATTGAGGACAGTCTCGAACAAGCCACAGAAACAGCATGTGCAGCGATTAAACCACGTCTATTCTGGGGGTTAAATGCAGCCTCTTCTGGCAATACAAGGCCAAGCTTGCGATCGTAAACTGTTGATACCTTCCCCAAAGACAAAACGGAATTACGGCTCAAAAAAACCAGCAAGGTGAATTAACAGTAATAAGATGATTTATCGCCACTAAGCTAAATAATCATTAAAATACTGACTTTTACTTGAGGAAATATTAATATATCTGGTCTACAGTTTTGATACAAAACTGATCTATTGCGTTAATTATTACGTATCAGTACAAATAAAACCTGCCTATTAAGCTAATTCATCTCAATAACTTAATTAATAACTCTTATTGGAATTCTATATGTTGATGTTTAATGGTCGCTTAAAGCAAGAAAATGAACAATTGAAAGAAGAATTGTTCTCCATGCAGCAAGTCAGAAAAAGTCTCGATAGTGAGATGATATCAATGACACTGGCTGCTGATGGCAAAGTGACTGAAGTAAATCAACATTTTACTAATGACATGTTGTTTCAACAACACTCTCCCATTGGACAACAGTTAATTGATATGGTGCCTCAACGCGCCAGAGGAACAGCTCATTACAAGTCAATGTGTACTGCGATAAAACAGTCGCAACATTGGGCTGGCGCACTGCAAATAATTAAAGGTAATGGTGAAGAGGCTTGGCTAAGGGCAATTTTACAGCCGGTAAAAAAGAGCAGCGGAGAAGTAAAATATTTTTCGATATACGCCAATGATCTTACCCGCACGATTGAAACCTCAAAAGAGCATGAGGATTTAATCCAAGCTTTACAACGCTCTACTGCGGTTATTGAGTTTGATTTAGATGGCACTGTGTTAACAGCAAATGATAATTTTTTAAATGCCATGGGCTACAAAAAAAACCAACTTGTCGGTAAGCATCACAAAATTTTCTGTGAACCGCAGGAGCATAACTCCACCGAATATCAACATTTTTGGGAAAAACTTCGTAACGGAAATTTTGTTGCTGATCGCTTTAAACGTGTTGATAGCTATGGCAGAGTTGTTTGGTTAGAAGCCTCCTACAACCCGATTTTCGACAGCTATAATAAGCTGTACAAAGTGGTAAAATTTGCGACTGTCATTACAGACCAAGTCAACCGTGAACAGGCGATATCAGAAGCGGCCGATATCGCTTACAGCACCTCTCAACAAACCGATATTACAGCACAAAGAGGTAATAAAGTGTTGTTAGAGATGGTTGAGGTCATGAACAAGTTGGCGTTACAAATGAACGCTGCAGCCCAAGGAATTGAAGATTTAGACAAACAGTCGCAAATGATTGGGGCATTGGTGCAAAGTATCAGTGGTATCGCCGACCAAACGAATCTACTGGCATTAAATGCCGCGATTGAGGCGGCTCGCGCTGGCGAACAAGGCCGAGGTTTTGCAGTGGTTGCCGATGAAGTTAGACAGCTGGCATCCCGCACCAGCAAGGCTACCGAAGAAATCGTTGAGGTAGTGTCTAAAAACAAAAAACTCACTGAAAATGCCGTTAGCATGATTGAGGCGGGAAAAAAACAAGCACTACAAGGATTAACTCTGTCTACCCAATCTGGAGAGGTAATGTCAGAAATTCAAGATGGGGCACAAAAGGTTGTTAATGCCGTTGGTCAGTTTGCCAATCAACTCAATACTTAATACTTAATACTTAATGCTTAATGTTAGTTAATTCTATTTCTACGTTTTATACACAAAGAGATTGAGGCATTGGTTAATATCTCAATCTCTTTGTTAGTTTAACAATGGCTTTGCAACAGGGTACCCATCAATCATGTCATTTGCTGTTAAACGTTAATTAAGCGCCATGACTAAGTTGAGGACAGCGAAAACATCGGGCCTCTATTAGCTTGATACCTCAGTAAGTTGACCTAAGGTAACCGTATTTCGGCCACTGTGTTTACTGTGATATAACGCCTCATCGGCAACTTTAAAAGCGCCATGGATCTGATTACGGGCTGGCAAAACTTGCACCATACCGATACTGATGGTCAGATTAATATTATGACCATCGATAACAGCCATTTGCTTCATGACTTGATTACACAGACGGTTAGCAATTTGCTGCGCTACATCTAACTCAATGTTGTATAAGATAACAGCAAACTCTTCACCACCAATACGACCGATAAGATCGTGGCTTCTGAGTCCTTTAGACATAATATCAGCTACCGCTTTAAGGGCTATATCGCCAACGTGATGGCCGAATTTATCGTTGATCTCCTTAAAATGATCAATATCAATCATCATCAACACGACCTTTACCTGCGGGTATTGCAGCCAATGACGTTCAACCTGGCTGAAAAAGAATGTGCGATTAGCCAGCTTAGTCAAACCATCCCGTTGTGACTTGATAGTAAGACTCCGTTCCAGTTTTAAAAATGACAACCAAGGCAATAATAAAGCTGTAAGTGTTGTCAATGTAACGTGGCTAAGCAGAGTGTATATGGCCTGTTCAGGCAAACCACTGTAATTGATGTTATCCCAATGAAAACAAACGAGTGCGGCTTGAACTATCAAAACGACACTGTGCAAAATAAAAATGAACTGCAGTGTTCCTGTGTAGATAGGTTCATTAAATACTGAACGCCTAATAAGCCAGGCACCGGCAATAAATAGCATTGCAACACTCAAGGAACCAACTAGGGTAACTAACGCCGGATTATGATAGCTAAAGAATAGTGCCAAAGTCATTAAACAGAGAATGGCGATACTACGCTGGCGTTTAGCTTTAGTGAAACGAAATCGTGAAAAGCGTATTAACCCAAGTAAGACTAATACTGCTGTGACAATGAGGAAGAAATCGGCGACAAAAAAACTAAAAAATGCCGGAACGTCATATCCTCTAGAGACCGAGGCTGAAATGCCAAAAACAAAGCAGCCACATGATAGCGCCCAATATTTAAAACACTTGTCTTTAGGTCTGCGTCGATAAAGTATCGACAAGTAAAAACCAATCAACAAATTGGTGAGTAAAGTAATGACAATCAGCGTGGGTAAATGCATTTCATTCCTAGCAACTAAATAGATCCCCTTTTGAATCTATCAATTAATGGTAGTAATTAACCATAAAGCAACTCTGTGGTAAGCTTATCGACTTGTATTTCACTCAATGCCATCAAGTTTATCATTCTGTTGTTAATCTCAGCACCGCTTAGCAAGCTACAATAACCGGCTAACTCACTTAAAAACACAGAGATTATCTAGGTGAATTAGGCTAAAGATATATTAATTATCAACAAGTTGAAAATGGATTGCCAAGAAAGTCATTGTGATGTCGTAAGCGCTACGTGACACATCATCCTGATGCCATTTGCCATTAATCGCCAAGATTAAGCGCTTAAGGTTGATCCTTGTAGTAGGCTTAAGATAGCGCTGCACATAGTATATGTCTACAACTATATGATTATGTTCTATTTAGTATTATCACTTAGCCTAAAAGATGGCTGATGTACTGCCCATTAGCAAAGTGGTTTGCAATTGTTATTTGCAATTTTATCGTGCTAACTTGGTTATACGTTATGTTGATAATCAACATTATTTAACAGTGAAAATTACCATCAAGGAAAAAGCTTATCAGGCGCATATTACATTAGAGCCTGATTTTACTATTAAAATTTCAGAGGTGAGATATGGATGTATCTAATGCGTCGAGACGGACCTTTATCAAACAATGCGTGATTGGTGGCGTGGCTGTTTATTCAGCGCCTTTACTGTGGGAAATGAGTCGAGCCAATGCGTCGATTATTTCTCCAGAACTAGCGGCACAATGGCAAACTCAGACTAACGGGCAATCTACTCCCAAATTTCGTAACGACGGTATTGCCAAAGTTACTGGCCAAAAAGTCTATGGCCGCGACTACCGCGCAATGGATATGGCAGGCTGGCCAAAACAGCAAGGCTATGCTTTTATCCTCCGAGCCACTGATGCAGCCCATGTTTATCAAGGCTTCTCGCTCGACCATCTCCCCGCTTCGGCTAAACCCTACAAGGTGATCACTGCGGCAGATCTTGCCCGCGACAAGGTTAAGTTGCCTGACTTTTACGGTGACAATATGTTGCTGGCCGAGGGACAGACCGCAGATTATCTGGGGCATGCAGTAGCGATTTTATTATTCGACAGTTTTCATGCCTTTAAACAAGCTAAATCTTTACTGCAATTTGACAAGGCTTTGTTGCGCTATGGTGAAGAAACGCCTTTTGTATCCGAGACTAAAAACCCTTATGCCAATTGGCGTATTATTCGGGTAGAAGGTGAAAATGGTGCCAGTGAGGATACATACAGCCCACTGCACGATGGGTTGTTTTTTCCCAATATTAAAAACTACAAACCCGAATGGTCAGGTGATGCAAATGCCCAAGGCTCAGTGTCTGAGCGCGGTCTTTTTTATGCTGGCGAAATAGATAAACAAATTGAAAGTGCTAAAACGAGTCAGCAATGGCAAGTATTAGAGCGAGAATATCGCACTCAAATCATCGATCCTATGATGATGGAACCTGAGGCCTTCAATGGTTGGTTTGATGCCAATAGCCAAACATTCCATACCGTGATTACTGCACAATCGCCACAAGACTTCCAAGAGATGGCCGTGCACATGCTGTCGTCGGGGCCATTAGCGGGTAAAGTGAATAATCTCGTGGTGCACTCGCCTTATATTGGTGGCGGTTTTGGCGCGAAAGATCATTCGATATTTCCTTACTATGGTGTACTGGCAACCATTTATGCCAAGGGGCCAGTAAGTATAGCCAACGACAGATTTGAGCAATTTCAATCAGGTCTAAAGCGCCATCCATTTACCATGAAAAGCCGCTTAGCTGTCGATAAAGCGACCCTAAAAATTCAAGCATTAACTTCACAGATGACGGTTGATGGCGGTGGACGTGAAAACTTCAGCCCATCAGTAACCTCGGTTGGCGCGACAGCAATGCAAAGCATTTACTACACCCCGCGTAATGACATTGTCGCCACTGCTTATGCATCGCGTAATCCTGATGCGGGTTCGATGCGGGGTTATGGCACATTGCAATCGATGACCGCAATGGAAAGTATGATCCATGAGATATCAGCTGAGCTAGAGGTCGATCCGTTTAAGTTACGAGCGGCTAATGTGATGGTTTCGGGGCAACGTAATACCCAAGGTGCAATACCTAATGGCACCCTGCGCTATCGTGAAATGCTCGACATGGCCGAACAAGATACCGTGTGGCAACAACGCGTAATCAATAAAAAAGACTATGAAGCGAAACACCCTGGCATGCGCTATGGCGTTGGTTTTGGTATTGCCACTAAAGACTATGGTACAGGCGCCGCGGCTCCCAGCGCTGCGATTCAATTGTCTAAAGACGGTAAAATAAGCTTGGATATTGGCTTTATCGAAATGGGTACTGGCACGCAAACCTCTCAAGCTGTAGTGGTGAGTGAATCGCTAGGGAATTTTGCCGACGAGGTGAAACTGGCCGAAATCGATATTTGGGATGCGATGCAATTAGTACAAACCGACAATCCTTATATTATTTCACAACAACGCCAAGATGAAATGGCCGCTAACCCTCGCTGGACACCGGTTAAAGCCATGGCATCATCGGCATCGATGTCGGCGTATTATCAAAGCCATGTTACCCGTATTGCCGCCGATATTATTTATCGTCACGGACTGTGGCCCGCTGCCGTGTCTATTTGGAACGAGTTGTATTTCAATACGCCAATGGGCGCAACCAATCTCAATGATCCCCGCGATGGCCGTTGGACTGGTGGCAAGCTAACTGCATTGGGCTTCCCTCCGCTTTCAATCGATATCTTGGCTAAACGCGCCCATGATTTGGGTTTAGTGGTTGGCGTAATGGGTCATGCCTTTAACCGCTGGGCGTGGGCCGAAGCCGATTTTGAGATTTTCGGTACCAAGGAGCGTATCGCGCTAGATGCCTTAGCATTGCAATACGGAAAAGGTGATAAATATCATGGCAGTGCTGCTCGTATCGCTCGCATGAACTCTAACGGTTATCACTTAATCGATCGCCAAGCTATGCGCTACCCCAAAGCTGAGCTGAATAATGCCATGGTGACTTATTATGCTCCGTGCGCAACCTTAGTCGAAGTGGCAGTAAATGAAGGCAATGGTGAAGTCACATTACTGAGTTCTCACACTTGGTTAGAAGCCGGTAAAGTGATTGTGAACGAATTAGTTGAGGGGCAAATTCAAGGCGGTCTTGCCATGGGAATTGGCCATGCTCTACATGAAGAATTACCGCCATTTGAAGCAGGAGCCGGTAACGGTACGTGGAACCTCAATCGCTATAAGGTACCGCTAGCAAGGCATGTTGGCGTTTGGAGTCAGCGACATACTATTTTACCGCAATTGTCTGAAACAGATCCAAGCCGTGGTATTGCCGAAGTGGTGATGATACCTGTCGTTTCCGCACTGGTTGAAGCTGTTTATCAGGCGACTCAAGTGCGCTTTTACGATCTGCCTATGACAGCGAAAAAAATCAAGGAGGCCATGGCATGAGCCAGTCAATAAAGTTAACCATAAATAACCAAGCTGTTGGCCCGATTGATGTCGGCGATGGCACCATGATGATTGAATTTTTACATGAGTATTTAAATCTCACTGGCACTAAGTTTGGTTGCGGCGTTGGCGTCTGTCATGCCTGCACTGTCATCGTCGATGACGACCAAGGCATGAGTGAAGTTGTCCGCACTTGTATCAACGGCGTCGAGCGGTTTAATGGCAAACGTATTCGTACCATTGAAGGCCATGCCAAGCAAAATGCTCAAGGCGAAATCACTACACTGAGCCCAGTACAACAAACTTTCTTGGAACATTTCTCGTTTCAATGCGGTTGGTGTACATCAGGATTTGTTAATGAATCGACGGCACTGATAGAACGACTTGAACGTAAACCTATCGCCAAAGATAAAGTGGAGCAAGTGATAGAAGAGGCTTTAGCTGAGCACGTATGTCGCTGTACTGGCTACGTTAAATACTATGCGGCGATGAAAGATTTAATCCTCAAAACAAAGGGGTTAACACTCTCATGAAACCATGCGACCAACAATATACCGCCCGCCTTATAAAGGTTGGTAAACTAAGTCAAAATTTATTATTGACCATAGGTCTAAGCGTGTTCGCCAGTTCTTGTAGCGCGGCCGATGAGCATGTCAATAATAGTGGTGACATCGAACGCGGTGCTTATCTGATGAAGATAGGTGACTGTGTGGCTTGCCATACCGCAGAGGGTGGCCGCGAATTAGCCGGTGGTTTACCGTTCGAAACGCCATTTGGCGCTGTGTACTCAACCAATATCACCTCAGACAAAGAAACAGGTATCGGTAAATACAGCTACGAAGATTTTTTTGATGCTATGCATCATGGTGTCGGCATAAACGGTAATCTATATCCTGCGATGCCTTATACGTCTTACAGCCTGTTAACCGATGAAGATACCCAAGCGATTTATGCTTATTTGATGGGCACCAAACCCATTAAACAAGCTAATCTCGACAATGATGTCTACTTCCCTTTTAACGTCCGCTTTGGCCTTAAGGCATGGAATTTAGTCGCCCATGATGCAAAAAAGTTTACCCCTAAGAAAGATAAGAGTGAACGTTGGAACCGCGGTAACTATTTAGTCAATGCTTTGGGCCATTGTGCTGAATGTCATACTCCAAGAGACAGCTTATTTGCCATGGAGCAAGACAAACACTTTCAAGGTGCAATTATCGAAGGGCTTGAAGCATCGAATATTACTCCAGCCGAACTGAATCGCCAAAACTGGACTCATGATGATTTAAAGTCACTGTTTACTGAGGGGTATTCTCGAAAAGGCACAGTATTTGGTGGCATGTATCCTGTGGTGTACCACAGCTTTAGCCACTTAACTGACGATGATATGTTCGCAGTAAGCAGTTACTTACTCGATACCGATAAGAAGATAGCCGCGAAAGCGCTCACCTTTAACGGCCATCAGCGTAAATTACCTGGGTATGATCTCTACATGGGATATTGCGCCGGTTGTCATGGTCAAAGTGGTGAAGGTCGACCTAATGTGGCCCCTGCCATGGCAGGAAATGCCACTTTAGATAAAGCCAGCCCCCACAACATAGTCGCGGTGATGTTAAAGGGAATTAAAAGCCAACATTACAACACTACCACCAGCTTTTATGCCATGCCAGGCTATGCTGATAAATTTACCGATGAGCAGCTAAGAGACTTAGCTAACTACCTGCGAGTGACTTGGAGTCCTCAACCAGGCGATTTAACCTTGAATACGATCAGTGATTTAAAGGAAGTGATATTCGAACATGATTAAACATGTGTAACATAACAGCTTAAACAAAAGCCGACCTTGGGTCGGCTTTTTATTGCAATGCAGATAACAGTTGGCTTGAGCGGGAAGGCGATAAACATTAACATTTTTTGGGATAAACCCGTGTATTAAGCAAGGCACTAAAAGCCTTGTAATAGCTTTATCCTAATCAAGTGTTATAGCAACTCCCTACAACACATCATTAAGATCTTGTATTGCATCTATCACCATACCAGTACCAACACTGATCAATAGTAAATCAGTCCCCACACGAACAATTTTCTGTCCTTCAGGTGTCCGTCCTAGCTGGACGGTTAGCGCAGAAGGCACATCATAGTAAACAACATCCGCAGGCAGCGCTTGGCCTTTACGCCATTGTTTAACACTGCCCGGTGGTTCGCAGCGATTGTGTTTCTTGGCTAACCCTGGTGGACAATGCTTGGCATCACGGCTGGTATAGTAGTAATTATTAATAATTACCTGACGGTCATTACTAAAATAAGTCTGGTAATTATTGCTATCATTATCATGTTTCTTATGATGTTTTTTGTCGTGTTTTTCAGATTTTTGCTTATGGCTATGCTCTTGCGAATCATGATCTTTAGCAACACTGTGGCTGACTGAAAGCACCGTTAAGGTACTTAACACAATAAGAGGTAATATATAACGATTCATAAAATTGATTCCTTTGCGATCAAATAGGCGCTAGTAAACATGCTTAACCAACGATATGCCTTACCGTTAAAACCAAATACTTTTAATGATACGGTTGATGTGGCTGCAAATGTAGTGCTATTGCACGCTGTTGTCGACATTAATCGATAGCATGTTTCTATACGGCTATGACTTCAGTTCCAATGCCAACTGTGAAAACAACACTCCTTGCCAACCATGTTGTAAAAACTGACGGATATTTTGATGATCAGAGCCCTGTGGCGTGGCCAAAACATCTCGATAATGTTGGCCGAACATTGCCAAGGTTTGCGGCTTAGATAATTGATGAATTTGTCCAAATGCCAAGATCTTACAAGAACCTGAATTCTGCCCTGCCTCATTGAGCAGATCACCATTTTTAAATGCACTTGGACTAAAATCATAATGGCTATCGATCAATGCCATAGACTCTTCAAAGCTCACTATCTCCGCTCGCTCAGTTAAAGAGGATATAAATTCACTGATCTGTGTTACAGCCATAAAATACGCCCTTCCCTTAATACAATAAAAGTTAACTCATCCACATCAGATTACGCAAAACAATAGCAAAATAGCGCCACTTACTATAGTGAAAAAGCCTTAATGGTAACTGACCATCAAAGAGCTTGACCTTTAGCTCAACTCTATTGCAGCAAAATTAGGCCTCGGTAGCTTATCCAAAATACTGTATAAATAAATCACTACTAGCGACAAGATGGCACCAATAATAAATAACCAATATCCTCCAAGATGATCCAGAATAATCCCGCCGCCCAATGGCGCAAACGCAAAACCAATTTCATAAAATGATGCCGCACCAAAGTAGGCTCCTCGCAAATGTTTAGGCGCAAGTCGATCAATATGCACATTCATCGTAGGGAACAAAATGGTTTCGGCTAAACTCATGATAATAATGGCGCCAATCCAGCCCCAAAATAAATCAATCGGGTTATAGGCTAACCACACTTGTGAGCACATCAACAGGATCAATCCGAACTGGATCCGATGAATTAAACTGGAGCCGGCCATTAATTTTAATAGTAAAAATTGAGTTGATATGATCACCAAGGCATTGGTAAAAATCATTGCAGAAATTAGCGTCAGTAAATTAGGCGCATTCGCTCGGGTAAGATATTGAATAAGCGAACTGTCCATTTGAGCATAAATGAACATACACAAAATATTCGCCACAATAAGACATTGAAGCAATTTGTCTTGCAGTAAAATCGCCACTATTTGCTTGCGGCTCATCACCGCAGGCTTTCGCTTAACCGCTGATGTTGCATCGCCCATGGTGGGAATAAGCCCATCAGGCACCTGTTCGGTTATTGATGGGCTAGTTTGCCGTGTTTGATGTCTAAATCCCCAAAACAGTAACCCTAATAAAGCAGCAAAAGCCGCTGCAGTAATATAAAAGCTCGATTGTTTACCGGTTAAGCCTAACCAAATACCTAACATAGGCCCGACAGCACAACCCACATTGACGACAAAATACAGTGATTGCATTGCCAATTCACGGGTTTGGGGATCATCAATAATATCACCAATGGTGGCAGAGGTAAGAGGTCGCCATAACGAGGTAGCAATAGAGCACAATGTCATCACCACTACATAGCCTTTAACTGAATCAACTTGTGCCAGTAATGAAAACGAGATGATATAGAGCACACCCGTGAGGTACATGAGCATTTGGCGACCAATTCGGTCAGACAATGCACTACCAATAAAGCTAGTGAATACCGAAATAATGGCCGCACTCGACAGCACTAAACCAACTTCAGTGGCAGTTAAGGCAAATTTTTCATACAAGATAACAGCCAAAAATGGCCACACCATGAAATAACTGCCACGGGTAATAAATGAGCCAAAGAGCAATATCCACATTAACCTTGGAAATTGCTTAAACCGCGCTAGAGAAACATCGCTATGCACTTTTTGTCCTTAAAGAGTGATGCTGTAATTGAATGTAACAGACTGAATTAGTGGGATTGTTTAGGCTAATCCTAACGACATTTACGCCATTGAACCACCTATTTATTACCTAATCCTATGTTATTGTTCATCATATAAGTTAATAGCTGTTTTTCATCAGCTCTATTTGACCGTGATAATCCTTTAACCACACCTTGTTGATCGCTTTGGTTACGGTGCTGGCCTAATTTTTGTTTGCCTTGTAACTCATCGATGACGATCTTAAAACCAACAATGCCCTTGGCTAATTTTTGTTGGTAATCATCGGCAATAAAACCACCACTTTCTAGCAATGAAGGTTCATATTGTTGGATGGTCGATTCGAGTACGTGTGCAGTGGTGGTATCATCAGTTAATTCAATAATGCCTTTTGCATGTACTACGCTGTAATTCCAGGTCGGAACAGCTGGATATGAGTCATACCAAGTGGGTGAGATATAACCGTGCGGACCATTGAAAATGCACAGAACTTTGGTGTTTACTATGTGTTTCCAATGGGAGTTACTACGAGCAAAATGGCCATACAAGGTACCATTTTCTCCCTCAGAGGCCGTGAGTAGTAAAGGTAAGTGTGAGCCCTCTAAATCAGTAGACACAAGAGTCGCAAAACCATATTGGTTAATGAACTGGTGTATTAACTCTCTAGAACCCATATCCCACTTATCAGGTACATGCATAATTCACTCTTTACTAAAATAATCAGTAAAGTCTTTATAATGAATGTAACGACTAAATGCCATCGTTTTATGGGTTTATAGCGATTATTACAAGTGGCCTACTTTAACCAAAATCACCGTATCTTGTTCCACATACGGATTATGCTGACTAAGATGCGGACTGCGGATCCACGTCCCTGCAGGATAACGCCCAAGTTCATCGATAAACTCTCCGCTAATCACGTAGATTTCTTCGCCACCAAAATGACGGTGCGGTTGAAAATGTGTTCCCGCGGGCCACATGACCAATGCTGTCGATTCAGTGCCATGTTGGTGTAACGGCATCACTCGTAATTTGCCATGGCCAGGCAGCCACTCAGCTTGCTTGGTATTGATAGCCACTTGCTGTGAATCAGTGGTTTGAAACTGATGTAGCTTAACCAATAGCGTACAACCTTGCTGGCTAAATGGCGCGTGGACAAAACCTTCAGGGTTACGCAAATACGAGCCTGCTGGATAATCTCCGGTTTCATCAGAAAATACTCCGTCGAGTACTAAAATTTCTTCCCCTAACGGATGAGCATGTGAGTTGAATTTAGCACCGGCTTGATATTTCACTATGCTGGTTGCATGGCCACGTTCAGCCTCTTCACGCGCTAAGCGCTTACGCAATACGCCCACTGCGGGACTATTTTGCCATTCAAGATCGGCAGTGTTAATCACCACTCGCTGACTAAAATCCATATTTAACATCTTGATACCTCACAACTACGATTGCCAGTATCTTAGAGCGAAATCAGCGTAATGAACAGCGAGTACAAAATGGTTTAATAGGTACTTTAAGGTACTTTTTATTGATTAATATGATTATTATTTTTATAAATAAAAAAACCTGTAAATAATATTTACAGGTTTAAGCTTGCGCAAAGCAAATTTAATAACCTCTGCCGATGAAAAGGTAAGGCATAAAAATGAGCCTAATTAGCTGTCTGAAGCAGTTAAGGCCATTTGACGTTGCTTTTTATAGGCTTTAGCCGAAGCCGGGATCGGCGTTGTCCGGCCTGTTTCTAGCCATTTTTTTAGGCGATTAGCATCGGCCATATGGGTGTATTTACCAAACGAATCTAAGACAACAAATGCCACTTTACGCTTATCCATTTCGGTTAACATGACCAAGCAATGGCCCGCTTTATTAGTGTAACCGGTTTTAGTTAGGGCAATATTCCAGTTATCTTTAAAAACTAATTTATTGGTATTTTGAAAATCCAGAGCATAACGCGGATGTTGAAAAATAATATGCTTTTTATTAGTTGAACTTAGCTTACCTAATAACGGATATTGCTGGCTGGCTTTGAGTAATAAAATAAGATCGTTAGCACTCGATACGTTCTCTGCCGATAACCCGGTAGGTTCAACGTAATGGGTTTGCGTCATCCCTAATGCCGTTGCTTTATCGTTCATAGCACGAATAAACGCCTTATACCCACCAGGATAATGATGAGCAAGCGAGGTTGCAGCTCGATTTTCAGATGACATTAGTGTCATTAACAACATAGTTTCACGGCTCACTTCACTGCCTAAACGCACCCGAGAGTACACATTACGCATCACAGGTGAGTCGCTAATTTTCACTGAAATTTTTTCATCTAAAGGTAATTTTGCATCTAGGGTCACCATGGCTGTCATCAGTTTAGTAACCGACGCTATAGGTAATGCTTGGTGCGGATTACTGGAGTACAGCACTTCATTGGTTTTTAAGTCGACTAACATGGCGCTGTTAGATGCTAGTTCTTGTAATAATTGTTTTTGAGACACAGGTTCAGCAACTACCGACTGGCTAATTACGGTATTTGAACACAATAAAATGCAGGCAAAAAAATGACCGAGTTTCATAACTCTCACTTGAAAAATAAACGTAACGATGTTCATTGAGTATACGATAAAGAATTAGGCCTACAATAGATAAATAATCACTTTTAGTAAGATTTTAGTGGATTTGTTGTAGTTCAAGTCCCAAAGATATCCATTAAGCCATATATGACATCTGGCGAGCTAAATCTGGCACGGTAAATCGATAACGAAATGCAGCCCTCGCCCCCCCAAAATAGCCAAAGAGATATGCAGTCTTGAGGTGTATAACAAGAACAACTTCAGCACAAATACCGCTTTTGTTGGCTTCATGCTAAGATTAAAAAGTCGTTCAAAAAGAGAGTATAAATGGACATTAACTTGCATTTTTTTAGCCGCTTAAACCCATGGCTTAATAGCTTATTCACCTCTAAAGACACTGTTAAAACAGAGAATGATGATGCTGAGAAAGGACGAATATCGCTGAAGACGATAGCGAATCAATGTCCGCTTCAAGCTCATAGAGGCCCAATCACTCAAGTGATGTTAGACCAACAGCATCATACCTGTGACGATTTTGTCGGTCGGGAAAAACAGCTTAGCCAAATATCTGATGTAATTGATCAATGGCGTAATCACCATGGTGAAATCAGTGCCATTGTCTCTCCTGGTGGTGCCGGAGGTTCTTCTTTTTTAGCTCAGCTGCTGCCTTTACTGCAAACTATTGCTGCTCAAGACGCAAAAGATGTCCCGAAAACTAAGGCAAAACCACTTCCATCTCAATGGCTACTAATGAGTTTTTACCAAGCGCCAATGAATGAAAATGATGCCATTGCTGATATATGTTATTGTTTTGGCATTGTGCCACCGGACACCATCACCGAGACTATAGCCACTATAAACAAGCAGCCACCTCAGCTGATTCTGATTGATACTATGCACAAACTGATGTTAAGAATGATGGGCAACAATCAAGCTTTAGTCACCTTTGCTACTATCATAATGCAAACTCGTAAACATCACTGTTGGATCATAAGCTGTGAAAAATTTGCATGGCAACGATTAAGCGCACAGTACCAAATTCATCATGTTGTTAAGCATATTATTGAGCTTGATTATTTCAGTGAAACTGAATTAGCCGCGATTCAAACAAAACACCTGCTTGATTTAGGCTTAATCAGCAAGGATGTTATGCCGACAAAAGAGGCCTATAAAGACAGCAAAAAAGATCAAGTTGATATTACCAACCCTTACAAAGAACAACTCAAACAGCTATTCACTGTCAGCCAAGGACACCCTCAATTAGCCACACTATTATTGCAGTATTCACTCGCTCATCAGGTTGATATTAGCTCAGATAAAAGCTCAAATAGCGGTATTGAGATTTGTTGTATTAACGCATCAGCATTACAGCAATGTCATGATAGTGACCTATTTTCATTGGCGGAAATTTATATTCATGGCGGATTACGAGTCAATACCCATGCGCATATTTTTACTCTTAGTATTGAACAAAGCAGCTTGCAATTAGAGTACCTAGCTCGCCAAGGGCTGATTATTGCCCAATATTCGCAACAGGATTTTGCTCTGCATTTCTATTTTATCACTCCAACATTAAGCAAAATTATCGCCACCCACTTGGTCAACAACAATAAGCTGTTTAATTAAACGAGGTGAAAATGGACGATTCACGTAAAGCATTAAAAGCATTTTTAGACATTATTTCCTTTGATCGAATCATTAGTATTTTAGTGCTTTGCATCATGGCATGGCTGCTACTGGTGTTACTGCAATTTTGCTTAAAGCAACTCAATAAAGCCTTGCCTAAATACCGCTTAATATGGAATCGCTCATATCCTTTTATGCGTTTATTTGTGTGGCTATGCGTTATCGTTTATTCGATTGTTGGCATTATCGAACCGCACGAAAATTTAATCCTCGCAGTTGTGGGTTCGATTAGTATCGTGATCGGTTTAGCCACGCAAGAACCGGCTAAAAATATGATTGCCGGATTGATTATGATGATCAATCCACCCTATAGGGTTGGCGATATGGTGACCTTATCGGGCCATTATGGTGAAGTCATTAAACTGGAATGGAGCGTGACTTGGATACGCACCTTTAATGATGACACTGTCATGATCCCCAATGCCGAAGCATTGAGAACAGCGATACCCAATTCAAATAGCGGCGACTTAGATGAAATGGTGGTGGTGAAATTTACAATTCCAATGAATGCTGATCACCAAAAAGCCATTGCCCTTGCCAGAGAAGCGACTCAATGCTCACCTTATACCTTTTTAAATAAACCTATTATTGTCATCTTAGGTAACGAGCACGAGTTTGGCCACTTTCTACAAACCATCACAGTCAAAGCGTATGTGATGGACGTAAGGTTAGAGAAAAAGTTTATGAGTGACATTAACATACGAGTGCTTTCAGCATTTAAAAATGCTGATTTTTATGATGCGCAACAAACGGTGCTTGAGTAATTTGCGTTATAATCGCCTCAATTGTTAAATCCCACTTTTTGATTGTTACAATGGAGAATATTGCTATGACACAAGATGAAATGAAAAAAGCAGCAGGTTGGGCAGCACTACAGTATGTCAAACAAGGCACTATCGTTGGTGTGGGTACCGGATCTACCGTCAACCACTTTATTGATGCACTGGCAACGATGAAAGATGATATTGAAGGGGCGGTATCGAGTTCAGAAGCGTCGACAAAAAAACTCATCGAACTGGGCATTGAAGTATTTGATTTAAACAGTGTTGATTTGATTGATGTCTATGTTGATGGCGCAGATGAAATTAATGACCGCATGGACATGATTAAAGGTGGCGGTGCAGCCTTAACTCGCGAAAAAATTGTCGCTGCTGTAGCAAAAAAGTTTATTTGTATTGTGGATAATACCAAGCAAGTGCCTATACTCGGCGATTTTCCGTTGCCAGTAGAAGTGATCCCTATGGCGCGATCTTATGTGGCGCGTGAATTAGTTAAATTAGGCGGCGATCCGGTCTACCGTCAAGGTGTTGTAACCGATAACGGCAACGTGATTTTAGATGTGTACAACATGCAAATTCTCGATCCTAAAGTGATGGAAACTAAAATCAATGCCATCGTTGGTGTCGTCACCAATGGATTATTTGCTAATCGCGGCGCAGATGTATTGCTGGTTGGCACCCCAGATGGTGTTAATACCATCACACTGTAAAAACTAAACCATTCGCTTGATTAACTTGAATGTTTAGCAAGAGCATAAAAAAATGGCCTAGCAGAAATGCTAGGCCATTTTTATTTATCGATCATCTTATCTGTTAATGACCATAGCAACACTATACGCTAAATTGGCTTACCGCTTCTTTTAAGGCTTTAGCGCGGATTCTTACATCTTCCGATGCTGCGGCATTTTCTTCTGCAGCATGTGAAGATTCATCTGCAATATCGCGAATAATCACCACGTTTTTACCGACTTCAGCAGCGACCATACTTTGCTCCTCAATCGCGGCAGCAATTTGAGTACTCATGTCCATGATATTAGTTACGTCATCGGTAATTTGACGTAACACTTGGCCAGCAATTTCAGCCTGTTCGGCACTCTCACGCCCTTGCTGTTGACTCTCTTGCATAAGGCTAACAATGGAGTGAGTACGAGATTGCAAAATTGAAATAATACTGCTGATTTCTTCAGTTGAAGATTGTGTCCGCATCGCTAAAGAGCGAACCTCATCTGCGACAACAGCAAAACCTCGGCCTTGTTCACCCGCTCTTGCCGCTTCGATTGCCGCGTTTAATGCCAATAAGTTAGTTTGATCGGCAATCCCACGGATCACATCAAGTACACTGCCAATTGTTACACTGTCTTTTTCAAGTTCGGTAACCACCGCGGCAGAATCCACCAGTTGTTTCGCTAATAGGGTAATTTTTTGTACGGTGAGCTCCACGCCCTGTTGGCCCGATTGAGCATTATCATGAGTTTGACTGGCTTTAGTGGCCGCCAATTCAGTATTTTTAGCAATTTCGTCAATGGTCGCGCCCATTTCAGTAATCGCCGTCGCAACCATATCTGTCTCATTTAGTTGGCGTAACACCCCCTCTGACGCCAGAGAAGCATTGTCAGATAATTCATGGCATGACACGTTCATCGCATCAACAGACTCATTAACTTGCTCAATCAGTTCCTGAAAAGAAAGCAACATACGGTTAAAATGATGCGACACCCGTGCTAACTCATCTTGACCAGATTCATCACAGCGCAGAGATAAATCTTTATTTTTTTCAATGGTCGAAATTACAGCAGTAATATTATCTACTGGCACCATAATACTGCGGATAATCATTAAGGTAACAACGACGAGTACTACGGTGATAATTAAAAAGATAATAATAGATAACACCATACTTTGATATTCGGCATCGGCAATATATGCATTGGCTTGCTGATTAAGTTGACGAGTATTATCTTCTGTTGTTTGAATAATTTGACGCAGATCCTCCATTTTCCCTTCTGTTTCCTTTAAGCCAAATTGCTGCTCTTTGGCCACAAGAAGGTTAAAGTCACCTTGGTACTGTTTAATTTTCTGTTCAAGCTGTTGAACGAGTTCACTGCTCAAACTAGAACTTGAAAGTGTATGCACAAATTTATCAATATTTTCATCAAAGGTTTTAACATACTTCATATCACGACGAAGCATAAAATCTTTTTCATTTCGACGTAACTGCAGCATGATAACCGTAATCGAATCTTGGCTATTTAAAGCAAGTTCTTGCTCTACGTTATGAACGGCTTCTCGTAACTGTCCATACAGTCCCGACGTTGGGGTTAGGCCTATTTCTGTTTGTAACTCTACAATGTTACTAAATACATTTTGGTATTGGGTTAAGCTTTGCTCTAAATTATCTAAATGTTGAGTGTCTATACTTCGTGATTGTAATGAGTCATCAACTTGTTTAATTAATGCGAATACATTTGTGATGATTTTTTTGTGGTTGGCCACATATTTCATGTCTAAGCGAGCAAAGAAATCTTTTTCGTCTTTACGAAGTTCTAGGATTTGCTTTTGTACCTCAATAATATTTTTCGACGCCATCGATAAATCGGTTTGAACAGAAGCGGTGTAACGCTGTAAGCCAAACATGGACACTATTGCAGTCAACGACACCATTGCACTGATAATAAGTTTTGAACGGATAAACATATATTGACCACCTAGAGGATAATTATTGTTATTAAAGTGCTTAATAAATATAGTGGATAAAAGATCAGATGCTAATAAAGTTAGATATTATTTGCTGGCGTCTATTTATCGGCACCAGGAACATCAACTGTAGTGTTATCTAATATGCATTACGTCCTGACTCAATTAACAATCAATGCTATGTGTGACTAAACTTCAATGCATACATATAAGCCTTTAAAAAAAATGAACTTTTTAATGATGACCAACGGATTAAACATCCGAGACTTCCCCTTCAACAAAACCGCCTTAATATGATGCTCAGATGATTTATTTTTTTGCTCTCTAAACCTTTTACCTACTTGCGTCTGTCAAATAACCACACAATGATAATGAAAACATTGCAACATTAAGGATGCACAATATTAATCAGCCAATTTCAGAGCCCTTGAACCATCTAGAGGCACTTGACGATAATCAATTAGTTGCCATTGCGACTTTGGGTTGTCAACAGGCATTCGAACAACTGTATCGGCGACACCATCAACGTGTTTACGCCATCTGTTTTCGTCTCAGTGGCCAAACAAGCTTAGCTGATGATATCACTCAAATTTGTTTTATTCGTTTGTGGCATAAATTGGATCAATTTAGAGGCGATAGCCAATTTACTACCTGGTTACATCGCTTATGTGTTCGCCAAGCCATTAACGAATTAAAGGCACAACAATCATGGTGGCGACGTTATTTACCGACAGAACAACTTGACCCATCCAATATCCCCTCGGTGACGTTTGATGATTATCATCTATTAGATAAATGCATCGCTAAGTTACCGCAACGTACTCGAATCGTGTTTGTATTGTGTGCTGTTGAAGGCTACCAACATAAAGAAATCGCCGCCCTGCTCAATATTGCCGAAGGAACCAGCAAAGCCCAGTTCCATAATGCCAAACAATTATTACAGGAGATGCTTGCATGAATAAGTCAGCGCAAGACCTTGATAACCTAATCAAGTCATTACCTTTAGAAATAGAGTCGACAAGCGATTTGTGGCCAGCGATAGCATCGCAGTTAGGTCCTCAATATCCACAAAAAAATCTGCAGCGCTACTGGCTTATTGCCGCGAGTGTTACGATTTTTTCTTTATTGGCCTTGCTGATGTGGCAACGCCCGGATGAGAGTTCATTATTGCCACAAACGGCTGCACTAACGGCAACCATGCCACAATCCACTGCGAATACCGAGGTCAGCCTAGCAACACCCTCAACCCAAACAGAAGCAACATTAGCTGAGTTGGTTGATCAAATAGCCTTAACTCATCAAAGCCAATTACAAGCTTTTAATCAAAATCAATACACAGTGAGTTGGCAACTATCATCAACTGATGCACCACAACAACTGCAAGCTGATATTAGCCAAGCACTAGCCGAGCTGGATAACGCCTCCAAACAAGTGCAAGCGGCATTGAAACAACAACCTACGAATCAACAAATGTGGCAACTATGGCGCTGGATCATGCAACGCCAAATCAACCTATTACAGCAAGGTCAAAAACTGCCATTTATCTCCAAGCAAGCATCACAAGGAAATACAATATGAACATGGCTAAATACGTGTTAATCGTGCCGTTAATCGGTATCAGTTTTATGTCAATGGCCAAAGAAACCGTTGACCAACAATTAACTGTCACTGATAACCCTTCGGTCAGCGTTAAAATACAACGAGGTAATGTTGAGCTGGTCAGTTGGGACAAAAATAGTATTCAGATCAAAGGTGAACTTGATGAATTAAGCCAAGGCTTATTATTTGAGGTTAACGGCAATAGCGTAATTGTCGAAGATAAATTACCTCGCAGCTATCAGGGCAGTAATCAACAAGGATCACAACTGACCATTTACCTTCCGAAACAGCTTGGCTTAGATGCAGAGGGAGTGTCTGCAAGTTATCAATTAGCGCAACTTGATGGCCAGATATCATTAGCCGTTGTTAGCGGAAGTATTACCGCTAAACAACTTAGCGGTAACACTAAACTCACCACAGTGTCAGGCAATATTAATACCTCTGAGTTAGCCGGAAAAATTAACCTCGAAACCGTTTCAGGCGATATCACTGACAACAATAGTCAGGGCGAAGCTGAACTGCGCTTAGTCAGTGGCGAACTAAAAAGTCAAAGTGCTTTTACACAGTTAACTGTCGATCAAGTCTCTGGTGACATCAGCGTCACAGTTAATCAAGTCACTGAGTTGAATGTTGTTACGATCAGTGGTGATGCAAAATTGACTCTCGGGGGAGAGTTAAACAAAGCCCAACTCGAAACCATAAGTGGAGATATGGCACTAACCTTTACGGCTATACCTAACAGCAGTTTTATGATTGATGGCGGCCCTGGTGGCAAAATTAATAATCAATTAACCGATGACAAACCGCTAAAACAAAAGTACTCACCGAGCAAAACCTTGCAATTCAAAACTCTAACAGGTGCAGGCCAAGTGAATATCAATACCATTAGTGGCAAAATCAGTCTAACTCAATAAGTGTAGACAACATTAGCTCGAGGTAAGCGATGCTTATAAAAGACGATTCCCTCGCAATTGATTTTGTATTTGAGTAGAAAGTGCTTTGCCATGAGCAGATAAAAAAAGGCCCGGTAATCATCATAGGATGACAACCGGGCATTGTTATATATTCAAATGATAACTACACAGACTTGACTTCTGCAGCGGTTAAAAAGCGCCATTCACCTGCGGCTAAGTCAGCATTTAACTCGATAGCACCAACCGCTTCACGATGTAAATTAACCACTCTATTACCCACCGCGGCAAACATGCGTTTCACTTGATGGTACTTACCTTCGCTAATCGTCAATCGCACATGAGTTGGGTCAATAATATCGAGCAAAGCAGGCTTAGTCAGTCCATCTTCATTACGCAGTTCAACCCCATCAGCAAAGACTTGGATCAAACTGGCATCAATAGGTTCGGCTAATTCAACTAAGTAGCGTTTACCACAATCTTTCTTCGGTGAAGTGATTTTGTGCGACCATTGTCCATCGCTGGTGATTAACACTAATCCAGTGGTGTCGACATCTAATCTACCGGCAATATGTAAGGTGTCCATTTTTTCAATATCAATTAAACTTAATACCGATGGATATTCCTCATCAATGGTTGAACAAATGGTGTCTACCGGTTTGTTTAACATGATGTAACGTTCACCAATGATGCTAATTAACGTGCCATCTAAATGCACTGCCATTTGTGGTAGTACTTTAAAACCTGAGTTTTTGACCACGACACCATCACAGGTAACATCACCACGATGCAAGGCTCTCTTGGCTAATGACCGGGTCAGTTCGGTACTTTCACAGATAAATTTGTCTAAACGCACAATGATTACTCAATCAAAAAATATTGGCACTATTATGCTGCTTACACACCTAAATAGAAATCAATCACCGATATTTTTCACTACAACAGTCATTTTTAGTTACATATAGTCACAAAAAACCCCTTAAAAATGCACCTATGCGGCTTGTTTTATAGGCGGATAAGGCCGTAACATACAATTTATAATAAAAGTAATAGCTTTTCCCTTTGGATAAAGGGGTTATTGCTGGATTAAGTGACACTGATTGCAATGCCCCAATGAAGGGCTCTACAAATAAAGCAAAGGAAACAACATGAGAAAATTGGTTATTGGCGGTCTATGCGCCTCGTTAATTGCGGGCTTAAGTGCTTGTAGTAATGACAAAACAGTCGTTACGCCTGCTGCAGATGTAGCAAAAACGGCGACTGCTGCTGCAGTAGAAAAAGCACTTACGTCTGGTATCACGTTTGATAACATCGACAAGTCAGTGCGCCCCCAAGACGATTTCTACATGTATGTTAACGGCGCATGGATGAACAAAGCAGAAATCCCTGGCGACCGTACTAGTATTGGTGCTTTTTACGACTTACGTGAGAACGCACGTGATGATGTTAAAGCCATCATTGAAGATTTAAGCGCGACCCCAAATCTAGCCGATGGCACAGATGAACAGAAAGTGGCTGATTTATATCGCTCATTCATGGATGTTGAAACGCTTGATAAATTAGGTATTGCGCCAATCCAAGCTGATTTAGATAAAATTGCAGCCCTGAAAGATAAAAAAGAATTAACCGCATTTTTTGGTGAAAACCAAGCAAACGGTGGTGGTACACCTTTAGCATTCTATATTGAAATTGATGCTAAAGACTCAAGCCGTTATGCCACACATATTTGGCAATATGGTTTAAGCCTGCCAGAAAAAGATTACTACTTTAATCAAGAAGAACGCTTCGTCAATATCCGTAAAGCCTACGTTGAGCACATTGAAAAAATGTACAACCTTGCTGGCTTACCAAATGCAAAAGCCAACGCTGAAGCCATTCTTGCACTGGAAACTCAAATTGCAGAAAAGCATTGGGACGTTGTTGAAACGCGCGACAGCACTAAAACATACAATCTATACCAAGTTAAGAATCTGCCAGAATTGGCCTCAGAAATTAACTGGGATGGTTATTTAGCTGCGCTTGGCGGCGACAAGCAAACTGATATCATTATCAACCAACCAAGTTATATCCAAGGCTTAAACGAGGTAATTAAAAATAACGACCTTGATACTTGGAAAAACTACATGACTTGGATGGCATTAACGCACAATGCCAGCAATTTATCTCAAGCATTAGATAACGAGAACTTTGCCTTTTTCTCTAAAACCTTAAACGGTCAAGAAGAACAAGAACCTCGTTGGAAGCGTGGCGTCAGCACTGTGAGTGACACACTGGGCGAAGTGGTTGGTAAAGTGTATGTAAAACGTCACTTTGCACCAGAAGCTAAAACCCGCATGGAGCAACTAGTTGAAAATCTTCGTGGCGCTTATAGTTCAAGCATTGATTCATTAGATTGGATGAGCGCTGATACTAAGGTTGCAGCAAAAGACAAATTAGCTAAGTTTAACCCTAAAATTGGCTACCCAAACAAGTGGGATGATTACAGCAAATTAACCATCAAAGCAGATGATTTAGTCGGTAACGCTAAACGTGCTGCGATAGTTCAACACAACAAAGATATCGCTAAATTAGGTCAGCCAATTGATAAAGACGAATGGCACATGACCCCACAAACGGTTAACGCCTACTACAACCCAACCATGAACGAAATCGTGTTCCCTGCTGCGATTTTACAACCGCCATTCTTCAACTTAGAAGCCGATGATGCGGTTAACTACGGCGGCATTGGTGCGGTTATTGGCCACGAAATGGGCCATGGTTTTGATGACCAAGGTGCTAAATTTGATGGCGAAGGCAACATGCGTGACTGGTGGACCGAAGCTGACTTAAAAGCATTCGAGTCAAAAGGCAATGCATTAATCGCTCAGTACAATGGTTATCAAGTGTTTGACGACCTACACGTCAATGGCAGCCTAACGTTAGGCGAGAACATTGGTGACTTATCAGGTGTGACTATCGCCTATAAAGCTTACAAAATGTCACTTGACGGTAAAGAAGCACCAGTGATTGATGGCTTAACAGGCGATCAGCGTTTCTTTATGGGCTTCACCCAAATTTGGCGTGTAAAAATGAAAGAAGAAGCAATGCGTAACCGCGTTGCAACTGATCCACATTCACCTGGCCATTTCCGTGCATTAGGTGCGTTATCTAACATGCCTGAGTTCTACAGCACTTATGACGTGAAACAAGGCGACAAGATGTATATCGCGCCAGAAAGTCGCGTAAAAATTTGGTAATTTAAGTCGCTGTGAATATTGACTAAGGTCACAATTCCTCTCAAAAGGGCATCATTCGATGCCCTTTTTTATTAAACCTTGTTCATTCAGCCCCTATTCAGTGAAAAAGCGGTACATTGGATTAACAGACACTATGTGGGAAGCTATTCAATGAATAAGTTGTTTCGTACCTTTTTTATATTCTTAATTTTATTGTCTACTCGTGGTGCTATTGCTCAGCCTAACGAGGTTAAATATAACAAGTTAGCTCCGCCTTCCGATTTTAGTCAAAAATCAGCTAACGATATAGAGCAGCTAATGGCGCTCCATGAGCACAATAATGAGCTTGTTTTACAAGATACTGATAACTTGCACGCTTTAATGAGTCGAGCACCAGTGGCGCAACAAGAACTTATCAGTCTACTCAAGATGATCAGCCAATCAAGCAACACCGACATCATTATTCCTGCCACTAAAAGTTATCAGCGTGCGGCTCAAAAAGTACAAGCAAAGTTCAATGGCGACGCCAGTCAACTCACTGATATAGCAAGGGCAAGTGTGGTGGCCGATGACGTCAAAAGCTTGCTATCAAGCTACCAGCAACTGCGTCAACATACCGAAATAGTGCAATTAAAAAACCGGTTTGCACATCCAAAAATGTCGGGCTATCGTGACTTAAATGTATTAGTGAAATTGCCCGAAAGCCAAATGGTAGTTGAAGTACAGTTTCACTTAAATGATATTGCCCAAATCAAAAGTGGCCCAGAGCATTATGTTTATGAGCAAATCCAACAAATAGAATCCCAAGCTAAAGCCACATCTAGGCACTTAAATGACATAGAACAAGCAATGATAGCCAAGCTTCGTCAAGACTCGCACAAGCAATACCATAAAGCCTGGTTAAGTTATAAACGTCAAAGTTTATATAGTTCACAACGACAAGTTGCATAAACACTGATAACTATCCTTTTGATGAACAACTCACACCGCCCTAAGCCTTTTCTAATCATCCAAGTTTCCACCCTTTTAGCGCTCATATGAGCGCTTTTTTTTGGCCAAACAAGATCCGCAACAATCACATCTGCTATACTCGCGCCCATTACAATACGATCTGCTGGACGATGCGATGAATGACATTATTGAACAACTACAAGAATTAAGTGAAACCGTACCGGTACCGCTAGAACTACCGACGTTTGAGCAACTTGTAGAGGTTGAAGAACAGATCTTAATTGGTTTACCCAAGGATCTAAAAGAATACTTACTTTATGCTAGTGATGTTATTTATGGCACGCTTGAACCCGTTACCGCTGCCGATCCATCCTCACATACCTACTTACCTGAAGTCGCCTGCTATGCTTGGTCTATTGGGCTACCCAGAGAGCAAATTGCCATTTGCCAAATCGGTGATAGCTTTTATTGTATTGATGAAGAAAGCCAAGTGTTGTTTTGGAAAAAAGGCCGATTTAGCGATAAGGTTTGGGAATCGTTTTGGCATTGGGCCGAAGATGTGTGGCTTAATCGATAAAACGCATTAATTAAGTCCAATTGCGGCTAATTTACGTCGAAATATAAATACCTAAATAAATCCTTAATACGAGAACGTCCATGTCTAAAAATACCGGTTTAAATGCAATTGAAATCCAATGTTTACGTCAATCTTTCGGCTTAACAACAGAACAAGTTGCTAGCATCACTAACGCCAGTAATGAAGATGTGTTGTTGTGGGAATCAGGCAAGAAAGAAGCACCAATTCCAGCGCAGAAAAAGCTGTTAGAAATCGATGATATTATCGAAATGCAGGTGCTTAACACTTCTGATGGTATTGAAGAGTTATTTAAAAAAGAACCTAAGCGTCGGTTGGCGTTTGTGGTGTATCCGACACAAGCTCTCTACACCCAATACAATCCAGAATTTTTAAGCTCTTTGCCATTAACTGAATTGTACAATGCCGCTGCGTGGCGGATTAAAAAAGAATGTAAACTCGTGCTTGAAGTGGATATAAGCTTAGTCGCACTAGATGCTGAAGCCTATAAAGCTTATCGTGCAGATAACGGCATGAGCGAAAGCCGTGAAAGCCGTGCAAAATGGGCTGCAACTCAATTATAAATGTCTCTATGTTGAGCGCTAATAACTAAAAGGAAGCCTCGAGCTTCCTTTTTAATAATCGTTATTGAGTGATATTGGCAAGTGCTTCAGTTTTAGCTAATGCATTGGCTAAAGCTGGACGTTGCTTTAAGCGATCACGGAATGCCATCAGCTTTGGCGGAAGCGTTTGCTCAAATCCCATCGCCCAGCCTAAGGTTTGCGCTAATAAAATATCGGCTATGGTGGGTGAATCGCCACAGACAAAGCCAGTATCTGGCACCCAAGCTTCAGCAATAGCAGCGGCTTGATCAAACTCCCACTTAGCTACGGCAAACATGGCCTCTAATCTAAGTGGTTGTGGTAAGGCAAAGCGATGTTTACCCATACTCCACAGTGGTTGTTCAAGCTCACTAATCACAAAACTCACCCAGCGTTCATGAATACCTGACGCTTGCGTACCTGGTTTTGGCAACCAGTTACCTTGTCCGTATTTTTCGGCTAAATAACGCATAATGGCCGCGGATTCGCTTAGCACGAACTCACCCTCGGTGATCACAGGCATTTTACCACTAGGGTTAAGGGCTAAAAATGTTTCTGCTTTATTTTCACCTTTAGCAAAATCGATAGCATGAAACTGCCACTCAACACCTAACTCTTCTAAAAGCCAAGATACGCGCAGCGCACGACTTTTTTGGGTTCCGTATAAGGTAATCATTTAAGCTCCTATAGCGTGAGAATAATGACAATAAAAAAGCCACATTGCACCTTAAGTGAATGTGGCTTTTGTTATCTTATGACGTTGTCATTAGAAGTTCATTGTGACTTTAGTATAAATATAACGGCCTAATGGGTTATGTACACCCATTGCATAACCATATAGATCAGCATCGCCATCGCCAATCGCAAATGATGGCTCTTCATCAAACACGTTATTAACACCTACAGATAGCTTAACCGTGTCATTGAAACGATATGAGCCAGACATATCGACTAACAACTGCGCATCAACTGTACGAGTTTTGTTGTAGTCTTCAAACTCACCGATGTAGCTTAAGTTAACGTTAGCGGCAAAGTCATCCATCATCCAGTTAGTTGTTGCTAACCAACGGTGTTGTGGGTACTCGTACTCACCAGTGTAATCAACAGTATTGCCATCAACTTCTTTTTCAAAGCTGATTAAATAGCTGTATTCTAAACCAAACTTGATATCACCATAGCTGTTTAGCTCAAGACCATAATGGCTAGATAAATCTACACCTTGTACTTCTTGTGAACCAATATTGACAAATGCTGATTTGATTACGTCAATCGTACCAAAGGTTTCACCCGCTTTAGGCGCATTTCGTAAACAAATAGTGCTGTTTTGATCACCACAGTGTTCGTTGTAAACATCTAGATTTTGCAGTGAGTCAATTTTGTTGTCTTGGACGATATTGAATAAATCAAAACCAATATCAAACTGCTGACTTGGAGCCCAAATCATACCCAAGTTCCAAGTCTCAGACTCTTCTGCCTCAAGATCAGGGTTACCAGCAAACACAAAGTTGTAGTCAAGTAGTTCACAATCAACGTTATCAGCAGCACAACGGTAGCTATCGGTTAAAAAGTCACTCTTTTCAGAAGGACCTAAGCCAATTTGCGCAAGCGATGGTGCACGGAAACCTGTAGACCAAGAACCACGTGCAGTGACTTCGTCACTAATGCCCCATTGGAAAGCAACTTTTGGGTTAGTGGTTGAACCAAAATCACTGTAACTGTCGTAACGGCCTGCAAGTTGTAACTCAAAGTTATCAGCAACAGGGATAGAAAACTCAACATAGACAGCATGTTGATCACGTGAGCCAAACGCAGAGACGGCTTCAGTACCAAAAATCAGACCGCGCTGGAACTGCTCATCTGGCACGTCACTGACACTTTCTTCACGATACTCAGCACCAGCTGCCATCATGATATCGCGATCGGCGATAGTAAAGGCTTGACCTGAAATGCTGGCGTCATAAGCAGTAATACTCGACTTACCTTGTCTTACTAGACTAGTGGTGATGCGATCAATCACATCTGGCGAGTTCATCGTGCCGCCAAACGGGTTGTAGTTACCCGCATCAATTTCGGCTTGTAAATAATCGGTTCTTACCCAACCTTGTGAGCGGTCACCTGTTTGAGTCGATTCACTGCGGCCACGTTGCGCTGATACTTCCCAGTCCCAATCATTGATAACGCCACGAAGACCAGCAACAATACGCATGGTATCTGACTCGATATCCCAACGACGTGCACCAGCATCAACTGTACGATAGCGACCAATCTCAATATCTTGTCCAAAAGGATTATTTGGATGAGTACCAGGAACTGTCAAGCCAGCATCTTCATCCAATGGCGTTGGTGCACCGCCTGCCTCAGAAGTGTTGTGCTGTACAGATAACTCTAAAAATGCAGTTAAGTCTTCACCTAACATATAATCAAACTGGCCAATAGCACCAACACGTTCAGCTGCTGGAATGGTTAAGTTATATGGACCGTAATCAAATAGACAACTCCCACTCGATGTTGCGCTATCAGCAGGACAATCTGGGTCAATGGTTTTCACGCCATTGACATAGAAATAACCAGGGAAGCCGCGTGATGAACGGTAATCTTCACCGCCATAAGGTGACTGGTTTGCAGTGCCAAAGCGGCCCATGTCTTCTGCAGACAAGGTACCATTGGTAAAGTAATCAAGGATTATTGATGCACTGCCTTTGTCAGCTTTTATGCCCCATACTAGGCTGGCTGTAGTTTCATCATAACCAGTGCCATTGTCATCGCCATAACCCAAGTTAAGTTCAATACCTTCAATATCTTTTCTTAAGACAATATTGACCACACCTGCAATTGCATCAGAACCATAAATGGCTGAAGCACCGTCTTTAAGAATATCGATACGTTCAATCGCCGATACCGGGATATTGTTGATATCAACAAACGAATTTGAAATTCCTTCAGCAAATGCACTTGCTCCAACACGGCGACCATTGATAAGAACCAAAGTCGCATCAGGGCCCAAGCCACGTAAACTGATTGATGCACCACCGTTAGCGGTAGAATCTTGACTGTTTCCACGAGTAGAGAATGCACCTGAACCGTTGGCAGGCATACGTTCTAATAATTGTTGTAGGTTGTCAAAACCCATATTAGCAATATCGTCTTTATTCAACGATTGTACTGGTGAAGGTCCTTCAATATCAGTCCGTTTGATACGAGAACCCGTCACTTCAATTCGTTCCACTTTTGAATCGGCACCAGCATCAGCAGCTTGTGCAACAAAGGCAATAGGAGCTAGAGATAGAGAGACAGCGATAGCGCAAGCGCTGCGTAAAAGGTTACTTTTTTTCATGATCATCCTTAACGTTAAATTATTGTTTTATATCCATGACTACTGCAAACTGCGGTATGAGCATACCGCTGACAACTTTGTTGGATTGACACAACCAACTTAGGTTAAAATTTAACAAAGTCAACACAATGGCTTAATGTAAATGCAACCAACCACTTAATCAAGAATAAATAGTTAAAAAAAGTGAATTTAAATCTATTTAACAAGGAGGTCATATGAGCGATAAAACACTAGTTAGTGCCCACTTCCACGCAAACCTAGGCCTGTATTGGTTGTTGTCTGGCAGCCTAGTATTTATCCTTAGCTTTATTGGTATTCCATTGTTATTACTATGGTTTCCATTGGGACTATTAGCGACTAGGCATTACATTAATAATATGAGTGCTGAACTAACCGAGCAGAAACTGATTGTGCGTAAAGGCTTATTCACACGGACTGAAAATACCGTTCCATTGGATAAAATCACCGACATGGCACTTATTCAAGGTCCTATTATGCGTATGTTTGACCTTCATAAACTGACCATAGAAACCGCGGGACAATCTTCTGCAGGCGCATTGATTAGCTTAACGGGGGTTGTAGATGTTACTCACTTTAGATCTCAAGTACTGGCACAAAAGTCAAAAATCATGGCACAAAAAGGTAACGCCCCTGCCGATGAAAATACCGATGTACTAATCCTCGACCACCTGCAACAAATGAATGCCACTTTATTGCGCATAGAACAGTCATTAAACGCTAAACCATCAAACTAGGTTTTTTATTATGCTTAAGCAACAAACTGCATCAGACTTACCGTGGATATCTCGCGCAAGCACACTTTTTAAAGCCACTGGACCTGGAATCTTAATGGCCGCCGCCGCGATTGGCGCTTCTCATTTAGTCGCCTCAACTCGAGCCGGTGCAGAATTTGGTTGGCAACTGGCATGGCTCATTTTATTAGTCAATATCGTTAAGTACCCTTTCTTCGCTGCTGGCGCTCGCTACACTGCAGCCACTGATGAAAGTTTATTGCATGGCTATCATAAGCAAGGCCGTGGATATTTGATGCTGTTTACCGGGCTCAATGTGATTGCTGCCATTGCCAGTACCGCTGGGGTATGCATGTTAACTGCGGCAATGTTAACTCAGTTTATTCCGCTATCAATTGACCTCTTAGCGCTAATTGTATTGGCCAGCTCGTTAGCACTATTGATTTTAGGCCACTACAAACTGCTTGATAAAATGACCAAAATTATCATGCTAGCTCTTACACTCACCACCCTAGTCGCCGTAGCATTGGCCTTTAATCGTCATAGCGGATTCGGCACTCCAGTGATCAGCGAATCTCCCTGGCAATGGGCGTATGTCGGTTTTTTAGTGGCGATGATGGGTTGGATGCCCGCGCCAATAGAAGTCAGCACTTGGAACTCGTTATGGTTAATAGAAAAACGTAAAAACCAAACGGTGACCGCCAAGCAGGCTATTTTTGATTTTAATTTAGGCTATGTCACCACGGCTGTGTTGGCGATTGTATTTTTAGCGCTAGGCGCATTAGTCATGCACGGCAGTGGTGAGCGTTTTTCTGATTCAGGCGCGGCATTTGCCTCACAATTGATCACCCTTTATAGCCAAGTTATGGGTAATCAAAGCCGTTACTTAATTGGCATTGTGGCGTTTTTATGTATTTTTAGCACCACAGTGACTGTGATAGATGGCTACAGCCGCACACTCGAGATGGGCTGGAAATTGTTGTCTAACACCACATCAACACGCAATTATTTAACCCCCATTATGCTCGGGATCAGTACGCTTGGTTTATTACTTATTCTATTCTTTAAAGGGGCCTTATTACCGCTGCTAGAATTTGTAATGATCCTTGCTTTTATGACCACAGTTATTTTTGCTTGGCTTAACTTCCGGTTAATGACCAGTAACACCTTAGCGGAAAAGCATCGTTATGGTCGTGTTATGGTGGGGCTGTCGTGGATTGGTTTATGGTATTTAGTTGGCTTCGCTATCTTATTTGTTTATTGGTATCTCACAAAATGATCACATCACAATGGTGTAAAGACTTAACTGGCTTACAAAAATTCACCCGTTTGTTACTGGCATTAACAGTAACCTCAGTGTCATTTCAACTCAGTGCATTTGCATTAACTGCAGCGGATGTGCAAACCATCATAGATAAGGATTCAAGACCGTTTAGCGGTAGCATTGTCATTAGCGACAATCATAACCGTTATGTTAATTACCAAGCAGGTACCGGCATAACACCAGACAGCATATTTATGCTTGGATCTATTTCTAAAACGATCACCGCCACGCTTGTATTACAGGCGGTGGATCAGAAAAAGTTAGCATTGGGCGATAACATCACAGATTACGTTGAGATCATCACCGAACACCCAATCACGATTAGTCAGCTGTTAAATCATACTTCAGGAATAACACCACCTAAATCACCGAGTCTTAATGCCGGGTCTCAATTTATACCTGCCAGTCAGTTTAGTTACTCAAACTATGGCTATAAATTGCTTGGCGATATATTAACTCAGGTTTACCAACAACCTTATGGGCAATTGGTTAATCAATTTGCCGTAACCAATCAGCTTGATCTCCAAGCTAATACCGGTTCAATTGCGCAGCGTCAGGCTAAGCAAACACGCTTGGTTGATGGCTATACCGAGCAACAGCAGCAGCGGACACAATTAACTGATTTTACGGTAGACCCTGACTTCATTACATTTGGCGGCATGCAAGCCAGTAGTGCTGCTGTGGTTAAGTTTGTAAATGGTTTACATCAAGGCCAATTTTTATCTGCCACAAGCTATCACGCCATGACCCATGCAAGTACTATCAGGCAGCATCGTTGGGGAGAGGTAGGCTATGGCTATGGTTTGCAAATCAGCCAACAAGCAGGCTTAGTTGAATACAGTCATTCAGGCTATATTCCGGGATACATCAGCTTAATGCTCTATTATCCGCAATCGCAATTAACCGTTGTGATATTGGAAAACACCTCGTGGGATCTGGATAATATCGAGCGTGTTTTTGGTCTACACGACAAGATACGCCAAGCAGTAAGAAAACAATTAACCACATACGAATAATCTGACGGATCAATGATTTCTCGCTATAATAGTGTTTCGTCAATTGACCTAAACCATTTATGCGCCGCCGCGCCAGAGAGCCTTATGATTAACAACGATATTCTTCGCCGTATTCGCTTTGTGTTTGACTATTCAAATGCCAAAATGATTAACATTTTCAGCCAAGCCAATGTAGACATGTCTTCAGAGCAGATTATTGCGCTGTTGAAAAAAGAGGAAGAAGAAGGTTATCAAGCATGTAATGACACATTAATGTGCCAATTCTTAGATGGTTTGATCATTCAAAATCGTGGCTTAAAGCCTGGAGCAGAAGTGCCAGCGCCTTTGAAGCAATTGACCAACAATCTAATATTCAAAAAATTACGCGTTGCACTTGAAATGCGTGAAGAAGATATTATTGCCACGTTACTGTTAGCCGATTTTTCGATGACTAAATCTGAGTTAGGTGCGTTATTCCGTAACCCAGATCATAAAAACTATAAGCCATGTGGTGACCAAGTGTTAAGAAACTTCGTCAAAGGTTTATCAGTCAAACATCGCGGCAAGTAATATTCGCCTAGATATTGAGATAATGCTTTATGAATGCGTAGCTTAGGCTACGCATTTTTATTTTTAGCGTTTACATATAAACAACCAAAAATGAGAGATGAATAAAAATACTTAAGAATAATGTGATTTGACTCACTTAACAGACCACAAAAAAGATCAGACGTGATAATCTATAATCGTAAGAAAACCAGCCCTATTCTAATAATGATCTAACTGGATCTAACACATTAAGGTTCCCCATGGACGATAACAAACGCCCCCTCTATCTTCCTTTTGCTGGCCCGGCCATTCTTGAATCACCACTGCTTAATAAAGGCAGCGCATTTAGTGAAGAAGAGCGGGTATTTTTTAATCTTGAAGGCCTCATTCCTTGGGTTATTGAAACCATTGATGAACAAGCTTCTCGTGCGTACGAACAATTTAAAAACTTCACCAATGATCTCGATAAACACATCTATTTACGCAATATTCAAGATACTAACGAAACCCTATTTTATCGTTTAGTACGTAATAACATTAGCGAAATGATGCCGATTATCTACACGCCTACGGTAGGATTAGCCTGTGAACGCTTTTCTAAAAACTATCGTCGTAACCGTGGCTTATTTATTTCATATCCGAATAAAGATCGCATTGATGATATTTTAAATAACTCAACTCGCCAAAAAGTGAAAGTCATTGTGGTTACCGATGGAGAACGTATTCTCGGTTTAGGTGACCAAGGTATTGGCGGTATGGGGATCCCAATTGGTAAGTTATCACTTTACACCAGCTGCGGCGGAATTAGTCCGGCCTATTGCTTGGCAGTCACATTAGATGTAGGTACCGATAATCCGCATTTAATCGAAGACCCTATGTACATGGGCTGGCGTCATCAACGTATTGGCGGCGAAGAATATACTGAATTTGTTGAAGCTTTCATGCAGGCTGTGAGCCGTCGTTGGCCAGATGCGTTAATTCAATTTGAAGATTTTGCGCAAAAAAATGCCATGCCATTGCTTGAGCGTTATAAAGATCAATACTGTAGTTTTAACGATGATATTCAAGGTACAGCAGCAGTTACTGTTGGGTCACTACTGGCGGCATCTAAAGCGGCGAAGAGTAAGCTTAGCGAACAACGTATTACCTTCTTAGGTGCGGGCAGTGCGGGTTGTGGTATTGCTGAAGCGATTGTGGCACAAATGGTTTCAGAGGGCATTAGTGAACAACAAGCTCGTTCACAAGTCTTTATGGTTGATCGTTGGGGCTTATTACTCGATAACATGCCTAACTTATTACCATTCCAACAAAAGTTAGCTCAACCTTGCTCTACGATTGAAGCATGGGAAAATTACAGCGACAATATTTCGTTACTTGATGTTGTGAACAACGCTAAGCCTACTGTACTCATTGGGGTATCTGGTTCGCCAGGTTTATTCACTGAAGAAATCATTAGAGCAATGCACAAGCATTGTAAACGTCCAATTGTATTCCCATTATCAAATCCAACGAGCCGCGTTGAAGCCACTCCTAAAGATATTTTGCATTGGACATCAGGCCAAGCATTAGTGGCAACAGGCAGTCCATTTGAACCTGTCGTTGTGAATGATGAGACCTTTGAGATAGCGCAATGTAATAATAGCTTTATCTTCCCAGGCATTGGATTAGGAGTATTATCTTGCGGCGCGAAGCGTGTGTCTGACGAAATGCTCATGGCATCTAGCCGTGCATTAGCAGAGTGTTCACCTCTAGGTAAAGAGGGAACTGGATCGCTATTGCCACGCTTGGAAGATATTCAATCTGTCAGTAAATATATTGCTTTTGCTGTTGCTAGAGCCGCCATTGATCAAGGTTTGGCACTGCCCTGCACTGATGAATTACTGCTGCAATCAATTGAAGCTAACTTCTGGGAACCTGAATACCGTCGTTATAAACGTACGTCATTCTAAATTATTGATAAGCTAGATTAAGTTATCTTTAACCATAAAAAATCCCAACCTGAGTTGGGATTTTTTGTTTCTAGCAAACAATTAATTTATCTGCCCATAAACTTTGGCTTATATATCTGGCAACGCCAAACTTAAGTGCACAAAATTAGGCAGACATGACTAATTTAAAGCTATTCAATAATGGTCTGTCAGTACGCGCTTTTTTAAGCTTACGTATACACTCTCTCAATGATTGCTCGGCTAAACGGCCAAATACACCATCATATTCATTATTATTCATTTCTTCTTCAGAGTCGGCACTATCGGCAATTTCTTGCGCAACACGGCTTAACTGCATCCACGCATTGGCAATGTAAAAGCCATGAAACTCCGCTTTAGTCATTAACTTTTGCGCACTCGCTGGCAAACCATTCCATGCATTGGCAAACGTATTGGCTTTGTCGTCAATAAGTTCGCTAAACAAACCTTCATAAGCCTCAAGCAAGGTTTCAGGTAACTTATCCATCGGCAACACTTTATTGGCTACGTTATACGAAATTTGTTTTGCGACTTCTTGATACTGCGGGTCAACTTTTGTCATGTTTTTCTCTCTAAAATCTGCCACTAATGTACACGCCATAAGTGTCTGATGAGGCAATTGGAACAATACTAATCCCTTTATAAGGGTCGGTGAAATACCACCCCGCCACGATACCAATGGCAGCGCCAGCCAATACATCTTCCACATGATGTTGATCACTGGCAACACGCGTATATGCTACATAAGAAGCTACCGCATATGATGGAATGCCATATTTCCAGCCGTAACGCTGGTTGATAAATGTCGCTGCAGCAAAGGTATCGGCACTGTGACCAGATGGAAATGAATCATTACCACTGCCATCTGGGCGATCTTTTTCTATACCGTATTTCAGTGCTTCAACTAACAATCGACTTGATACACCGGTTTTAACTAATTGCCAAGCACCTTGATAATCATCTTCGACAATTAAACTTCCTGCCAATGCAGTGGCCGGAAGTAATATGTGCAAAGCGTCACCCGATGTTTCCAGGCTTCCTTCAGCATGACAAGGCGATAATGCTATCAGCAAACTTAATCCGATAAATTGCACAATTCTCTGCAACATTTTTATCTCTGTTTATTTCCAAAGGCGTCTTTATACTCGTCTAGATAACTGAATGCAAATAGCCCTGAGTCGCCAGAAAAATACCCTTAACAGTGAATAAGATTAACATATTGATAAAAATAAGATTATTGAACAATAACGCAAGGCTATAATTTAATCACAAGACTTTTCAAGTCGAAGTCTGTTAGTCTTTGTCACATAGAATTAACAATAACAACTTGAGAAAATGCATCCTTGCCCACTTTAAAGCTAAGCAGCATTATTCATATCATTATGCTTGTCTGTGCCATTGGATTTAGCAGCATTGCTTATGCTAATCCAGTGAAGAATTTACGCGCCGATGAAATTTATACACTATTAGACAGTGGTAACTTTATATCCGATGAAGATAATCGTAAATTACTCAGCGAGTATAAAAGTATCTTGTCGGATGACGATATTATTCGCCAAGAACTCTATATACGTCTTAATTGCTGGAGTTTGCCGTCGAACACAACAGAAGAAATGCAAGCCGCGGTTAAATATGCCGATAAATACCTGCAAATATATCGTCAGCCAGCCCCCTCTTTAATCCAGATTGATCTGCAGTATTGTAAGGCTTGGTTTCTGTATGCGCAGGGAGAAAGTGACAGCTTATTTGCCGACCTAAATACAGCGATACTTAATGCTTATAAACTTGAAGACCCGCGCTTGATTGCGGATGGCCGAAGCACTAGAGGTGCAATCCTATCTTATTTAGGTAATTTTTCTGAAGCACTCGAAGATCTTATTACAGCGCAAAACTTATATGAGTCTCTTAATTTAACTTATTGGGCAAATGTTAATTTAGGTGAGCTGGCCAATAGTTATCGCCGTTTTGGCGATGCCCGGACCGCATTAACATATCAAATAAAACTCGAAAAAAGTTATCTCAAAAATAAACAGATTTATGAAGCCAATCTCACCAATAATCAAATTGCGCTGTCATTAGAGAAGCTTGAACGTTATGAAGAAGCCATTGAACGCTTCCAAAAAACGCGCGATTTTTGGTTAACAGAAAATAACCCCATTGCTGCTGCGGATGCATCTATTAGTATTGCCGGTAACTTAATCAGCTTAAATAGACTTAAAGACGCTGAGGTGATTCTGCATGATGCTCAAAAGGTGATTACACCCAAAAATGATAACAGTTATAGCTACATGAATTTATTTATGGCCAAGGTGCATTACCAGCAAGAGCTTTATCAGCAAGCATTAATCGATATTGACCAGGCTGAAAAAGCATTTAATTTCAGTAATAATATCCGTGGCCTCAATCAAGTGTTGCAGCTAAAAAGCGAAATATATCAAGCCTCACAACAATGGCAACTGGCGTATGAAACCCTAAAATTGTTTGTCGAGTCACATCTATCATATGACAAAAAAGTACTTTCAGAGCGCAATGCGGAGATGCAAGCTCGATTTGATAACAACAAGATTCAAACTGAAAATACAATGCTTATTCAAAGGGATAAAGAAAAACAGCTGCAATTGGACATCATGAAGCGCAATGAAGACATGCAGATCATTATTATCAGCTTAGTCGCGATAATTTTAGTGATTGTATCTATCTTCGCCTACAAACAACTGCTCAGAAAACGACTGTTTAGGCGTTTAGCGCTCACCGATGAACTGACCAAAGTAGCCAATAGACGTGATTCACATTCTCAAGGTAATTACTTTTTAAAAATCGCTCAGCAATCATCCACGCCATTATCATTGATTTCATTTGACGCTGATAACTTTAAAGCCGTTAACGATACATTAGGCCACGATATGGGCGATAAAGTACTGGTAAAACTAGCGGCAATTAGTACAAGCATGATGCGTGACACTGATGTGATTGGTCGAGTTGGTGGTGAAGAGTTTTTGATTTTATTACCTAATATCGACAAAACAAAAGCCATTGAGATTGCTAATCGCTTAGTCGAGACCATAGCAAAATATGATTGGTCACAAATCTCGCCTAATTTGCATCAAACAATCAGTGCCGGAGTCGCCAGTTACACCAATGAAACAGAGTTGTCGCCATTATTGCTAAAAGCCGACAAAGCGCTCTATTCTGCCAAAGCTGCCGGCCGAAATTGTGTCAAAGCCGAGTAAAACGCGTATAATTTCCATGTGTTTACTTAATGATAGTGTTATGACAACAACGACCCCAGTATTAACGCCTGATCCAATTACCGATCCTGAGATCAATTCAATCCCCGAGCCCTGCCCATTGACCGCAGCTCAGCTTGATGTGCTCAATAGACAGATCAAGCTTTGGGGTAAAGAACTTGGTTTTGCTCATATTGGTGTTGCTGATGTCGACTTAAGCCAACATGAGGCAGTATTACAAGATTGGTTAGATAAAGGTTACCACGGTGAGATGGCTTACATGGCTAATCATGGAATGATGCGGGCTAGACCCGCTGAATTACATCCAGGAACCATTAGAGTCATTTGTGCCCGGATGGATTATCTACCGCCTGACGCTGGCTTTGCCAGTAATTTAACCGACCCCAACCTTGGTTATATTTCTCGCTATGCCGGTGGACGTGATTATCATAAATTAATCCGCCAACGGCTTAAAAAACTCGGTGATAAAATTCATCAATATTGCCAACAATCCGACTTTCACAACACAGATTTTAGACCGTTTGTTGACTCTGCACCGATTTTAGAACGTCCATTAGCCGATAAAGCGGGACTAGGCTGGACGGGCAAGCACTCACTCATTTTACACCCTGATGCCGGCAGTTGGTTTTTCCTCGGCGAGTTATTAATTAACTTACCTTTGCCGTTAGATATCCCAATCGAAGAAGGCTGCAACACTTGCGTAGCCTGCATAAAGTCATGCCCAACAGATGCGATTGTCGAACCCTATGTGGTCGATGCAAGGCGATGTATATCTTACTTAACCATTGAATTGCAGGGCGCTATTCCAGAAGAGTTTCGTCCACTCATCGGCAATCGTATTTATGGCTGTGATGATTGCCAACTCGTGTGCCCAGTTAATGCTAAAGCACCACTGACCCAAGAGACAGATTTTCATACTCGCAGTGCGCTTATTCAACCCGATTTACTGACTCTATTTGCGTGGTCTGAAAGCCAATTTTTAAGCCAAACAGAAGGCAGCGCGATTCGCCGAATTGGCCATAAACGTTGGTTACGTAATATCGCGATAGCATTAGGTAATGCTCCGGCTAATCCGGCCATTATTAGTGCATTAGAGCAACGTAAACACAGTGATGAAGTAGATGGCATGGTGCTTGAACATATTGAATGGGCATTAGTGCAACAAATACAAAAAGCGCCACAGTCGGCGCTTTCACGTAAAACTCAACGAGTGATCAGATCAATCCAAAAGGGTCTACCCAGAGATGCATAAACAACATGCGACAACTAAGCATTAGGGTCTAAGGTAAAACCCACTTTAACGGTGACTTGCCAGTGAGCCACTAAACCTTCTTCCAAGTGACCACGGGTTTCGATAACTTGAAACCAGCGCAAATGTAATAAACTTTTATTGGCTTCTGCAATCGCATTTTTGATCGCCTCATCTGAACTGATCGGTGATGAACCCACTAGCTCAATGACTTTATAAGTGTGACTCATAATCGCTCCTTTGGTTAACTGAAAGACGTATTTTGAGTGTAGTCAATAATGGCTCAGTTCACAGCAAATAGGCTCAATGAGTCCGCTGTGAATACCCCATCAGCCAGTATCGCAAGGTTGAAAAGTTAATCACAGAGTTCTGCAACAAAGCCGCAGCTCCAGCGATCAGCTGGTGAAGCACAATGACCCATTGTGAGCAGCATCATGCTAATTAAAACTGGCGTCGAAGCACTTTAGTCGCTGCAATCATATTGCGCAGCGCTGGCTCTACTTCATCCCAAGTACGGGTTTTTAAACCACAATCAGGGTTAACCCATAATTGTTTCACCGGCACTTTCTGCGAAGCTTTAGTAATAAGATCAACCATTTCGGCTACCGTTGGAATATTGGGCGAGTGAATGTCATACACCCCAGGACCAATTTCGTTCGGGTAACAAAAATCTTCAAACGCATTCAATAATTCCATCCGTGATCGCGAAGTTTCAATGGTGATCACATCAGCATCCATAGCCGCTATGGCATTAATGGTGTCATTAAATTCGCTGTAACACATGTGAGTATGGATTTGAGTTGCATCGTCTACACCAGCCGCCGACAACTTAAAGGCATCTACTGCCCAAGTTAAATAATCTGCCCACTGGCTCTGCTTAATCGGTAAACCTTCACGAAATGCTGGCTCGTCAATTTGAATAATGCCAATGCCGGCTTTTTCTAAATCGATCACTTCATCGCGCACCGCTAACGCAAGTTGATTGGCAATATCTTGACGAGGGATATCTTCTCGAGCAAACGACCAATGCAAGATGGTCACTGGGCCTGTTAGCATGCCTTTGACAGGCTTGTCGGTTAAACTTTGCGCATAGGTAGCCCAATCAACCGTCATCGGCTTAGGACGTGATACATCACCATAAATTAGCGGTGGTTTTACACAACGAGAGCCATAACTTTGCACCCAACCAAATTGAGTAAAGCCAACACCGTCGAGCTGTTCACCAAAATACTCCACCATGTCATTTCGTTCAGCTTCACCGTGCACTAATACGTCAATACCGAGTTTAAGTTGACGACAAATGGTGTCCTGAGTGACTTGCTCAAGCTGTAATCGGTAATCAGTGTCATTGATTTCGCCTTTACGCCAGCGTTTGCGTAAACCACGAATCGCAGGCGTTTGCGGAAATGAGCCTATGGTGGTTGTGGGAAGTAATGGCAGTGCTAGCTTCTGTTGCTGAGCAATAATACGCCGAGCAAAAGGGCTATGACGTTCAAAATCACTCGCAGTAAGCTGTAACACACGTTGAACAACCTCTTGATTAGCTGCAGCAGCTGTGGCTAAACGCCTTTGCTGGCAACGATCAATAATCACTTGGCTGCTTTGTGAATCTTGATCGTTAATTAACTGCTGAATGTCACTAAGTTCAAACAGTTTCTGTTTGGCAAATGCTAATTGTCCCTGTAACGGACTGATCAGTTGCGTCTCGACGTCAACATCAACCGGACAATGTAACAATGAACATGAAGGTGCAATCCACAAACGATCGCCCAACGTGGTCGCTAATTCTGCCAGCTGATCAGCAATAACATCAACATCGGCAGCCCACACGTTGCGACCATTAATCACTCCAACCGATAAAACTTGTTGGCTGCCGAGCGCTTTGATAAACGCCTCAACTTGTTGTGGTGCTGTGACTAAATCAAGATGCAAACCATCAACCGGTAATGCACTCACCAATGCTTGATGATGGCCAATAGAGCCATAATAACTGGCAAGTAATATCTTCAATGATGCCGGTTTTTGTTGCGCTAAAAATTGATAACTGTGGCGAATGGCTTGCTGCCACTCCTCGGTTAAGTCTGCGGCTAATACTGGCTCATCAAGTTGTACCCAACTCACACCTTGGTCTGCAAAACGTTGCAAAATCTGCTGATAAACCGTCAGTAGCTGCGGTAATAACGATAGCTTGTTAAACTCAGTCAGGCTTTTCGATAAATACAAATACGTCACTGGGCCAAGCAATACCGGTTTTACTTGATGACCGAGTTGCTGCGCTTCACTGACGTCATCAAACAACTGTTCAAAGGCAATCTCGAAGCTTTGATCTGCGCTTAATTCAGGCACTTGATAATGATAGTTAGTGTTAAAAAACTTGGTCATTTCTGCCGCACAAGCATGTTGGCCAGTTTGCGATCGGCCACGGGCCACACGAAATAAGGTGTCTATATCGATAGGTGCTTGGCTGCCATCGGCTTGAGTAGCTCGGTGGCGATCTGGGATCACATTTAAGGTGGCACTTAGGGTTAATACTTGGTCGTAATAAGCAAAGTCGCCTACTGGAACTAACTCAACGCCGGCATCTGCTTGCCACTGCCAATGCGTTTTTTTTAATTCACTGGCGACCTGTTTCAGTTCAAATAATGAGATTTCTGCGCGCCAATAACGCTCAAGTGCAAACTTCAATTCACGCTGACGTCCAATGCGGGGAAATCCTAAACTTGAAATTTTCATGCTGCTTTCCTTTTCGTTGAAGCAAAATTTATAGCCATTTATGCAGAAAAACCCGCATAGGCGTCTGGACGTCTAGAAGTTTATTGTGCTACTCTGCTGTCAAGCAATCGAATTGATTTCATCGGCTAGTTGAGCAAGATTCATGTGGAGAGAAAATGATAGAGCTTAGACACCTTCGCACCTTGATGGCGTTAAAGGAAAGTGGCAGTTTAGCGGGTGCAGCTAAAAAACGATTTGTAACCCAGTCGGCGCTTTCTCATCAAATAAAAGAGTTAGAAACACGGATTAACTCAACTATTTTTGTTCGTAAAAGTAAACCGTTAACGTTTACTCACGAAGGTTCACGTCTGCTGAATTTAGCGGAAGAAATCTTACCGAAAGTGATTGCAACCGAATCTGATCTTAAGCGCGGTTTAGAGGGTGAAAGCCAACAACTTAAGCTCGGCATTGAATGCCACAGTTGTTTTCGTTGGTTAATGCCGGTTATTGAACAATTTAAACAATATGCGCCAGCAGCTCAAATTGATATTTCAAGTCGTCATTTATTTGATTCACTCAATGCGCTGGAAACGGGGAGTTTAGACATAGTGCTCACCTCTGACCCAGTGCCTGGACATAGCGTAGCTTATCAACATCTATTTGATTTTGAAGTAAAGTTAGTCGTTGCCAGTGATCACGCATTAGCGACACAAGCCTTTGTAACCCCAGCTCAATTGGCAAAGCAAACTTTAATCAGTTACCCAGTGCCTCTCGCGCGTTTAGACATATACAAACACTTTTTAGAGCCCGCGGGTATTGAACCTGGTGAGCAAAAACAATGCGACTTGACCTCAATGTTATTGCAGCGAGTTGCCTGTAATGATGGCGTAGCCACCCTACCAACTTGGTCTATTCGAGAAAGTCAGGGGCTGAGTCTTACGGCGGTAAAATTAGGCGCAGAAGGACTAAAACGTCCATTGTTTGGCGCGTATCGCCGCGATGCCACTAATGCAAATTTAATTCAACAGTGGCTCGAGCTGGTAGCAAGTGAAGGTATAAATTTACAGCGGGTTGATTAATAAACCTCTTTTAGATAACACGCGTCGAAGCACAAGTCCTGGAGAATCAGGGTTTTGTGTTTGGCGTAAGTTATGGGCAATTAAAAACTCTTCGCGTAAATCGTCATCCAATCCTAATGCATCAAATGCATCAAGGGATAATTGTTGTTGCTGGTTATCAATCAGTGATTTTAATACTTTTAGTGACACGGGGCGAGACAGCTCTGCATTTAAATAGGCAAAAGCCGTTAATACAATCACCTGACCAAAAACACTAAATAATGCTAAGGTTTGCATTTCATCCGCATCAATTTTGATGTTATCACCGGTTTCAATCTGTTCACGTAACTGTTCTAAACAATCATCCGCAATCGTTTCATTTAAGGCCCAATAACCTTGAACCAATTTTTTGTAAGGTTCAGGGAGTTCATCAAGGCGTTCTTTAAGATAAAATGAAAATGCATATCGATAGATATTCACTTGGCCTAAACGAATTAAGCAATCTTTAACACTGCGACTTTTAGTCGATATCATTCCAGCTGAATGGGCGCTATTACTGCGCAATAACAAGTGTGCAGCCAATGCCGGATCAGCAGAGACTATGTCGATTACGATTCTAATATCAGCTTCGTTAATCAGGGCTTTTTTTAATGGAATTAATATGCCACGACGACCAATGACTTGCTCTTCATTGCTAATAATAGCTTTAACTTGAGTAAAAACTTGTTGCTCAAGACTCGTCATATCTATCGATTACCTTTTTTAAAATTAACACACTATTAATCAATTTAACGGTATATTAAAACGAAAGCCAGCGATAGTTCACTGGCTTTCATAAGTAATAATTTACTGGCTGTTGTGACTAAGACTTGATCAACCAAATTATCTAGAAACGATAACCCGCTGTAAGTCTAATTGAACGACCAGTACCTGAATAATAGCCACTGCCATAAGCAGAGTAATACCCTGTGCCGACATAGTCTTCATCAAGTAAATTATCAACACGTAAACTGGCATTCCACCCTACATAGCTGTAATTCAACGCAAGGTTGGTTAATACATAACTGTCTAACTTATCACCAGTATTGCTGTTGTCGCCTTCCATGTAACGCTCGCCAGTGTAAACACCTTCAACAAACGCTTGCCAATGAGCAGATATATCGTAACTAATATAAGCTTTACCAGAGTGCTTGGCCACCCAAGATAATGCTTTACCGTCGTTCTCGCCTTGAGTGAATTCTGCATCAATATAGTCGTACGACGCACCTAATAACCAATTCGTTGAAAGCTGCACATCATAAGCCGTGCTTATACCAAAACGACGCGATTTATCAGCGTTAACGTTAGCACCGCCACCATAAGGCCCATCAGTTCGACCACCTTCGTAAACAATCTCATCTTCTAATTCAAGTTGATAAGCATTGATCTTCAATGTTTGAGTGGTAGTGGTATAATCCCAACCCGCTTCATAAGAGCGACCCGTTTGAGGATCTAACCCTTGAGTTGTCAGCGGTGTATAAGCTTGTTCATCGACTTTGGCAAAGCGGAAGTTATCATTAGCACGAACATAAAAACGATGTTCGCTGCTCGGACGATAATTAACACCAAACTCAAGTGCATGGGCGTCATTATCAATTTCAATACGGTTAGGATAAAGTAACTGATCATACAAATCGTCAGTCACTTCCGAGTAACGGCCACCTACTACATAAGATAATGTCTTGGTAATAGGCACTGATGCTTGAACATAAGCACTACGTTGAGTCTGTTTATTATTGCGTTGAATAGAAGCCGTATCAAAATCTGCTTCACCTGTACTCACATCAATGCCGGTGACCAAATTCAAGTCGCCATGATCTAAGTGATAATTGGCGGTCGCTTTAGGCGAAAAGCTTAATAAGTCACGCTCAATTCGCCCTTCACTGCCATATAACAGACTGGTGATTAACGTGTCAGAATAGGTTAAATCGGCACTCAATGCCCAAATATTATTTAACTGGTACTGATAGCCACTGCGTAATGCGGTGGTCATTTCATGAGTGAATTCACCCTCAGAAAAGGGAGCCACTTGACGAGGATTGGCTTCATATTGCGCTAAGGTCAGTGCACCTGGTACTTGACGATCATTATCAAAATAATTAACTTCGACAAAAAAGTCTTCTACGTCAGTTTGATACTGAATGCGACCTAAAATAGAACTGGTGTCATTGTCGTTATTGTCGCGGTAATTATCACTTTTGTTATAACTCGCCGCTAAAAAGTAACGCCATGCATCATTGATAGCACCCGAAATATCACCTTTAGCTTCATAAGTGTCAAAACTGCCACCACTGACTTGTATGCCACCACTGGTTTCTGTTGGTGCTTTAGTAATAATATTGATAACGCCGCCAACAGCTTGATCGCCATACAACACACCAGCACTACCAGATAGAATCTCAACTCGCTCAATTAAGTTAATTGGAATAGATTCAATACTCGGTGCAGCAATATCAATGTTATTCAGTCTGCGACCATCAACTAAAATCAGGGTGTTATTCGCCGCTTGCGAAGCAGAAAATCCGCGCATAGAAAATACTGTTCCCGAATTATTATCCGACACCTGAATACCAGATTGTCCACGTAATAAATCGGTTAAGTTAGTCGCGCCGCTCATTTGAATGTCAGCAGCATCAATCACATTGACGTTGGCAGCAATATTTAATGGCTTAGCAGCATTACGACCAATAACCACTAGGGTTTCATCCATGCTGATTGCTGAAGATGAAGAAGATGTAGCCGCTGAGTCTGCTGCCATAGCATTCACACTGACTACACTGAAGAATGCACTTAATAGCAATGCAATTTTTGTTGGTTTAGTACCCATTTACCTTTAACTCCTGAAAGGAAAAATGGGGCAAAAGTGCCGCAATATAGATGACGACTGTTGGCAAATCTACAGATCAATTCTGAGCGTATGCCAACAAGCGGTATTATATTACATTTCGAGATCTGCCCACCGAAATCATCGAAATCACCTTTAAGGCCGGTCTCCGGACTAAGGCTGTGGTGCTAAGACCTCAATGGCATAGCACGCGCGAGTCTAGATGATTAACGCAATCGAGTTGCGCACCTGACTCTCACCAATCACCGTTGCGGGGGCAGTACCAGACTTGCACTGGTTTCCCGATTATCCTGCTGTGGGATATTGACCCACGGCAAGCACCATAAAGATTGACTCACTCACCTCAACGCTGATTTAGCCTTTAGGTGAGCGATTAAAATAACATGAGGCTCAGCTCAACATTAAAAAATATGTCTTTGGTTATGACAAGCTTGTATTAAGTCACTGGGTGCTAAACGTAACCGTCTGCGCAGTAAAATAATAACGCGGCGATTATAACGGATCCTAAGGTGTACTTCATACTTACAAAAGGTAATCTCACAGATAATTCAACTTAATGATAAATAAACTCATAGATTGCTATGGTCTTAAAGGCTAAGCGAACTGATGAGCACACATTTACATTCGTAAACATCAAGATGTAAAGTTGAAACTTGGATACAAATAAGTGTAAATGAGATCTTCGGGTTAATGTTCAACACCGAGAAAAAATGATTAGGGCTGGGTCATAAACTGACGATAATTATCGATAGTGATAGGTGCAGTATCAGGAGTAAATATGTCGGTACGAATAGATTTATGAATAAGGTAGACATCATCGTCGTCACTTATTACCGTAAAATAGCCCATTTCACCTTGTAAAGGGGATATAAAAGACGTTTCAATCACAGCTGAAGCGCTATGAATATTAGGCATACTGGTACAGCCTAATAAACCATGCACAGCCTCGAGGCCATCCACCTTAGAACTGCCGAGCTGTTGATAAATAACCTGCCCTTGGCAATGTTGTCGATAAGTGTCAGCCATTGAATTTAAAAATTGTTCTGGTTCAACGTCATCGGCTAAGCCCTTAAAGCCTTGCATACAGACTAAACGAGACCAATTATTTAACGACTCATCACTAGGAACAAACTCAGCCATGGTCATATCACCACGTTTTTCATTAAAGGCAAGCTTCCAATCCAATGGTGGTAAAAAACCAAACTTCGCAGACAGCTTTGTCAGTTGCTGAACATCATCAGACATCACCGCAGTAGCTGATGAATGACCAACTTCACCAAATGTCATGGGGATTTGAGAGGTAGCAGATGCACTACTCGGGAACAGGAACAATATCCCTATGCACCCCGAGCAGCCAATAATTGCAGCAATCTTGTTCATCCAAATGAATCCTTATTTGGTCAAGATAAAGATAAGTTGATCGAAACCATTCTAATTGAGCATATCCTATCCTGAACATACAAAAATTGAAACTTATCTATAACATTTACATCTTGGATAACATATTAATTAAACGCTTCGTCATCTTCAGCATCATCTTCGGCGTCGAAAAGTTCTTCTTCGTCGATAGCTGATTCAGCAGCAATGGCCGCGGCTACGCTTTTAGCTTTAAGGTGTTTCTCAGTTTTACGCTTGTTACGATCAGCTTGCTTAGCTAAAAAACCTTGCAGTGATTGCTCGCCCCATGCAATGGCTTCAGCTTCTGTGGCAAAACCATCTTGGCTTTTTGATACTATGGTTTTAGTCGCTGTCATACGACGAGTAATTTCAGTTTTCCACGTGTTTTCAATTTGAATAACACGTAAAGCATACTTTTTGCTATCGCTCATAATCTATTCTTTCCTAACTTAAGGTATCACAGGCTTAAACCCGTGAAATTTCAGCCGCGCAGTGTACTCGAAACGCACGAGTTTGGGCAGCTATTTAATGGCTGTTTTTTCAGCTTATTCAAAAAACTTATCCAGTGACAAGGAGAATATTGCCACTGGAAAAGCAATGATGAATAAAATATTGCTGCTACACCATTATTGTTTGACTAATTGGTTGGAGCCAACAATCATCATTTCGCATTTATGGCAGTCGAATACTAACTTCAATTTATCTTTGCCAACATCTAAAAACATCGGATCAGCTTTAATACCTTCAACTTCTTTCGGGCATAAATTAAAGCTGTAGCGGAGACAATGTTTGGTCACCATTAACGGCGCATCATGTAACACATTATTTTTTTCATAGGTGTCTTCAATTTGAATCACCCCATGTTGATGATAAAACGATTTGGCTTTTTCGTTGGCCACATTGGATAAAAAGCTCAATGCTTTTTGTGGAAAACGCGCCGTTTTATCATGCACCCAACGCTCAGGTCGTTGGTAACTGGCAACCCTTGCCGCCATTAATGCACTTACAGCATCGCGGCGTAACTCATTGACCACAGATGCGGGTAAAAACCACATGGTTTGTGTCAGCAAATTAATCTTATTCAGCACAAAGTCGCTACTGCCAAGTTTACTATGTTGTTTTTTCAAATTTTCAGCGGTTTTAGCCTGATCATTAGCAGGAGCTTTGTCGCACACTAAAGTGACGGTGGCACTAATATTATGCACATCGGTAATCGTTAAGCCTACGCCGTCATCAGTATCAAAGAATTGCATATCGACAGCAATTTTACGGCTAGCTGAATCTTTGTTGAGGATAGCTTCGAACTTATGATCAAAGTTTCGGAACATCATCACCCCAATTTTAAGATCTTTGGGCACTTCAGTTAAATATAAAGTGTTGCCCTCAGCGCGGTTGATGCGTACACCAGAGAGTTTATCGTCAGACAAACGCTGAGTTTCATAATGCTCAACAAAGAAACACAGACCATCACCATTGTTAAAGTGAATGTCTTTACCACTTTCACTGGTATCGATTTTAATAAAGTCTTTACCGACATGAGTAATTCGGCCCACTTTTTCACCAATAAACTTAGGCGAACTAAAATGCTCAATCGCCTCGGTCCGTTCATTAACAAAATAATCGGTTTTACCGCGGTTAAAGCTTTTATCAGGATCGGGAGTGAAATTAAATTCGCAACGACCATGAGAAATAGATTCTAGATCGGCACGCTTGGCAATAATCGCATCAAGCTGCTGGCGATAATGTGCGGTAACATTCTTAAGGTAAGTAATGTCTTTTAAACGGCCTTCAATTTTAAACGAGCTAATACCCGCATCAATTAACGCCTCTAAATTATCTGTTTGGTTATTATCTTTTAGTGATAATAAATGCTTATTTTCAGCTAAGACCTCGCCTTCACGCGTGGTCAAATTACAGGGTAATCGACACATTTGTGAACATTCACCGCGATTAGCACTGCGATTAGAGTAAGCATGACTTAAATTACACAAACCACTGTAGCTGACGCACAAAGCACCATGAATAAAGAACTCTAACTTCATTTTTGTGCTGGCTGCGATATCACGAATTTGGGGAATATTCAGCTCGCGGGCTAACACCACCTGAGAAAAACCAACTTGCTCAAAAAATACCGTTTTTTCTGGGCTGCGGTTATCGGTTTGGGTGCTGGCATGTAACGCAATAGGCGGAAGATCAAATTGTAACACCCCCATGTCTTGCACAATCAAGGCATCGACACCCGCTTCATAAAGCTGCCAAATTAGCTTTTGGGCTTTATCAAGTTCGTCATCCATTAAAATAGTGTTTAAGGCCACAAACACCTGGGCATGATAACGATGAGCAAATTCTGCTAAGCGAGCAATGTCTTCAATACTGTTGCCAGCATTGTGACGGGCACCAAACGCTGGGCCACCAATATAAACCGCATCAGCACCATGACGAATAGCTTCAATGCCATAATCGGCATTTTTAGCGGGGGCTAAGAGTTCTAACTGGCGCTTTACAGGAGCCTCTGGGGTGAACAATTCTACAGAAACCATAATGTTAACTAAATTTCGCATCAATTCGGATAAAAAAGTGCGCCAACATACTAATATTATCGCATTGACATAAGTATGTTGGCGCACTCGCATAGTGCTTGTATTTTAGCAAACTTTACCCAAAGTTCTAAGTAAATTCGTTGCTAATAACCGCGATAAGCTGTGCAGCATTACGCTTATAAAAACAACTCTTGGATGTTTTTAAAGTCAGCTTTGCCTTCAGCAATTTCTTGTGGGTTTAAACCAGACACTTCATGTGGGAACACTAACCAATCTTCAGATGAATGAATGAAATATTCTGGTTTTAGGTCCACTTTGGTATTTTTCGGTTTGTAGTAAGGGCAGGCAATACGGATATCCGTTGGCATGTTCAAGCGCATAAACTTTCTTAACTTACCAATAAGCGCATCAATGCTGCGCCCTGAGTCAAAGACGTCATCAACAATCAACAAACCATCACTGGCGTTAGCATTTTCGATAATATAATGCAGACCATGTACTTTAATATTTTTATCTTGCTTATCGGTTCCAATGCCATAATAAGAAGAGGTTCTCACCGCGATGTGGTCAGTTTCAACTTTCTTAAAATCGAAATATTCTTGTACTGCAATACCGATTGGAGCACCACCGCGCCAAATACCCACAATAAACTGTGGTCGAAAGCCACTGTCATACACTTGTGCAGCGAGTCTAAATGAATCTTCCAGTAGTTGTTGCGCACTAATAAAGTGTTTATCTGTCATTGGTTAAGCCCCCGATTATTTTATTGCGGGGAATTTTATACCAAATAAAGCTTTCTTGCCTGTAAGAATAGTAATTAATTGATCAAGGTAAATAAAAAATTTAACCGCTTAATGAAATCGCAATCCCCTGTAATCAGCCAGCTGATGCTGTCCATCCTCGCTTGATTGAATCATTTGCTCAGCGCCAGATTACCAAGCCCTTAAGCATTACATTCAGGTCGAGGTCCAGATCGCCAAATAAAGCTGCATATGCAGGCTCAAATCGACATCTCTGCGAGTATAAATCTACTTGTGATTAACAACGGCTATGGCATAGTGTGGTTTCATGATAAGTAGAATTTATCGCCAATTCAGGATGAATACACCACCATGTTACTCAATAAAACCTTACACTCGGCCCATGCTCCTGAATGGGACGATACAAACAAAAGCAATCAAATCAATGCAAATAAAAGTGATAATCCGCTTATATGGCCTGTGCTGAGTTTATTGCAGTCAACTAATCAAAGTTGGAAAGTGCATCATTTAGCCAGCGAGTTGCAAGCCAAAGGGCTAATGCATAACCTTGATCCGTTACCGGAGAAAGATCTTTTTAAACGTAACTTTTTATTGATGAATGCCTTGTATGAATTACAAGATATATTAATGCCCAAACAGTGGTTACAAGTTAAGGCAATGGAAATCCAAATATTTAGGATTATTCCGGCCAGTGCAGATGTCCAACATATTCGCGATGGTGCATTACGCGATTACTATCTCGACTGGGCTAATTACGATGCCAGCGTTAACGTAGTGCGAGAAATGCTCGAGTCGTTCTGGTCAACTTATAAAGAGTATATTGGCGTTAATATCAAGTTAATGCATGTGGGCCAAGCCTTAAAAGTGTTTGAACTGGATGAAACTGCTACCGATAGAGACATCCGTAAACAATGGCGTAAGCTGGCGCTTAAATGGCATCCAGACCGCGATCAAGGCAATGCTGAACGTTTCCGTGAAGTGTGCGAAGCATGGCAAACTCTAAAAGAGTCGCTCTAGTCTGCCATAATTACCAGCTAATGGCTTAACTGCACCTTTGTATAAACCATTAGCATAACGACAACGTCGACAGTATCTGTCCCTATCATTCATAGTACTGTGTATAACGAGTCCACATTAACATGTTGAGCGACGCATTGACTGTTAATCGCCAACGCTTACAGCACTCAATAACATCAACAGAGCGGAATAATCCCTGCAGCAGAAACACATCTTTTATTGCCACCTCATCACATCATCTCGCCACATGGTTCAATTGGCTCACTTCAATATCCGCAGTTAACCTCATAAAGCACGCATCGGTCACGAAATTAGCGCCTTTTTAAGTGATGATTTAAGTCATAATTCAGCTTAAAAACTTACCCTATTTAACTAAAGCAGATAAGTCTATTGCTCGCGATGACTTGCCATCCACATTGATTTGAGGTTTACATGATTAAATATTTTGCCATTACACTGATGCTAATAACAGCCTCATTTAGCACACTCGCCACACCGTTTATTGCCGGTAAACATTACACTCAAATATCGAATAACATGGTGACCAGTTCACCTAAAATTACTGAGTTTTTTTCATTTTACTGCCATAACTGTTTCAACATGGAAACTCAGTATCTTCCTGAAATTAAAGCGGGATTAGATAAACAGATCAGCTTTGACACTAAGCATGTAGACTTTATGAACAGTGACTTAGGCACTGAAGTAATGCGTTCACTGGCTGTTATTCATCAGGTTGGTCAAGCAGACAAACTTAACCATGCAATGTTTAGCGCTATTCAAGGCGATGCAGGTGCTAATGGCCATGATCACAATGCTCAAGGTCATCAGCATCAATCACAAATCAATAGCCGTGAAGACATTCGAAAAGTCTTCAGCCAATTTGGTATCGATGCCGCAACCTATGACAACATCGCCGACAGCAGTAATACCGAGAAACAATTAGCCTTGTGGCGCCAGCAACAAGCACTATATAAAGTGAATAGCGTCCCCACCTTTATCGTTAATGATAAATACGCTATTAATATGAATGAGATGAATAGCTTAGACCAACTTATTGAATTAATGAATTTTTTAGCTCTATCGAAATAAAAGTTTACTGCTAATCCTTAGTCGAAATACAGATTAGCACTAACACTTGCAGTAAAAATGGCTATCAATTGATAGCCATTTTATTTACTCACTAAACTCACAATCTCAAACTCAGCCTGAAAACCTAATCAAAAAAGTCACGTAAATGCAGTAGTCCAAGTAATGCATGCAGCAGTAATACCGTCACAAAGCAGTCGGCAAACAAACTGTGGTAATAACGTAAACTCAGGGCGTACTCACCACCTTGGGTCAACCACCAGCCAACACCTGTCACAGACACCAACAACAATAATAATAAACCTATGCCAGCAATCACGCTCAATAAGCCTTTGCCACCAGAATGAGGCAACTGGCCTTGAGCCAAACCGCTTATGTCTTGCCAGCACTGACGCCATTCGCCAACAAGCCAAGGAAAAAACTGCCGCCATTGACCCTGACGACAAACATGAAAGCTCAGCGCAACCGCTAATAAAGCACAACACAGGCCGCCATAAACATGCCAGTGATTCCACCCGCTGCTATTAGGGGCTAAACGACGCCCGATTAATATCCAAGGACTAGTAGCAATAAGTAATACGCTTAATCCGCCGGTTATCACATGCAGTTTAGTCGCGATAGAATCGAATAATTGCGATAGCCTTGTCGCTCGCTTCATCCATTATTCCTTAATGATCTGCTGCGCGAATTGATCCACTTTTTGCCAATCAGTAAATTCTACCTTAGTGTTGGGGTCGGTAGGACCTTTGGTTAGCCACATTATAAAGCGAATAATATTTCGATCTAATGCGTTGTAACCTTGGTAATCTAAATTACCACCAAATACCTGCAGCAACTTAGGTTGCCATGCACTTTGACTTAAAAACTGTTGCATATAATTGTTGGTTTGCGGCGTATTTTTGTGGGGTTTACGCGCCACTAAACTCACTGAAAAAAAACCACTGGGTTTACTTTCTAATTCCGCTCGATGGGTTTCAATAAATTGGTACAACGCCGGACGATGTTTGCCATGACGAATACTGGCACCAATATACACTTTATCAAACAAGGCTAAATCGGGAGCGTCGTCCAAAGGGGCTACCGTCACCTGCTGATCTTGGCTTGCGAGTTGACGTTGTAAATACTCACATATTTGTTGAGTGTAACCATGCACACTAGAATGGATCAGTAAAATCTGACTCATGCTGACCTCTTATAGGAATCATTTAAAGTAATACAGTATCTTAGACCACCGATGACAGAATTTACATGAAACAGATCACGTCATCATGATAAGCAATTCACCTAATATGCACTGCCTCAATGCAATGTGAAGTACTTCGCAGAAAATCATCGACCAGAAAACCCCAAATAACCAAGCTTGTGTCAGATTTAACATGGCAAATGAATCATGGACTGATAACCCCAAACGGCAGGCAAAATACAGTTCACTTAGAAAACTATTTTATGTCACTATAGATGGATAAACTTAGGGATAAGAGTTTCAACCATGTCAGACACATCACTTACACATGCTGCCCCCATTTCGATCCAACGAACAAACCCACAACACCTCCTGCTGTGGATGACCTTTGTTATGTCGATGGTATTCGCAGTTTGGCAGGCATTACTCAATAATTTTGTGATTGAACGCGCCGCATTCACCGGCGCCGAAATTGGCTTATTGCAGAGCCTAAGAGAAATACCAGGATTTTTAGCCTTTACCGCAGTATTTGTATTACTGATGATCAAAGAACAAACCTTTGCCTTATCATCTTTGGCCTTGTTGTGTATTGGCGTGGGCATTACCGGCTGGTTTCCCGACGTGATTGGTCTGTATTTAACAACGGTATTGATGTCGATAGGTTTTCATTATTTTGAAACCATCAATCAATCGCTGACATTACAGTGGGTTGATAAAGCCGATGCACCGGGATTTATGGGAAAAGCGTTAGCATGGCGATCCGCTGCGGCGCTCGTCGGTTACGGATCAATTTGGCTGATCATGAGTTGGCTTAAACTTGACTATATCTGGATGTACAGCATCATTGGTGGTTGTGGCTTGCTCATGGTGTTTATGATGGCGGTATACTTTCCACGTTTTGCAATTGGCTCCATTCAGCACAAGCATCTAATCATGCGAAAACGCTACTGGCTGTATTATTTACTGACGTTTTTTTCTGGTGCACGCAGACAAATTTTTATGGTGTTCGCCGGCTTTATGATGGTTGAGAAATTTGGCTATTCGGTGTCTGAAATCACCGCCTTGTTTCTGATTAATTACCTAGTGAATTTATTGTTTGCCCCAAAGATTGGCCGCTTTATTGGTCGCATAGGGGAACGTAATGCGTTAATTATTGAATACCTTGGCTTAGTGCTTATTTTCAGCAGCTACGCTTATGTCAGCGATGCCAATATTGCTGCGGGTTTATATGTAATCGATCACCTGCTTTTCGCCATGGCAATTGCAATGAAAACCTATTTTCAAAAAATTGCCGATAAACAAGATATTGCCTCAACCATGTCGGTAAGCTTTACCATTAACCATATTGCCGCGGTGATTATTCCAGCGTTATTAGGTATATTGTGGTTAAGCTCGCCTAAAGCAGTATTCTTTATTGGTACTGGGTTTGCCCTATGCTCGCTCGCATTAGCATTCAATGTGCCGCGCCATCCGGTGCCGGGTAAAGAAGCCTTATGGTCTCCGTTGACTACAAAAACCTAAACGATTCAACATAAATGTCGTACCCCAAAATACCTGGCGCAAGCGCAAAGCACTGAGAGGATGAGTGATGACTGATATTGATGTAACTGAGATACAAGATGACAACACTCAAGTGTCTGCGCGCAAAAAAACCTTATTGCTCGGACGCATTATCGGTTTAGCCAGTGAAGACGATTATCGTCCGTCTACCGCATCCGTTGCGGAGCGGGCGAAATACCGTCAACGCAAACAACTTAGCCAACATCAAACTAATCTTGAGAGCATTTTTGCATTAGCACTTAACTATACGCCATCGGATGTGACTGGAGTGGAGTTAGATCCTGATTGGCGTTATCAATTTTTTAAGATGGCAGAACAGATCCATAATCGAAAAATGCAAGATTTATGGGCCAGAATTTTAGCCAGCGAAATCGTCAATCCAGGCAACTTTAGCCTTCGCACCTTGGCACTGTTAACACAGTTAACCTTTCGAGAAGCACAGATATTTGAAAAAGCCTTAGGCATGTCAGTTAAAATCAACACTGAGCCTAGGTTTAAATTACTTAGCAGTTATCGTATTAACGGCGGGATAAAACAATATTTTCGCAAGCACACTCAAACAAACTTTGGCCTGTCGCAATTTGGCTTACCTTATTCGAGTATTTTAACCCTAGTCGATGCGGGGATTTTGCATAAAAGCGAGTTTGAAACAGGGTTACTAAGCAGCAATGAAAACATTCAGTTAGCAATGTCTAATACTACCTTGACTCTAAAGCCTAAAGATCAGCACTTATTATTTACCTATTATCGCTTTACCAGTGTAGGTGATGAGTTGTGCCAATTAATTCAGGCCAAAAATGACAATGACTTTATCGATGCGGTTAAAGTTATGTTAGCTAAGGATTTTATCGTTAGTAGTTAATATTTTTATAAAGGTGTGCATACTTAGCTTTATGTTCGCTAAATAAAAATTGGCGCAATATTTCACGCGACTCACCTTCTGCACTAATCTTTGCCGCCATCACCCCATTTTCAGTCCTGACAGGTTCAAACAACATATCTAGATGAACACCATTAGGTAAAATCAATTGGGTTAAACGGGGCATTTTAGTGTTAAGTTCTTGCGGCACCTTAATGGTCATACCCGAGCTAGACAGAGATAACACTTCAACGTATTTCTCAGTGTCATGATCAATCACCTTGATATTTTTAACATCATCTAGTCGCCAACTGCGTTCTCCGCCTCGCATATCAATCACTTCTGGGATCCCCAATTCTGGAGAGAATTGTCCAAGATCATCTATTGTTAAGGTCAATGGAAACCATAAGCGATAGTAGCTTATTTCAGCGAGCAAAGTGAGTTTGGCATTTCCCAAAATATGCGCAAGCACTTGGGGTACTTCAGTTGCGACACTTAACGAATGTTTCGATAAAGCGTTGTCTGTGCAGTCATCTGCCGGTGAAAAAACATCACTGAAATAAGCAAGTTCCTCATTTGATAAAGTTGTCATAATCTAACCTTGTAGCACGCAATAAAACCCTTGTTATAGTAACACCTTAGTATGACAGCGAACAATCTTTAACCAAAAACCACTTATTTAGTATATAAAAGATTGGCTTGCCGATGGTAAAAGCATAATCAATAGTCTAGGGGTAACTGAATGAAAATAACCGCTGCAGCAATAAAAAAGACGAACTGAGTTCGTCTTTTAAATGGATACGCATTAATGATTAACGATCGTGTTCAGCTTCGATTTGCATCGCTTTTTTAAATGATGCATGGCTCATTAATTGCTGATAATACTTTGCAATATTTGGATATTTTTCAAACTCGCCATTTTGGCCAACAAGCTCCGCAATAAACGACATCATAATATCTGCGCCGCTAAGACTGTTGCCAACTAAATATGACTTACCTTGCAAACGGTCATTAAAGTAACTGATGACTTTTGCGGTTTCAGCATCGGCATATCCACCGATAAAGCGAGTTTCAGCCCCATCCATTTTAACAAAGATCTTCAATAATAATGGCAATGCAGCAGAACTTTCAGCAAAATGCATCCATTGTAAATAATCAATATAATCTGCAGAACCGGGTGTCGGCATCAGCTTATCTGCACCGTAGGTTTGAATTAAATACTCAGTAATCGCACCAGACTCAGCAATAGTGTAACCGCTGGCCTCTAATACTGGAGATTTACCTAAAGGATGAACTGCTTTTAACGACTCTGGCGCTAAAAATGTGCTTGCATCACGCTGATAAGCAACCAGCTCATAGTCCACGCCCAATTCTTCTAACAACCAAATTATACGTTTTGAGCGTGATTTATTTAAGTGATGTAATTTAATCATTAAGCCGTCCTTGTAATGTTGGTGATGAAAAGTAAACCTAATGAACAACTCACTGGGTTTACTTTTATCAATCTACTTATTTGTAATGTCGAGTTAAGGTTAAGTATAACAACTCAACCAAGCAGCTGATTAGCTTAATAACGCTAACATTTTTTCAGCCACTAACTCTGATGATGCAGGGTTTTGACCTGTGACTAACTTACCATCAACCACGGCATATGGGTGCCAATCATCACCCTTAGAGTAGGTTGCACCATTTTCCTGCAGCATGTCTTCAACTAAAAATGGCACTACGTTGGTTAACTGTACCGCTTCTTCTTCGCCATTAGTAAAACCGGTAACATTTTTACCGGCAACAAGTGGCGTTCCGTCTGGCTTTTTAGGGTATTTAAGCGCTGCAGGAGCGTGACATACCAAACCTAAAAGCTTTTCTGTTTTGTAGCATTGCTCAATTAACGCAATAGAATCTTTGTCGTTCGCTAAATCCCACAATGGACCATGGCCACCAGGATAAAATACTGCGTCATATTCTGCTACGTCAATTGATGCCAATGTATGAGTATTGGCTAACAATGCCTGAGCTTTTTCGTCAGTAGCGAAACGACGAGTTGAATCGGTTTGAAAATCTGCTTGATCACTTTTTGGGTCTAATGGTGGCTTGCCACCCTTAGGTGAAGTCAGTACCACTTCAACACCCTTATCTGTAAATGCGTAATAAGGCGCAGCGAGTTCTTCTAACCAAAAACCGGTTTTCTCACCTGTGTCGCCTAGTGTGTCGTGAGAGGTCAATACCATTAATACTTTCATTGTTATTCCTTAAATAGTGTAAATTTATTCGTAATCACTCAGATTACAGAGGATTGTTTACTTTAATGACAATCTTGCCGAAATTTTCGCCTTTTAGAAGCCCAATAAAGGCTGAGGCCATATTTTCAAGACCCTCGACAATTTGTTCACGATACTGAATCTTGCCTTGTGCCAACCATTGGCCCATATCTTGGGCAAATTCTGGGTAGCGATCGCCATAATCGTCAAAAATAATAAAACCTTGCATCTTAATGCGCTTAACCAGCAAAGTGCCCATTAATAATGACAAACGATCGGGACCATCAGGTAACGACGTCGCGTTATACTGAGAAATTAAGCCACAGACTGGCACCCTAGCACTGGTATTGAGTAACGGCATCACAGCATCAAATACTTTGCCGCCAACATTTTCAAAATACACATCTATGCCATCATGGCAATGTGTTGCCAATTGCTGTGCAAAGTCAGGCGCTTTATGGTCAATACACTCGTCAAAACCGAGTACTTCTTTGGCATGGCGACATTTTTCAGCGCCACCAGCAATACCTACAACGCGGCAACCTTTTAATTTAGCAATTTGACCAACTGTTGCACCAACAGGACCAGTGGCCGCCGCAACCACAACAGTTTCACCCGCTTTGGGTGCGCCAATGTCTAATAACCCCATGTACGCAGTAAAACCGGGCATCCCCATAATGCCTAGAGCATAAGAAGGATGAGTAGGATTGTCACCTAATGTCATTAAGCCTTCGCCGTTAGACACGAAGTAATCTTGCCAACCACCAAATGATAATACCCACTCACCCACTTTGTAATCAGGATGATTAGACACTTCCACTTGTGATACCCCGGCACCAACCATGACATCATCAATAGCAACCGGCTCGGCATATGATTTGGCATCATTCATACGGCCACGCATGTAAGGATCGAGTGATAAATACACCGCACGCAATAAGACTTCACCTTCGCCAGGCACTGGTTTGTTAACGGTTTCTAAACGGAAATTATGAGCAACTGGCTCACCTTGAGGGCGGCTGGCGAGAACAATTCGACGGTTTTGAGTGTTCATCTTGTATCCTTTAAATGACATAGGCACCATCAGATGGTGCACGAGAAGACAATATGACCTAAGTGATTAGCAAATGTTAAAAGCTATTCATACCTGTAATACATATCAGCTAAACACTGATACCATATACAACCAAGGTCGACTAATACGTTTCTTTTACTTAAATTGATCAGCCTAAATACCACCAACCATTTTGCGAGCTAAGCACTGATATGAATAAAAACAAACCCATGCTACTTGAGAATCAGTTCTGTTTTGCTGTCTATTCGACGTCATTGGCAATCGTGCAGCTCTATAAACCTTTACTTGACTCTATTGGGCTCACCTACACTCAATATTTAGTAATGCTAGTGCTTTGGGAGCAAGATGGTTTAAGTTTAAAAACTTTAGCCAGCAAACTCGGGCAACAATCGGGTGCATTAACTCCAGTCATCAAACGCCTTGAAACCGACGGACTGCTTAAGCGTATTCGCGAGCCTAAAGACGAGCGAGTGCTATGCATGCAATTAACCGAAAAAGGTTATCTTCTCCAACCTCGGGCCCAGCAGATCCACGAATGTATTGTTGAGCAATGCGGTATCGACCTTGCTGAACTGAGCGATCTAAAACAACGGCTGGATCAATTTAGACTAAAACTGTCTAAGCATATTGAGTTCTAACTGACTTAAGCACTCAAATTGACAGTAAATGTGCGTTGCTTGAGACATATGATAATCACGATAACTAATTGTGTGCAACTTAAATTAACAATTTTTAAGATCTATTGTTGATTGCGTGATGCCGCCGCATTGGCTGATGCGATTAAATCGGCTTAGCCATCATACTGAAATGATCAATAATCACATGCAATTAGGCTACATTAACACTATTACGGCCGATATTTTTTGACGAATATAACGCTTTATCTGCACGCTTAAACATATCGATAAAAGTATTGTCTTGTGAGTCTAAGGTTGAAATACCTATGCTGATGGTAATACAAGGCGCTTGCTGTTGATCGTATTGTTGCTGAGCTTTTCGTAAACGCTCAGCCAGTTCATAAGCAGAATCAATATCAGTATTGGGTAATATAATGGCAAATTCTTCACCGCCAATTCGAGCCAATATATCCGACTCACGCGCATGTTCATTGCATATATCAGCCACCCGCTTAATCACCTCGTCGCCCACTAAGTGGCCGAAGGTATCATTAACATTCTTAAAAAAATCAATGTCGATAATCATAAATGACAGCGATTCACCATAGCGCATTGCCCGAGCAAACTCATGGTCACAGAATGCATTAAACGAACGACGATTATAAAGCCCTGTTAATGGATCGCTATTGGCGAGATGTTCCAGTTTGGCACGTAGATTATATTCTTCGGTGATAACGGTAGAAATGCCAATTAACCCCATGAGCTGACCTTTTTTATCATATAGAGGCTGCTTAACTTCATGGTAAACATTGGTCTCGTTTTCACCCTCTATGACAAAATCACCAGATACTTTACGCTGAAGTGTTAACACCTTATGGTCATTATGTTGCAAAACATCCACCACTTCAGGAGGCAAATAATCACTGTCTGACGTCCCTTTTAATTGTTCAAGGCTAACGCCAAAATAATCTAAAGTGAGTTGGTTACAATATACATAGCGGCAATCGGTATCTTTGACATAAATATAAGCGCCAACGTGATCGAGGATTTGCTCATAAGAATTGATAAGGTGTTTTTGTGTTTTTTCTTGTCGATACTCTTTCAAATTAGCAAACAGCAATAAAGCGATCAAAGCCAATAAGATAAAAACTAATAACGCGAGAGTATCAATCGACATGAGCATTCCTTAGCTACAATCAACATCCGTATGAATTCATTATTGACGCCTTGAAGTGGAAGAACCTTCTACAGGTTTATAGTGAAGAGTACTGTATAAACACAATTGGCTATTATGCGAACACTAACGCTAAAAATCAAATAGATTATGCCCTTGTTAAATAACTAATTGATTTTTAATTATTAAAAAAATAAAGCTGCGGCATTGTGGCTATTTGAACCATCATTGTGCCGCAACAAGTTAGCACTAGCGTTTATATATAACCCCGGCCTACATCACAAAAGGCAGATTAATTCCTTGGGCAGCATGGGCATGGCTGACAACCTTGCGGCCTAATAAATGGGCCGTATCATAACCTCTTTAAATTCATCATCGTCCATTTGCTTTTAATGTCGGCGGCATCTGCGTGAATTGACACGGCGATAACACTAAATCTCAGCGCTGCAAGGTGATTATGGTTCATTGTAGTTCTGTTATTATTTTTAAATTTCTACACGGCTAAAAATGCTGATATGTTACAAGTCATCACAGCCTCGGGGGTTGGATTGAAAGCTTAGCTTACTAATAATAAAAAAAGAGACATAATCCAATGAGAATTGCAATTTATGGCGCGGGTTCTACTGGCTGCTATTTAGCCGGCCAGCTGTGTTTGTCTGGTTTTGATGTTAGCCTCATTTGCAGGCCGACGATGAAAAAAAACATTATCGCCAATAACGGTATTACCTTAAGTGACTACCAAGGCTTTTTACAAACCGTCATGCCACCAGCCATGATCACTGATATAGATCAGGCGCCAATTGACTTACCATTTGATGTAATTTTCGTCACCTTAAAGTGCCACCAGGTTAGCAGTATCGCCAAGTCATTAATCGCGATAACGCACAGCGACAGCAGTATTATTTTTATGCAAAATGGCCTCGGCAGCTTCGACAGCATTAACCAGTCTCTAAGTCACTGCAATCTGCTCCAGGGCATCACCCCCTTTAATGTGTTACAACAGCCCAATAGCCGTTTTCATAAAGGTACCGAAGGCGTGTTTACCTTACAGACAAACCATCACACACAGGCAATTCAGGCAGCAATGATTAAACAGGGTTTTGGCTGCGACTTGCATCAAAATATGCTGCCAATAATTTATGGCAAGCTATTGTTGAACCTTAACAATGCATTAAATGCTCTTAGCGACTTACCCATCAAACAGCAACTCAGCCATTATGCTAGCCGTCGGCAACTGGCTCGTGCAATGACAGAATGGTTAAACGTCTGCGAAGCGGCAGACATCGAGCTGCATCAATACACTAAGGTTAAACCTCAATGGTTACCGCTAATATTATCGCTACCCAATATGTTATTTACATTATTAGCTAAACAGATGCTCGATATCGATCCCAAAGCTCGTTCTTCTATGTGGCAAGACATCAAGGCGAAACGACAAACCGAAGTCGATTTTATTAATGGTGCTGTAGTTAAAATTGGCAAAAAATATGGCGTAAAAACACCGGTGAATCAATCGATAGTAGAACAAATAAAGCAGTTAGAACAAAGGGATTAACTCAATACATAGGTGATATAGTTGTCGAGGTAACGATTGTTTTGCGGTACAATTTAATAACAAAAATACAACTGACGTAATCGCACAATATAATAAAATGTGCACAAATAAAGACGAACTCTGATAGGCCTTTTGACTGAGCTTAGCTCTGGATGAAAGTGATCATGGAGTGACTTATATTTGGCCAACATTAACGTGATTAACGCATTGGAAATCAAACATGAGCAACAGCACTTTCTTTTTTGGTGATTGGCAAATTAATCCGCAAAGTAACAGTGTTCAATCGGGTGACACAATCCGCACCCTTGAACCTAAAGCCATGGATGTATTACGCCTGCTATGCCAACACCAAGGAGAGGTACTCACCCCAGACGATATTATTCGTCAATGTTGGGGTGACATTGCCATTGGCGATAATCCACTGCATAAAGTGATGACCCAACTGCGTAAAGCATTAGGCGATCAAGCATCTAATCCGCAGTATATAGAAACCATTCGTAAACGGGGTTATCGCACCATCGCCAGTGTTGAATTTCCTGTTGGTCACCATGCTAAAGTCAGCCCCGCACAATGGCAAGGCGCCTCGCCTTTTCCGGGCTTACGTGCATTTGAAACCAACGACTCCAGCGTATTTTTTGGCCGAAGTGAGCAAGTTAACACCTTATTAAATCGCATCACTAAACAAGTTGAATTCGGCCGTGCCTTCTGCTTAATCCTCGGCCCCAGCGGTACAGGTAAATCATCGCTCATTAATGCCGGTATCATGCCTAATTTGATGTCCAAAAATGGCTTTAACGGGGTTGGCGTCATTGATAATGCCAACCTAGATTTAGCCGATGTCACTAAAGACCGTTTAATTATCGATATCGCCAGTGCCATGCTCGACTGGGAAATCAATGACCAAGCGGTGTTTACCGATTGCAGTGCCGAAATGCTGGCAAACAAATTGCAAAACAACATCAATGCCGTTATTGAATATTGTCAGCTAGCTTTAGCTAATCATTCATCCATCAATGATGACAATCCCCCAACATACAGTCGGCCCCATTTTTCATTGTTTATCGACCGTTTAGAAATCTTATTAGCGTCGCCATTATTTACCGAATCCGAACGCAACAATGCATTAGATATCCTCGAAACCCTTGCGGTTTCAGGAGTAATATTAATTATCAGTGCTTGCCGCAATGACTTTTATCCTCAGGTAGTAAGTCACCCAAGCCTAATGGCAGGCAAAGCCAATGGCTCACATTTCGATTTATCCGCGCCAACTCGAGCAGAGCTGATGCAAATGATCCGCTTGCCGGCCAATGCAGCTAACCTTACCTGGACACTCGATCCCGATACCGCAATGCCGCTGGACGAAATACTTTGCAGTGACGCCGCCTCAAACCCTGATGCTTTGCCCATGTTGCAATACACCTTGCAATCACTGTATTTGAACAAAGATGATGACAACCAATTATTGGTGTCGGTTTACCATTCGCTTGGGGGGATTGAAGGCGCCATCGGTAAAAATGCTGAAGAAGTGCTAGGCCAATTAAGTAACAGCGAACGCGCTGCACTGCCGAAAATACTGTCGATGTTAGTCACCCTCACCGAAGACGAAAAATCAATCACCAGCAACACTGCCCGCTGGAGCGATCTCAGTAGTGATGCCGAGATAAACCTCGTCAAAGCCATGGTTGATAACCGCTTGTTTGTCTCGCATCTGCAACACGATCAAGCCTGCTTTAGTATTGCCCACGAAGCGCTATTAAGGCGCTGGCCCCGTGCGACAAAATGGATAACCGAACACAGCGACAGTTTAGCCATTAAAAGCCGTTTACAGCATCAATCTAACCGCTGGTTGGCCGAGTCAAAGAGTAATGCTTATTTACTGGCAGAAGGCAAACCATTAGTAGAAGCAAGCACATTGCTCGATAACCAATTGTTTAGTTTAGAGCCTCAAGAACTGGCACTCATTCAAGCCTCAACCAAACAAGCCAATATCGGCCGCTGGCGCCGCCGCGCAGTTATGCTAGCCCTTGTGGCACTGACACTCATTTCGGTCGCCATGAGTATTCGTAGCATTGAGGCCGAAACCCAGGCACAACAAAAACGCCTTGCAGCAGAAAACTTACTCGGTTTTATGGTCGGTGAGTTCGCCGACAAAATGCGCGGCATTGGCCGCATGGACTTGCTCGATGGGATCAGTAACAAAGCACTGGAATATTTCAGCGATTTTTCGGCCGACGATGCCAGCTATTTAAGCTTTGAAGCGCGCTTTCAACACAGCCAAACCTTAGAGGCCATGGGCGAAGTGGCTTATTCTCGCGGCAATATCGACGAGGCCCACAGCGCCTTAATCGCCGCCCGTGAGCGCATGCTGCCGTTACTCGAAATGCAACCGCAACACCTCAGTTTACTCAAAACCTTAGGTGCCAATGCTTTTTGGCTCGGCCAGCTTGAATACGATCAAAATGATTGGACAGCGGCACAGCCTTGGTTCGAACAGTATTTAACATACAGCCAAACCATGTATCAATATGCACCAGACGATAACGATGCGCTAATGGAATTGTCCTATGCGCAAAATTCTCTTGGCTCCATATACATGAAGCAGCAAAACTTTACCGATGCCCGTGAGGCATTTGAGCAATCATTACAACTTAAACTACAACTGTGGGATAAAGACCAAACCAATAGCCAGCTGATAGCTGATATTGCAGATACTCGCTCATGGCTTGCCAGTGCAGCGGTTTCGCAAGGAGATGTTGTTGCCGCAATAAAAATACATCAACAAATTCAAATAGAGCTTGCCAACACTGTACTAGAAAAACAACCTTATTTACTTGAGCGATCATCAAGCAGTTATGCTCTGCTGGCTAAATTATTAAATTACCAAGGTCAACGCCAACAAGCTTTTGAGAAGGCACAGCTTAGCTTAGCGGGGATTACCAACGCCCTTAAACAAGACCCCAAAAATGATATTTGGAAGACCCAACAATATTCCGCTTACCTTGATATGTTGGCATTTAGCCCTGATCCAATTGAACAGGCCACTGAATATAGTATTGAATCGTTAGCAATTATACTTGATACAGATATGACCCTAGTCACATCAACTAAGAAAAATGACCTATGGGCTAAATATCAGCTGGCGGCGGCAAATTATTTAGCCTCTCAAGGGCGGTTGTCAGAAAGCCTTGTTCATACGCGCCAGGCCATAATCTTTTTTAGCCAATTAATCACCGAATTCACTCAAAACACAACTTATCCGGCAGGGTTAGCTCAGAGTAATATGTTAGCGGCTTCATTACAGACATCCTTAGGAGAGTCACAGCAAGTTAACTCACTGTGTCAGCAATCAAAAGCGCTACTCGCCTCTATTGTCGATAACAACAGCTCCCCTCAGTATACCATTCCTTATGCTCAAGCCCTCGACTGCCTTGGTGAACTTGATCAGCAGCTTGACTTGCTACAACTATTACAACAATCGAACATAGCCGATTATAGGTTTAATCCTAAAATAAAAACCCTAAACCCTAAACCCTAAACCCTAAGCCCTAAACAAAAAGTATGGAGAATATGATGTCAAATACCCAAGGCCAAGCAACATTTTTTAACCTCACCGTTACCCTAGGCGAAAAAGAAGAGCCAGTATTGACCTACACAAACCTTGACGGCTCACCTGTGTGTGGCAATGTGGTCATTAACCAATACAGCACCATCTCTTACCAGCTAATTGATAAAACCGGTAAAGGACTAAAATTTGTTGGTGCGGCTTTTACTACCCCATTTGACGGCATCATCGATGCGATTACCATCAGCAGTGATGGCACATTGATTCAATTAACCGATTTAGATGAAACTCCCGGTGACACAAAGTTTCAGTTTGTGCTGTCTAACAGCACTAATACCTTATTGTTACTTAGTCCTGATCCACAAATTGTTAATCGCCCAGACTAAATATTAAATACATCTAATATTAAAGCTCAGGGCTATCCCTGAGCTTTAATATTGTTCAGCCTGATAAACTAACCAATAGCATAACGATTGCTAAAATGGCTGGTATTTATCCAGTTGCGATATCAACAGTGGCCGCATAATGAAAGGTAATAAATGACTTTTCACTTTATGATCTGAGTTGTTGTGTTCGATATGTTATCCAGTAATAAACCCCTACTTGGGCTTTCCTTTTACCCGTTCACTGGGCACAAAAAACCATTATTGTCCAATAGCGCAGCGAGCAAACTGCTGCTAAATAACGCTCTAAACACTAGCCAATGACGGCCCAATATCTGTCACAATCACAAGCAAATATTGCCGTACAACAGGCTATTCCCGATAAGAATATTATCGATTCCAGGGAGGAAAAACCTAAAACTCAGCAATAAAATTAAGTCGCATCTCAGGTACATGCAACATAAGCCACTCAATCACAACACATTGACAAAATAAAATGTGAATTTAATGCAATATAAATCAATAAGTTAAAATCAGAAGATTACCGAAAGGTTAAAAGCTCCCATTCCTAATAGAGTGTTTGACATCAACAAGGGGTTACCAACACCAAACGCTTGAGGAAATGCACCATGTTTACCAATGATAAATTAACTGAACTCAATGACACGATTTCTCGTGTGACTAAATTAACAGACTCATTGTCTAAATATCCTAACGCGGTAAAAATACCACTGCGTGTTGAAGCTGAAACCCTAGCCGACTCGTCATCGACGGCGGTGATGTTTGATGCCACTTTTGATGCCACTTCAGCAAACCAGAATGGCAAAATGGCTGTAGTAGATAACTTACAAATTCGCACCTTACTCAATGTGATTAACGCGATTTCAGAAGCGATATTTGTGATTAACTCCGTTGGCGTTATTGAGATGATTAACCCGTTAGGCGCTAAATTATTCGGTGCCCCAGCCGAAATGTTAATTGGTCAAACCTGGACCGATTATCTACAAAGTCCTTTTAAAGATGAGTATCAATCTTTATTTGACCTGTGGAACAACGCGAGCGATCAAAGCAATAAAGTGACTCAGTTTAACCATGGGCCTAAAGAAATTATCATTAACCGCGCCGACAGCACCTTGCTCGAAGCCGATTTATCATTGTCATGTTTACCGTCAATACAAATAGGCTCGGAGCCATTATTTATTGGCATTATGCATAACCTGACTTCGCATAAAGCCGAATACAATAAACTGCGCCACTTAGCGCATACCGACAAATTAACCGGTCTTGCCAATCGACATGCTTTTGATGATGCCCTGCAAACCAACTGGAACGACAGCATTAATCACGACCAACCGCTGTGTTTAATCATTATCGATGTCGATTATTTTAAAATATTTAACGATCAGTTTGGCCATGTTAACGGTGATAAATGTTTGCAAAAAATTGCCCAAGTACTGGCAGACGTGCTCCCCTCTAACAATGCCATGGCTGCCCGTTATGGTGGCGAAGAATTTGTGGTTATTTTACCTAACAGCAACCCGTTAACAGCAGAATATATAGCTAAAAACATTCAACGCCGTATTAACCAGTTAACCTTTACCGACATAGGGTTACCTGCACAAACTAAAATCAGTGTTAGCCAAGGCATCGCCTGTGAACGCAGTGGCCAATACCGCACGCCAACCGCACTGGTTTGCGCCGCAGACACAGCACTTTACCGCGCTAAATCAACCGGCCGTAACCGCATCAATATGAGTAGCTAACGCTAACTGAATAGTAAGGTTAAGCACAAGCTTGGTAAGCAGCAATACCACTGTTTGCATTAGCTTGCTGAGCAAGTTGATACTCAATAGGCGTGGCAAAGTGCCCATCCCAATGCTGTAATTTAGGCAACATGAGCCGATGCCATAATGGCGGAATAAGCGTAATAACAAAGGTACTAAGATAGCCACCAATCATTTGCGGTGCCTGTGGATATGGCAATAATTGATGATAAGGCAATTGCCCTTGAGCATGATGATGCGAATGGCGGGTTAAATTAAACATCGCCCACGAACTCACTCGTTTATTTGTATTCCAAGAATGGTGCGCCTGTACTGGCGAATTAACGGCTCGCACTAAGCCATAATGCTCCATATAATTAACTATCTCTAAGGTCGCTTTAGCCCATAACCCCATTAGCACAAAAAAGCTTAACCCCTGCCAACCCGCCAGCCAGAACACCCACAGCATAATGACTAAGCTCATGGCATAGCCTCTTAACGCTTTATTATGCCAACTCCATACAGCAAGCTGCTTACGCAACAGCCTTTGGCGTTCAATATGCCATGCACTTATGTTGCCTTTAATGGTCGATATAACAATGTGCGCATAGACATTACGACCACGAGGCGCAGTGGCGGGATCGTCCAAGGTACTAACATATTTGTGATGCCCATACACATGCTCAATGGCAAAGTTAGCATCAAAGCTAAATGCCAATAACCAGCGACCAATCAATAATGACACCGGCTGCCAAGTTCGATGAGTTAATTCGTGCCCAGTAATGGTGGCCATTACCCCAACCACTAAGCCCAAATAAATCACCATCACCCCACACTGAACCACGCTGGTATTTTCACGCGCGAGTAACACATCATAACCACTAAGACTGCTGACCCAAGCCCCATATTGACCAATATCTTGACTGGCAAATTGCCAGCAGCACACAAATACCAACATCACGGTTAAGGGCAACGCCAGCCATAACTGCCACGTCAGTAAAGCTGTAAAGCGATAGCTTGGCGCTTGTACATCATCACCAAATATCATATCGCCGCCTAAGTACACCGCTACCCAAATGGCAAAACCCATACTAATGTACGACTCACCTAAAGTAATACTGGCAATGGCGATCAGCGCCATAAGGTGAAGCGACATAAACTTAAGGTACTTAAACATTAACATCTCCTCACTCTTGCGGTTCATCAGCCAACTGACGCTGAAGCAGATTAACCTTAATATTGACAGCAGATATTGGCATGCTTTGACACGCCAAAATCATTCCTTGAGCGATTGCTTTGGCTGACAGCACATAAGCACTGTCGGTTAATTGTTTAACCTCACCGGACACTAACTGGCACCGACAAGCGCCACAACTGCCAACCTGGCAATGATGGGGAAAGGCAATATTGGCTGCCAGTGCCGAAGTTAAAATAGTGTGTTTTACGCTGGCTTGTTCAACCACAAGGTTGTCATTAATGGTTAAGGTCACAGCTTTGGCAGTAAACATCGACAACATATGCAGTCCTTTAAAGGTTAAAGGTTTACTTTACGCCAGCAGACAAGCTAGCAAAGAGGGGGAGATGGACATAAAGGGGTCATTAATAGACAAGTACGGATAAATCCGTTACAACTGATAAATAGGATTGCTATAAAAGCCATTGATAAGGATGCTATGCAGCCACTGCCGATTTTTTACTTAAACCAAGTTTACCAACAGCTGCGCCAGTGGGACTGTAATGTTAATATCTGGCTAGCTCATAATGGTATGACACTTGAGCAATTACAAGACCCGCACTATCAAGTAAGTTTTGATGATTATCAACGCCTAATCGCCTCTGCCATTCACCTTTCGGCCAGACCAGACTTAGGTTTACATGTGGGTAATCGTATCGGTATTAACACTCATGGCATGATGGGATTTGCCATGCTTAACAGCAGCACTCTCAAACAAGCCATTGAGACATTAAAGCAGTTTATTAACACCCGTACGCCGCTGGTTAAGATAAGCATCCACGAAACGACCAAGGCTTTGGTTGTTACCCTTGAAGCAGTTCAACCACTGGGCATGATACAGCAACCCTATATGGATGCTCTTTTAGTGACCCTGACTAAGTTATTACAACAACTCACGCCGCAATCGTCGCCATTATGCCAGGTGAATATCAGTTTTGCGCCACCCAGTTATTGGCAGCAGTACGCAGAATTATTTAAGGCTCCGGTTCATTTTAATCAAGCTAAGACCCAGCTAATGTTAACCCTAGCATCAATGACACAACCTCTTGATATGGCTGACCCCAGCTCATTTATGCAAGCTAAACAATGGTGTATTAACGAACTTAAGCAGCTTAACGGTCAACAAAGTTTGAGCGACAAGCTATACCAGTATTTACTGCAAAGCCCGGTGCCATTGCCAAGCTTAAGCGACACTGCAGCGCATTTTCACATGACACCTCGCACGGTACATCGCCATTTAGCCCAACAGCAAAGTAGCTATAAAAGTATTGTGGCGTCGGTCAATCATCAGATTGCCAAGCACTACTTGTCACAATCTCAAGGCAGTATTAAACAACTTTCCTATCAATTAGGCTATGTGGATGTGGCTAATTTTCGACGAGCATTTAAGCGCTGGCAAGGTACCACGCCAAGCGAGTACCGCCTGCAGCAAAAAGCACACCCTGCAATATGAATGTTAAGATGATAAAGTCTGGGTTGCTCATATGACTTGAGCAGCTTAAAACCTATGCTGATATCTTTTAATGTAAATAATGATCAATAAAAAAACCCTTTTTTAATTTGGCTACGTTTACACTCTTAACAGACCCATTTAAACCTGTATTTTCACAGCATTAAGCTAACCATTAGCGGAGTCATCAATGAATAAAACTTTACTTACCAGCATTATCTCTGGCGCATTATTTACCTTAACCGCCAGCAGCAGTTTATCCACGGTGCAAGCGGCCGAGCTTAGTTTCGCAAATATTGAAACCGTGGGAACCAGCACCATAGAAGCGTCTGCAGACATGGCTATCATCAATGTTGAAGTATTAGTCGAAGCCGATAGCGCTAAAGCGGCTAAAGATCAAGCCGACCAAGCGGTCAGCCAATTTATGCAGCGTTTACTCAAAGCGGGTGTTGATAAAAAACACATTCAAAGTGCTAATTTGCAACTCAATCCACAATACATGTATGTGCAAAATGAACCCCGTAAACTAACCGGCTATAGCGCAAGTCGCCAAATGACAGTCACAGTAGTGGATCTGAACAGCTTAAATGAATTACTCGACAGCGCTTTAGTAGAAGGCATTAATAACATCAGTAATATACAGCTAAAATCCAGCAAAGAAGCCGATATTATTGAGCAAGCACGCCAAGCTGCCATTGTGGATGCCAAGCAAAAAGCGCAATCGTTAGCTAAAGGCTTTGGTGAAGAAATTGACGGAGTATGGCAGGTGAGATACTTTCCGCAACAATCAAATCAACCAGAAATGTACCGCGCCAGTATGAAAGTAAGTTCAGATGTCGCGCAAACTTATCAGCAGGGCCAAGTGACAATTAGCGACAGAGTCGAAGTGGTATTTAAACTGAAATAACCACTGTAATAGCCACAAATACAACGGCAACAAATACTGCAGCAACAACAAACAGGCTCAACGGCATCCGTTGAGCCTGTTTCAATTTAGCGCCAGCGAAACCAGTAACGCATCCAACTGTTTAACATACAGAACAGCAATATAAAAACCTCACCAAACTCGTCATCTCAACAAGTTAAAAAATACTCCAAGCAATTGTTTAATAGCAATTAAATTTATGGATTTCATTTATCTTCATTAAAAATGATCTAGGTCACAATTGAGTATCGCCCAGCAAATTAAACTGGCTACATTGTATATGGCTATTGTAAATGGCTGTTAATACGACTAGGGAGGCGAGAAAAAGTTATCAAGATGGACCTGCATGACTGACAGCTCTCCCCTCTATAGACACAGTCGATCTGCGCTTTGGTCGCTCAATAAAGCCCTCATCGTCGTATTCTCAATGGCAGCAAAACCTAGCCAGTGACTCAACCAATTAGAAGGTATTGCAATGATAGATATCACTATCGACGGCATATCGTTATCGCTGCCTCAGGCAGATAACTTATTAAAAGCTGCCACTGACGCCGGTATTAATATCCCCAGCTTGTGTGATTTTTCCCACAATCAAGCCAAACAGCACTGTAACTTATGCCAAGTACACATAAAAAATAATGATGGCAGTTTACGATGTGTTCGCGCATGTGAAACGCCGCTTGAAGCGGGTTTAGAGGTGATAACTCGGTCGAGCGCTTTAAGCAAAATCCGTCAAGATGCACTTAAGCATATTCTCAGCGACCATTTTGCCGATTGTGAAGCCCCTTGCCAAACTGCCTGTCCTGCGGGCGTTGACGTGCAGTCTTATCTGTATCATATCGGCAGAGGTGAGCATAAAGAAGCGGTCAAAGTCATCAAAAAAACCTTACCTATGCCACTGTCAATTGGCCGTGTCTGCCCTGCTTTTTGTGAAGCCCAGTGTCGCCGAGGGCTTGTTGATGAACCCGTGGCGATTCGCCAATTAAAACGTCATGCCGCAGATTTAGATTTACATGATCTAGAGTCTTATGTACCACCAAGAGCACCGGCAACCAATAAGCGTATTGCCATTATCGGCAGTGGCCCTGCGGGGCTAACTGCCGGTTATTATCTGTCTAATAATGGTCACGATGTCACTATTATGGAATCAGCAGCCAAAGCGGGCGGCTGGTTACGTTACGGCATCCCAGAGTACCGCTTACCCAAAGACATTCTGGATAAAGAAATTGAACTACTCACTCGCAACGGACTTAAGATACAAACTGGCGTAGAACTCGGTCGTGACATCAATCTACACGATTTAGTCGCCAATTATGATGCTGTTTGCCTCGCCATTGGCGCACAAAAAGCGGTGCCAATGAATTACCCTGGCAGCGATTTAGCAGGCTGCTATTTGGGTGTCGACTATTTACGCGATTATTGCACCAACAAGACATTGATCACTGGCAAAAAAGTCGCCGTTATTGGTGGGGGTAACACCGCAATTGATTGTGCCCGAACCGCTGTGCGCGATGGTGCTGATGTGACCTTAATCTATCGCCGTAGCCGCGATGAAATGCCCGCTGAACCCTATGAAATACATGAAGCCGAAGTCGAAGGGGTTAAGTTTCACTTTCTTACCAATCCAATTGAAAACCACAGTGATGACCAAGGCCGAGTCAAGTCTGTGACGTTTGCTAAAATGGCGCTCGGTGAGCCCGATGCATCAGGGCGACGCTCGCCTAAAGCCACCGGTGAAACCTTTGAAGAAGCTTTTGATACCGTTATTGCGGCGGTATCTCAACAGGTGGATTTAGACTTTTTAGAGCAACCAGAAAACCAAATCGACACCGGTCACCTTGCCCTCACCCGCTGGCATACTTTTCTTGGTTGTGAGCAAACCATGTCTGCAGGAGTGGAGAAACTGTTTGTTATTGGTGATTCTCGCACCGGCCCAGGAACCGCCGTGGGTGCGGTGGCCGATGGCCGAAAAGCCGCTGAAGCAATTGAAGGATTGCTCACTGAGGGGTTAACCTGTCATTTACAGCCTCAAGATTTTAACTCCACAAAAACCGATAACACGGCGTCATTGTCTGCTGACTTATACCCGGGCACCGTTAAACGTTCGCGACTAAAAATGCCTGAGCTAACGCAATTAAATCGCGCACTGAACTTTGGCGAAGTTGAGCTAGGCTTTATTGCCGATGAGGCAATAAAAGAAGCTATGCGCTGTTTAGAATGTGCTTGCCAAGCTAATACCGCTTGTCAGTTACGTGACTATGCAACCGAATATAAAGTCGATGGCAAAACTCTAGACCAAACCCAGGCGCGTAAATTTAAAGTCGATAACAGTGCACCTTTTATTACTTTTGATGCCAATCGTTGCATCAGTTGCGGAGCCTGTATTGACGCCTGCCATCAGCAAAGTGGTCATAATGTTATCGCTTTTGAAGCCAATAGCTATCAAGCACTTCCTGACGCTACAACCGCAGGCATTAGCCGCAACGCCCCTCGTGTTGGCTTTACTGCGTCGATGAATGACAGCGATTGTGTGCAATGTGGTAACTGCGTACAAGTCTGCCCCACAGGTGCTTTGGTTGATGCCCGCGATAAAACCCAAGGCAGCGATAGAGCGTTAACCAAAACCTCAACCGTGTGTACATATTGTGGCGTCGGTTGCCGGGTTGAACTGCATGTCGACCCGGCCAAAAATCATGTAATGCGAGTATCTGGTGACATTCAATCAGTGGTCAATGAAGGCATGCTATGTGTTAAAGGGCGCTCTGGTTTTGACTTTTTAAACAGCCCTAAACGCCTTACCACACCATTAATTCGCAAAAATGGTCAGCTGCAACCGGCCACTTGGAGCGAGGCTATTAGTTATATAGCACAGCAACTGCAACCGATTAAAGATGCTGCAGGGCCAAGCAAGTTTGCCGCATTATCTTCGGCTAAATGCACCAATGAAGAAAACTATTTAATGCAGAAATTGACCCGCAGTATCATGGGTACCAACAATATAGATCATTGCGCGAGACTGTGTCATTCATCATCAGTTGCCGGCTTATCCGATACCCTTGGTGGCGGGGCCATGACCAATGATATTCCCAGTATTAAAGACTCAGATGTGATTTTTATCATCGGCTCGGATACCACCAGCGCCCACCCTATTATCGCCTCACATATTAAACGAGCCGTCAATCAACACGGCGCGCGCTTAATTGTGGCCGACCCAAAGAGAACCACTATCGCAGACAGCGCCCATTTATATGTCTCACATAAACCGGGCACAGATGTGATGTTACTCAATGCCATCATGCAGCAAATTATCATCAATAACTGGCAAGACATGCACTACATCAATAGCCGTATTGAAGACTATCAATTGCTTAAGCAAGAAGTGATGAAGCCCGATTATAACTTAACCAATGCGGCGTTAATTACTGGTGTAAGGGCAAAAGATATTGCCACTATGGCAAAAATGATCGGCACCGCAAACAAAACGGCCTTGTATTACGCCATGGGCATCACCCAGCATACCTCGGGTTATGACAACGTGGTGTCTACCTCTAACTTACAACTACTGTGTGGCAATATCGGCGTCAATGGCGGCGGGCTAAATCCGTTGCGCGGCCAAAGTAACGTTCAAGGTGCTTGTGATATGGGCGCCTTACCCAATTATTATCCCGGCTATCAAAAAATTAATGACCCGATTCATCAAGCTAAGTTTGCTAAAGCTTGGGGCAATACTTCGCTTAATCCAAACATAGGATTAGCAGCGACAGAAATCATGCAAGCTATTGTCAAAGGCAAAATCGATGCACTGTATGTTTTAGGTGAAAATCCAGTGCTAAGCGATCCGGATCAAGCCCATGTGATCGCCGCACTATCCAAAATTAAATTTATGCTGGTGCAAGACATCTTTTTAACCGAAACCGCCCAAATGGCTCATGTGGTATTACCCGCAACCGCCTTTGCCGAAAAAGATGGCCATTTCACCAATACCGAACGTCGGGTACAACAATTACGGGTGGCGTTAACTCCACCAGGAGATGCGCTGGTAGACTGGAAAATAATCCAAATGATTGCCAATAGCCTTGATGCAGACTGGCATTACCACAGCACCAAAGATATTTGGCAAGAAATTAACCAGGTTACCCCGCAATACCAAGGGTTAACCTGGCAACGCCTTGAACACAAGGTAGATGGTTTACAGTGGCCGTGCCTTGATGAAAACCATCCTGGCACACCGATTTTACACACAGAGACATTTTTACGCGGCAAAGGCAGAATGATCCCGGTGAGTTATCGTCTCCCTGCCGAAATGCCCGATAGCGAGTATCCATTAACCCTGTCAACAGGCCGTTTGTTGGAACAGTTCCATACTGGCACCATGACGCGCAAAACCCCGGAACTGGATATTAAAGGTGCGCCCAGAGTGATGATATCGGTTTTTGATGCCGAGCAATTGGGTGTCAATAACGGTGATATGCTAACACTGAGCACTCGCCGAGGAGAAATAGAGATAGCCGCCTTTGTCACTAAGCGGGCTCAGGTTGGAGTATTATTTTTACCGTTTCACTTTGCCGAAGCGGCAGCCAATAAACTGACCATCAATGCATTAGATCCGATTGCTAAAATCCCTGAGTATAAGGTGTGTGCGGTTAAAGCAGAAAAGTCACTACGGCCAAGTACGACGAGCTTGGCCTAACCGCTAGTGTCTTAGTGAATTAAAGCGCAGAACGCTTAAAAGCGAAGCCTAGATCGCTGCGACGAAGTCACGCTCTAGCAGTGACGAAGTCACGCCCTAGCAGTGACGAAATCACGCCCTAGCAGCGAAGCGACCCTATCAAGACGCCGTCTTTTACTTAACGCAATAACAACAATGGAATATGACTTTTACTGATCATCCGTGTGGTATTACTCCCAACAAAAAACTCACGAATACGTGAATGGCCATAAGCCCCCATGACCATTAAATCAATTTGGTGTGCGAGTTGATAAGCTTCAAGAGCCGTTTGCACTTCGCCCTGACAAACCGCAGTTGTTACCTCAAAACCAGCCTCAGTAAGAGAGTCGGCAACTGAGGTCAATTCGGTTAGCGCTTGAGACTGATTATCAGACACCATGACTAAATGACATTCGAGCCCTTTAAGTAGTGGGCTGCTAATCACTCGTTCAAGCACGGTTTTCGAGGTGGCACTGCCATCATAGGCAATCATAAAACGGCTTGGCGTTGTAAACTCAGCCATCACCACTAAAATTGGCTGTTTAAGGGTGCGAATAACACTTTCTAAATGACTGCCAATCGCTTGCGCCTGATCTTGATGTTGCTCACCTTGACGACCAATAACCACCAGTCTGGCATCGGCTTGCTGCTCCAGTAGCGTTTCCACTAAATCCCCATGGCGCTGCAGTGTTTGCACCACCACTGAAGGTTGTGCAGCTACAATGCTGGTTTGAGCATCTTGGAGCATATATTTACCTTGTTCGAGCGCGAGTTTACTCATGCGTCCTTCAAGCTCAACCATTTCAGCCAGCAGATGCTCACGACTCCCAAGGCCAATATTTCCCGACAAATTTAACTCTGTCGGGTAGGCAGACTTATCCAATACATGTAATAACGTCACCGGGGCATGCAACTTCATCGCCGCCCACCCACTAGCATCAGATACCGCGTGTGTGGCTTTTGAACCATCAATACAGGCAATCACATTTGTCATCATTATTATCCTTTTATGCTGTTGCTATGGGCTTAGTGACCAGACATCATTTTTTCAACGTCTTCTGGTTTATCATGCACACCAAATTTATCAACTATGGTCGCGCTGGCAGCGTTAAGGCCAATTATCTCAACTTCAGTCCCTTCCCGGCGGAATTTAATCACCACTTTATCCAGAGCAGATACGGCGGTAATATCCCAAAAATGTGCTTGAGATAAATCAATCGTCACCTTATCAACCACTTCTCTGAAATCAAATGAGTTACTGAACTTATCTGCTGAGGCAAAAAAGACTTGGCCAATAATGTGATAATGACGCCCGGTTTCTGCAGTAGTGTCGCTGCTTTTAACCACCATAAAACGGCCCACTTTATTGGCAAAGAATAACGAGGCAAGTAGCACACCCACAAATACCCCAATCGCTAAATTATGGGTAGCGACAACGACAACTACTGTGGCAACCATCACAAGATTGGTCGATAAAGGATGATGTTTAAGATTACGGATAGAATCCCAAGAGAAGGTTCCAATAGACACCATGATCATCACCGCGACAAGTGCTGCCATCGGGATCATTTTTAACCAGTCCCCCAGAAATACGATTAACACTAACAGAAAAAGACCCGCCGAAAATGTCGACAAACGCCCACGACCACCAGACTTAACGTTAATAATTGATTGACCGATCATGGCACAACCCGCCATACCGCCCAGTAAACCCGCACCGATATTGGCAATACCCTGGCCTTTACATTCGCGGTTTTTATCACTTGGGGTATCGGTTAAGTCATCAACAATAGTTGCTGTCATCATCGATTCCAATAAACCAACAACCGCAAGACCAGCAGAATAAGGCAAGATGATCATTAAGGTTTCAAGAGTTAATGGTACTTCTGGCCAAAGGAAAATCGGTAAGGTATCTGGCAACTGCCCCATATCGCCTACGGTACGGATATCTAATCCCATATACACCGCAAAAATGGTTAAGCCAACAATACATATTAAAGGTGACGGCAAGGATTTTCCGATCACAGGGATTAATGGGAATAAGTAAATAATCCCCAGTCCAGCTGCGGTCATGGCGTACACATGCCACGTCACATTTGTAAGCTCAGGTAACTGTGCCATAAAAATCAAAATGGCCAGCGCATTCACAAAGCCGGTCACGACCGAACGCGAGACAAATCGCATCAAACTGCCCAGTTTTAAGTAACCTGCTGCAATTTGAAACAGGCCGGTCAATAACGTCGCCGCTAATAAATACTCAAGACCATGCTCTTTAACTAAGGTCACCATCAATAGCGCCATAGCGCCAGTCGCGGCCGAAATCATGCCCGGACGACCGCCGGTAAACGCAATCACGACTGCAATACAGAAGGAAGCATATAGGCCAACTTTGGGATCCACCCCGGCAATAATCGAAAAGGCAATCGCTTCAGGAATTAACGCCAGCGCGACAACAATACCGGCTAATAGGTCTCCACGGATGTTAGAGAACCACTCTTTTTTCATGCTTTGTATCATGTGTTTTACTCTGTTTTAATGTTAGCCAATATGCCAATAACAGATGTTAACGCCAGAAATATCTGCGCGCGTCAGCAGTGAAATTAACTCATTAATACGACAAAATGATATTGGATAATGATATACAACAAAAACTACCAACAAGGCAGCAATTACGGACGGATCTTAGCGATCCAAATAGGGGAGGAAAAACTAATGCGGCTTAATATTCATTACGGAAAGACAACCTCTTTAATATATGTACATTAAGCTTAAAATTTAATAAACGCGCACTGCATAAAAATGCAGCGGCAAGTATAAAGGGTTGCTTAGGTAAAATCAAAGCGTTTACAGGGTAACCCCACGGACACAGCGACTGAATGAGAGCCGAGTTAGCGCGGTAAAGTACCACAAAACTTGGCTATCACCTTTTAAGGCTCAACTGATAATACCCAACGCTATGGTGAAGAGGTAACCGCAATTTTTTCTGAGGTGAATTTGTTGTACGCAACGATTAAGCCGTAAGCCATTAATACTGAAACACACTCTGAAATAGAACCGATTAAACGGAATGCTTCGTAAGCAGAGCCAGGAATTAATGTTGAATCAGTTGAATCGAAATTTAGTACGACTAGAAGCACAAATGGCAACTGTATCAAAGCAGCAGCCTTAACATTAAAGGGAGACCGAGGAACAATCTTCCTAAATATCAATAAAATAAACAAAGTTGCCAGCAGCCGAATCGAGGCATCATAACCCGCGATTAATAAGTACTCCCAACTGTGACTATTCAAATCGGGCACCAATAGAAGATAATCGATTACCGGCGAATATTTTACCGATAGTTGAAATGCTAGTGAGTTCGCATATAACACTAAAACACTAGCGACTAAACAAGGTAAATACTTCATATGTGCTGTCCTTAGTCACAATATTGTACACATCCTTGCTAACGACTTGCGGTTTCTGCGCCTAAATTAACATCACTCTTTAGCACCAACACCACTAAATAGATCAAACCAAATAGCGGTACAATTGATAATACAGCGCCAAGCACACCAGCCAGAATCGGCGATTGTGTTTTACGACGACCAATAAAATAACTGATAACACCCACTACCAATGCGAAAATAACAATTAACTGACCAACCAGCGTTGCATTAACATTCATCAAAAACTCTCCTTGTTGTTTTATACCTAATACAGCCTAAATTACCTCTAGCAAACTGTCGCAAGGCATTCATTAACAAGCATGTTACATTTACTCGCAATTTGATGTAAAGCAATCAATCTTATTACTTAACAATAAACCGTGGGGGATCAAGGGTGATATGCATAACAAGGTTTACATTGAGTGATATTATCATCGCTATAATCACACTCTAATTCCTCGCTAAACACCCCAGTAAACTTGCCATTTCGGATAATTATCGGTAGTTTTACTGCATTGAACGACGTAAAAATAATAACAAAGGATTACGGATGGGAAACATACTTTGGGTGGCCTCTTACCCTAAATCGGGTAATACCTGGGTGCGTGCATTTTTAGAAAATTACATTCAAAATCAAGATCAGCCAATCGACATCAATACCATGCACACCATTTCGACAGCGGAATCGGCTGCGCACCGTTATCGACCTTATTTACCCAAAGATAAAACGGCCACCACCGAACTGACTTTAGAAGAAATTAGTGTTCTGAGGCCACAGGTTCAGGCTGATATTGCTCACCAAGCCAATGGCACTACATTTGTCAAAACCCACAACTACTTGGGCGAATATAATAGCCAGCCACTGCATAATTCGACGGTAACATCAGGGGCAATTTATGTGGTCCGTAACCCGCTAGATGTGGCCATTTCAATGGCCAATTACTTTGATTACACCATAGATGAAGCCATAGCTTATATGGCAGAAGAAATGACTGGCACACCAAATGAAGTACCACATGTGCCACAAATCATTACCTCTTGGTCTATGCATGTGTCTAGTTGGACCGCCGATGATGCTTCAAAGTTGATTTTACGCTACGAAGATATTTTGGATGACCCCAAAAAAGCTTTCAGAAAAGTGGAGTCATTTTTAGGCTTGAAAAAGGATCCTGTTAGATTAAAAAATGCCATTAAACACTCTTCTTTCGCACAACTAAAAGCCCAAGAAAATAAACGCGGCTTTGTAGAGAAACACGAAAATGCTAATGCCTTCTTTAGAAATGGTGGCAAGCATCAGTGGAAAACTAAACTCACGACTGAACAAGTGCAAAAAATTGTCAACACGCATTACGAACAAATGCAGCGCTTTAAATATTTGCCTGCTGGTATGAAACCATTATAGAAAATAACAGTAGGATAAATAAGTCACTTATGGCTAAATCATCCTTATAAAAAACGTCCTATGCCATCTGGCATAGGACGTTTTTGTTATAGATTCTATATGGTATCTCAGCGCTTAACTAGGTTTACGGTAAGCCATAATCAGCAATACAATGCCAGTGAATAAAAACGGTAAGCTTAACCATTGTCCGGCACTGAGTATTGATTCATGGTAGGCCGCTTGACTGACTTTAACGCTTTCAATCGCAATACGCGCACTAAAGACCGACACTAAAAACACGCCAAATATCGCACCGTGCTTTTGCTTCATATTGGTATATTTATAAATGGCGTAAAGGCCAACAAATATCAATAAATAAGCAAACGACTCATACAGTTGCGCAGGGTGACGCGGTATCATATCAATCCGCTTGAAAATAATGCCCCATGGCTGCGTGGTTGGATCACCTATAATCTCTGAATTAGCAAAGTTTGCCAAACGCACAAAAAAGCCAAATATGGCAGTCGCGATCGCTAAACGATCAAGTAAAAATAAAAACGGTAACTTCACTTTGCGCTGGTAATAATACAAGGCCAATATCGCCCCTAGTCCACCACCATGGCTGGCAAGTCCCCCTTCCCAAATGGCGAAAATTTTCAACGGATGTGCCAAGTAATAACTCGGATCGTAGAAAATACAATGAGCTAAACGCGCACCAACAATAATGCCGACCACACAATAAACCAGCAGGTTGTCGAGAGATTCAACATCTAAACCCTCTTTTGTGTAAATGCGCTTCATCACTTGAAAGCCAGTCGCAATCGCTAACGCAAATAATGCCCCATACCAATGAACCTTTAACCCCATGAACGAGATCAGCACAGGGTCAAGATCCCAAATGATGTGTTCCAAATTACCTACTCCAATTGCTGCTATGTTTTGTCGCATTATGCTAAAACAACTTTGCCGCAGATGATACCCAGATACGCGACTCAAGAGAAAGTTTCATTAACTAATAAACATACAGCAGCCAAATAAGGTAACATTTATCCCTAAATGACCGTGTACCGAATGGATCTATAGAGTTGCAAATGATTGTAGATAAAACTGAATACCATATTGATGTAACTGAACATGGTACTGATGCTATCAATTTACTGGCACAAACCAGTGGTTTGAGTAAACAAGTGCTAAAAGATGCCATGCAAAAAGGCGCTATATGGCACAGTCACGGCAAGCAAACCAATCGTATTCGGCGCGCGAAAAAACCTCTGCAACCCGGAGATAAACTGCATCTTTATTACAATCAATATATTTTAGACGAACAAGTTGCTCCGGCAGAGTTACTGTTTGATGAAGGTGAATACAGTATTTGGTATAAGCCTTATGGTATGCGTTGCCAAGGTTCAAAGTGGAGTGATCACACCACCATCAACCGCTACGCCGAGTTGAACTTACAACCGCAACGCAATGCGTTTATTATTCATCGTCTGGACCGCGCTGCAACCGGTTTATTAGTGCTTGGACACAGTAAAAAAACCACTGCAGCCATCGCTAAGTTATTTGAAACACGTGCATTAGAAAAATACTATCAAGTGATTGTTGAAGGTGCATTTCCGAGCAAGCCCGTTACCATTGATAGCCCTGTTGATAATAAGCCCGCGCTATCATACGCCACCTTACTCACCTACGACGCTACGTTGGATCAATCCAAGGTGCAGGTAAAAATAGACACAGGACGTAAACATCAAATTCGGATTCATATGGCTAGTCTTGGCCATCCGGTAGTGGGCGACCGTTTACATGGAAATGGTGCTGAACATTGCCCCGATTTAGCGCTAACATCGTGTTTTTTCCGCTTTGTATGCCCCATCAGTCACAATCTAAAAACCTTTGAATTACCAGAGCATTATCGCCCAGCATTCACAACCACTTAATCAATCTACACGGAATCACATTATGCGTAGCATTATCGCGTTACTTTGCTTTAGTTTATTCAGCCAATACGCTATCGCGGCTAGTTTGCTTTTGCCCGACAGAACCGAAACGGTATTCGTCAATAATAAGGCATCACACCAACAGTCTAAGGTATTGCTAGACTCAACTCTGCCTAATGGTATGCAGCAAATAGCCTTTCGCTATCAAGCTCGTTACCGCGATAATGGTAGCCAAAATGACTTTATCTCTGACGTAATTGTCTTGCGCTTTAACGCCAGTGAGCAAGATTATCGATTAACGCTACCGCCAATAAACTCAGCGGCAAGTGCCAAAAAATTTAATCTAAAACCAGCCATAACATTAACCGATAGCAGTGGTAACACGATTGCATTTACCCAAGATAAATTGATTAAATCAGGCTTACAAATTGGACGCGATTTTGTCCAAGAAATGGCTCAATATAATGCTTCTGCTGCCATAGCGGCTGTCGCGTCTAGCACTGTAATCAACCCATCACTTAATCCTGTATCTGGGGCAACCATAGCAAGCGATCACAGTAGTCAGGTCATTAGCCCGAGCGCTGACGTAATTGAAGTTACAGCTGAAGATATCACCCAAGCAGAAGTGATGAGAATGCTGGATTATTGGTACCAAAAAGCCAATAACCAAACTCAAGCAGAGTTTAAAGCCAAAATAAATCAATAATCCTGTATCACTATGATTGCTGAAGTGGATCTTGCTAGTTTGACTCTTGATAGTTTGAATCTTGATAGCGCAATGATCAGCTGCTTGAGCCCCGCATAAAGGCAACGCGATTAGTTAATGGCAAATGTCATTATGTTTGAGCGCAAATATCGGCAAACTTAGCATTGAGTAAGCATTGTAAATCGGCTGGGCTTAGTGAAATCTCTAAGCCTCTTTTGCCAGCGCTGACATAGATACAATCGAACTGCTGCGCAGAGGCGTCAATCACTGTCATTAAACGCTTTTTTTGACCTAATGGGCTAACACCACCTAATACATAACCGCTCGAACGCTCTACTGCTAATGCTTCTGCCATGTGGGCTTTTTTAGCGCCCGCAGCTTTAGCGATTAACTTCATACTCAGCATCGACGATACAGGCACGATGCCAACCACCAGCGATTGATTATCCACACTCACCACCAAGGTTTTAAACACCTGTGCAGCGGGTACAGCCAGTTTTTGCGCCGCTTCTAAACCATAAGATTCACTATTAGTATCATGATGATATTCATGCACTTCAAAATCTATTTTATGCTTTTTCGCCATTTCAATTGCTGGAGTCATGCTGGTTCGCTCATATTAAATGCCGCATACAGTGTTAGTGAAGGCATTGACCAATAGTATATTTATTGCAAATTAAGAAGCCAGTTGTACCTTCTTTGGCTGATAAAAATGCAGGTATCGCAGACAAACATAACTGACCACCACAGTAGCGACAAGCAGTTCAAGTTCTGCTAAAGCATGAATTTGCTGTACATACTCGTTTGCAATGCCGATGCTTTCCATCCATACCGACATTTTAAATAACGCAGTCGCACCTATCACCATAGGGAAGGTAAAAGCGGCATAACCAGGGCTAAAAGGTAGCCGTAATAACTTAAAAAATGACAGATAAATAATTGCCGTCATTAACACCCCAATACCAAATAATAGCCCAACGATCACCGGAGACGGTTGCTGAGTAATGGTTAGATATCCTGCTAAAGATAAGCTGGCTGGCGCGGCTAGAATGGCTAGTGTTGGTTTAGCTGCATCGGGAATTTGTTCTCTAAAAATAAGACGGTAAAGCATCATGGGTAACATCACCGCATAGCACAACATTCCAAAAAGCAGTGCCCCATGTGCAACCCATAATAAATGCTCATTACCTGAAAAAGAAACGTCGGCAACCACAATGCCAATCGGCGGAACAAACCAACTCGGTACCATGTGAGTTAATGAAAACTGCTTACTGCGATGATAAATAAACCCCACTAAAAAACTAATGTGCAGCAATACCGCAAATGACCATAATAAATCACCCGCTAGCGCAGAGACATGGCCCAACGAATTTGATACCACCATTAATGCCATGGCAAAGGTAGGCACCACACTGCCTACCACAGGATGAGCAAGATCTTGACGCAATAGGTTTGAATGTAATATAAATTTACCACTCAAAATCAGTAACAACACACTGGCAATAGCAGCCGAGAACCATTGTCCATAATGGTGTAAATCCACAAGGTTTTCCCAACTCCAACCTAAACTTGCAATACCTAACGCCAGCCCTGCCATCGGCGTTGGTACGGCCATTAGTGAATTTTTTACTGCTCGAATCATTACAACCTCAAACTGCCCATCAGAGAATAAGCCAATATTACGCTTGCACTTTGTTTATATATATCCAATTATACGGAACACACGTTCAGAAAAACTAAACGATTAGCGGTTTAAAAGTCACTGCCGCCATTTTATCGGTTTATTAACCAATACCTTCACTAAGTCAGGCGCGATGAATATTTCACTCAAACAGCTCAATGTTTTTAGCAGCATTACTCAACATAAAACCCTAACGGCAGCCGCCGAGGCGTTATATCTGTCTAAAGCAGCGGTGAGCATGGCACTGGCAGAATTAGAAAAACAACTCGGTCATGCGCTATTTGATCGGGTTAACAACCGCTTAATTCTTAATCAAGAAGGTCACAAGCTGTTACCACTGGCCGACGAGCTGCTTAGTAGAGCAAATAACATCAGCCAATTGTTTGATGCAGACCACGCTTTTTCAGGTCAATTGAAAATAGGTGCCAGTGACACCCTAGGGAACCATGTTGTTCCGGGGTTATTGAGCCAATTTCGGCAGCAATATCAGCATTTCTCGCAAAGTGTGGTGATTTCTAATTCACGGCTTATTTGCCAAAAACTGCTGGATTACGAACTAGATATCGGCTTGATCGAAGGGAAAAGTCATCATCCAGAACTTATCGCTACTCAATTCAGCCATGATGAGATGTGTATTATCGCAGCGCCTCAGTTACCTATAAGCCAACAAGCTAAGTGCAAATTTAGCCATTTAGAACACAGTGAATGGGTATTACGTGAAGCAGGCTCAGGCTCGCGAGAGTTTTTCTTACATACCATAGCGCCACAAATAGCGGCGTGGCATGAAGTGTTTGAACTTAATACTACAGAAGCACTAATTAACAGTGTTTCCGCGGGACTCGGCTTAGGTTGCTTATCAACTTTAGCGGCACAATATGCCATTAACGATGGCCGCGTAGTTCGGCTGGATCTACCTCAAGCGAGCAATCATCTTAATATGCAACGACCATTTTGGTTAGTGGTTCATAAAGACAAATACCATAGCCCGCTGCTGAAAAGCTTTATTGAGTTTTGCCATCAATGGGATAATACATAAAAATATCGAGGTCGGTTGCGATAGTTGATTTATTAATGTCCTTATGGTTAATCATTTAGGCGGCGTATATATTTTTATCACTATAGATTAATAATTAAATTTATTAAGGTATTTTTAATGTATTAGGGATAGCATCTCAGATCGTACATAAATTTATAATCAATATATTTTACCTCATTAAACTTTCTTTTAAATTAAAGTTTGATCATAAGGTGAATTTTAATGCATTAATTACTGGACTGTTTGAGGGATAAATGAGTAACCGACCTGAAATAACCATTTCGTCACTAGATTCTATAAGACTCTTTAAGTTAATTGAGTCATTACCGACAAAAAAAATGGTCGGCATTAGTGAGCTAGAAGAAGAGCTCGCCCGTGCAAATATAGTTGAACCAACGGAAGTGCCGCCTACAATTGTGACGATGAATTCAACAGTTAAATTTACTGTAGAATCGTCTCGTGATGAATTTATGATGACTCTTGTTTATCCCAAAGACCTTGATTTAAGTGGTGATAAAATATCTATTCTTGCACCTGTTGGCAGTGCGTTACTTGGGCTTTCTCAAGGTGATGAAATTGAATGGCCTAAGCCTGGTGGAGGGTTAATAAAAATTAAAATTAAAGAAATTTTCTATCAACCAGAAAGAGCTGGCGAATACAACCGCTAAGCTCGAAATTATTGATACACGTTGAACTTACCTAGCAAAAAATTAAAATTAAATCAATAATTTGAAATTTATAAACTTAATATTAAAATCGAAGAGCATGATATATTTTTCATAGAAATATATATCATGCTCTTACTAAACTTTTCACCTTCTGATGTAATACATCATTGAGCCTTTTTTATCCTAAAAATGTTATCCCGAAGCTTTTTACCCAGAAGTGTTAATCTCAATGTTGTTAAAAATCTGTGTATGTTGGGTCGAGAGATTTAGCGAGTTGGATCCACTGACGTTGCCAATAGTGCATACTTATCATTAAGCGATTTCAATCAATAGCAGACCATAACGATGTGACCGTAATTTTATTAAATCTAGCGAAAACTGATGGTTTCATGACTTGTCATATATTTAAATTACTAAGGTTATTGTTATCTTTTTTATTTCAAAAAATTTGCTTGAAGTTATTATTTAAGCTGCTATATTGACGTTATGAAAATATCAATTCCTATATTTTATTCTATTATTTTTTTAGGGAGCTTCGCCCTAAAATTCCCCGTTTAAGCGGGCGTCCCTTTACGCCCATCTGTTTTTACAGATCAAAAAAATACTCATCTTTAATTAAATCATTGAGTTGCTATCGTTTTAATCTCGCTTAGAATGGCGAATTTTAATTATATTGACTGTTAAAAATAGATTTATTAAATAGTCATGTCTCACAATCTTATTAAATGGTTGAGAAACGTTATTCTGAGTAGAAAGGTAATCTACGCTTAAATTTTTAAATTAAGCTACGCTTTAACTCTGACAGATGATTAAGGAGGGCGATGGGTTATTTATTTCAACAATCTCGTTTATTGCATTAAATAAGCATTATTAATATTTTATTTATTATTAGGTGATAATATGTCTAAGCATGAAATGAAAAAACCATTGTTATCGTTAAAAGAAAAACGTAAATTGAAAAAAGAGTCAAATACCACAGAGATAGTCAAACCTAGAAAGAAAAAAGGTTAAGGCTACTGGGTGCCAATAATTTTGGCACCCTTTTTACTATAGCTATGATTTATAAAAGATAATAGGTAGTGCCTAGTACCTATTTAACGATGATAAATGATTGTTTCATGGTTATCTGGCATGTACTATTAAACTCAAAATGCTATCAATAGCATCGTTTTTAGAGCATAGCCTTTACGTATAGTTTTAGGCCTGTTTCTATAAATCAGCACACTCAATAAACTTAGTAAGCAACGCTAATACGTTGATTAATATGCTTGGCATTTTCGGCTTCATCTAACATGGCTTTGGCGTAATCGACTACTGACACTCGGCTTTGGCCGTCTGCATCAGTAAAGAATTCATCGCCACCTACACGGTACGGGCCTTCGGACTCGCCAGGGAAGATAAAGGCGGCCGGACTAACATAAGTCCACTTGATAGCAGAATCGGTAGCGCGAAATACTGCCAATGCTTCACCTTGGGCGATGGCTTCGGCTTTATATTCTTCAGGGAATTCTGCTGTTGACACTAACGCCACGCCTGGCGCGACTTCTAAACTACCAGCACCACCGACCCACAACAAACGCGGTGTGCCTGCTTGAGGTAAGTGCTGTAATAATTGCTGTGCGGTTTGTGCTACCACTTGATGATTTTGTGCGGCGCGGCCACCGATTGACGCTATCACCACATCAACGTCGGCAAATGCGCTAGCTATGGCATCGCTTGTCATAGTGGTTAAATCAAGTGTTCGTACGGCCACATCTTGACTGACTTTGCTGGCGTCGCGAACGACGGCAACCACTTCATGACCACGGCTAATAGCCTGCTGCATGATAGTGCCACCAATCCAACCTGTTGCGCCTAATACTGCTAGTTTCATGTTTTGTCTCGCTCTATTAATTAACAATGAAGCCAGTGTATAGACAACATAATCCGAGATAAATATCACTTATTGCGCTTAATTGTTTCATTTAGAGATACAAAATAAATCATAATTGTGTAGTTTAAAGCAATCTAAACGGCGTGCTAATGCGTATCTAATAGCCTAATTCACCATGAGATTTTTGGCGCCATGCCCGACACGATCAAACAGGCTATTAATATCGTCTGGTTTAAACGCGACTTGCGCTTGTCTGATCATCAGCCGCTGGTCGATGCGTTTAACCATGATTTACCCTGCTTGCTTATTTATGATTTTGAACCCTTTATGCTGGCTGACCCGCATTATAATCAACGTCATTGGCGCTTTGTGTGGCAGTCGCTGCAAGATATGAATCAACAACTGGCGCGATTTAATGGTCAGGTGTATGCCTTTTGTGTACCAATAATTGATTTACTGGACGAGTTATCACAACAGTTTGAAATTAACACTATGTTCAGCCATCAAGAGATTGGTCTACACAACAGCTTTGAGCGCGATAAAGCGGTGGCACTCTGGTGTCATCAGCAACAGATCCATTGGCAACAATCACCAACAGGTGCGGTAGTTCGAGGTCGCAAGCATCGTCAAGCCTGGGATCAACACTGGCAACAAGTGATGAACAGCCCTATTGCGATCCCCAATTGGCAACAATGTCAGCTGCAAAAGCTCGACAACTACCATACTCCGCTTATCGATCAGGCCATCATTACAGACAACGATCAATTCCAAACGGGTGGTCCTAAAGCGGCTAGAGCAATACTGAGCAGTTTTCTAAGCTACCGTGGTAAAGACTACCAACGCAGTATTTCGAGCCCGAGCTTAAGTCGCAGCCACTGTTCACGCTTATCACCTTATTTAGCATGGGGAAACATCAGTTTAAAGCAAGTGTATCAAGCGACATTAACCCGTTATAACGCGGTGCAAACCAGCAATAAAGCGTGGAAAAAGCCTTTATTAGCTATGATGTCGCGCCTACATTGGCATTGCCATTTTATGCAGAAATTTGAAAGCCAATGCAGCATGGAATTCACCCCGGTAAACCCTGGGTATTTAGATTATCCTTATCGCAGCGACGACAACGTAGCGCAAGATATTCAGCGCTGGGCTGAAGGCCAAACGGGGATCCCCATTATTGATGCCTGCATGCGCTGTTTACGAGAGACTGGTTATATCAATTTTAGAATGCGCGCCATGTTGGTCAGTTTTGTGACCCATCATTTAAACATTGCGTGGCAACATGCTAGCTTACCGTTAGCCAATTATTTTCTCGATTTTGAACCTGGGATCCATTACCCGCAACTGCAAATGCAAGCCTCGGTGACAGGCATTAACACCATACGCTTATACAATCCCATCAAGCAGTCACAAGACCAAGATCCACGCGGGGAGTTTATTCGACTGTGGTGCCCAGAGCTCACCAACTTACCCAATGAGTATATTCATCAACCTTGGCTGCAACCGCCAATGGAAGCTATTTTCAATGACCTAATCTTAGGCCGTGATTACCCTGAACCTATGATAGATCTTACTCTGGCATCACAAATTGCCCGCGATCGCTTGTGGTCATATCGCGATCAACCTCAAGTTAAACGCCATATCGCTGCGGTATTAGGTCGTCATGTTAGCCCTAAGCGAAAACGAACTAAGGGCAAACCGATAGCCACAACAACTCAGGCTAAAGACCGTCATGACACATAAAAAACTCCATCTTGAGCATAAAGTCTGTTTAGTTTGCCAACGCCCGTTTGCGTGGCGTAAAAAATGGGCTAAAGATTGGGACAAGGTTAAATATTGTTCTGAACGCTGTCGCCGACATAAATCTGAATAAAGGTAATCACCATGACGACACTTTACACCAATGCTTCACCAACATTATTGCCGGAAACCAGCACATTGAGACTCATCTTGGGCGATCAACTTAATGCGTCACACTCCTGGTTTAAACAAGTCGATCCTAATGTGGTGTATTTGATTGCCGAGTTGGGACAAGAAGCAAGCTACGTCACTCATCATGTTCAGAAGGTCTGCGCCTTTTTTGCCTCTATGGCGCAATTTGCACAGGCCTTAGCCAAGAGTGGTCATCAAGTTTTGTACCTGACCTTAGATGAAACCCAGCACTATGCCGACCTACCCGCCTTGCTTGAACACATTACTGCAACGCATCAATTAACCCATTTTCAATACCAACACGCTGACGAATACCGTTTAGCGCAGCAATTGGGCTCTCTTTTACTACCAGGCATTGCTATCAATAGCACTGACAGTGAACATTTTTTACTGCCGTTTAGCGATATTCAAACTGAATTCACCCCGAAAAAACACGCCAAAATGGAGTTCTTTTATCGGCGGATGCGCAAACGTTTTAATGTGCTGATGCAAGATGGAGAACCTTTGGGAGGCCAGTGGAACTTTGACCAGCAAAACCGTGCCAGCTTTAAAAAGAATGACCTTGGCGATATTCCTGCGCCATTAATGTTTGCCAATGACGTCAGTGATATTTTAGCCCGACTTAAGCGCCATAATATCAACACCATAGGCAAAGCAGAAAGCCAATTATTATGGCCGCTTAATCGACGCCAATCACGTGAGTTACTTGACTTTTTTTGCCAGCATTTATTAATCCGCTTTGGTCATTTTCAAGATGCAATGACCGAAAATAGTCGTGCGGATTGGAGTCTATATCATTCAAGATTATCGTTTGCGCTTAACAGCAAAATGATTTCACCTAGCGAAGTCATCAATAAAGTTATCGCCCATTGGCAAGCGCATCAAGATGATATTTCACTGGCCCAAGTAGAGGGTTTTGTCCGCCAAATACTCGGTTGGCGCGAATATGTCCGCGGTATTTATTGGATCAATATGCCCGACTACGCGACGCAAAATGCCTTGCAAGCACAACGCCCCCTGCCGGAGTATTTTTGGACCGCCAACACTAAGATGAATTGCATGCACCACACCATAAAACAGTCGCTCGATTATGCCTATGCCCACCATATTCAACGGCTAATGGTCACGGGCTGTTTTAGTTTACTCGCGGGTATCAATCCAGATGACGTCGACCAGTGGTATTTGGGCATTTACATTGATGCCATCGAATGGGTCGAAATGCCCAATACCCGCGGGATGACTCAATTTGCCGACGGCGGCATTGTGGCCACCAAACCGTATGCCGCCAGCGGTAACTATTTGAACAAAATGAGCGACTATTGCAAAAGCTGCCATTACAATGTCAAACTCAAGACAGAAGATAACGCCTGCCCATTCAACAGTTTATATTGGCATTTTATTCAACGCCATCAAGAGAAATTTCAACACAACCCTCGCATGACTATGGTGTATAAAAACTGGCAAAAAATGGATGCGCACACGCAACAGGCCATTATTAACAAAGCCGATAACCTATTGGAAAATATAGAAAGCTTATAACCTTTGGCTGTCGCGATAGGATGATGTTATGGACAAAATATCTGCTATACGCAGCTTTGTGGAAGTGGCCAGTTGTGGCAGCTTTACCCAAGCGGCCGAGCAACTAGGTTTAAGCCGTTTACAAGTGTCACGCCATATCAAAGAAGTTGAGCAATGGTTGGGGTTGCGATTATTACATCGCACCACTCGCCAAGTGAGTCTTACCTTACAAGGCGAAGAAGCACTGAATTATTGCCAGCGTATTTTAAGTGAAGTCACCGCGATGGAGAGTCGCGCCAATAGTCATAATAATGAACTGGTAGGCAGTATCCGTATCGCCTCGCCCATTGGACTTGGGCAACACAAACTGTATGACGTAGTTGAGGCTTTTTGCCTGCAACATCCTCAGGTTAATATACAACTATTACTGTCGGATAATGTCTCACAATTGGTTAACGACAGGGTTGATATCGCCCTGCGTTACACTCATCAGCCAGATGAAAGCTTAATAGCTAGACGCTTAATGCACATCGATAGCGTCATTTGTGCCTCCCCAGACTATCTCGCCAAACACTCAGCCATCGAATCGGTTAATGACTTATTGCAACACAACTGTTTGCGTCACTCTAGTCAGCAACGCTGGGAAATAATTGCAGACTCACAACCTCACCTATTGGATGTGAGCGGTAATTTACAAGCCAACGACATGGGCGTATTAATCAATGCAGCCCGTCGCGGCAATGGCATAGTGTGTTTACCTACCGATTTAGCCAATGGCTACCTTGAACGCCAAGAACTGGTTGAAGTATTACCCCAACTGACGGTACCAGGTAAAACCATATGGGCCGTGTATTTGTCGCGCAGTTATCAACAAACCGTCGTCAGAGCATTTATCGACTTTACCGCCAATGCTTGGCAGCAAGACATAAAAAAATGGCAAGCAAGCTAGAGTCACTAATCACGATTTGATAAGCCCTAATAAATGACTTCTAACGAATAATATCCAGTAATACTTGTTGTAATTTCAGTGGCTGATCGAGACTGGCATCATGGCCGCAATCATCCATTTTATGTAACTGTGTTTGATAAAATAGCGCTAACTGTTCGCTGCATTTGGGGTGAGCTAACTTATCTTGATTGGCGACTATCACGCTGACCGGTATGTTATTCAATTCAGGACTATGAAAACGGGCCGAGGCGTACAATTGCCTTAGTCCATTGATAAATGATGTATGGCATTGCAATCTCAGTAAACTCCAAGCATTAATCACTTCAATGTTGTGACTAAAATGCCTGCTGGTAAAATCAACGACAATCGCTTCTAACCAGTGACCTTTGCCTGTGTTGGCTTGCTGAGAGCTCGCTAAACCAGAGCGCAAAAAACTCAGCAAAACATGCGTTATAGAGGTCACTAAGCCGACACATTGAAACCGATAATACCAAGGCGACAAGTTGGCCGCACTGCTGTTAATTAACACCACATGCTGAATTCTTGAGCGACACTGCGCCGCCATGGTTAGCGCCAACATACCGCCCATAGATAATCCCACCAAGACCAACTTAACTTGGCTTGGCCGCATGGCCTGCTTGAGCAAAGCGGCATCAATTTGTTGCCACACCGCCTCGCAATTGTCTTGCATCTTACCTGGGCTAGGTTGATTGACTAATAGGCCATTACCAGGCAAGTCAACACAAATGACATTGAGCCCTTGCTGGTTTAAACGCTGGTCAAAACCATACCAATGGCGGCTGTCGCGCATTAAGCCTCTGAGTAACACTAAGGTGGTCATCGTTTATCCTCACTTAGCCTTTTTAGACCAGAAGCGCTTAGCTTGTTGAGTCAATTGTGTCAGTTGTTGGGGGTTTATTTGTTCAATAATTTGCGCATAAGCTGCATCTATAATGAACTGCATTAATACCAGGTGACGGCGTAAAATACGTTGATGCCGATGTGTTTTTTGCGGATTAAAATAACCAGAGAAGTTAAATAGCTGACGTGGATTTTTACGTACCCAAGCCCACGAGCCCATTTCTAAGGTTAACGGAATAAACGGTTTCCCGCTGACATTACTCGCCACCAAATAATCCCAAATATCACCGTGGGTACGATAGAAATGGCTTTGAGGTGCTAACTGATAATGGCTGTGATGCGGATAGCCTTTTTCGAACAACTGCATTAACTGATAAATATAACCTATGCCTTCAAAGGGTTGTCGAGTATGCGCATGTGGAAACCACAAATGATCCTGTAAACCAAAACCTGAGTGAGCATCGAGCACCATAACACTGCTGCTGTCTTGCTGTAATTGTTGCACATAGCTCACTAACGCATGGGTTTCTAGCTCCATACCATTTTGCCCTCGATACCAAGGCAAACGCGGCGAAAGTCGCTGACCGCCGACGAGAAAGGTCACGTCTTCATCTGAATCAATGGGAGCATTACGCATTAAATCAACATTGTTACCATTGCCTCGGCTGCCACGCAAAAAGCCAACCGGATTCACCACGGGGACAAAGGCTAAGCGCACGTGTTGCAATAATTGCTGTAAGTGAGTATCCCATGGTAACCGATTGAGTAAGCTGTCTAAAAAGGCCAAAATCACTTGGGCACCGATACGCTCAACCCCATGGACCCCGCCAACAAACAATACCGTAGGACATGGCTGTTTCTGTTGACCTAGCTCAATGGCTGTAACCGACAATTTTTCACCACGGTAATATAAATCTGCCAAGGACTGATGGCGAAATTGCTGCTGATGCTGAGCAATCAAGCGCTTTAAGGTGTCTATCTCGAAGGAATGCTCAAATGAAAACCTAGCCATTAGCCACTTTTTACTGTCACAAAATCATCTTAATACGTTAACGAAAAAATAAGACAGGTTAATGACAATCAATTGAAACAAGCTAATTAACACAAGACTTAACAATGTTTACATAAATAGAACAAATCAATATAGATCATATATTTAGAAAACTATTATTAAGTTTGGCGACCCAACTCACATTCGCTTGAATGCTGAGGTTTTATCATTATTAACCGAGAGAACCACAGCACAGGCATTGGATAATGAGCACAATTGAATCAATCACCTTAATGCTAGCCCTAGTGTATAGCACTAGCCTACTGTATTGGAGTGGCAAAAAATGGGGGGCACTCGCTAGCGGAGCATTATTACTTGGTGCCACCTTAGCCAGTTTTTTTTGGCCATTATTGCTCCTATTGCTCGTGTCAGTATTAATCGTCACCGCAGTAGGGCAATACCAACCTGCATTTGCTAATGCTGAAGGTAGACCCAATCAAGTACGTGAAATTTGCCAACATTTTTTTGCCCTGGCGATGTTATTAGTCGGGGTGCAATATGCCATCAACGCAGGCTTATTATATGCAGGAGAAACACCTTGGTTAATGCGACCCGATATCGGTGATGCATTTTTACCTATTGCTGGCGGCATAGAACTTAAAGCAATTTTAACCTTAGGCCTGTGGGATCAAAATCACCCCGCGGCTGTAGTGATGCTCTGTGTCGTACTACTTACCGGTGTGGTGTGCAAACGCGCTTTTTGTGGCTGGGCTTGCCCGCTGGGACTTGCTGGTGAATACCTGTATAAACTCAGAAAGCGTGTTATTCATGCTGAACTATTACCACCAGCATGGATTGACTGGCCACTGAGAATGGTCAAGTATTTGCTACTCGCAGCGCTGATTTATTTGGTCATTTCTATGCCATCGGCAAGTATTCCACACTACTTAGAGGGCAATTATCACAAAGTAGCTGACTTAAAAATGGCTGTGTTTTTTATGATGCCATCCATAGTGGCACTAATAGGTTTTAGTATTATCTTTGCCTTAGCAGCATGGCGTCGCCAAGGTTTTTGCCGTTATATTTGCCCCTATGGCGCACTGTTAGGTATTGTCAGTTTTTTAAGCCCATTCAAAATACGCCGCGATACTCAACATTGTTTAATTGATGCCAAAGGCATGAGTTGCGATAAATGTACTCGCGCATGCCCTGCTAATATATCAGTGCATACTCAAAAAAATATTCGCTCCGACGAGTGCCAAGCCTGTATGCGTTGTGTATCAGCTTGTCCAAAAAAACAAGCTCTACAATTTAGTACTCGTAATGGTATTCAGCTATCCGCCAGAGGGATATTAATAGTGTTGCTGACCACTATGTTTATGTTACCGCTATTTGCTTACGTCAGTGGCTACTGGCACAGTCAAACACCCAATAGTATTAAGATGGAACTGATACAAAAGCTTGATCGTGTGGGTCACTAATCACATCGATTTTTAGCTGAACAATAAAAAGGGCTGCATTAAGCAGCCCTTTGAATGAATTAACGCTGTAAAAATTATGCAGCAGGAGTCACTTTACGCTTATTGTGCGCAATAATCAGAGCAATAAGACACACTACCCCCACCACGATACCGGCTGGCTGGCTCATCTCTTGTGGAAAACCTAAGCCAATACCGGCGGTTAAAATGTACGACAGAGTCACACAAGTACCGATAATAGCAGGCAGACTAACAATCCAATGGAACGCGCCGCGATCAAACAGATACTTAGTCGCTAGCCACAATACGCTGGTAGATAACAACATATTAGAGAATGCGAAGTAACGCCAAATTAACGTAAAGTCAATTTTGGTCATAAAGTAAGCGATAATTAACACAGGTACCGCAACTAACAGACGGTTAGTCATGCTTTGTGGAATTTTAAACGCATCGATAATGGTTAGACGTAACGATCTAAATGCAGTATCACCAGATGTAATAGGGAATACAGCAACCGCGATAACCGCCATAATACCACCTATAACACCTAAGTAAGTGGTTGCGACTTGGTTAACCACCATACCCGGGCCACCTTGAGCAAGAATAGCTTTTAGCTCAACATAACCACCAGGGAATGCAGCAATACCCGCTGTTGCCCATACACAAGCAACAATACCTTCAGCAACCATGGCGCCATAATACACTGGACGAACATACTTTTCGTTGGTTAAACAACGGGCCATAATCGGAGCTTGCGTTGAATGGAAACCACTGATGGCACCACAAGTAATGGTGACAAACAATAATGGCCATACAGGTAAACCGTCTGGATTAGGCTCTAATAAATCATTGTTGTAGTGGCTGTGATTAAAGTAAGCAAACACATCGCCAAATTCTGGAAGTTGTGGCGCATGGATTAATAACGCCACTGCAATAGAGGTTGTCATCACTATCATTAGCGCGCCAAAAAAAGGATAAAGCTTAGTAATAATTTTGTCTATCGGCAGTAATGTTGCGAAGAAGTAGTAAGCTAAAATAACTAATACCCAAAAGGTATTATTAGCAAAAATAGTATCTTTAAAATAATCTAAGTTACTCAGCAAACCTGCTGGGCTCATGATAAACACCACGCCAACAAAGAACAGCAGCATAGCGGTAAAGATCAACATGGCCGCTTTAAAGTAGATGTTAAAATAATGCCCTGCAATTTCAGGTAAGCTTTTACCGTCTTCCTTAATGCTCATTACGCCAGAAAAATAATCGTGTACTGCACCACCCAGTATATTACCCAGCACAATCCACACCAGTGCAATAGGGCCGTACAACGCACCTAAAATGGGGCCGAATATCGGTCCAACTCCGGCAATATTAAGAAATTGAATTAAAAACGCTTTCGCTGGATGAACAGGAACATAGTCAACACCATCTTCAAAACGCGCTTGGGGGGTTTTTGCGTTAGGGTCAATACCAGCTTGTCGTTCTACAAACGGACTATAAAACTTGTATGCAAGCAGCAGCACGCCAATACAAATAAGAAAAATCAACATTGTTTTGTTATCCCATTAATTATAATAATATTTAGTTGTGAGTTTGTTGTAGTTACAAGAATAGGTCAAGCTAGGTCTTCTTATACCAAAGTAGGGGTTGATAATCTAAAAGCGGCACAGAATGGGGCTAATTTGATAGCTTTATTGATTTTAATCACAAACTTAGTTAATTGTTGATGGAAAACCAACCTGCAACTAACAGGTTGGTTTATTTGGTCTGACCACTACTAATTTCGTTGGTAGGTCAGCTCTGTAGTGGATTCAAGTGATGCTTGGATCTCTGCCTCAGTGAATAACAATGGACGTAACTGCTTTTGTGTAGAATACAATTCACTCTGATCAGAAAAGCTCGGGCTTAGTACGTTACTCGATTCCGAATAAGTCAAAATACCTTTTGCTTTAGGACCATCATCAGTAAAGCTGACGGTCATCATCCAACTTGAACCATAACGCACTTGATATCCTTGTGCGGTTAATCCTGATGCTGTCGCTTTACCTGTCACAACATCTAATACTGGTGCGTATTTATGTTGAGGGATTAAGGTGTCATCACCAGATAAGCTGGTTGAAAATACGTTGAATCCCCCCTCAGCATTATGACTACCAGGCCAAGGTAACTTAACCCCAGAAGCACTGCCATCAGGGAGTGACTTTTCAACAAATTGCACGTCCCCTAATGCAGCATCAACAGCAAAGCCTGCCGCTTCGAGATTCAACGCAGCATGGGCTAAAGCCATTAATGCGCTGCCATCAGTATTAAGCTTATTAGGTGTGCTTGCGGCGCTCATATAATCAAACGGCTCAGTTAACATAGTATTTTGATCAAATTGATGGGCAAACTCACGAATTAACGCTCCCCCTTTACTGTCATTATCTTGTTTACCGTTCCAGGCTTTTAATGCTGCACACGATGCTGAGATATCTTTAGACAATGTTGCACTCACCATCACAGGCGTAGAACCTTGTTGATCACATTGGCTAATTAAATCAGTTAACACTATTTCAGCGAGATAGGCGCGGTTAGATAACAAAGCAGCTTCTAATTCGTCAATATTAAATTTCCCGTCATCACCCGCGGCATCATTCATTAAGGTTAACCCCATGCGAGTGCGGAGCGACAATGGGCCTCGTTCTGGTCCGTATAAAGGAGAGAAGTTTTCTAAAGGAGCGGCAAGGTTGGTCGACCAAAATGAGTTATTTGAATTTTGTACAAAGTCACTTCGCTCAAGCTTAGGCGCACGCTCGTAAGGCATAGGCTCGCTAAAACTAAATGCGGAGGTATTACCAGGTAAAATAGTAAATCCTGCCTGTGCTTTAGCCGCAACAATCGCTGGGGTGGTTCTAATAATATCGATCATTAAATCAGAAAAACCCGGCACAGTAGAATCATCAATATAAAATGCATTACCTTCTTTATCGGCATACATGGTGTTATTGAATATTACCCCATCATAATTTTTAAACGCTTGTTGAAATTCATCTTTATTGCTAGCGAGGTTCATGGCTAACCAATGATCAATCGGATCCTTGTTGGCCATATTGGCATCTTGAATAAAGAAAGCTTGGCCATCATCCCACCCAAACGGCGCTAATGTGGGCGGCGCTTCAACCATTGGACCTTTAGCTGTGGTATAAATATCTTTTTCCGCCACCAGCATGCCTGCCGCGCCGCCATTAACTAATATCGAAACCGTTTCTTTGGTGATCGGCAATGGCGACCCGTCATACAAATATTGCAATCTATCACCTGAAACTAACTCAAGATTATACATTACAAAGTGTTCGGCGGTAGAAAAGGTATGCGTCCAAGCAACATCTTTGTTAAAGCCTATGTTAACCAACCCTGGCATGCCGACTAACGAACCGCCCATCACATCCATTTGTCCTGGTATGGTTAAATGTGACTGCCAAAAGCGTAAATTACCAGTATGCGGAAAATGTGGATTACCCAACACCATACCTTTGCCATTTTCGGTTTTGTCTTTGCCTAATCCCCAACCATTAGATCCCAAATTACGAGGATTCGTTTCTGGAGTGGTAATGTTTGCTGCACGGGCAATTAAGGTGTTGTTCATATCATGTACAAACGCGGTCTGTGCTGCAGACGGTGCCGGCCCCACTATACGCGGTAAATATTCTTGGCCATCACCGGGGTTAGCATAAAAAATCAAATCTAAAAAGTTTGCCGCACCAGGTAATAATGCGATAGAAAATAAATAGCTGGCCACATCAACACCGGTAATGGGTTTAACCCACGGCTGACCGGCGCAAAATGGCTCGCCGGTTTGAGTCCCGGCTTCTATGTCGCTAAGATATTGATTATATCCAGCACTAAACCCTTCCATTAGTGCTCGCGAATTATAACTAAACTGCGAATATTGGTTTTCAGCAAGCTGTCGTATTTTTAACGCTTTATATGCAAAGTCGGAAATGAGGTTACCGTTGTCTTCACTGGTCGGAAGACCTGTTGTAAAATCAAGCGATGCATGAGGACCAAAGTACATCGACCGTTCTGAATTGGCTTTGATAAATCCATCCGCCATCACGCATAAATTATCCTGCGCTTGGGCATAACCGTTACCGAAACCAAGACTTTCTAAATTGTCAGCGGTAATGTGCGGCACCCCATATTGGGTACGACGAATTTGCGCTTTTAAAGTGCCATTAGGAGCAAAAGCTTGCAGTAGAGGAGCGGCTTCAGGCTCAGGTGTGACTTGAGGTGTTTTACCGTATTGAGTGTCGTCACCGCAACCAACAATAACCACGCTAGATGCGATACCCATGGCGAGTAAGGTTTTATTCAGTTTCATTATTATTATCCTGTTGTATCCCAATGCTAATAGCAAAATGGGTGAGGTACTTAATCCCTTATGCCTCAAATTAAGCTAACAGCACGACCAACATAACCCCAGTTACCTTGATACGAATGCGCCGTAGTTAATTACAACAAAGACATGCATTTCTATTTAAGCAATCATTGTGTCGCGTGTCTACACCTTGACAAAAATAGCCAACCTAATCTTAGAAAGGCACTGAACGCTATATCGCTAACTAAGATATAATTTATGCCCAATAAAAAACGCAACCCAAAAATATTATGATTATCTTTGGGTTGCGTTAGTATGGACATGAGATTAATCGAGCCGTTATTTATTCCACGGATTGTTTGGATCAAATGTCGGCTGAGGCTTATTTTTATTACTACGCTGTGTCGCTGCATCGCTGTCATTTGAACGACTCGATGATGAATATGAAACTGATGACGGAGAAGCATATGAACGACTTTGATTATGCTTCATTTGTTCATAATCGGCGGTTGCTTTGGCTTTCATTTCTGCGACTAACTCAACCGTTAAAGGTTGCGGTTTGCGTGGTAAAATACCGTCAGCAAAGCCACGTTCTCGGGGTTTTAGTTCAAATTGTGCAGAGTTACCTTTTGGCATACGCTTAAAACGATACAAATAAAAATTTTCAACGCGTTCTCTGGCCCATTCGGTTTTTTTAAGAAACTTAACACAAGCTTCTATATTGGGATTAGTGTTGAAACATTCTAAACGCAACGCGGCGTATAAAATTTTCCAATCATAAAATGCCACTAACTCAGAAATCATCGTTTCTGATTTTAAACCGTGAAGTGGATTATTTTGCTGCAGTTCTACCATGTTTTCTCATGACCTCAAAAAGCTGTCTCTACAATCTACATAGTTTACCGTGAAATGACGCTATCGTCTTTATGCATCTTGCATAGTCGCTGATGCGCATTGAAATTAAATGGACTTTCTTACAGATGACGCTTCACTATCACTTATTTCATTATTAAGCGTATAAGCGATAAATAGTGACACCCAAATAAACAACTTTATAAATTAACCAAACATCGCCTCCAAAAGACTCAACAGATACGCTAACTGTTGAGTTATCCGTAGGGGCTAAACATTTCAGTTTATGTGGCGATTTACAGCGGAATTTAGCTTACCAATCAGGTGCCAAGCTAAGTTGCTGAACTAAAAAGCTGAGCTAAAGTGCTAAACTAAAGTGCTGAGGCGCCTATAAAATCTTTTTTCAAGAATGATCCATACGATGGCAAAATTAACACTACTCGACATCTCTGGAGTTAGGCATCAAGTTTTGTATTTCCATTGGCCAAGTAAACTTGAAACAAGCGCCCTTTTGCACACTCGTATCTAAGCTAATTTCGCCCCCCATGGCGACCACTATCTTTTTCACAATCGCTAATCCCATGCCACTGCCTTCCACTTCATCTCGAGGTTTTAAGGTGGTGAACATGGTAAATATTTTCTCAGAGAACTCATCAAGTATCCCTGGGCCATCATCTCTAACCACAAATTCATAAAAAGGAGCGTTCACCACCATAGATACATATACAGTGCCTTTTCCGGTGTCATGATGTTTAATCGCATTATTAATCAGGTTTCTTATCACTTGCTCAAGTGGCACACTAGCAGTCGTTATGTCGGTTGTCGCGGACTCAAACTCCAGCGAAAAGGCATTTTTGGTATTGCATAAATCAAACACATTTTCGACCACAGACTTTATATTAATTGAATGAATAACATCGCCTTTTTTGCCCGCTCTTGAATAGGAGAGTAAGTCATCTAACAGTTTTTCCATCCGGCTAATACGACCACGCATTAAGCGTAAATGCTCAGCATCTTCATCTTCTAATTTGTCTTTTAAATCTTCTTCTAACCAGCTGGCTAATTGATCAATGCCGCGTAAAGGCGATTTAAGATCATGCGAGGCAACGTAGGCAAAGTTATCCAGTTCGGTATTACTTCTGGAAAGTTCCTCAATGAAATATTTGCGTTCTGAAATATCTTGCATGGTTCCTGCAAGCCTAACGGCTTTACCATTTTCATACTCTATAGTGCCCGCAACCTTGACCCATATGAGCTTATTGGCAGCATTAGTAAAACGCACCTCAACATTCCAATCTTTCCCCATTTCAATGGCTTCTATAAGGGTTTTGCGGATAATCGGTTGTGAATCTGGCGTATAAAATGCAATTGCTTCGTCTAGAGATAATTTAGAACCCAATGGCAAGCCATGAATACGATAGGTCTCTTCAGAATAAAACAACTCGTTGGTGATTAAATCGAGCTCCCAGCCACCAATGCCAGCCATTTTACTGGTGCGGTCTAAATTTTCGGTGACCTTTTTTAATGCGCTTGCTTCGAGTTCGCTATCCGTTAAATCAACAATAGATGAAAGCAGTTTTTTACCTTTATGCGTTTCAATAGTGCATAACCCAATGGATAACGGGAATATAGTGCCATCTTTGCATAAACCACTAATATAATAGCGTTCGGTATCAATCTCTTCACCTGCGGCAATAAAGAACGATTGTCGCCAGGCTAAATGCTGTTCACGAAAAGACTCAGGCACCAGCATAGCAATATTGTTACCTAAGAGATCGTCTCTTGAATAACCAAACAGCCTCTCAGTCTGTTTATTAACTAACTCAATAACGCCATTATAATCAACCAGCAAAACCGCATTGGGTAAGGTATCTACAACCATCTCAAACAAATGCTCTAATTGCCTTCTCAATGTGATGTCAACAATACCGCAAATAGCTTGTAACTCACCCTTATATTCAATAACACTCAAACCTATCTCAAGCGGTACTTCTTTGGCGGTTTTGTGTAAGCCATATAATTCTCGACCGCCGCCCATTAATTTAGTTTCAGGTGCAGAGAAAAACGCTTGCATAAAATTAGGGTGTACATGACAAAACCTTGCCGGTAATAGTACATTCATCGATTGGCCTAACAACTCACCTTGAGAGTAGCCAAAAATACGTTCAACTTGAGTATTGGCGAGGGTGATAATACCTTGTCGATTAACCACCATAATACCATTAGGGGCATGGCTTAATATTGAGTTTAGTTCTTGCTCCATAGTCAAAACAGTATTGAGGTGTTGTTGCTTAGCCTTTAATGCGACTTCATTTTTTGTGTTCTTCAATAGCAGTATTAAAATGCCAATAATGACCCAATACCAAAAAATCACCGTGAGTGTTTTGGTTATTGCTAGGTGATTATTTGCCACCGCAAGCACCACCACTTTTCGCTGTGTATTGGTGCTATCTAAGTAAACATTCTCCTCAGAAAAAAATAATACCTTAAGCCAACTAAAAAAATCACTGTCATCCTTGGTGAGGTACATACCGTCACCAACATCAGTAAAATCGTCTTCTAGTGTGTATCGTTGACCAATATCAAAGCCAAAGGTTTTCGTCTTATCTGGATGAAGTAAGTAATCACCAGCATCATTGACTAAATAGATATTAATATTTGAGTAAGTGCTGGTGATATCTAGTTGAGAAAATAGTACTTCAGCAGACACATTAATCACGATTTGCCCAATCGATTCTTTTTGCGGTTTCGCTTGAGAAAAAACTAATGTACTCACCCGCATTACCGGTAAGTAAGGGAAGACAAGTGAGCCATTTTCTTGATTGAGATTAAAAGGCGATACGTATACATCACCCTCTTGTAATTTTTGAGCTTCAATAAAATAATCTCTATCACTTTTTTGTTGTAAAGATGAATCAGGTAACGCGATTACGCTACCTTTCATTCGTTCTACTCGAATCGTCTCAAAGCCCGTTTTACTATCAATAAAACGCGCTTGTTCTAGCTCAGGAATACTTTGAATATAATATTTAAATACGTCTTTTAAGTGAGCAATATGGGTATTAAATTGGGCTTGCTGTTCAGTGTCTAATACTGGTTGGTGAGCAAGTGATGCAATGCCTTTTACATCAGGCAGTTTAGATAGGAATAAAGTTTCACGTTTTAAGTTATCTATGTGTTCTCTAAGTATGTCGGCTTTCGCGCGCGCGACGGTATCAATTTCACGCTGTATCGAGCCGACTTCTTGCCAATAAACAAAATGACAAATAATCAGCATTAACACTGCCGCAAATACAAAAGTGATTGCCGATGAATGCGGTTTAATACGATTTAACAAAGGTATTTGCTTTAACATAATTATCTCAATAGTGTTTCATTACCAAATATGCAGTTCACTCACTATATGGCTAAATATTTAGCTTCAAAATCTGCGGCGCAAATCGGTTTAGAATAATAATAACCTTGTATCAAATCGCAGCCTTGAGATTGGCAAAAATCAAGCTGCTCTGCAGTTTCTACCCCTTCGGCAATCACACATAGTCCAAGGTATTTAGCAAAGTTAATCATGGCTTCAAGCACTTTATCTTGGGATTTTTTTTGCTTATAGGCAGCAATAAAACTCTTATCCACTTTTAAAGAATGAATAGGAAACAGGTGTAAATGTTTAATCGATGAATAGCCGGTACCAAAGTCATCCAAAGCTAATTTTACATTTTTTCTGGTCAGCTCATGGAGCCTTTCAACTATGTTTTCAGGGCTATGAATAATCGAGCTTTCAGTAATTTCTAGCTCTAAACAACATGGTGATAATTGACTCGATTCTAAGGCATGAGAAACTAAACTGAGCAATCGCACATCTTGTAATTGTAAGGCAGACAAATTGACCGATATGGTCAGCTCTTCGTCTAAGAGGTTATATTGCAACTGCCATTGCTTTAATTGATTACAAGCCGTTTGTAATACCCACTGACCGATCTCACTAATTAAGTTTAATTCTTCAGCCATATCAAGAAATACGCCTGGCGCTAAAACACCTCGGGTAGGATGATCCCAACGGATCAGTGCCTCAACCCCTTTAACTTTTTTCGTTTTTGTACAAATTTGAGGTTGGTAATAAACTACGAACTGCTCCAATTGCAGCGCATAAGACATTTCTTCTTCAAGAATGGCGTTGCTCTGTGTTTCTTGATGAAGAATATCGGTATACAAACAGAAGTGATTTCGACCGTTCTGCTTAGCTTTATACATGGCAATATCAGCACACTTCATCATTGCTTCAGGTGAAGAGGCAAACTCACCTAACATAGAAATACCAATACTGGCTGTTATCGAAAAAGCCGTATTTCCGACTTGTAAAGGAGGGGTCAATGCATCAATAACTTGAGTGGCAATGGCGAATGTTTGTTGCTCTGAATCAATATTATTCGCCAAAATAACGAATTCGTCACCGCCAAGACGCGCTAAACAATCACCGTCTTTAATTACTGAAGCTAATCTAGTGGCTACGTTTTGTAACAGCTTATCCCCAGTAAAATGGCCTAATGTGTCATTCACTTTTTTAAAATTGTCTAAATCGATAAACAGAAGCGCGATGTTATCACCGGTGAATAAAACTCTAGTACAAGCATCTTTAAGTGTTTTCTCAAAAGTATAACGATTGATTAATTGTGTTAATGAATCTCTATTTGCTAGCCATTCTAATGCGTTATTTTTCTCACGCACTACGCCTTCAAGAAACTGACGATGTTGCGCCTGACGGATAGTTCTCATTAAACGTTCGGAATTGACCTCGGTTTTTAACAGGAAGTCGTGCGCGCCAACATTGAGTGCATTTAATGATAAAATTTCATCTTCATGCTGACTCACCATAATAATCGTTGCGTCTGTTTTTTTTCGCGCTAATAGAACTTTAATTAATGCTAAACCGTCAATATCTGGCAACCGGTAATCAATCAAGAGCACATCAACAATGTTGTTTTCGAACTGAGCGATCCCTTCTGCGCCTGTTTTGGCCTCTATTATAATAATAGGCCGATGACTGGACATTAAAGCACGCCTAATTGATTTCCTATCCACAAGGTCGTCATCGATAATTAACAGCGTGATTGGTAACTCTTGGTTAGCAGCGACGTTATTCATTGTACGGCAACTCCACTACACGCCAATAATGCCCCAACATATCAACAATGTTCAAAAAGGATTCGCCAACTTGTTTTTTGACTATGTATCCAGCAACATTTTTTTTGTAGGCTAACATTTTATCTTGATCGTCACTTGAAGTAGTCAATATAAAGACAACACTTCCGCATAGGTCATCGTCAGCACGGAGTTCTTTCAAAAAGTCGATTCCGCCCATTCGAGGCATATTGATATCAAGTAAAATAATATAAGGTTTGGCAATGGCTTTTTTACGAAGCAGTTCTAGCGCTTCGATACCATCTTTGGCGCGTATGGTGGGATTAGCGATTCTAAGTTTCTTGAGGGCTCTTTCAATACCAAGGACATCTACATCGTCGTCATCAACAATAAATATTGTCACTTGCTTGTGTAGCAGAATGTTCTCGCGCATAAATATTTCATCATCCTTGACATGTTAACCATAATGATTAAGAACTGTTACGGTTCAGTCATCATAAAAATAATCGTAAAATAAAAAAGAGTTAAGATTATAATATTTAAAGTATTTAATGGCCTTATCACGCTGATATCAACACTAAAAATATCTTAATATCAGCGTTTATTTACTGATTGCTTGATACTATCTCACAAACATAATAGTTCAAAAATAAACCACAAATCAATATTAGCTCATCTTAAACAAAATAACCCTACTTAGTCGCATTTTTAATATTTAGCGAGCTAATCGATCATCAACTTAGGCTAACTGATTAAACATGAATGTTAACGATTTACGTCAACAACAACACGGCCGCGAACCTTACCTGCCAATAAGTCACTGGCGACATCAATCGCCTCAATCAAACTGATTTCATGAACTATGTCATCAAAAATGGCAGGATCAAGGATTTCACCAAGACGTTGCCATGCTTCAATACGATCGGCTAACGGTCGCATCACACTGTCAACACCCGCTAACGTCACACAGCGTAAAATGAAAGGCGCGACACTCGCTGGAAAATCCATCCCCTGTGCTAAACCACATGCAGCCACAGTCCCACCATATTTTGTACTGGCACACACATTGGCTAATGTATGACTGCCAACAGAATCTACCGCCCCAGCCCAACGCTCCTTAGCCAAAGGTCGACCAGCTTCTGATAAGCTGGCACGATCAATAATGTCTTTAGCGCCTAACTTTTTCAAATAATCACTTTGATCAACCCGCCCGGTAGATGCCACTACCTGATACCCAAGCTTGGCCAAAATTGCGATAGCAAAACTGCCGACACCGCCATTAGCACCGGTCACTAACACTTCACCCTTATCGGGTGTGACACCATTTTTCTCAAGTGCCATTACACATAACATTGCCGTGTAGCCTGCGGTGCCAATCGCCATGGCTTGCTGCGGGGAAAATGCGCTTGGTAGTGGAATGAGCCATTCACTTTTTAAACGTGCTTTAGTGGCTAAACCACCACAATGGGTTTCACCGACACCAAAACCATTCAATAATACCGTATCACCAGCGGCAAATTTATCACTATCGCTATGTTCGACTACGCCCACTAAATCAATACCAGGCACCATAGGAAATGTTCTCACCACAGGTGCTTTGCCTGTAATAGCGAGGGCATCTTTATAATTAAGCGTGCTATAAAGTACTTTTACCGTTACATCTCCTGCAGGAAGCACATTTTCATCAATGCTTTTCACTGTAGTACGATAACCTTGATCATCTTTTTCAATTAACATGCCATGAAACATTGTCTTCTCCTAATTTAGACTACTCGTCTATTAATGAATACATTTTGAGTGAACTTGTACCAACTTAAAATAGAGTGGCTAAGCTAAAATTACTTGGGTAATGCAGCCATAAAAAGATCGCAGTAATTATCCAGCGGTGTGGCCTGTTGCACCAACTTTGCTCGACTGACAGCCCCTTCCCAACCGACCCAAAAGTTTTCAGCTAAAAGTTGACAGTTTGCACTTTCTGCCAGCTCTCCATGTAATTGCGCCTCTTTAAGACACCGAGCTAGACAGTCTTGCCAACTCACCAATATCTCAATAATTTGCGGCCTAAAACTTTCTGGTAATACGCCAACTTCTTGCCCTAAGTTACCCACTAGACAACCACGCTTAAATTCATAACGGATCATGCCTGCTTTGGCATTGTCGACAAAATTCCTAATTCGCCTTAGTGGCAAAAATGATTCGTCCAGTAAATGAATTTCCAGCTTATGTAAAAAATAGTCGGCATAATTTTTCAATACCGCCTGACCAAATGCTTCTTTACTAGCAAAATAATGATAGAAGGAGCCTTTGGGGACGCCCACTTTTTTTAAAATCGGTTCAATACCCGATGAGGCAAAGCCTTGTTCTGTCAGTTGTTCGAGACCACTTCGAATAAGCTCAGCCCGTGTATCTGGATTATCACGCGACACTTTAGGAGGCCTTCCACGACGGGGTTTCTGGCTTGGACTTATATCTGCACTCATTATTATATCTAAGCTTAAATTGTTCATAATAATCATATTAGACCGAACGTCTAATTAAATACAATATTATTGTGTTTAAGCGCAACCTGGATCTCACATTCTTCAAATATCAACGCTATCACTGGGGCAACTTATGTTAATAATACATCAGATAAATGCCTAAGACTGACTAAACTGAATAAGAATTTTAGATTGTTTAACAAGGTGATACTGGCAAAATCAGGCACTAGTAACCTCGATAAAATGTATCCACTACTTTACATAATCAACTCAACCCCAATTGCAAATCGAGCCGTTAACGCTAAAAGTGGCTTTGCGATACAAACTGTCAACCACAAAAATAATTTGAACAAAAACCATTTGAGCTGTAATTATTAGCAAGATGAACTAATCGATACATCCGCTGCGCGAACGTGCATATTGAATCGAGTAATGGATTAGATAATCGCGCCATAACACAACGTGTCACTTTAACTGAGATGAAAAATCATAGTCGGCAATAACAATAGTGTTATGGCTTTACCATTTATCCTAACCCTCTATATGCATCAATAAAAAGTGTGTAAATCAATAAAACATAATGAAAAGTCTATTTACTTGTTACACATTAACTATCAAAAAAAACATAAGATGCTGAAATAAAATATAAAAATAATTATTCGATTAATATTTCGATGATTAAACACCCTATCAAAGACTCTAATATGCCAATCAAATGGCCCTAAAACAATAAAACTGATCCTACATATAAATAAAAAATATAATTTACAACAATTTATATTCTCATGAGAGTATTCAGCTACATGATTGAATAATAACAATCGTAAAAAAGCCCTCTCCAGCTCATCAAGTATGGCCCTGTCAGCTCAAATAGCATGGCCAATAACAGCATGCACAGTCGAGATAAAACCCTCTAAAGTAGCCTTATCCGATAATCAATTGGAAATTTGACGTCTAATCATGCTATTATGATTAGACCACTAACTATCTTGGTGGTTTTTTATTGTTAAATTTAAATCCTTAAACAATAAACCGATTAGCTCTAACCCAGGAGGACATTATGTCAACAGGCACTTTAAGCGAAGAAAATCTCATTACGAATATGTGGAACACAGTGACGTTAAAGCTGAAAGAAGCTTCGCAATTATTATGTTTGTGCGCTCTTTTAAGCACCTATCTCTTTGTTATGTTGAAACCTGAAGGGATTCAAAATCACAAAGCGTTGGGAGGCAAATAATTCATGCATTACCTAACCTATGTCTCATTAGCAATTTATTTCATGGTAATGCTAGGCATTGGATTGTTTGCTTATAAACAATCAACAAGCGATGTATCTGGCTATATTTTGGGTGGCCGAAAAGTCAGCCCACAAGTTACCGCACTATCAGCTGGCGCATCGGATATGAGTGGTTGGATGCTTATGGGCTTGCCTGGTGCAATGTTCTTAGTGGGTTTTGAAACCATCTATATTGCAATAGGCCTATTACTTGGTGCTCTGGTTAATTATTTAATTGTCGCGCCAAAACTGAGGGTTTATACCGAAGTAGCGGACAACTCGTTGACCATCCCAGAGTTTTTTGCAAAACGCTTTCATGCACCTAATAGCCATATACGGATTATCGCAGCGGTTATCATTGTCATCTTCTTTACCTTATATACCTCTGCAGGATTAGTTGCTGGCGGAAAGTTATTTGTTTCGGCATTTGATTTAAATTATGAACTTGGTCTGATAGTTACCTTAGGTGTTGTGGTTTCTTACACCCTACTAGGTGGTTTTTTAGCCGTGAGTATGACTGACTTTGTTCAAGGCTGTATTATGTTTGTTGCCTTGGTTTTGGTACCTATTGTTGCCTACCAAGAGTTTAGTAGTGCAGATAAAATGTTGGACTACGCTTATCAGTCGATTCCGCACTTTTCTGATGCTATGCAAAATGTCACCATACTCGGGTTAATTTCTAGTCTTTCTTGGGGATTAGGTTATTTTGGCCAACCGCATATTATTGTGCGTTTTATGGCTATCCGTTCAGTGTCTGATATCAAAATTGCCCGCAGAATTGGCATGAGCTGGATGACAGTCACTATCGTTGGTGCGCTGGCGACAGGTCTTGTTGGTATTGCTTATGCCAATAAATTTGATATGAAAGTCAGTGATCCTGAAACCATCTTTATTATATTTTCAGAATTATTGTTTAACCCTCTAATCAGTGGTTTCTTATTGGCAGCTATTTTAGCCGCAATTATGAGCACGATATCTTCACAGTTATTAGTATCATCAAGCTCACTAACTGAAGATATCTATCGAGTGGTATCAAAGAAAGAATCAACTGAACAAGAAATGGTTAAAATGGGCCGTTATGGTGTAGCAGGCGTAGCCATTGTGGCGAGTTTGTTAGCACTTGATCGTTCTAACAGTATTTTATCGTTAGTGAGTAATGCTTGGGCAGGATTTGGTGCAGCGTTCGGTCCATTAGTATTATTCAGTCTTTATAAACAAAACCTTACTCATAAAGCCGCTGTTGCGGGTATTGTCTCGGGTGCAGCTACCGTCCTCTTTTGGATATATGCTCCTGTACTTGGCGACGGAAAAGCATTAACCAGCGTGATTTATGAAATGATCCCAGGTTTTATTGTTAGTAGCGTAGTGATTTGGATTACCAGTGCTCTTGACTCGGATCCTTGTAATAAAACAGTCGATACCTTCCATGAAGCGAATCGTGTTTTAACCGAGCAACAGTAATGGAGAACAATACTATGTCAACTTCACATTGGAAACGGATTGTGGTTAAAGTGGGAAGCGCATTAATTGCGCCCCATCAACAAGGTTGTAGCAGCCATTATTTGTTAGGTATAGCCCAATTTATCGCGACCTGTCGTGCTCAAGGGTGCCAAGTAGTTTTGGTATCTTCGGGTTCAGTTGCCGCTGGTAAACATCGATTTGCTGAAACTGCAGAGCCAAGTATTTCACTTAAAAAAGCCATGGCTGCAGCAGGCCAGGCAGATATGATGGCGACCTGGGATAAGTTATTTGACTTCCCTTCAGCGCAGCTATTACTGACCCATGGTGATTTACGCGACCGTGACCGTTATATCAGCATTAAAAATACAATTTTTACTCTGTTAGACAATGGCTTGCTGCCCATTATTAACGAAAATGATGCTGTCACAGCAGCCAAATTACGTGTGGGTGATAATGATAATTTATCAGCCATGGTGGCAGCTGCAGCAGATGCTGATGCGTTAATTATTTGCTCTGACGTAAAAGGGCTTTATAACAAAAACCCTAATTTACATGAAGATGCCACACTAATTAAGCAAGTAAGTGAGATTAATGCTGAAATCTACGCAATGGCTGGCGGAGCGACCAGTAGTGTAGGTACTGGCGGGATGCAAACTAAAATCGAAGCGGCAGAGAAAGCGATTTCTCACGGAATTGAAACCATGATTGTCGATGGATTCGACGCAGATACCTTTAATCAACTTTTAAAAGGTCAGAATCCGGGCACGTTATTTACCCCGTATGATGTACCGATGCAAGAACACTTGCATTGGATGATGCATACCTCACAAATTCAAGGTGAGTTAATTGTCGACAATGACTTTAGCGCGGACCTTGAAGAACATGATACCCAACTAACCACTGACGATGTAGTGGCCGTAAGAGGCAACTTTTCCGTCGGCGATACTGTTTTAGTGCGCAAAGGCGATGGCACTAAATTGGCAAAAGCCAAATCAAACTACAGTAGTTGTTTATTACATTTTATTGCAGACCAGGAAGATCGTGAATTTGCCAATAACGCCCAACAAAAAACGGGCCCACTGATCTCTGACAAAAACATCGCCATTTTGGAGCACATATGAGTTTAATTAAAGATTTATCGCAAGCCGCAGCAACAGCTGCACAAACTCTAGCCCTATTAGATGAAAAAGTTAAAAACACCATCTTACTTGATATGGCTCGTGCGCTTAGGGCACACAGCGACGATATCATTAAAGCGAATTTATTAGATCTTGAACACGCCGAAAAAGCTGACTTAGGCGCGGCGATGATAGACAGATTGACACTGACACCTGATCGTATTGAATCCATGGCGGCAGGCATCGAAACCGTTGCGTCATTACCCGATCCTGTCGGTATGGTGCGCGAAATATGCCAGCGACCTAATGGGCTTAACATTCAAAAAATGCGCGTGCCTTTAGGGGTTGTGTGCATGATTTATGAAGCACGCCCTAATGTTACCGCTGATGCCGGTGCGTTATGCTTTAAATCAGGTAATGCTGTGATATTGCGTGGTGGTAAAGAAGCGCTTAATTCAAGTAAAATCATTGCTTCTATCTTACAAAATGTGTTGCAAGTATATCAGTTACCTACCGCACTGATCACAGTTGTACCCGACCCAGATCGCGCTTTAATGCTGGAGCTGATGCAGCAACGTGACTTTATTGACGTGATTATTCCACGCGGTGGAGAAGGTTTGATCAACTTTGTGACAGATAACAGTAAAATCCCTGTTATTCAACACTTTAAAGGTGTTTGTCACTTATATGTCGATAAAGACGCAGACCTCGATATTGCAATGTCTTTATTACTGAATGGTAAAACCCAACGCACCGGCGTATGTAATGCCCTAGAGGGATTACTGGTACATCAAGACGTAGCAGCCACATTTTTACCGAAAGTAGCAGCCGAGCTTGCCGCACATAAAGTACGTATTAATGTCAGCAAGAATGCCCAACAATACTTTGAGCATGCCAATGTTATTAGCGATGATGATTTTGGCCAAGAGTATTTAGATTTAGAAATTGCTATTCGCCAAGTGACTGACTTTGACCATGCGATTAATCATATTCGTCGCTTTGGTAGCCATCACACAGAAGTGATTTGTACTCAAAATGAGTTAACGGCTACGCGTTTTCAACGCACAGTGGATGCCTCAGTCGTGATGGTAAATGCATCATCACGTTTTTCTGATGGTAGCGAACTCGGTCTAGGTGCAGAAATTGGTATTGCGACCAGTAAATTACATGCCTACGGCCCAATGGGCCTTGAGTCACTCACGACTGAGAAATACTTAGTCAGTGGTGAAGGTCAAGTTCGCGCATAATCCAATCGGCACCACAGATAAAAGGCCAAGCGAAAGCATGGCCTTTTCTTTTTAGCGACACTTTCGGAGGTTCCCATCGTTCAACATCAGTCATTAGATCCCAATACCTGTATCGCCTTTATCGGTGGTGGCAACATGGCCAGAGCTATTATCAGCGGCCTACTGAAACAAGGTCACAACAGTGCCAATATTCTAGTATGCGCCCCAAGTCAAACCACCCGACACGACTTAATCGATACATTCAATGTAAAAGTACATCAAGACAATACCGCCGCAGTTGCGTTTGCAGATGTCATCATTATTGCCGTTAAACCTTTTGTTGTACCGGTAGTGTGTGAGCAATTAAGTGAAGTGATGCAGCACGATAACCGTAAATTAGTTATCTCAATTGCCGCAGGAGTCAAACATGCCACACTGCGCCAGAAATTACATTTTTCACCCAAAGTCATTTGCGCCATGCCAAACTTACCGACCGCCATTGGTGAAGGATTAACAGGATTATACGCAAGTCCCGACACTCACAAACATGATATTGCCCAAGCAGAAAAACTCATGCGGGCTGTTGGTGAAACGGTATGGTTAACAGAAGAAAGCCAAATGTCGACCATAGTGGCGGCGGCGGGTAGCTCTCCAGCGTATTTATTCTTATTTTTAGAAGCAATGGAAAAAGCGGCTGTAGAACAAGGGCTGCCACAAGAAACTGCCACTAAAGCAGTGCTTCAAAGTGCAATGGGAGCAATATCTATGGCGATGAAAAGTCAGCATAATTTGGCTAACCTGCGCCACCAAGTGACCTCCCCTAAGGGCACAACAGAACAGGCAATATTGGCATTTCAAGATGGCGATCTCGATGAGCTTGTCGCCAATGCAATGGCGTGTGCAACATCAAGAGCAAAAGAGTTATCTATTGGTTAGGTCGATGAACTAGGCTGATGTTAATACCATTGGCCCAATGGCACTGTTCTGGCTGAGAATGACTTGATTATCGCCCGCACTCACTGATGACAGGCTCACGAGTAGCTTACGCCTCACTCACAGTAACTCTTGTTTGATCAGCTTCAGTAGAAAGGTTTCTCGTTCAATCGATAAGCCTTTTTTACTGCTATTGGCAATCGTATCTAAGTTATGCGCTATAGCCTCATCAATATCAATCCACACCGGCACCATGCCATTATTGATTTCATGGGCTTCAAATTGAGTCTCACCCAGCTGACTATCGATCTCACAAGTGAAGCAATAAGACAGCATGTTCACCGATGTATAACCCTCTCGCTGCCATGGGCGGTATTCTTCATATAAGCCAAATTCCTTAATATTGCGGATCTCTTGCGCGCCGGTTTCCTCTTGTAACTCCCGAATGAGCCCTTGCTCTATCTCCTCGCCCGCATCGACTCCACCACCTGGTAATGAATAGTCATGGTAGCGTTGGGTATAAAGCATCAATATTTGATTATCACGAATGACAATTGCACGGGCAGCAATACGAGTCAGCATAGTTTTTTGATTGGCATCAATAAATTCTGCTGGAGTATCAGTATGATAACGAGTGGTTAAATAGCGCATTATACGGGCTCATCGCAATAAAAAGCGCATGATACTGTGCCAGAGCTCAGGCTTCAAGTGTGCGTATACACTCATTCAATAGCTGCTTACAAACAAGTTAACACCCGTTTATTGCAAAATATACTCACTCAAAAAGTGAAGCTAACTAATGTCACCTTAGTGATTATCAATATAGACAATGGCATAGCTAAAATAGCCTATACTCATACAGACAAATTATTGAGCATTAGGGGCTGTTGGGTTTGCCGCTGAACTAAAGACAATCAAAAGAAATATCCATCAGCCATACAATAAACAGCTTATCTCGGGGCTCTACGCTAATTATCATCAAGTTAAGTCTGTTTTAACCGAGTCATACAATAATAGGTTTTTTTCGATACCACAGCACATAAAACAACTGACTAGGTGGCCGTTATTATTATATTTTCTCTCATAATCATTATTGCTGGTGCTCGCATAATCTGAAATATAGCCCCTATTATTACCAGGCTTAACGGTTAGCATTGATAGAATTTTACTTTGGAATTTGCTTACGATGAAATTTTGGTTAAAACAATTCGCCCAATATCCACCAGATCATCCCGATTACTGGCGAGTCCAATTAATCGGCTATACATTGCTGATTACAATGAGCTACTTTTTCATTCTTGCCCTGATTAATCTTTTGTATTTTAACAGCTTGGAATACACCTTACTCGATAGTGTTGGGTTATGTATTTCATTTGTTATTTTCTACCATTTCCGCAAAACAGGACGTGTTAAAATAGCCTCTTGGGCGACCACCATAATGGTAAGCAGCTTAATCATGCTATTTGCCATTTCAGCTAAGGGTCAATCCTACTCATTATTTTGGTCAACGCTCGTCCCACTGATTTCATTTTTTCTTATAGGACGGAAATGGGGAACACTAATTTCATGCCTCACCTTCGCCGTATGTGCTTTTTTGGTGTACCAGCAAACTCAAGACCCTGAGCCTGTAACGATTAGAACTCAAGCCTTATTTAATATTATCGAAGTGTGTATAGCACAAGTTTTACTGATTAGGTTTTACGAAAAAACTCGTTTTTCCGGCTATCAGAAGCTCGCACTTCGCAATTTAGAAATCCAAAAAATGGCTGAAACAGATAAACTCACCGGGCTGTATAACCGCGACAAACTCGATAAGGTTCTAGAACAACTGCTGACCATTAAAGCCGTGAATAACGACGTAATGCCTGATTCTGACAGCCGAGATAATAAATCGCCATCGATTGATATAGGCGTAGATGATAAAACCCCCACCGAACCAAGGTTACTTAAGCTGATATCTCGTTTTCAATCGCCTATTTCGGTAGTGATGATCGACATCGATCATTTTAAACGCATCAATGATAATCACGGTCATCTGGTAGGTGATAAAGTCTTATGTGAACTGGCGCATTTACTCCAAAGCCAAATGCGCAATGATGATTTATTAGTACGTTGGGGAGGTGAAGAGTTTGTGATGGTATTACTCAATACAACCTTAAATGACACCATAGAGCTAACCGAAAGATTACGCCAATATGTCGCCAAGCAAAATATTCAAGGTATGGCACTCACAATAAGCTTAGGCGTTGCACAATACAATTCACAAGACTCTGCTGACAGCATATTAGAGCGTGCAGACAAAGCCTTATACAAAGCTAAATCACAAGGGCGCAATTGCGTGGCAGTGGCTTAATAAATGCCGCTGCATAATCAATATCAAGCAGTGACATAGCATAGTAAGCTTTTTAATTGGCTTTATTAATTGCCTCACTCAGCTCGCTATCGAGTATTTTAGGCACATAATGTTTGCCATTAATACGCTGAATAATTTGGGTCGCGGTTAAATCATGTACCACATTAATCACTGTCGATGCGGCATCGGTGATTGCACCAATGACCACTAAAATAGGGATAACTTCCATCGGTAAACCTAAGGTAGTCACAATAAAAATTTCGCCTAAAAATGCTCCTCCCGGGACTCCGCCAATGATAAATGCAGACAATACCGAAATCAAAATCGTCAGCATAAACACATCTGGAGTAAAATCGAGACCTAATAGCGAATAGATAAACACGATTTTTAGCGCAGTGATCGCTGCTGCACCACCTTTATTAAGATTCACTAACAATGGCAAACTAATCTCTGCAATTTGCTCGTTTAAGCCCATTTTAGCGGCGCTGCGAATGGTCACAGGTAATGTCGCTAATGATGAACTAGTGCCTAATGCCGTCACTGCGGGTTCAAGCATATGTTGCCAAAACTGCTTAACCCCTTTTACTCCGCCACCAATCCATGCGTATAGGGTTGAACCTAAGGTAATATATAACGCCATTGCGACAAAAAATAATCCAACAGCTCGAGCAAACGTGCCCATTAACTCAGTATCTTGGCTAGCCATGGTCGCAGCAAAATAAGCTCCAAGCCCAATAGGCGCAACATACATTAATAGCGAAATAACTTTCATGATCACAGTATTTAAACTGTCTAGCATGCGTCCAACTCTCTGGCCATCTTCACCTGATTGACCAATGGCCACACCGCCAATCACCGACATAATGATCAAAGCTAAAATGTTTGATTTAGACAATAAACCGACAAAATCATTGGTGGTTAACAAGCTAACAAAATCCATACCGCCTGATGCAGCATCAACCGTATTGGCTAAATCAAGTGTCACGCCTTGGGCAGGATCGTACGCTAACGCCAGCAATACGACACCGACAGCGGGAATAATTGCCATCACAATTGATACCAGCATAATCGACACCAGTATCGCGCCTAATTTCTTTAAATCCGTCATGTGCGCGATAGATGACATCACGCTCACAGCCACCAGAGGCACGATGATCATAAACAATAGATTAAGGAAAATTTGCCCTATCGGCTTGAGCTTTATGGCGAGTTCAGGCACTAAGCCACCGAATAGCCCACCAAGCAATAAAGCACCCAGCAATATAATTGACGAACGATAAGCGCGTAGGCTACTGAACATAATGGCTCCTAAAGACAGTTAATCAACACAAAAAATGGCCAGCAGACTCGGCCTAAGGAACACTTAACGTACAAGCTAGTAATGAGTTAACTTTTAAATACAGTCACTTATCACTCAGTTGAGCGGTATTTCTCTCGAAAACATGTAACGACAAGATGATGGCTAGAACTAAAATATGGCACAAAACCAATAAGATACCAAGCGAATAGAGGAAGCTTACACACAAGTAAGCTTCCTAAAGTGACATTACATGACGATATAGATGGGCCAACCAAGAAGACCGACTAAACCTTCCTTGTATTCAAATCGCTCTAATCGCTCAGGAGAGGCATTTTGAGCAGCCAACTCTTGATAACTTCGAGAGAAATTTAATGTGCGTAGCAGTGCAGAGTTAAAGTTTTTACCTAAATCCAAACGGATAGCAGCTTCAAGCTCCTTAGGTAACTCAGCCAGGGCGAGCTTAGTTTGTTGCTCGATAAATTCGAGGCTAAACCACTGCGGCTGAAGTTCTACACTCGTCATACGCCGTTTAAGATCTGGGCGCACTTTTTTACCGTCGAAAAATATCCGATAAAGCACAGCTTCTGCTAAGGTACTTTCCAGATTGATATAATCCATAGGGTCAAAGGTGCCAGAAATATAAAACTGAGCTAACAATGCATTAATAGATTGCTGGCGATTATGCTCGGTTAAGGCTTCTTGATAATAAACCCAACCTTGCCACTCATCACAATCCGGTGGACTCGACACTTGATCAAGCAAGATTTTATCCACATCGCCATAAACCGATTTGCCATGAAGCCTGTACTGGCTCACTTTAGTTAGCATACCCCAGCCTTTCTGAAACGACTTAACCACGCCGTCATCATTGAGCAGCAACGCAATAGCAATATCTTGATTTTGGTTCGACAACGCCATCAAACCAATACTCACAATACCAATCACATCTTGCGCCGCTTCTTCAAGCAAATGCATTTTATACTTGTTATAAAACTTATCTGCGAACTTAAGGCTCATCAAAATGGCTTTCGCTTTGATCTGTCCCAATTGCTCATTACTAAGCACATCTTCGGTTCGGCCATAAGCCAACACCCGACTCAAATAGGGACCCTGATTTTCGTCACGTAATACCAATTGCATTTGCAGAACCCTTAATCAAGAAAGCTAAACATGTCATCAACTTCAGCATACTCGTCAGTGACTTGGTTCTTTTCTTTCGCCTGAATCACTAATTCGCTAGCAAATTGGCTGATAATTAACTGCCAGTCAGAGCCAGTATTACGCAGCATGTTCTTGATCGACTTCTCGACATTAGGTGCTCTATCGCGGATCAGCGCCAGCAAACTTCGCGGATCATCAATGCTCAGACTATGAGCTTCTTCATCGGCTTGCCAATCAGAATACCCTACGGTTTCCTCATCCGCTTCATCATCAAAAGTATCGTTAATCTCATCTTCATCATCACTGCTTCCACCTAAGATAAGCTCAATAAATGGGATCGATAGATAAAACAGTGCTGCAGGGTCTTCAGCCAAACATTCTAAAATAGCAGTTTGTTTTTCTTCGCTGTCCTGGATACGGATAAGGTAAGTCATAAAATCAAACGTATGATGCATTAACTCTTCAGCATTACTCTTGATTTTTTCTTCCCAGTAAAGCGGTTGCTGGCAGACGATGTCACGGATCTGTTCTGGCGACATAAGCTCAGACATGATCGATGGACACGAAATATCATGCTGACTGTTAATTTGCGTCAGCGTAACTATGTCCATTTTTTCTATAACTTCAACCAACTGATCATCAGACATTGACGACGCAATTAACTCAAATCTCTTGCTTGCCTGTTTAGGCTCAACATTCGCCAGCTCTTGTATTTCAGCGGCGGTTATTTCAATGAGACTGTTCATTCGATATCCTCATCATATTGGTCATAATAACCTTCTTCATCGCTATCATAGTCATTGTCGTCATCGTTCTCGTCACGCTCATGCTCATGAAGACCATCAGAATCATCCTCATCAGCGATTTGCTTGGGCGCTGATTCTCCCTGCGTCTCCAACAAATACACCACAGCACAACTTTCAATGAGCAGATCTTCGCTGTATTTGCGTACCGCAAGTGCTAGTGGTAGATCGGCATTGTTAAATGCAATCGTGGTTTTAAACTCATCCCAGCTAGGATGAATATTCAAGCTAATCCAATGTGCCCATTGACGCTTTGATTCAGGAGAGAACTTGACTCTATCATAAAGCGCTACCGGTAAATATTCAGGGACAGAATCGAGCATCCCAGGATCAGCCAACAATATCGCTCTGATTTGGCTAGTAAACTTTGCTAGTGCATTGGGCGTATCAGGATCGTTATAAGATTCGATATTGTCATGGGCATTATTTTTTAGCTCATTAATGCGTGAAATATTAAGATGTTTAGCCATGGGATACTCAGGAATAATATTCGTCCCACAACTCCCGCATTGCGGCAGTGGGATCAGTGACAATTACGTTATTGAAATCATTGATAAACGCATTTCGCTGCTTTTTATCTGATAACACTTCGTAAGCTTTTTTGACTCGTTGGAGCTGAACCGATGCTTGTTGTTTCTCGTCATCAGACGCCCCAAGTAACTTGTCAGGATGGTACTTGTTCGATAAACGTTTATAGGCTTTTTTTATGTCATCTTCTTTGGCATTGGGTCTAACGCCCAGCACACTAAAGTGGTTAATCATAGTTATTCCTGCAGGCGATGTGGCAGTGATTGCGAGATAAAAAAGTCTGTGAATAGATAATTTTTTAGCCCGCTATTATATCAACATTCACAGGCTAGCAGCAAACATAAACCACAGTTAACTGCTAATCATTTAAAGCGCCAATAACCTATCAAAAATACTGTTGTCTTAAGTGGGGTTGATGTTTGCTGCCGTTAGGATGTCACCAGCCAAGCTTAATCAAGTGTGATGCATCATATTCACCACCATAGATTGACTAGCATGGCGCTCAAATGGTAAACAAAGGCAGAAATTAGCCCGTATTAATCAAACTCACAAACTCGTTCATTGCTGGCGACACACTGTATTTACGGGTAATAAACACTGTGTTACCTGATTGAATATGTTGCAATGGCCAATAATGTAAATTAAATAATTTTTCAGCCGATTTGGCAATACCACTACTGACAATGGCATAACCAATATCGTGCTTTACCGCACTGACTAAATGAAATAGCGAATCAGTTTCTAACACCACATTAAAACGTAACTGAGATTGTGCCAGCGCATTATCAATATATTGCCTAAACTGCATATTTTGGCTTAACAATACCAATGGCCTTTGCTGCAAATCCTTAAGGGCTAATGCCCCATCGCTCAGTGGTGTATCAAGTTGCGACACTAATGTTTGACTTGCTAGCAAGGCCATATCGTTATCCATTTGAGGATAAAAATAAAATGTGCGCCGATTCGCCTCAGTAAGATTGTCATCAAACCCCAAACCTATGTCGATTTGATGTAAGGTCAGTTGCTCGATGAGCTTTTCATTAGTGGTCACCAACAAGGTAATTGTAATATTAGGATGCAGCTCATTAAATTGTTTAATGATCGGCATAATATCCACACTCGACTGCGGCACAATACCAATCCGAAGAGAACCAATTAACGGCCCACTAAATACACTGAGTTCTTGCTTTAACGCCACTTGATCCAAGAGCATTTTTTCAGCATAGCGCAACACAATCTGCCCAGCATCGGTTAACGCGACAAACTGACTGCCACGCACCACCAGCTCAGTACCAAAACTTTTTTCTAAAGCCGTGATACTGGCCGATAAGGTAGGCTGAGTAATATGGCAAGCCTTGGCTGCTTTAGCAAAATGCTTAAACTTTGCTAGCTCATAAAAATAATGTAACTGCCTAAGATTCATCCCTCGCCCTAAATACTAGCTATCAATTTCAACATATTAATAGATAAAAACTATCACCGCATAAATTTGTTTGATTGGCTTTGTGCATTAGCGGTCACTAAACTGTGATTAAGATCCCGTTTTGAGTCTACGCCCATGAATGCTGCATACAAATGGTTACCCCCCATAGAACATCTGGTAGAGGAAGCGGCGGCGGCCATTAGCATTAACGGCATTAACTATGCCGTGATGATGGTAACGCCAGATAACATTGAAGATTTTGCCATTGGTTTTTTGTTTTCAGAAGCGATTATTCAACACGATCATGACGTGCATGATATTCAAATAACGCCATCTGATAACGGCTTTATTATTGAAGTAACCATTTCTAATCGTTGTCTATACGCCTTAAACAGTAAAAAACGTCGACTCGTTGGGGCTACCGGTTGCGGGATTTGCGGGGTTGAAGCAATAGAACATGCACTGCCACAATTATCCATATTGCCCATCACCCGTCCCATTGACATTACTGATGTTGAAAGCCTGAAACAGCGTATAACTGACAGCCAAATAAAAGCGCAGCAAAGTGGCGCAATACACGCTGCCCTGGGCTTAACAGCACAAGGTGATATTGTTGCCTGTCGTGAAGACATCGGCCGCCATAATGCCCTCGATAAACTTATCGGCATGTTACTAAGGCAAACAACCACGACTCAAGAAACATCATGTAATACCTTATTAATTACCAGTCGTTGCAGTAGTGAGTTAATCCATAAAGCGGTTCTTTTTGGCGCTAATAACCTTATTAGTCTTGCCTCGCCCAGCCAACTCGCAGTCAAACTGGCACTACAATATAACCTTAATATTATTCACATCCCCAAGTATTCAGCGCCTATTTATTATTCAAATTACGATGCTCATTTCGATGTTAACCGTTTATCGCTGAGCCCTATCGGAGAAATCAATGTCTAGTCATTATCAAAAACCAACCAAAGCCGGTGGTTTTCCTTCACTGCAAGCGACGTTTACTCATGTACTGCGTAGTCAACAGACCAAGCAAAATCTCAAAAACTTACTTCGCGTTAACCAAACCGATGGTTTTGATTGCCCAGGTTGTGCATGGGGTGATAACAAACAAGGTGCATTTCAGTTTTGCGAAAATGGTGCTAAAGCAGTGGCATGGGAGTCGACCGGTAAAGGAGTTGGACGCGAGTTTTTCAGCCAATATTCAGTGCGCCAACTGGCAAAACAAACGGACTATTGGTTAGAGTATCAGGGCCGTTTAACCGAACCTATGCGCTTTAATGCTGTCACCGATCACTATGAACCGGTTACCTGGTCTGAAGCTTTTTCGATCATCGCCACCAAGCTCAACAGCTTAAGTCGCCCTGATCAAGTTGAGTTTTACACTTCTGGCCGCGCCAGTAACGAAGCCTCTTATCTTTACCAATTATTTGGGCGGCTGTATGGCACCAATAATTTTCCCGATTGCTCTAATATGTGCCATGAAGCCAGCGGGGTTGCACTAACAAAATCAATCGGCATTGGTAAAGGCACCGTGGTACTTGAAGACTTTGACGCCGCTGAAGCCATTTTTGTGTTTGGCCAAAACCCTGGTACCAACCACCCCAGAATGATGAATACTCTGCGTAAGGCTGCCAAGCAAGGCTGTAAAATTGTGACCTTTAATAATCTTAAAGAAGTCGCCTTAGAAAAATTCGCCAGTCCACAAAATCCCATAGAATTGCTCACTCCAGCAGCCACCACCATTAGTCACTTGTATTTAACCCCTAAGTTGGGCGGCGATATGGCAGCAGCACGCGGTATGGCTAAATTTATTATTGAACAACGTCCAGACAAAATTGACCATGACTTTATTCAACAGCACAGTGCGTTTTTTGAAGACTATCAACACAAAGTTAAGCACACGAGCTGGGATAAAATTGAACAACAATCTGGGCTAACAAAAGCACAGATTATTCAAGCGGCCACGCTGTTCAGTAACAGTAAAACCGTGATCAGCTGCTGGGCCATGGGGTTAACTCAGCACAAGCATTCGGTCGACATCATAAGCGAAGTGATTAACCTGCACCTTCTGTGTGGTCAAATAGGTAAAAAAGGCGCTGGATTATGCCCTGTCCGTGGTCACAGTAATGTGCAAGGTAACCGCACTATGGGCATTAATGAAAAGCCATCTGCCGATTTTATCGATAAATTGGATAATTACTTTGCTACCACCTTACCGCGCCTAGCGGGCCACAATGTGGTTGAAGCACTGAAAGCGCTGCACAGTAAACAGAGTAAAGTGTTAATATGCTTAGGCGGTAATCTTGCAGCGGCGGCACCTGATACCGACTTTACTTACCAAGCAATGCGCAATGCTGAACTCAATGTGCAAATTAGCACCAAACTTAATCGCAGCCACTTACAAGTGACTCACGATGCATTAATTTTGCCTTGTCTAGGTCGCACCGAATTAGACCAGCAAGTTAGCGGTATTCAAAAAATCACCGTTGAAGACACCTTCAGCATGGTTCATGCGTCAACAGGTATGACCGACCCCGTCTCAGAACAGTGTTTATCTGAAATCGATATTGTCGCCCAAATGGCTCATGCTACCTTCAGTCATCTCAATCACAGCCATACCAATCAAAGTCATGCAGGCAATAAGCTCAACTGGCTAGCTCTGCGCGACGACTATAGCCTTATCCGCAATCTTATTGAAAACACGATTACTGGATTTAACGATTTTAATCAACGAATCGAACAACCAGCCGGATTTTATCTCGGCAATAGCGCAGCTGAGCTGGTTTGGAATACCAGTAATCAATTAGCTCAATTTAATCCGAGTGAGTTGCCCGATTCTGTCATCGCAGATTGTTCAAGCAACGCACAAACAACTCAGTCATCCGCCGAACAACACCCTATTTTGTTACTGCAAAGTCTGCGATCTCACGACCAGTACAACACCACGATTTACGGCATGGACGACCGATATCGCGGGATTAAAGGCAAGCGGAATGTATTGTTCATGAACCAACAAGATGCCGTTCAGCTTAATCTCGTTGAAGACCAACTTATTGATATACAGTCTATCGCCAACGACAACATCGTTCGCAAAGTATCAGGCTTCAGTGTGGTTTTTTATGATATCCCGCGCGGTAACATTGCCGCCTATTACCCTGAAACAAATCCGCTAGTCTCCATTAACAGTGTCGGAGTCGGTTCATCTACCCCAACATCAAAATCGATCCCGGTGATCATTACGCCATCAAGTAAACAAGTGATTAATGTGGCACTAGTATAAGAGTGTCGACAGACACTCTTTCACAAAAAATCTATGACTAAGCGTAAATAATACCAATGCCATTTGTGTAAACACTGGCATTGGTATTAGCGGTCATATCAGGGGTCATATTAAGAGTCCATGCTAGCGAGTTATAATGCGCCAGCCTACAAAGAGTGATGATTTGTCAGTAAACACCTTAACCACAGTGGTCAGTAAATCAATTAACCTTAGCTTGGGTTAAATAGCCGCACGGCGAATTACAGTAAAGCTTGAAACCTACTCAATCACGCCATCTTTACACTTCTTTAATTGAATAATTAAATGAGATTAATTATCATTCCCCAGATTGTGGTTTGATGATTAAATTGAAAACACAATAAAAATCAGCTGGTTTATAACCAGCTGCAATTCGACAGTGTGTAATAGAGTAAACAAAATGAGCATGGTTTCGGCGTTAAAATGGTTTCATAACTGGGTAGGTTTTTTCATTAGTATCACAATGCTAATTGTATTAACGACAGGCGTTTATTTAGGGAGCGTTGATTTACTTAAACGCACAGACAACAAAGGTCAGGCATTTGTGCCGCTCACCCTTGAACAAAAAGCCGATACGGTAAGCCGTTTATTCGAACGCTACCCTAGCATGAGTACCATTCGTTTTCCGACCGAGCATACTCCATATATTCAAGCTAGCACTCGGGGTAAAGCGATAGCCCTAGACAATCAACTCAATGAACTCAGCAGTAGCTCTTCATTTGATTTACCTTTCTATGAAACGGCTTTCTGGTTACATCGTAATTTTCTGATCGATAATGGCGGTAAATACATCAATGCTTGGGCTTCGCTGGCTGGCGGTATTGTCACCTTAATTGGTATTTATCTGTGGTGGCGAGTTCGTAAGGGATTTCGACTAAAGCAGAGCTTGCCTAAAAATACTCGCTCAAGCAGTTTGCTTAAAAGCCATATTCAATTAGGACTGTTCATTTCAGTACCGTTATTTATATTGTGTGTCAGTGGTTTTTTAATTACTTATAACAGTTTATGGACTGGTGCTCTCAAACCAAAAGCCGCACTCGAGCAAGTTGCTTATCCTGTTAGCCAAGCAAACGATTGGTTAAGTCAGCTCACTAGCGCACAGCAAATTTGGCCTGAGGCAGAACTGATCTCTGTGAGTAAGCCTCGCTCAACACCGAATAAAGGCCCACAGCCTGATAGCGACATGCCACAACAGCTGGTATACAGCATCCAATTTGATCAACATCAGGGTGTTTGGTTACGAGAAGCCGACCGTATCAGCATCAATTACCAACAAGGTACAATTGAATCGGTACTCAAACACAGTGACAGATCATTTGCAGGTAAAGTGGCTAGCTTTGTTAGACCATTACATGATGGACTTAATATGCCTGCCAGTTATGTCATGCTGATCACCTTGGTATCGCTTATTGGCACCTTGATTCTTTCATTCAGTGTGGTGACCTTTTCCCGCCGTACTTTTAGTCGTAAAAAAGCCAGTTAACGAACGGCCCACAGTGTTGCGCTTCATTTCCCTCATATATCGACGGCAATGTAGCGCAGCATGCAATAAAACCGTTAGTTAAACGCCATATAAGGTCACCACCACCGCACCACCTAAGCCAACATTGTGTTGTAGGGCAAATTTGGCATTATCCACTTGCCTATTTCCGGCTTGGCCACGTAAATGCCACGTTAATTCAGTACATTGTGCTAGCCCAGTCGCACCAATAGGGTGCCCCTTAGACATCAAGCCCCCAGAGGGACCAATAACGTATTGGCCACCATAGGTATTGTCACCGTTGGCAATCAATTCTGCAGCGCCGCCTTCAGCACATAAACCTAATGCTTCGTACGTGATCACTTCATTAGGAGTAAAACAGTCATGTAACTCAATCACATCGATATCAGCAGGACCAATACCGGCCTGGTGGTAAACCTGCTCAGCTGCCCGTTGTGTCATGCCTTTACCAACGGCATAAATTGGATCTTGCCACGACAGCTCGGTATCCGTCGCCATTGCCTGCGCAATAATATTTACCTTGGATGTAATCCCGTGTTTGCGAGCAAATTGCTCGCTGCACACTATGGTTGCAGCAGCACCGCAGGTTGGTGGACATGCCATAAGCCGAGTTAAGTAACTATCATAGATAACTTTATCATCAAGCACTTGCTGGTAAGTTAATGGCGTTGAAAACATAGAGTACGGATTCTGTAATGCATGACGCCGCGACTTTTCAGCTACCTTAGCAAAAATATCAGCGCCTACATGATACTGGTCCATATAGTGACGCCCGGCAGCACCAAAGGCGCGAAGTGCGATTGGGCCTTGTGGGGCATTGAATTGTTGTAACACGGGGTCAAGACGCTCGAACGGACTTTCTCTGTCTGTCCAGTGAGAGCCCAATGCTCCAGGTTGCATTTCTTCAAAGCCAAATGCTAATGCGCAATCCACTTGGCCTGACAATACCGCCTGGCGCGCTAAAAATAACGCTGTCGAACCACTAGAGCAATTATTGTTGACGTTAATGATCGCAATACCGCTTTGAATGACATCGTAAAATGCATGCTGAGCGCAGGTACTATCGCCATAAATATATGCACCATAAGCCTGCTCGATCAATTTAGCATCAAGGTTGGCATCGGTTAATGCTAACCTAATCGCTTTAGCCGCCATAACTCGGTACGGTTGATGATGGCCCGGTTTGCAAAAGGGGATCATCCCCACGCCTGCCACTCTTACTGCTGTCATATTACTCCCGCCATTTTAGTTATTATTGGGCATGCTAGTGACTTGTTAGTACTGATAAAGCATTAAGATTTCTAACGATTGGAATTAAGAACCTAACATTAAGAACTAGAAACCAAAAGCGTAAACTCGAACAGTCATAAAACGTCTGATTGTCGACTGATTACTTAAACGATTTATCTTAAATAATATTGTTAACATAAAGTTAATCGGCTGATTATGCAACGCACCAAATGCAAGCGACAATGCACCAAACTAAAGCATTAACAGCATAATTATCAGTCATACGTGTTACTTTTCAGCATTCACCTGCCCAAAAAATGCACTCATATTGAACATTTTATAGATTATTTAAGCAATATTTTCATACGTTTGCACCACGAGAGATCAACTAAATGATAGGTGGCCTGTGATTTAGGAATGATTTTTGCTCTATAAACGCATGAATTTTAATAGAGAATTGTTTTGTGGAAACTAAAATGAATAATATTAGTGATGCTATTGGCGTAATTGCACAAAGCGCGGACACCTTGTTTATCTTACTTGGTGCAATTATGGTGTTAGCCATGCATGCTGGCTTTGCATTTTTAGAAATGGGTACTGTAAGACACAAAAACCAAGTTAATGCTTTGGTAAAAATTTTAACCGACTTTGCTTTTTCAGCCCTAGCTTATTTTGTCATTGGCTATCAAATTGCTTACGGTAACCACTTCTTTGTCAGCGCAGAAGCATTAAGCACAGATAACGGTTATCAACTGGTTAAATTCTTCTTTTTATTAACCTTTGCAGCAGCCATTCCAGCAATTGTATCCGGGGGGATTGCTGAACGCGGGAGCTTTCGGCCTTTCTTACTGGCTTCAGCATTGATTGTTGCCTTTGTGTATCCCCTGTTTGAAGGGATTATATGGAACGGTAACTTTGGTTTTCAGGCTTGGTTAGACAGCCAATTTGGTGCTCAATTTCATGATTTTGCTGGCTCTGTCGTCGTCCATGCCATGGGCGGATGGTTAGCACTAGTCGCTATTTATTTGCTTGGCGCCCGCCGCGGCCGTAAACCCGGCATTGCCTTTGCGCCATCGAACATTCCGTTTCTAGCCTTAGGCTCATGGGTGCTGATTGTCGGCTGGTTTGGTTTTAACGTCATGTCAGCACAGACGCTTGGCGGGATCAGCGGTTTAGTGGCAGTAAACAGTTTAATGGCCATGGTGGGTGGCACTATTGTGGCGCTTATTGTTGGCAAAAATGACCCTGGTTTTATTCATAACGGACCACTAGCAGGCTTAGTGGCTGTGTGTGCCGGTTCTGATTTAATGCATCCGGTTGGCGCATTTGTGGTTGGCGGTGTGGCTGGCGGGTTATTTGTATTGGTGTACACCAAATTACAACGCAGCAGTAAAATTGATGATGTTTTAGGTGTATGGCCTTTACATGGTTTATGCGGTGTCTGGGGGGGAATTGCTGCAGGCATTTTTGGTCAGCAAGCCTTAGGTGGTCTTGGCGGAGTGAGCTTTACTTCGCAACTTGTTGGCACTATTGCCGGGGTCGTTGTCGCATTAGTTGGCGGTATTATCATCTATGGCTTAGTGAATAAACTATCGAGTTTACGCCTGAGCCAAGAAGATGAATTTATTGGTGCAGACTTAGCCATTCATAAAATTGGCTCAACCAATTCAGATAAGTAATCTAGAAATAGTTACGATTTGATTACTCCGCTGAAATTGAAATAATTTACAGTAAGTGAGTACGAAGTTATAACGAGGTATTACGACGACAGCGCTTATATTGATGCAACGTCGTCTGTATTACTAAGGCTAAAGCATTAATAATCATAGTATTATGAACAAAAAAATTAAACACTCACTTTAATTCTCCAGTCTTATCTGGTAAAGTTTTCTCATCACTAGATTAGGGTGATAGTTGTTCTGTTTTATCGGCAAGAATTCAAGGATGAAGTACAATGCAGCAATATGTAAATAATCAATCTAATACTATTATTAATGAAATTATTCAGCAGGTTCTTAAAGTAGATGCTGAACGCTTCGGAACTAGTAGCTATGTAGTAAAAGAAATAACATTTGATTACCTTAACACATTAGATGACGCGACCCAGCTAGACCGAGATGACATAGAAAGTATCGCGCGTGACATTATCTATAAACATAAAAAAGCAAATCAATCATACTCTGCCAGTCAGGCACCAAAATCCACGTTAAGACGAAAAATCAAAAAACATCTATCTATAGATAATATTTTGATTAAATTATGTATTTTACTCATCATTACAGTGATAATTAATGTGAACCGCAATACTTCTGAAGACACAGTATCGTCTAACTACGTGCTAGATAACACCCATATAGTTGTCACAGCATCACCAAAACAGATTAAAACACACTTTAGCGTTTAAACATGACATAAACCCAACCCTGTTTTGTCACAAGGCTTTAAAGGGGGAATAATTAATCAGTGCTTCGATTTAACCCCATTTTTAACTATGTCTTGACCGTTTTCGAAGACCTCAGGTGTCACCCAGCGACCGAGTAATAGCTTGTGGTTATCACCAAATACCGCAACAAAATGACGACCATCGGCATTACTGGTTGCCATACCGACACCGGCAACGCCTTCTAAACCTAAACCGCCCTTTTCCACCGACAGTAAAAAGCGTTCTAATTCAGCTAAATTGTCGATCACATCATTTTCAATATTCATTTATTACCCAATAGGCTTAACTCGTTTACCACATATTTTAGCGCATTGAGAATAAATAAGGTACCGCCGATGCCCTGAGCATAGGCGTTCGATATACCTTCCAGGATAATATGAATATTAAAAAACGATGCTTAAATCAATTAACTCAGCATCATCGTCATAGGAATCAAAGTTAACCGACATTAATATTGTCCCTTTAGTGATCATGACATTATCAAAGTTATCTTCGGCATCAGGATAACGCGCCAAGAAGGCCGTCTTGGTGGTAGGGATTTGATAAGTCGCTAATACTTTTTTAAACTCATTGATGTCTTGCGGTTCAAACATTGACTCAGTCACCTTAAGACTATTGATCGTACCTTGCTCATTAAACCCAAGTAACACGTTGCTGTTTACTATTACCTTAGGTCCGTTTTCATTAAGCTGAATTTGATTCACCAGCTGCTGCGGCTGCAAGGTATAAGTCTGCTTATGATCCAGTGCGATAATCTTTGCAATATCAATATTATCAAAATTGGCAAAGTTCACTTGAGGCTTATGACTGGCATCGACTAAGGGCATAATGGCAAAACGGTTAAGTCTAGACACTGCGGCTTTAGTTATACTTTCATTATAATCTTCAAACTGTAATATCAGCTGACTGTTTTTATCCGTAACGCGGTAATCACCATTATGTTTATTGAGTAATAAATATTTCGCTACGGTTTCCTGTTTATCACCAGGATGGATTTTACCTTCAATAATCCAATCATCATTGTCATAATTCTCGCTTAATGCAATTTGGTTTTTGCCATGATTATTTACTAGTCCTGGGTCTTGTGAAATCATTACGACATAAGCGTTTTTCACAAAAAACCATAAGTTACGACCATAACCATAAGCGATTGTCCCATCACTGAGTTGCAACTGAATGCTGTGCGGCCCTAACGCACTTTGCAAACCGTCAACGCTATCACCTATATGCACTCCATAAGCGCTATCAATGGTAATGGCGGCATCGGGCGCACTGTGTTTTTGTGCCTGTGTGAATAAACTGCCATCTTCAGGTAAAGCAAGCTTCACTACGGTTTCAGTAAATGAAACGGCCTTACCTTTACTGTTATAGGGGGTTGAATTAGCGGTGAGTTGTTTATCATCACACAATTTAAGGTGTTCAACAGTAGATGACACATGAATTTGTTTTATGTTGGAATTTACTTTGCCACTGCTATCTTGAAGATTAATGCTTCTATCAACCCCAGTAACATTGAGCCGTTGGATAATCACGGCATCAGCATTGTCGATTTGAGCTTGGCGCTGAATATCCACCAATGCCCGCTGTAAATACATCTCTCTATGTGCCATTACACCGGACGTAGAAGAAGTCGCCAATGCAGGATCAATATCATAAATGATTTTATTACTCGCAGTGTTAATAACCTGAGGCACGCATTGAGGATAAAAATCTAAAATAGGTGGTAATGGGTTATCTGCTAATGCAGGGCTGCAAATAATACATCCAATCAATAAAAGTGACAGTTTCATTTATCGTCCTTGTTTGTTAGTAAATAACATCATGTTATTACACACATTCATATTTTGATTATTCACTAACCTAAAGTTAAATAGCCTAACTGTAAACTCATTTATCGATCGTGTTGAGCTTCGGTTATTCTCAGCACTTAAATAGTCATCATCAACAAGTCTTGGTCCCCATCGACAAGCTTGAAGACAAGGCTCTAACTCGAGCCACGACAACAGACAGCGATTTACATCAGCAATAAAAATAAGGTAACTGCCACAATAAAAAAGCGAACCTCGTTAGGTTCGCTTTTTCTCTATCAAATTTATCACGGTCTAATACTTAACTAAGCACTAATACCCGCTTTAGCTTTCCGCGCTTGGTGTAGCTTTTTGTAACTTTCAATCAAGCGTAAATGTGGCTCAATACCTTCTAGCTTGATGCTAGTTTTTGTTAGGCCATAAAAGCGCACTGTGCCATTAACCGAACCAACCACATTGTCCATCACTTCTTGACCAAACATGCGGTTAAAGTTACCCATAAAATGCTCAAGCTCTAAGTCGTCATCTAGGGTCACTTCAAGCACAGCATTGACAGCTTGGTAAAACAAGCCACGTTGTACTGTATTGTCGTTAAACTGCAAGAACTCACCAACTAACTCAATCGCATCTTCATGAGAACCCAATGCGAGGTAAATCAGAATTTTTAATTCAATAATGGTTAACTGGCCCCAAACCGTATTCTCATCAAACACAATACCGATTAAAGTACGGATATCGGTCTGATTATCTAATTGACTCTCTTCTAAGCGATTCACTAACTTAGATAACGCTTTAGTGCTTAGTGAGTGCAGGTTCAAGATGTCTTTACGGTAATGAAGCGCTTTATTGGTATTGTCCCAAATCAAATCATCAACAGGATACACTTCTGAATATTCAGGCACTAAAATGCGGCAAGCTGATGCACCTAAATCAGTAAATTCAGCAATATACACTTCTTTACCCATGGCTTTTAAAATACCAAATAAGCCTGCGGCTTCTTCTTCACTGGTGCCGCTAAAGTCCCACTCACAGAACTCATAGTCAAACTGACTACTGAAGAAGCGCCAAGAGATAACCCCTGTAGAGTCAATAAAGTGCTCAACAAAGTTTTCAGGCTCGGTGACGGCCATACTATTGAATGTCGGCTTTGGCACATCATTTAAGCCTTCAAAACTGCGGCCTTGTAATAGTTCAGTTAAACTACGCTCCAACGCCACTTCAAAGCTTGGATGCGCACCAAACGAGGCAAATACACCGCCGGTTCTAGGGTTCATTAAAGTGACGCACATCACTGGGAACTGACCACCTAACGAAGCATCTTTCACCACGACAGGGAAACCCTGTTCTTCAAGGCCTTTAATACCCGCTAATATGCTAGGGAATTTCTCAAGTACTGTCATAGGAACATCTGGCAGTACAATTTCTTGCTCAATGATTTGACGTTTTACAGCACGCTCAAAAATTTCAGATAAACACTGTACATGCGCTTCTTGCAGATTATTACCCGCGCTCATGCCGTTACTTAGAAATAAGTTTTCAATTAAGTTAGACGGAAAATATACCGTTTCACCATCAGATTGACGGGTATATGGAATCGCGCAAATACCTCGGTCAGTATTACCTGAGTTGGTATCAATTAGGTGCGAGCCACATAACTCTTCATCTGGATTGTAAATATCTAAGCAGTATTCATCTAACAAACCTGATGGAAGTGCATCATCCTCTTCCAGTGCAAACCATTTTTCATTGGGATAATGCACAAACTCGCTATTGGCGATCTCTTCACCAAAGAACTGATCATTATAAAAAAAGTTATTATTAAGACGCTCAATAAACTCACCTAAAGCCGAGCATAGTGCGCTTTCTTTTGTGGCGCCTTTACCATTAGTAAAACACATAGGTGAGGCGGCATCACGAATGTGTAACGACCATACGTTAGGCACTATGTTGCGCCATGAAGATATTTCGATCTTCATGCCCAAATCAGCCAATAAACGGGTCATGTTTTGAATGGTTTGCTCGAGTGGCAAGTCTTTGCCCAAAATAAAGGTACTCGTGTCGCCAGCCGGTTGTCCCATCAGCATGGCATTGGCGTCAGCATCAAGGTTTTCAACGGTTTCAATTTTAAATTCTGGGCCAGTTTGAACCACTTTTTTAACAGTACAACGATCGATTGAACGTAAAATACCTTGACGATCTTTGTCAGAAATATCGTCTGGTAACTCAACCTGAATTTGAAAAATTTGGTTGTAGCGATCTTCTGGGTCAACAATATTGTTTTGCGAAAGCTTGATATTTTCAGTAGAAATATCACGGGCTTTACAATAAACCTTAATAAAGTAGGCAGCACAAAGCGCTGACGAAGCTAAGAAATAATCAAAAGGACTTGGAGCTGAGCCATCACCTTTATAACGAATAGGTTGGTCTGCCGTAACGGTAAAGTCGTCAAATTTGGCTTCGAGTTTCAAATTGTCGAGAAAGTTTACTTTGATTTCCATTGAATATGTCCACAGTCTTACGCGGCCAAACGGCCTACTAATCTAATTGAGGTGAATTATCGGTGTTTTTGACCCAATAGTCTTGGGTTAATTAACCAAAAGTTGGCAAGATACTGATTTGTTGAGGTGAAAAAACACACAAAAGACATGGATGAAGCTGATTACATTGAATAACCGTGTGACAAAAATAACGTCTCTATCACACGGGATGATGCAAGATTAATGACATTACAATATCGTCAAGCACACTCAATTTAATCTGAGTTGGATTAAGAGTCTTCAGGTAAGCCTACGTGCATATGTCCAGATTTATAATCTATGGTCAACACAAAGTGCTTAAGAATATCAAAGCCAAGAAGACCTTTAATATTTTTACCTTTAATATGGGATATGCTGTTGCGATCATCTTGCCCTGTAATCACCTCAATCTGCCCTTCGCTTGGCACGCTCGTTTGCACATTTTCAATCGTAAAAGGACCGAACTTAACTTTTGGCAATCGGAAACTCTCCGTTGTGCCTGCATTATTGACACCAAATGAGTTTGTGGCTTGCGCACCGTAATGCGTTAACCAATCAGAGTCGGTGGCAAGAGTGCGTTTTAAAAACAAGCCACCACTATTACCAGTATCGAGGATCAACCAAGCATTCTTTTCCCCATTAAGCTCGACTCTCACAATCGGTTGACCAGTGCCACGATCCATTTGCATGTCAATGTTTTCAAGTTTGGCTAAATCAATGGAATCTCTTCCAAATAATCTCAAACGACTATTGGGATAATCTATCTGGAAAATAAATTTCTCCAGTAGACCTGCGCCTAATAAAAGCTCCACATCATAGTGACCTAAACGTAAACCAGCCAATTGATCAAGTTCAATATTGGCACCAAACAAGTTTGCCGTGACATTATTATAAAGTTGAGAGGATTCAGTACTATAAATGCCTTTGACATCGATTTTACTGCCTTTATCAAACTCAAGATTATATTTATTGATAAAGCTTAAATTAATCGCATTGAGCTGAGAACCACTGTCTAAAATGGCCCGACCTTCAATACCATTAATGGTCACAGGAAGATTAATATGGCCATTGATAATGTCAAAATTAACCCAATTGGTTACCGCGAAAGTCGGAAATGAAACAAGTAGAGCAGAAAAAAATGCTAGCAGTTTAACTCGAATTGATTGCATCTATTATCCTTAATATGTATGCCTAAAAAACGTTGTTATATTAACAGCTAACAGTAAAAAATAATAAAAACTTTACTTATAAATGGCCGATAAATTCATCATCAGCTATATAACTCTACATAACCTCAACTCGCAATAACAAAGATTGCCTCACGCTCGACACAAGAAGTCAGTGACCAGGAGATAATGTACAGCATGGGATAACAGTGGATAAAACAATCGGGGAGATAGGTTGAAAATTTGCTTAACGCAGGTAACAGTTAATAGAAATACTAAAATTTAGACATAAAAAAACGCAAACAGTCGTTAAACCGTTTGCGTTATCTTTATAACGTCGAGTTACACAGCTACTACGTTAGCAGCTTGTGGGCCTTTTTGGCCTTGCTCAACATCAAAAGAAACTTTTTGGCCTTCAGCTAAAGTTTTGAAACCTTCTGAAGTGATTGAACGGAAATGAACGAACACGTCAGCGCCGCCGTTATCAGGAGTGATAAAACCAAAACCTTTATCTTCGTTAAACCATTTTACTAAACCAGTTGTTTTATTAGACATTTTGTTGTCCCTTATATATTTAAAATTAATCAATCTGTCGCGATAATGCGATGCGCTCAAGCTTGAATTATTGAATGTCACGATGAAGCTAAGGGAAACACAGAGGATAACAACGATAACGAAGAGATTCTAAGGCTTTTCTTTTACTTAATGTTCATTAATAACTCTGAATGTCAGAGCAGACTGTATAATACATCAATATCTAAGCTTGTAAAGGTTTTAATTGGGTTAAGCTACCGATGGCTTAAAATCATTGATTAATCCTAAAACGAACCGAAATTCACTTTCGCAGCACCGCGATTGTAGCAAATCTTACTTATATTCTGGTTTAACACCAGTGAATACCCAATATAAGCAGATAAAATATTCACCTTGTTCTCCAATAAGTAAGTCGCCTATCCCATCAGCCCTCTTTATGTAACATGTTGTTACATAAGCTATCTCGCTGTCGCTGCATAGTCATGATTCCTTAATCGAATTGTCATTCTTTAGCATTACAGTGCAAACCTGCTGCTTTATAGCGGATTTTCCATTGTCAGTTCACAACTCACGATCCTAATTTGATCACTTCAAGGAAAGTAACAACATTATGAGATATTCAGCTGCAAGTAAGATGTTCACCTTAACGGCGATTGCTTGTGCATTAACTGCATGTAATTCAAGTGACGATAATAATAATGCCTACGTAAAACCAAGCGAACCAGTAGGTACTTCTTACTCAGAAACGATTGCCATACCTGACCTATCAGGTTCTGATATCGCCATCGTAGACGGTAATATTCCGATCACGAATGATACACATAATGTTGTTGCCTTGGATGAAACAACCAGTCCAATGCTGCAAATTTTAAGTGGTTTTAAAGCAATTTGGACCCACGGTGATGATACTTGGGCCAGCACAGGTTCAAATAGTCTAAAGGTTGCCGAAGGTTATGAAGCCTATGCAGGGGTTGACGGCGGTGCATCGACAAGCACATCTAAAGCAATGCAACTTAACTTTGCTAATAATGCCATTTTAAACAACACAATCTGGCAAGAAAACTTCGATTACGTCGCCACGTTAACCCGACCAAAACAAGCTAAACCCGATCTAGATAGAAACAACAAACAAGTATTAGTTAATGCGTATTTAGACGATCAACGTGACAAAGGTTTCAGCATCACCTCAGGTCTTGGCCCATTAACGGCAGCCTATCGAGTCGGTGCCAACTCAGTATCACCTTACAAAGTAAACGCCAATGGTGATGTTACCGTTGGCGGAAAAGTGATCAACATTACTGACAGCAGCAAATTAATGAATAAAGATCTAGGTGATCAAGTTGATGCGGCTAATACCGGATATGGCACCACAGAAATCGACGGTTCAGCCACAAAACTGGCAAATGTTGTCAACATGCTTAACGCGATTGCCTCTTATGGCGCATCAAGTGAAGCTCCTAAATACCACTTTGATTCACCAAGACCTTGGCGCATTAATTTAGCGGATTACTCAGTTGCCTCATACACCGACTTTAGCGAATTAACGCCATTAACATGTTACAACCTTGATGGCAGCACTACTGTCAAATACTACGATTTACCTGCTGCTGCGAATCGCTTAGTGACCGCTATTGATGGTCTTCGCTGTGCTGCACGTTCTATCTACACCGACAAAGGCAATAATTCGTATTCAGAAGGCTATAGTGATGCGACCGGTGGCCAAATGTGGGTATCAGGTCGTGCTAAAGATGGCGGCTACCCAAGCGGTCATACCGCAGAAGCCTTTGACCGTGGTTTAGGCTTTGCTTATGCAATGCCAGAGCGATTTGCCGAAATGGTTGCTCGAGCGGGTGATTTAGGACAAAACCGCATTGTTGCTGGTATGCACTCCCCTGTTGATGTGATTGGTGGACGCGTTATGGCAACGGCAATTACAGCCGCAATGCTAAACGATGAAAACAATGCCAATTTGATCAGCGATGCTGTTACTCAAGCCCATGATTACTTTCTAGCTCAAGCGAATGCCGCAGGTTATGACTCAATCAATGACTTTGCCCATTGTACGACCAATAATGAAGTAAAATGTAGCGCCGGTGATGAATATGCCGACCAACAGTCAATGAAAGCCAAATATCGTGCTTATATGACGTTTGGTTTTAATCCATTACCAGAAGCATCAAAAGCACCTGAAGTACCAAAAGGTGCCGAAAAGCTGTTAGAAACGCGCCTACCGTACTTAACTGCAGAGCAACGTCGTGCAGTATTAGCGACGACTGAAATTGCGTCTAATTATCCGATAATCAATCAATCTCGTGGTTGGGGACGTATAGATTTAGTTACTGCTGCTGATGGTTACGGTGCATTTAATCAAAATATCATCGTGGATATGGATGCCAGTGCTGGTGGATTTTCAGCGAAAGATATTTGGCGTAATGATATCTCTGGTGAAGGCCGCTTAGAAAAAGTTGGCACTGGTAGCTTATATCTTGAAGGTAACAACACTTACCGCGGCGGTACATTACTAGAACAAGGTGGCTTAGTCGCTGCTTCAGCAAGCGCATTTGGCACTAATACTGTGTACCAAAAAGACGGCAAGCTGTCTGTTGCAATTGCAGCAGGCGCAACCGATGCAAAACTGGGTACGTTACAGGTAAGTGACTTAGTGCAAGACGGCGGAATCCTGTCACTGGATTTAGTCCACAATGCCAGCATTAATGCAACAAACAGCATTTATCTTGCTGGAGAGTTACAGTTAACGGTTCCAAAATTAACTGAAGCAACAAGCTTCACGCTATTAACTGCCATGCACCTTGAAGGCAAGTTTGCTGCTGATAAAATTACCGCAACAGACAAAGATAACAAAAGCTATGATGTATCAATCACTTACACTGGTAAAGATGCAAGTGTTACCGTCACACCAAAGGCCTAATACATAGCGCTAATAAATATCGCTCACGGTTAATAAGCTTAACTACTATAGGCAAACACAATCTCGGCAGCACAATAATTTTTGCTGCTGAGATTTTTTATTCCAAAATAATTTGTGATATTTAAAACTCAATCCTATGTCTAGGTTAATCATAGCTTGCCTGTGTTGTTATGATGATTAAAGCCTCAAGATCGACTCAAAACATTTGCAGCACTATCACTTAACTCTCGCGGCATTAAACCAATCGACACCACAAATACATTTGCTTTACCGGATACTTGAGGACAAATTACCAAGTATCGGCCAGAAAACGAGCTACCCTCGCCTCAGCTAATGTGCACTGGGTAAGCGGGATTAGCTCACTCCAGTTAGGATTCTCACTAATTAAGCCGCGGCAAAAATAAGTGGACTAAATTTGGTCGCGACCATATTCGCTTCGCAAACAGCCCTAAAAGCTCAATCAAAACCGCAAACTTTATGGCCTGGTTAGAGGGCAAACAAGCTGACAAGCAATTAGCTGTGTTCAATGCGTTACAAAGAGCCCATTTAATTGAACGCAACCCGCTTAGTAATAAACACGACTTTAATAATATCGTCGAAAATTCAAGCTATCACCATCAAATAAAGTGTTTAAAGATGAGCTCAGTATGGATGCAAAATAAGTACTAGAAGGCATAGAAGAAATTCAACAAATCATTGGTACCACTGGTTTTCCTGTATTGGTGATGACAGTTAATGATAACGCCATTTTTATCGACCACTCACGATACCTGAGCAGCCCTCATGCCGTGGTAGCCGCAGTTGAAAAAGAGATAGCGGCGATTAAACTCGCTAAAAGTGAATCATAACGATAAACAGTATTGCCCCAGCAAACCTGATATTCAGCATTAACCTCAGGCCTGTCTTAATCGCTAACAAAAAACCACATAAAATCACTTCTACTATGTTTATAAGAACTTAATACAACCCTATTGTGTTAATGGTTCCACTATCAGACTTGTAGTGATCGTTGTCGTTGTCGATCATGTTCTTCAATTGTCACACTTGGGCACTATTGTGCAAACCTGTACTTTAAACAGCGAAATCAACATATCCAATTAACGACTTCGATTTGCTCAGTTATAGAAAAGTAACCATATTATAAAATACTCAGCAGCAAATCATACAAGTGACGATAACACACCAAACCAACAACATCCTCGTAACATTATGTTTTTAATATGAAAAAATTACAATTCAATCAGAAAAATATACCGTTACGCACTATTTCCGCCTCGTTTAACAGATAAAATTTAAGCAACTTTATTTATAGCATAGCCAGTTCCACTTCATTTACTAAAAAAATCTCAAAGCATAACCATATGATATTCAATTAAAAAATTGATAACAGCAATCCCCCTACTCCATTGTTTTTATAAAGTTGGCATCCGTTTTGTAGAGTACTAGATGTATTTACGTAATTAACTAGGAGTACCTTATGAGAAATACTATTGTTACTTTAGCTGGACTAATTTCATTAGCATCTTTTAGTGCTTATTCTCAAGCTGATGACTTAAAAAATGATGTGGCAGAAAATGGTGTTTATGTCGGCGCTAATTATGGTTACCTGAAAGTCGATGGAGATGATGAGTTTGACGACGACAATGATGTGCTCCAGGGCTTAGTAGGTTATCGCTTCAATAAATACTTAGCTCTAGAAGGTAGCTATATTGATTTTGGTCATTACGGCAACAACTTATCTCGTGCTGAAACAGATGGTTATACCGCAGGCCTAAAAGTCACACTGCCAATTACTGATCGAGTAGAATTGTATGCCAAAGGCGGCCAATTATGGTATTCCACTGACTATGATGTGGTCGGGTTGTCTGGTAATAAAGATGATGAAGGTGTATTTGCCGGTGCTGGTGTCGGGTTTAAAGTAACAGACCGTTTTTTAATTAATGCCGAGTACACTTGGTATGACGCAGAAATTAACCTAGATAATGTTACTAACGGTTCCGATACAGAAACAGATTTCAAACAAGCGAGTATCGGGGTTGAATATCGTTTTTAAGCATAACTAGACAGCTTAAAACGTCAGCGACTTAAAAAATAATAGTCATCAAGGTGTAATGCAAATTGCGTTACACCTTTTATTTATGTTTACCATTTAAAGCTCACATTAATACTGTAAATCTTCTATCCAAGGGCATATGAATAAACACAAAGGTCTTGTTTCTGCGATCTTATCTATGCCTCAACTATACCCACTGCAATACTAGGACAATCTGATTAACTTGTAGCGAAAATATACTAATACGTGCGATTCCAGCCCCAAACCACAGCAATGTTTACCATCAAAAACGATTGCATTCCTTCAGCATAAAAAGTGAAAGCACACGGTTGAAATAATCAACAGTCAACGTCAAAACGAGCCACTCTCGCCTCAGCTAACGTGCACTGGGTAAGCTGGATTAGCTCGCCTAAAGTCAAATTAGGATTCTCTCGAATTAAACGCCTAAGCTTTATGTCTAATGGCTCTAACTTGTCGGCATGACCCAGTAACGCTGTAGCAATTTTTTGAATTAGATAACCAAAGCCAGCATCATTGTCAGTTTTTAATCGCTCTATAAACGATTGAATACTTATAGCCTCGCCTGTAATGGCCCAATTTCGAGAACGGCGCACGCGCTTAACATCACACTGATATTGCAACGCAATCTCTCTGGCTTGCTTAGCTTTTTCACCGCCGATTCGATGAATAAGTGAAGGTAATTGGATGGTAATATCTTCAGTCATGGCCTGCTGTAAAATCTACTTGTTATTATCATTAGCTTAAATGAGTTTAGTTAGCTAAAAACAGTTATTTACCTATTACTTATCACCATACATTAAAAAAGCGATCTTGTGATTATTGCCTACATTAATCGGCAAGTCTTGGTGTTACCGCGATGAATGACTTTTTAGCACTGGCATTTTAGCGCTATAATACCAGCCGAAATAATCATCTTACTGTCAATATTACTCATTTATTCGTTGCATTGAACGCATTTTTTGCTGCAAGCAAAGGTTAAATAGAGTGAAAAATCAACTAGAGTTACCCCATGAGCCCAGAACGTTTTGCCCGAATAAACCAGATGCTGGATAATCGCCAAGTCGACTTAACGATTTGCCTTGATAAAGTGCATATGACCAATAATATTGCTGCGGTTCTTCGCTCTGCTGATTGTGTCGGTATTCATGAAATTCATGCCGTATGGCCAGATATCGATATGCGAGTATCAGGTAATACCGCTTCAGGTAGCCAACAGTGGGTTAATACGGTTAAGCATTACACGTTTGCAGAAGCTCATCAGGTTTTTAAAGCACAAAAAATGCAGGTACTTACGACGACCTTTTCAAACACGGCCGTGGATTTTCGTGAAATTGATTACACCAAACCTACCGCTATCGTGATGGGTAACGAACGTGATGGTGTGAGCGCAGAAGCTATTGCAGCGGCCGATCAACACATCATCATCCCCATGCGAGGCATGGTGCAGTCGCTTAATGTGTCTGTAGCGGCAGCATTAGTTATGTATGAAGCCCAGCGCCAACGTGAGCAAGCCGATATGTACGGCAGCCGCAAACTTGATCACGCTTATTGCCAAACTATGTTGTTTGAACAAGGTCATCCAGTTTACGCCAAAGCCTGTCGACGCAAGCAAATTCCCTACCCAGCCATTGATGATCAAGGCCAAATTGTTGCCAACAAAGAATGGTGGGATCGCATGCGCGCCCCTGATCCGCAAGCATTGGTGGTATAACTCAGCAATACCGCCGATATTGCTGGGTTTCTTACTTATTAATATATTGCAGGTACATGAGTATTAACCTCATCGAGCACTCTACGACAGTCTGTCAATATCGGTTGTCGTCATTACTGCAAGGATTGATTGAATAATAGCGATAAACTATTTAGGATCAGTTCATCTGATCACAAACAAGAATTCATTTAATGACCACTGAGCTTTATTTTATCTACGACTCACATTGCCCTTGGAGCTATGCCGCCACACCTTTGGTGAACGCATTGCAACAAGCCTATCCAGAAATGAATATTCACTTATTACACAGTGCGCATTACATCGGCAAAGACAGTGCTGGCGAAGAACAAATGCAAGCAGCGGCAAAAATAAGTGGACTTAAATTTGGTCGAGACCATATTCGCTACGCAAACAGCCCTAAAAGCTCAATCAAAACCGCAAACTTTATGGCCTGGTTAGAGGGCAAACAAGCTGACAAGCAATTAGCTGTGCTCAATGCGCTACAAAGAGCCCATTTCATTGAAGGCAATCCGCTTAGTAATAAACACGACTTTAATGACATCGTCGAAAAATTTAAGCTATCACCATCAAATAAAGTGTTTAAAGATGAGCTCAGTATGGATGCAGAATACGTACTGGAAGGCATAGAAGAAATTCAACAAATCATTGGTACCACTGGTTTTCCCGTATTGGTGATGACAGTTAATGATAACGCTATTTTTATCGACCATTCACAATACCTGAGCAGCCCTCATGCCGTGGTAGCCGCGGTTGAAAAAGAGATAGCGGCGATTAAACTCGCTAAAAGTGGATCATAACGATAAATCGTCGCTCGCCAAATGCATTATCGATGTGAATGCGCCAGCAATAAGATCAAAAAACCACGGCTAATGACCGTGGTTTTTAGTTAATGGCCTCTTTAACCGTAATGGTTAAGCAATACTCTGCACTTGCGATGCCAGTAACCAAATGGCTAAAGCAAAAAATATTATCCCCATAAACTTATTTTGATAAGCACGAAACTTTTCATTTTTCAGCAATGGTTTGCCCAAACTGCCCACTAATGCCACCAACAGCAAATTGAACGTCAAGCCCATTACGTTCAGCAGTAAACCGAGTGCAAGCATCTGTTCACCTGAACTGGCAGTGAGTTGGGTAGAAACAAACTGGGGCAGAAACAACACAAAAAAGATCAGTGCTTTAGGATTAAGTAAATTGCTCAGTACCGCACGACGATAAAGTAGTTTAGCGACATTACCTTGCTGGCTAAACTCGGGCGCATCGCTGGCACCACTGCGCATGCAATCCCAGCCCATTTTCAATAAATACGCTCCGCCCAATACCCTTAACAGCTCTAACGCAATTGGATTCATCGCCACAAGAGCAGAAACGCCCATAGCTGCAAGCAAGGTTAAAATTAAACCAGAAGTCGCATTACCAAAGCTGGCATACACACCCACTTTGCGACCATAGCTCAAACTCGAACTGGCGATCAACAGCATGTCAGGCCCAGGGATTAACAATAACGCGACCACAGTGGTTAAATATAAAGGCAGCAAAGCCAGATCTATCATCATAAATACACAAATATTGGTTAGCGGTAAAACAAGGCGCGGATTCTACAGCTATTCAACATGAATGAAAGTCATGATGGGCAACATCCAGTGTTTAAGCACTGTAATGGTTGGCAGAGATTGTTTACAGATAAAGGAATGAAATACATGATGAACAGACACTACCTTTGAACTCGCTATTTCTGTTACAACAGACTAATTAGTTATAATAACAAAATAGCAATAAACTATTATATTTCATGTATATAAAGTTAAAAAATATTCCGTGAATAAATATCAGGTCCGTCATGACGGCTAGCCTGTTGTTTTCAGCACTTAGTGAAGATGGAATAAGCCTTACTTAAAGTCTGTGTCATCTTAAGCGGTTGGCCACAACGATTTAATGCTTTCGAGGTGACGTTTACTCAACCTTTACTACTGCAATCTGCTGCAACATCTGTCCGCTCTTTGCCATTAAACACCATCCCCATATCAAATCTCAAATTCAAAAATTACAGCCACATGATGCGGCTTAGTGGTTTAACGCTAAGGCAACCACAACGGCTAAATATGAGCTAAAAGTAACACCCCCTTGGCAAGGTTGACTTAAGCGTGGCAGTTGTCGATGACGATATAACAATAAATGTAAAAAATAGTAACTAAAGTATTAACATAAAACCAACAACCTAGACTAAAGTTAAAGTAACATTCGGTTCAGCGAGCTCGCGTAGGGTAACCCTTTTATGGAAAAGCAAACGTTATTAATTGCACAAAAAGCAAAGTATCTTAGTGTGGGCTTATTAGTCACAGTGATTATGCTTATTTATATCGTAATGCAGACCTTAGCATTACCGGTAATTCAAAAAGAAGTTGAAAAGAAAGAATTACTGCGTATTTCAGCCAGTGTCAACGAGGTTAGAATTGAACTAAGCAAAGGTTCGGTGCTAACCCAAAGCTTAGCCTCATTAGCAGAAACCTTACCCCTAGACGAGCAACAATTTAGCGCGTTATTTCCCAAAATCATTGACCAATTTGGCAATGGCAATATCGCTGGTGGTGGGATTTGGCCAGAACCTAATGCGTTTAGCTCTGGTGTGGCATTAAAGTCCTTTTTTTGGGCACGCAATGCTTCAGGGCAATTAGACAAAATTGATGATTACAATAAGCCTGACGGTCCAGGCTATCACAATGAAGCTTGGTATATCGCTGGGCGTTCACTTAAAACCGGACAGTGTGGTTGGTCTGAAGCTTATGAAGACCCTGTCAGTGGCACTGCTATGGTGACCTGTACTGTCGCGATCAATCGAGCAGGTAAGTTTTGGGGCGTCGCAACCGTTGATTTAATGCTAGCGGGTTTAGATAAATTATTTAAGCGCCAAAACCAAGAATCAGGCGGTTTTAATTTTGTATTGGGCCAAAACAATCAAATAATCAGCTTTCCAAGTATTCGCTCATCATCACTTGATATGAAAAAATTCAGTGAGGTCGCCGCCCAAGATAGCAGCCTTCAACCGCTGTTGAGCGCAATCAACAGCGGCCAGACCATTATCCACTTACCAGAGGGCGTAGTGGAAGACAGTGGTTCTATGTTGGCAATAATGGACATGGCCGAAGAAGGCATGAAAATTGGTATTGTTTTGCCTGATCCCATTATCCAAAAACCTATCAGCGACTTAAGCTTTAGTTTATATGCGACGCTCATTCCCATGCTGCTGTTCTTTGTTGGTATTCTAATTTTTAATGCTAACAAAGTGATGCAATGGGTCAATGAGACCACTGCGCAAATTCGCATGTTAATCAGTGGCGGTTCTGCTGCAACTCTCAAGATAGATCGCTATGATGAAATAGGTAAATTAAAACAAGCGGTTAATCAATATAGTGAACATCTCAAAGGCTTGCTTGGACAAATAGCAAACGAAGCGGTAGAAGCCAAAGATAGAGCCAAACAGCTCAATGAAATGTCTTCTATGCTAAAACAGCGGGCTGAATCACAACTCACAGAAAACCACATGCTTGCAGCGGCCATCACTGAAATGTCTGCCAGCGCTGCCGAAGTGGCACGAAACACAAAATCAACATCAGAAACCGTCGACGAATCCCAAGGGCTTATTCAACGGCGCATGGTTGATGTCGAAGAAAACAGCAAAGCTAACCAAGAGCTGTCACAAGTACTCCAAAAAACAGCCGATATAATTAATCGTCTTGCTTCTGACTCCCAGCAAATGGGAACCATGTTAGATGTGATTAAGAGTATTTCAGAGCAAACCAATTTGTTAGCATTGAATGCAGCTATTGAAGCCGCTAGAGCGGGTGAACAAGGGCGCGGATTTGCGGTTGTTGCCGATGAAGTAAGAACCCTCGCAGGCCGCTCTCAAGAGTCAGCCAGTAAGATTGAAGCGATGATCGCGCAGCTGCAAACATCGGCTAGTCAGGGCGTGAACATCATCGTCAGCTCACAGTCCTTATCCGTAGAATCTTTAGCTCGATCAGAAAAAGTAATTGCAGGGTTTAACGAAATTATTGAAGTATTTAGTGACATCAGTAGCAGTACCTCGCATATTGCGATGGCCGCCAGTGAACAATCAAGCGTATCGGGCGAAATTAACCAACTAGCCGAAAACATTAGAGTCAGTAATGACTTAAATGCTAAAGATGCGCTTGAATTAGCGAATGTCAGTAGTTCATCATCAGAGTTATCAAATCGTTTATATGACTTGAGTAAAGGCTATGCTTAGCCATAAAGAGTGTTGAGCAACTGTGTTTTTGAGCATGAGCAAACGAGTCAACATATACTCAGGTAATGGGCTTTAACACAGCGACCAAGCTATGAAATAGAAGCCATCGCCGCGGTAAAACATAGCTACAGCGCCTAACAAAAAAGCGAACCTTCTCAGGTTCGCTTTTTTACACAGTGAATAAATAGGCTCAGAGATAATGCTCAGTTCTATTTATAGAACGCTTCAACCTTGCCTTTTACTGTCATCGTAAGCGGTTGGCCGCGACGATCTAATGCTTTGTGCGAGGCAACTTTTACCCAACCTTCGCTGATGCAATATTCTTCAACATCATTACGCTCTTTGCCATTAAGTAAAATACCAATCTCGTGTTCGAAAACGGCTTCCACATGATGTGGGCTACGTGGATTAACGCTAAGGCGATCAGGTAAAGCAGGTTTAGCTGTAGTGTCGTTCATTGTCTTGTGCTGTAGTTAATAAAACGTGCGCTATTGTAGGCAATACCAGCCTGATGCTCAATAGCGACTGCTATAAATGTGAGTCGCCACTAAAAGATACCAATATAAATGATGTCTCATCAATGGCTTAAAAACGGATTTAATCAGTAACCTCATGCACATCAGCGCAGTGTTACATCACGGCAGGTAACGCATATGAGGTATAAAAGCTATTACTGCCATTTTGTTGCCTACTCCAAAGACCAAGCGCTGGCAGCTGTGATGATATTAATAGCAAAATCAGTATCGTATCGAAAAATAGTCGTTGATAGCCGCAATCAATATCGGTTACTGTCTACACAACACTCGCGATGCCATCTGTCAGGCAAGAGTCCCAGTTTAAGCTCTCATGATAAGGGCTAATATTAATGAAAAGTACTCAGCAGATGAGCTATGTTTAAAACGCTGTTTGATTTTTTCCATAGCTATAAATTGCATATCAATAACGTGAGCTTGAATTAGAGTTAGTACGAGCAAACTTGGACGGCTATTGATTCAGAAAAAGGATAACGAACAAGGATGATTGAAAAACGTTCACACATATGGCAATGGTTTTTAGACAACAAAATCGAGCCCACAAACCTTAAAGCTGCAATGTTAGTAGCTTATCCACACCCAAACACAGAAAATTGGCAACAATTAATTGCCAATATATTACTCTATCTTGGGGTATTGCTACTTAGCGCTGGGATGATATTTTTCATGGCGTTCAATTGGGACGCACTAGCGCACCTGAGTAAATTTGCCATAGTCGAAGGGTTATTTGCTCTGTTTATTAGTGGGTTTTATCTAATTAACCGCATGCAAAAAAAGCAGCATTCACCGCAAAAACCTCTTAAACAACAGAGCCAAAATGTTTATGGCTGGAGCTTGCCCAATGCCATGTTACTCGGTGCCAGCATAATGCTTGGGGCATTACTGGCCCTGGTGGGACAAACATACCAAACCGGCGCAGATCCTTGGCAACTATTTGCTATTTGGGCAGTGTTAATTTTACCCTTTGCCTACATCGCAGGTTTTGATCTGTTGTGGTTACTGCTGGTGGTCTTAATCAATATAAGCCAAGGACTATATTTTCAATCCTTTGCTTCTGTGTTTAGTTTTTTACAGGAAGACATCCAACAAATCGCTATTTTTGGCGTAACGAACTTAGTCATCCACCTAGCATTTACCATAGCTAAACGCTGTAAATGGCCTGGCCAATTACGCTTTAACTGCCCCATGGTTGAAAAAAGCAGTTTACTTGCTAGCGTAAGTGCATTTACCTGGCTAATCATTTGGGTCATTTTTGACTTAAACTATCAGTATGAAGCCAGTGAACATGCTGTTTATTATGCGCTACTTTACCTACTCACCCTGACTAGCTTATTTATATGGTACCGTTATCGCGCCCCCGCCTTATATCCACTTGCCCTGGTATTAACCAGCATCAGCGCTGCTATTGTGTCACTACTTTCAAGAGCGCTATTAGAATCTAACGACTCAATAGCGAGTTTTTTTCTGATTGCTATGGTAGTCGTAGGTGTAACCAGCGGCAGCTTATATTGGCTAAAAAAATGGCAGAAACAGTTCAGCGAAATGGCAAGTCTTGAGCATAAAGACGCGAGCAATAGTGATGTTAAAACTGAGGTAGCCACCGATGAGTAACCTCAACGCCACGGCATTATGGCAAACGCTGGTTAACCACCAACTGGTAAACACTAATACAATACCAGAAACCACACTCGCCAGCCCTTGGTACATTATTGCCATGCAAATTATTGGCGGCTGGGTTGCGGCGCTGTTTTTATTGGCCTGTGTGCTAGTCAGTGGATCCATCATTGGCGATATCGACCAATCGTTTATCGGCCTTGGTGCCGCACTAAGTCTAAGCTGTTTAGTTTATTACCGTCTGGGCGCAAATCGGCAAGAGTTTATTCTGCAGATGGTATTTGCATTTAGCTTAAGCGGACAAATAATGTGGCTTTTGGGGATTTACGAATGGCTAGAATCTAGTAATGAGACCCTGATTGCACTTATTTACCTGGTCACATTTATGATTCACTGGATTATCATTCCTCATAAAACCAACCAATTTGTGGCTGCATTAGCCATGGTGCCTAGCTTTTTGGCTATCTTAGTGATTAACCAGGTCACGCTATTAATATTGCCATTATTGCTGCTGAGTTTAGTGGTTATCTGGTCGCACGTTTATCGATGGCCGCAGTATTATCAGCGTCTTAGAATGTTAGGTTATGCCATTGCTATTAATTTGCTCCTCGCCAATTTCATGTTATCTGATATGGGCGATATCATAGAAAGACCCAGCGTATTGATGGCATTTAACTCCAGCATCAGTGACTATTTGGCCATCGCAATAAGCTTGTTATCTACGCTATGGCTGATTAATCACATTGTTAACCTGCTCAATTTAACTACCGATAGCTATACCAATCGAGTTGTTACTGTGCGTCCTCGCAACAAGTTAATGGTGATCCTAGCGACAATATTAATCGGCCTACTTTCCATCGTCATGAGCGGATTAAGCGTCGCAGTATTGATGCTCCTGCTGGGCTATTTTTACAACGAACGAAAATTAGTCATCATTTCGGTATGTGCCCTACTCGCCTTTATCGGCATGTATTATTACTCACTCCACATCGACTTGTTTGATAAATCTTTATGGTTAATGGCCAGCGGCATAGTATTACTAATGCTCAGATTTGCCATAAGTAAAAATACTCGCGCTAAGCGTAAAAATAAGCCTAACAATATCACTGAAAATGGGGCTGAAGTGAGCGCTATGGTTGAAAGTGCTCAAGTGCCCAGACCACTTAATAAGGAGCAAGCATAATGACCTCGAATAACATGGGGGTGCTCCATCCACGTCAGCTGAGTAAGCGGTCACTTTGGGCTATTATTGCGGCAGTGGTGATACTTGCCCTGATTAACTACAAAATCTATCAACAAGAACAGCTGTTAGCTAATGGCGATATAATCCTGTTCAAACTGGCCCCCGTCGATCCTCGCTCCCTAATGCAAGGCGACTATATGGAGCTAAATTATGATATTGCGACTGCGATCAGCTGGTCAGTCGAGCAAGACTCCGATAACCATGATGGCTTTATGATTGTCACTCTCGACCACAATCGCATTGCCCAATTCGACAGCATTTATCGTGGCGCGGTATTAACACCCGCCCAGCGACTGGTTCAGTACCGCATTCGTGACGGCAGAGTAAAACTTGCCGGTAACGCATTTTTCTTTGAAGAAGGCCGAGCAGAGGAATTTGCACAAGCAAAATATAGCGAATGTAGAGTCAATCAAGCAGGACAATTGCTCGTCAGTAATCTGCTCGATAAGGATTTTAAGCGGATTTAAGCGATAGCGAGTTGCTGATGAAATATATTAATATAAGGTATGCTAAAAATTGATACTTTAACTCTGCCCCTCTCGGAGCGCCATAGATTAAACTGCATCACTAAGTAATTGAATCTGACATTGATCTATTATTTGATTGACGATATCGATTGCTATATCAGTGGCTAATAGGTCATATTCATCAGAAGTTGGTGCCTGCGGTGATATAAGTAATGTAATAGTAAATAATTCTTCATCGGTCGCCATTGACCAAAAACCGAATAATGTCTGACTATTGAGTACGCTTGGGAATTGTGCCGCCCAAAAGGTTAATTTGGTATTATGTTGGATCCAAGAACCATTCTGTGTATATATTAATCTGACATCATAGAAAAGCTCTTCTTCCAATATTCTTCCGTATTCGATATAAGCATTTTCCATAACTTCAAATCTGGAGATTTCTTTTGCAGGTTTATTTAGCAATATGGACTTATGTTCGGGTCTAATCACACCAACCGTAGCGCTTATAATCTGATTTTTATGTTCAAATTGGAAATTATACTTAATATCATGATCATACTCTGATTGATTGCTGACAATATCTGTGTCTGCAATGACTAATATCTTACAAGTCATCGTAGATAGAGCACTAGTATAAGCGTTAGCCGAAAAAAACAAGCCCATAAATAAAATAAATTTATATTTCAAAACATTATGCACCAGAACCCATCCCTTACGACTTTTCTGAGAGCGACATAGAAAACAACACTACCATAAATAGAGGTATTCCACTCAAAGTGACTATTGCAACTTTGAATATAGAACTAACATTGAGAAAATCTAAAGATATTATTGAAAATACTGAAATGGAGAAAAGATTCAAACACAAAGTGAAGCAGAAAATAGATTTATCAAAAAAATTAATTTTCTGTTTTAGTTTTAATTTCTTTATTATAGAAACGGAATGAACACAGACTAAGAATAGAGAAAATAAATAAGCTATTATCCAAAATATCAATTAAAGATCCTCAACATTCAATAAGCCTCTACGTAAGAGCTCTTTTTTAGCTAATTTCATATCACTATCACTCAGCATCTTCATTGTGCTTGCTAGAATCATTACAATGATTGTGCTCCTACCTAAAGCTCTTACAGAACTTTTTGTAATATTTAAACCTGTTTTTTTTGATAACGAAGATACCATCGATTCAGTAACAGCACCTCCAGAAGCCTCTAGAGCAAAACCACTTACCCCTAATGCTGCCACTGAAAAAATACTACTAGCTAAAAAACTCACCTCTAGTTTAGGTTCAACTGTGAAGAACCAAGTACCAATAAACTCACTTACAGTTTTATTACGTTGGAAGTAATCTCTTAATTCAGAGTTAGATAAACACCACTTGTTCCAGTTCGGATTAGCTATATTTTGAGACAGTAAAGCCTGAATCGAATTGAGGAACTGAGGATTATTTAGGCTATTTGCCATCGGTAAAATTTTATTTTTTTCAGGTCTACTTAATTGACGATAGAGTAATACTCCAATTAATATCGGAAGTATTTTTTCGCTATTACTTCGAATATAAGTTGAATATTGATCAAGTTCCATTAACTTAGCTAAGTAAATAACAGGTTCATGTGCAGCATCTTCAAGCTTATAATTACGATCTGTAAATAGTCCCACTTTTAACTCTCCATGTTCTAAAAATCCATTAATAGAGAGTAACTAACTTCTATGTAAAAATCAAATCCTTTTAAAACAACAACATAACCTTATAAGTAATTAGTTAAACTTAAATAAATTGAACATTTTATATTATATTGGGTATGTTCTTTAGCTATTTTTTATAGAATAAGTGAGCTGAATCATAAGGAAGCACACTTTAATTAGAATTTCGACGGCACGAGTCGTTGTGAACTTTTTGTGAGACGAACCATTTAGATACTTTCCTATACCCTAGTTTCGCTTAGTCATTTGGCACCAGATTCTAATCTTCGGGTACATCAAGTCGATAGTTAGATAGCATGAATGATTCAACACTAAAAGCGATTCAAGAAGACTACAAAGACAGCTTCATTCGTAAAAACAAAGTATCACAGGTCTACTTAACTGTTCTAGAGGATACCGCTACAATAAAAAATGCCGCTAAAGATGTTGGTTTTACTATATCTGTGCCATTTAATTCCAGTGTGGTAATGCCATATAAGCGATGACAGATGTAAATACCTTAAGTTTACTTTAGCGTTTTAGGAACCACTTTGACGCAGAGTAAAGCTATAAGTCGCCTGTTGATATGTTAGTTAATAAAGCAGACCAACTTGACATAACGGTGCCAGAAATGACCGTTTTAGTGGGTGGATTACGCGTACTTGATTTAACTACAAAGGGCTAAACCACGGAGTGTTCACAAGCACACTGGACACCTTAAACAAAGTCAAAACCTGGATTCCGGCTCAAATGCATTACCGGAATGACAAAGATGTAAGCATTGCCAGAATGCGTAATCCTAAACGTGGCCCAAATGACTTAATGCTTAATGCTTAATGCTTAATGCTTAATGCTTTACATCAGGATGAAAAATAAATAGCCGCATAACCAAACAATAAAAAAGGAGCCCCAAAGGCTCCTTAATTTTTATATTAATCATCGATGTATATCAACAATTACATATCAATCATTTCTAACTAGCGCTTAGAAACGACCAACAACACCCACACCAACAAACAAACCGTCTACGTCAGAATCAAGTACTTTTCCTAGCTCAAATGTAGCTGAAAAAGCATCTGACATACGTAACCAATAAGCTGTTTTGGCAGTAAAGTTATCGTCTGAACCGTTATCGTCATAACCTAAACCAACAGACCATGATTTAGTTACATACCAATCAGCATTAACATTGAAAATATCGTCAGCATCGGTATGAGTCCACTTAGCACCTAAATCAACACCAGTAGTGTTTTTTAGATCGATAAAGCTGCGAACTTCAAGACCGTAGATTGAATCAATATCACTACCATCAACATAGAATGCAGCAACTTTTGAGCTGTCGTTGAAGTAGTAACCAAGATCAAGTTGATAAGTGTCAGTATCAAAACTACCAACATCATAACGTTCGATTTTAGCGCCAACAAACCACTTTGAATCGAAAACATAAGTGCCATCAACAGAGAAAATATCAAGGTCGATATCATCTTGCATTTTATAGCTAGCACCAACATTGGTAGATTGTGCTAAAAAGCCATTTAATGCATATGGACCTTTTTCTTGTGATACAGAGTCAAGATAGAAACGGTAGTTAAGGTCCCATAGACCATCACCGAATTCTTCAGTATTAGCAGAATATCCTAAACCCGCTTCGTGGTGAAATGGTGCATCTTGTGCAGCCATAGCTGGTAAAGCCACAAAACCTAATACTAGTGCTAATGCAGTAACGTTTTTCATCAATCATTCCTTTATTTGATTATTTTACGCTAGGAGGTTCAAGCAGATATAAAGCATGGATAAATCATCAAAAGTGGGGGTTATCCATTAACTCAAATGTAGCCTAACCTTACCGTCGGGCTAACCTGCTTTCCTAGCGGCGCATACTCTAAAGTAATGAAGGGCTAAAATAAACAAACAAAATGAAGTTATTGATATTTTTCAACAAAATACATCACACATAATGTATTAAACGCTGCCAACACCTACTTTAGCAATAGAGAAAAACGTAACAAAATCGTCAACTGAACGTTAATTTAAAACACACAGTAAATAATATCTTCAATAACCACGAGGATAATCAAACAAAACTTGGACATAACAGCGGTTTTAGTTCTGCAACCAAGCGCTGTAATTACGGAGCAAATTGAACCGCTGTGTCTAAATAGAAATAGACAGCTGCAACTTACATTGCTACACCACGGTGAGGATATTATTGCTTCAGATTCTGGGGATTAACATTACGATCTATTGCATGGTTCACATCACGTTCAAGGGCGACAACGGCCTGCTTGTTAAGCATTTGATTTATGTCGATGATCGCTATAGGTTATTGTCATTACATCAATTTTATCTATCTGGAAACGTCAATGTCGACTGTGTTTAAGTTCATCAAAGCTGTCTTATTAAGCATTTTTATTATTGTCATCATCCTTGTCGCGTTTAATTGGCAAAGCGTTACTCGCTTATACAGCGTAGTCAGCTTATTTGATGAGGCACTCGTGGTAGATAATTTTTCCAATATGAAGAATGTCTTTTTTAACAAAAAAATCGTCACACAAGGCGATCCCTATGTGTTCGACGTCGACTTAGCCGCCTTACCTGAATCATTTCGTTATAGAGGTCACGTGACTAATACTGATGATTTTCTCACTCGTAGGGCAACAACAGCATTACTGGTACTTAAAGACGACAAAATAACCTTTGAGCAATATTTTCTCGGCACGAAAAGTGATGACAAACGCATCTCGTGGTCAATGGCCAAATCATTTGTGTCGATATTGTTCGGTATGCAGGTTGATGCTGGCAAGATTGATATCGAAAAAACCGTCGACTTTTATCTGCCCGAGCTTGCCACATCTGGTTATGGTAATGTCAAAGTGAAACACGTACTGCAAATGTCATCTGGAGTTAAGTGGAACGAAGACTACCTAGACTTCTACTCTGACATTAATAAAATGGGCCGGGTACTGGCGATTGGCGGCTCGTTAGATCAAATGACCAGCGAACTGGTTAATGAGTCCGCTCCAGGCAAAGCATTTCATTATGTCAGCATGGACACCCACGTTATTGGCATGATACTCAGGCGAGTGAGCGGTAAATCATTAGTCGAGCTTTTACAGCAAAATATTTGGAACACCATTGGCATGGAAAGCGATGCCTATTGGCTTACCGACTCCCAGGGCACTGCCTTTGCCTTAGGCGGCTTAAATGTTACCACCCGCGACTACGCCCGCTTTGGCCGCTTATTACTGAACAATGGCGCATTTAATGGTAAGCAAATCGTGTCAGCAGCCTGGATTAAAGCCGCCACCACACCACAAGCTGATTACCTACAACCTCAAGTCGGCAAATTAGGTTATGGCTATCAAATTTGGCTACCGCCAGAAGCCGAACAAGGTGAATTTTTCTGTGTCGGCGTATACGGGCAATATATTTATGTAAACCAAAAACACAATGTAGTAATCGTTAAAAATAGCGCCGATTTGGGCTTTCTTGATGAGTTGAATTCAAAACAAGAAACCATCGCGTTTTTCCGTGAAATTGTAGCGTCATTGCAATAAACATGGTCACTGACTTACCCACGGTTCATTTAAGTGGTTAAGGCTAAAGCTGCATTTTTCAACCAACAAAAAAGCGACCATTCGGTCGCTTTTGTTTTACAGTGATTTAAATTTGCTAGGCCGTCAGTTGGGAGTAAACTTCTGAGAAACCACTACCTAACTTCAGCAATCACCTGACATGTTAAATACGCCAAAACTAACTATTCAGAAGCCAAAAAACATCATTAAGGGTATATAAATAAAGGAGTTTTAAATCTATTGTTTATTCTTTACCCGCAAATAGTTTACTTCTTAAATACGGGGATTATAATCATTATCTTTATTTGCAAGGAGCAGAGATATGCTAGGAATGCTTAAGAAACATACTGTTGAATTATGCCCAGAAGTTTCAGGAAAAATAACAAACAATGGCATCCCTATTAAAGAGCTACTCATAGAACGTAGCCTAACCTATGCAGATGAAGAATATTCAGATAACTGTATGACTAACGCTGAAGGTGAATTTAGTTTTACAGCAAAAGCTATCAAATCACGCTTACCTGGTAATATTTTACATGAACCTGTTGTTAGGCAAGTTTTAGAGTTTACGTTGGATGGCAATGATAGCGAAACTTATATCTGGGCCACAAATCAACATAACATTACCTGTCCTGATGTTTGCAAGTCACACTTAAGTAATCTAAATCCAGATATATGCAATGACGAAGAGGTGTTTGAATTAGTCAATGTGGAGGCACCTGAATACCCCCTAATTGTTAGATCTATTTGTTCACTTTAAATTTTAAGGATGAAATTATGGGAACCTTATCACCGAATATGGTAGTAGAACTTTCTACTGTCGCATATGCAGTGCAAAAAACACAAAAAACAAAGAGATTCGATTTCGATGTAAGTAAAAATTTAGCAAATCACTTCAATTTTAATTCGTTTTCAAAGCCTGTCATGGGCACCTCTGGTGGCTTTGTAGCCAAAGCAAAAAATCAACAAACTGGGTTCGCCCTGATAGGACAAGGGAAAAGCGAACAATACAAGGATGATATTGTCATCGCGGTTCGCGGGACTAATTTTGCCAGTTTAAATGATTTATCAACCGATGCTCGCGCTTCCACAAGTTCTACTGAACGTGGTGCTTTAGTACATGCAGGTTTTAATTCCGTTTTTGAGTCAATGAAAAAAGAGCTATTGCCATATATAAACATGCTTCCAGCAAATGCAACACTTCATTGTGTTGGTCACAGTTTAGGCGGAGCTATAGCGGCATTGATTGCCGACTGGGCAAAGCAAAAAATTCTTAATGTTAAACTATATAGTATTGGTGCGCCTAAAGTTGGCTTTGCCGATTTTGCGCTTAAGCACACAAATTCTCTGGGGCAGGAAAATATATTTCGTTGTACCAAGGGTTGCGATCCTGTCCCTATGGTTCCAGTTTGGCCCTTCGTTCATGCGCCATATAATGGTTATGAATATCGTGTTGATAACTCTGGTTTTATAAATCCAATAAAGCATAGAGTGAAGTATTATATGCAAGATATGAAAAGCAACGACTGGAATTCATATCAACGAAAAATGAGCTTTAATAGCCATAAAAGAGTGACGTTAGATGTTCGTTTAAGCCATCAAGTCAGTCGCGATTTATTTTGGATGAACCGTTTAAGCGAAGCACTATTAACGCTATTACGCCAACTAGGTCATGGCATTGCTTCACGCTTACAAAGCGGTATCGCCAATGGTTTAAACTTTTATGACCAAATCGCCATGGTACTATCTGATGTCACTTTGCATAATGCAACGTTTACTGGACAATTAAATGGTCTATTAGCTCACATGTTAGTTTTTGCAGGTCATGCTACCCGTAAAGTAGAAACTCTAAGCTATGAGTTTATTAGTTGGGTGTTTAAAAAAACGATTCAAGTTGTTAATCGATTAGCAGGCGAAGCACTGAGCTAACCTGTAATAACTAGCAAATACCGAAACTGGGGTTTAGCTTTACTCAATTATCTCTCAGCTAAAAAAAAGCGACCATTCGGTCGCTTTTTTGTTTTACAGTGATTTAAATTTGCTAGGCCGTCAGTTGGGAGTAAAATTCTGAGAAACCACTACCTAACTTCAGTAACCCCTTGACATGAATAACAATCCAAAATTAACTATTTAAAAGCAAAAAACATCATTAAGGGTATATAAATAAAGGAGTTTTAAATCCATTATTTCTTCTTTAATCACAAATGGTTTACTTATTAAATACGGGGATTATAATCATTATCCTTATTTGCAAGGAGCAGAAATATGCTAGGAATGCTTAATAAGTCTGCTATAAAATTAAGTTAAAATATTCATAAAAAGCTATCAAATAACAAAAAAAATAATCCATTACACTCTAATTTTTATTATTTATATAAGAAGGACTTCTGTGAAATACAGTGATTACTTTAAAGCTGAATATGGATATTATTCATTAATATTTATGGCTGCCTGTCTTTTTCTTTTTGGCTTTAATATTTGGCTTGATAGCAAACGATCAGGAAAAATCCTGACCAAAAGAAGTCAAGAAATGGAACTAAAAAGCATTACGTTAGATGAACAGATTCAGCTTGAAGTCGAAAGATATAAAAGCCATTCAATACGGAATTGGTTTGCTAGTCTTAATGATTTGGTACTAGGGCTATGCTCTTTTTTTATTCCGGGAATTGTAGCTATCTACTGTGTATTAATCTTATTTACGATAGATTATTATGTACTCCATTTTATAGGCTATTCCGTAATATTTTACGGAATCATACATATTGCAACACTTCGAGCAAATGAAGGCGTTTTAGCTTATTCCCCTATATTTTTTTTAGTATTTTTATCATTTATTATTGGTTTTTTCACCATTTTATTCCGGCTAGCCATAGAGCTATATTTCACCTATACATGAATACAATCACTGGTAAAACCTAAACGACAAAAAGTGAGGCAGGTTCTGCCCACCCCACTTTTGTAACCACAATTAAATGGTCTTAACTTTGACATGAATTTCCATCTCAACATAACCGTCAACTCTGGCGTCATTCAAATAATGTTCTAACATCGGAAAATTATCAGGTTCAAATCCGCTATTTGGCAACCAATCAGAGTACAGACCCAGTTGAGCCTTGATCGTGTCTTCAGGGGTGCCCTTAAAATAAAGTACCGCATACTTACCTTTGGGGATTTCAGATGTGGTAAACGGAGGATTAACCTCTATATTGCTCCCAATGACTATCGCAGCATCATAACGGCATTTATCCACTGGTGTTATCGTTGGATTATCATAAGCAAATGCAAAGCGTTGTTGCGCATCTTGCGTTATGCCATTGCTTGAAGCCCAATCAATCAGTTTGTCCCATGCGGTATATATCGACTCAGGTTCATAACCGCGTTTTGAAGCCAAAATACATACACGTCGGCTATCAAAATCTCTCACTTCCACTTTCATATTGGTATCCTCTAAATTAGGGCTCTTCGTCACCTCATTGGTGATACGACTAGGATACAAATCAGCAGGGCAAAACACTTTTCCATACTTGCTGTATATTTTTCCAATCTTGCTATCTTTTATTTTATCTGGGTTTCTTATTTCAGTCGGGCTAAAGCCAAAATAGAGTTTTACCGCTTTAGAAAAGTTAGCACTGGATGAAAAACCACAGTCTAATGCCACCTGGGTGATAGGCAGTTGAGTTTTAAAAATCAGTATGTTGACCGCCTTCTCAAGCCTGCGGCGCACAATGTAATCATTAACTGTCTCCCCCATAATGGCAGAGAAAATACGATGAAAATGATAAGGCGAAAAATAGCTGACGTTTGCCACTTCTGTTAGTGAAATCTGGTTAGTCAGATTAGCCTCAATATATTGAAGCACCCGATCGATCCGTACTTGGTATTCTTTATTCATGGGTTCCTAATCATTAAGCAGGCTAGTCGTGAACGAACAACAGTCAGGTAAGAAACCATAACGCAGCGCTATCGTTAATACAAAGCCAATACTTCGCTTAACGCCCTACCCGTTTTGATGTTTATTGAGGCATTTTACATAAAACCTGGAGACTTGAGTTAATGCTAAAAGTTTACTCTGACCACGTATTCTAGACAAATAGTCAGGCCGTAAACGTGTTTTAATTCAGCCATAGTGGCTTTGCATAATGACACTGATAAACCGAGCACCTAACTAGCATCAACGAGGGGATAAAACACCTAAAACCCAAATAGCACTGAGCCACAGATGATCACTTTGCTGACGGGTCTTTGGATGCAAATGCTGGTAAATACATGGATATTTTCCTATAGTGGCCACATAAACACATTCGATTAGCGAGCTGTAGTGCCGGGCATTTATCCTTTTGTATCCAAACAACCACATAAACGGGCGGCTTTTTTTGTCGCCTCATTATTACTGATCTCAGCGCTGATAATTAGCCCTTTTATTTCAATACCTTTGGTCGATATTGCCCCTTTTTTTCCGGCATACAGCACTTCAGTGGTATTGCTTGAAAGTATTACGGCCTATTTACTGCTGTCGCAGTTTGCCAGTAACCGGCAGGTTTTCTCAGGGTTTGTTGCTTGTGCTTATTTATTCCTTATCCCTTTAGTGACGGTGCAACTTTTAGTGTTTCCGGGTGTTTTTTCACCTAGTGGTTTACTGCATGCAGGGGAGCAAAGTGCGGTATGGATTTGGGTATTTTGGCATGCATCGTTTCCGATCTTGCTCTTGCTAGCATTAATTGCTCCGAAAAAAATCATTAACCAAAACCCTGCTGATCTCAATATCAAATATTGGCTGATTGCCTTTGTATTTATTTCCCTACTGGTTAGTTTAGGTTTGGCCTTATTCGCCACATGGGGTAGCCATTTATTACCCGTCTTAATTGATAAAGACAGCTATAAGCAGCTATTAAATAGCCCTTATGCCTTAATGGTGTGGGGATTAAATGTGCTGGCATTATTCTTTATGGTAAGACGGGCACGCAGTAACAATGTGCTTTACACATGGCTGAGTGTGGCGTTGCTGGCCAGCCTGATTGATGTCACGTTAACCCTATTGGCTGGCGCCCGCTTCAGTTTAGGTTGGTATGCTGCAAGAGTGAGCAGCTCGGTTTCTTCTATGGCGTTACTGTTCGCCTTGTTATGGGAGGTCAACCGTCTGTATGTCGCAGCCCACAGGGCCAATGAATCCTTATATCAGCAAAGTGTCAAAGATACGTTAACAGGCTTATTTAATCGCCGTTATCTAGAAACACAACTGGCAATAGACATAGACCACGCCAAAAGATACCAAGAGCCACTGTGTTTATTGGTTGTCGATGTTGATCACTTTAAAGCGTTTAACGATAAGCACGGTCATTTGAGCGGCGATCGCTGCTTAGTGGCCGTCGCCAAACAATTGCAACTAAGCTTAAATCGACCCGCAGATTTTGTCGCCCGTTATGGTGGCGAAGAGTTTGTGGTGGTGTTGCCCCACACTGAGGCAGAAGGCGGCATGCTGATAGCTGAAAAGTTACGCCAGAAAGTCAGTGAGTTAAGAGTTGAAGATAAGGGCCAATTACTTAGCGTCACCATCAGCATAGGTTATGCAATATTACATCATAATGAAGACACCGCCCAAGGCTTGCTGATAGCCGCCGATACCGCCCTATATCAAGCCAAAGCCGCAGGACGCAATTGCGTTGTCGCTGCGATTCAATAACCCTTGTAGGGAATTAACTGATCAACATAAATACCGTTTCGCACAAGTCATTATTGTGTAATGACTTGTTCAATCTAAACATCTCAAAAACATTAAAAAGTGATTGATAAAGACTGTAAGCGGATTTAAAGCTATTGCTAGTGTAATGACTTTAAGTGAGGGGGAAATGTTCTCCCCCACTCACAGCAAATCTAAGCCACTATTCCTGAGCGATCAAGCTTAAAACCCAGTGTTGTAATCCCTGTGTATCCGTCATTGAACCATTAAACTGATACTGTGGAACAAAACTTTGGTTATGGCCTCTTTTTCGATCTCGATATACTTTTTGCGCCAGTGAAAAAGCGCCAAGTTTGCTAGGTAAATTAATCCCGCGAACATCCATATACACAGTATCGGCAGAGGTTTCTTGGCCAGCATGAATAAGCTGCGGTATTGATAAACTCAAATCGGCGAAATCTAAACACGCACTGCCGCAAGATTTATCGGTAAGTAAAATCGTACGACCTTGATATAGGCTTTTCTCAGTCAGATGGCGATTAACAGCAGTAGCCTGCAAGGCTTGGCTATTTTTAGGTAACGCTTCTTTCACCAGTGATTGTTGATTATCTATCGCTTGCCGCATATCTAAAGTGGTTTGTAAAAACGAAGTAGTGATATCACTGTCAGCGCCAAACTGACGAATTAACATAGGTTTCAAGCTGACAAGGTAAGCATGATTATCTTCACTTGCACGCCACATAGCGTAACTATTATCTGGGTTATTTTGCATTACTTGCGCGATATAAGCTTTACCATAAAGGCTACTCATTAAATCTTGGCCCCACTGCGAGCTGCCACCACCATTGCCACGCACATCAAACACCACGAGTTCTGCATCACGCAAACCAGCAAGCGCCATTATCATGGCTTGCAATTTGGTTTCATCAGCACCCGATGGATAAAAACTGGGCAACCGGAGCCAATAATGCTTAGGTGTAAATTCATCAATACTAAATTCTTTGGGTAACGCCACAGGAGTAAGCCTTTGGTATAAATCATTGCGATCAATTTTTTGCCAATGCAATGAAAAGGCAGTTTGCTCACCCTTTGACTCAAACACACAACTATTTGGTCTAGTAAATTCACCAATTTTATCATCGATAAGTAACTTTTTAGCATAAGACACTTTGCGCGCATTCAATTGATTGTTGTTGAATCGATATTTAAGAATATGCTCATTCATCATGGTATCGACCGCAATATTGTCACAAGAAATAAGCTTGGCACCAACCGCAGGAAGCCGCCCGCCCCAATTTTCGGCAGTGTAATAGACTTTATAATCCTGAAATTGTTTTTCAATACCGATGCCAGCCCAAGACTGCATATCAGGGTGTTGATTAAACGCAATGCCAAAATGACCATCAGCAAAACCAGCCACAAAATAGCTCAAACTATTGGTTACATCCTGTAACGATGTCGCTTTTTTTGCCCGCGCCAACCCCTCACGATAACCTTGTTCTAACCACTGTGAAAAATATAAATTTTGATCATCTATGGCACCGGGATGATTAGCCTTAACCGTTTGGTAGATATAGGTTAAGTCCGTTTGAGCAATCTGAGCCCATGGATTGGCTTCAGCCAACACAGGTTTAATGGGTTCTGCTTGAGCATAAACCGCAGAACTAAACACGCTGATGAGTAGAGTTAAAATAACTAAGCTTTTACCGTGCATCTAAATATAAATCCATTTGTTATCTAAAAGTTAAGGCAAAGTCTACCGTATCAGCACTGATTACACAGCATTTTTTGATATTTCAGCAGTAAGCACCATAGCGTGACGATAAATTATTGATGCTTTCGAATCATAAAATAAAGCAAACAGTGGCAGCACTTAATCGCTGCCATAACCACAAAATACCCGCATATGTTAGCTAGCATCAACTCGTGCAAACGCGTCATCTCCAGTGACAATTAGAGCTAAAGCACAAAAAATCACATTTGGGCTACTTTTTATTACATTTTTGTAAAACTGGAGTATATTAATCAAGCCATATAATGGATTTATATTAGCAACCGATTGTATAACCACACTAAATTTCAAGGATGACAATGGCAAACCTGTTCACTAATGTACTCGCCACCATCATCTTGCTTTCGGGTATGTTTTTGATGGTGTTGATTATGCACCTAATGCTTAAATACCGTGACCACACGGTAAAACTGCCTGTCGATCGCGAACAACTTCAGCGAATCCCTGCATATGGCTTACAGCAACAAATTCAAGACTTACAGTTTGATCTCGTCGCCGGCCTAACGATGGCGGTTATTGTTGTAACGTTTCCGTTTGCCTACGAAAGTATCGTCAAGCATATTAGCGACAGCTCATTCCCAATCGCTTTCGCACCGATTGTCATCCTTGGCCTAGGATATTGCGGCCACAAAACGCGGAAAAACTTTTCCAAACTCACCAAATTACGTTTAGGCCACACCGCAGAAATCGCCACAGCCAATGAGCTCATCGGCTTGCAAGCTTTGGGCTATCAAGTGTTTCACGACATCCAAGCCGACGGCTTTAACATCGATCACTTAGCCATAGGTAAAAATGGCGTATTCGCCATCGAAACCAAAGGCCGCCACAAGCGCAAACGCGACAGTAAAACGACTAGCGCGACCCAAGGTAAAGACTACCAACTATTTTATAAAGACGGCCGCTTATGCTTCCCTTCTTGGACGGAAACCAAACCAATCGAACAAGCCGAACGCCAAGCAAAGTGGGTCAGCCAATGGCTCACCAGAGCCACTGGCCAACCAGTGTTCGCCAGCCCAGTACTGGTCTTCCCCGGCTGGTACGTCAGCAGCCAAACACGGCCACCATTTCCCATTTTAAATCACAAACAGCTGGTCAAAACCTTGCCCTCGATTAGGACTCAAACAATCAGCCAACAACAAGTAGACGCGATTGTGTATCAAGTTGCGCAGCGGTGTATGAGTAAAAGCGAAACGGGGAAATGATGGGAATTAAATTCTTAATTCGAGTTCATTTTGGCGATGAAATATTTTAAGTATCATTATAAAAATATTGATAAATCCCCACCTAGAAGGTAAGAGATTGATTGTGTGGGGAAATAGAGATAAATTCGAATCATTTAATACTAATTTGAAGGTGTATATATGGGTGAAGATTCAAAAAGCATTGGTGAACAAGGTGAACTTATAGTTCGGAGGTTCTTAGAGCTGATTGGCTGGGTGGCGTATCAGTCAAATATTCCTATAAACTGTATGCACTCAATAGAACATAAATCAACAACAGCCAAAAAAGAACGTAAGACCCATGGAATTGACTATTTCTATGCAAACAAATCAAATTTAAAAATAAACACTTTAGACAACATTGTTATATCTGTTAAATACTCAGCCTCAGAATACCCAAAATATCCTTCAACTAAATTTAAAGAACATATTACAGATTTATCACAAACTCTAGAGTGCTTTATTCGTTCTAATTTGAGAACAGACTCTATTGCAGAGTTCAATGATCAAAGAAGCATCAAAAAAGCTGATGACTTAGGAGTACTGTTTTGGATAAATAACTGTAAAAAATCTCAACAGAACATTGTTAAAGAAGTTGCCAACATCGAAATACCAAAGGAACTTAAGTTCTCAAAAATATATTTGGTAGACAACTCCAGAGTTTCATTTATTCACAAAACCATCACCTATCTAAAAAACAAATATGAAAATCATGAGGTAAACTTCCATTATAATCAGAGTGATGCTAATTTTTCAGATCCTGACATAATAAAGTATGGCACAATAATGCCGGTAGAATATTTAACTGCTGACATCATTCCATTTAGATTGATAAATGATCAAGAAACCATATTTGGAATATCTATAAATGATAATTTCTCTGAGGAAAACTTAAATAGCATACTCGCCTATGCTAGTGACATTTCCCAAGACTTCACTAATGAACTAATTATATTATTTCCAGATTATGATAACCTTGAACATAAAAATATTTACGAAAAAGTAGCCGGACGTTTTAATAAAAAGCAAAATAGAACTATTGTAAAAATTCACTCATTCCAAAATGAGTTTTGGAGTTTAGGCGATGAATAAAATAAAACTAAAAGAAAAGCTTCTTTTTGGTAACTCCTTAAGAGATCTTCTAAATGATAGCAATGTTACGACATCAACTTTAAGGAAGATCTCTCGTAAGAGAGGAATTTTCACATGTAACAATGACAAGCCAGAATACGTACAATCTTTAGTAAGTACTGGAATATCTCCTTCTGAATTAAGTGAGATTATAGATAGCATAATAACAAAGGAAGAAAACCCTAAGTATCAATCTCAAATTATACGATGCCAAACAAAAAATTGTAACCTGATTAATATATTACCAACAACATTTGATCTAAATAGTATCGCACAAGAAGATTTTTCTAATTATAAAATAATTGGAATCCCGACGTTTAAAGCGATCGATAACGGTAAAGATCATATAGAGTTACACTTCAGCATCGAACGATTTCAAATGACCAATAGCAGTTATAAAAATATTACAGAGTTAAATGGTAAAGTTATAATAAAAAAAGAAAATAATGGTATTGATATAAAAACAACCACTTCACACTCATCACTTGAAACAAAAATAATTGCTAATAAAGTTGTATCTTATTTTCTATCCGAGCTAAAAAAATCAGGCATTGTAAATGAAAGAGAAAAATTAATAAAGATAAGATTTAATTCTTTCACAAATAGGAACAGAATAGAGTTTTTAAAACAACTAAGTCAAAGACCAAATGGCACTGAAACATTATATTTTAAAGATACAAAAGACATTGGCTTCAAACCAGAACAAAATTCTACATTACCAAGTGACATATCTTGGATGCAAGATAATGTTTCAAACATGTCACTACAAGGTAAAAAATTACACTCAACATTATTTTTTAAAAATAAAAAATTTCACGAACACATTCAATTATATAAAATAGTAGGATTTTACCATTTAGATAATCAGGAATACAAAGGTATATGTAATATTACATATGACTTTAATGGGTTTATATCAAAAGAAGATTCTAATGCAGAACTAGTATTAAGTGTTAATAATTTAAAATTAAATGATCTCGCCCCAAATGGACAGAAATGCTTACCTAAAGGAAAAGTTATTCAAAATATACTTTCAGAAATAGAATCATATAAACATGAAATATTTGAAAATTTAAAAATTATCAAAAATAAAATAAATGAGTGAAATAAATGGCCACCCACAATAAATAAACAACACAATGATCTTTTGGCTTACCTACGTCTGTACTAGCTAACATTGTTTGAACTAGTGCTATCAAGCACGGCAAAGACTACAAATAATTGAGCTGATTTACTAAAAAACGTTATATTTCGGACGCTAGATTTAAAAAAATAATACAGTTTACATTAATTTTTAACAGACAAAATGCCAATTTGAGAATGGAATATTCAGTGAGGAATTAAAATTGAATAAAGAAACAAAAACGAGCTTCATCAATAGAACCTTAGGACTGTCTTTAGGGTCAACTCAAGGAGGGTACTCATATTGTAGTGACGCAAAGATGCAAGTTCTATTTAGTTTAGGTGCCCAGAATGGTGACATTATTCTAAGCCCTAACTGGTCAGCTAATAGTTATGCTCGAGCAATTAAACATATAAAAAAAATATCTGATGAAGGGTATGAGCTTTTAGTTTTTAGGGTATGGACTAAGAAGAATAGCAAAGGTGAGACGAGAACTATTGCATTTGACAGTGTTATCGAGAAAAGGAAGCTAATAGATGTCGATGGTAAAACATTTAGAGCTGTTCCTTTAGATTATGAAGAAGAATCAGAGCCTAGCAATAACACTCGCGCCCAACGCAAAAATCAGACAATAGATAGGATTATACGTGACACCAAGATTTCAAAAAAAATAAAAAAGTTATACCGAAATTCATGTCAAATATGTGGGGTTAAGCTAGTCACCCCAGGCGGGGGTTATTCTGAAGGGGCTCACATCATTCCATTGGGTGCTCCACATCACGGGCCTGACAAGGAATCGAATGTCTTGTGCTTATGCCCAAATCATCACGTTCTATTAGATAAATTTTCTATTACGTTCGCTGCCGACGGACAAGTTAGCGGAAATGAAGGTCATAAAATGACATTGTTGCATGACATTTCTGAAACTAGCATTAGGTGGCATAACACTATATATTTAAATGCAAAAAAGTGGAATGAATAGGGTCAGTGTCTGACGAATCCCCACGAAAGAATGAATAAAAATAATGAGATAGGTTAATAATAAGTGGGGTCAGAATCTGGACCCACTTATAAACCCAATTATACGGCCCGGCTGGTCGGCTTAAGGCAGCGATAAATCCCCACTAGGCACACTATAGTTAACAGTATCGAGGTAACAATACTGTCTTCGGGCCCACCTATGCCACCGGTCAGCCAGTCACTGGCCTGAGTATCTAGCCCAAAATCCACAAGCAGTGGGCGGATATCTAAGGCTATGCCCGTGGTGGGTAAACCAAAGCCACAGATGAATAGCCAGTTCCAGCCAGCATGCCAGGCGCATGAAAACCAGATGCTACCAGTCTCGATAACTTTCAGGCTTAAATACACTGAAAAGACCAGTGTCATAAAGGCAAAGAGTATTAAGGTGAGCAGGCTGCGGCTGTCAAAATCAAACCCAGGTAAATGTATCAAGGTAAAGAGGATGGCGTTAACGGCAACGCCAGTCCACAGGCCATAACGCTCTGTAAAACGGCTGAACAAATAGCCTCTGAAGATAATTTCCTCTGCGAAAGATTGCACGCTGAACGTCAACAACAGCAGCAAAATAGGCAGCAGACTCATGGCCCGGGTCAGCGCCTGGTCTTCCAGCTGATAACCACCTGCAAGATAAATACAACCCACAATAAGCGTTGCCATGCCTATCCCCGTCAGGTAGCCAAGCAGCAGGTTTTTAGGCGTATTTTTACTGCAGCTTAAGCCGATACTCGCCAATGAACGCCGCTCGAAAAATTTAACCCACAGTATGACTAAGCAGAGGACGGCGGTAAAAGAAGCCGCTAGGGTATAAAGGATATTGGGGTAGGCTTCGAAGGCATCGCGGTCAATTAACCCAAGCTCCACCACTGGCACAACCGCGATCATTTGCCCTAGGATGAAACAGGCAAACACCACCAATGGCAACGCCAAGGGCCAGGTGACCCTGTGTTTCTGTGGATATGGCTCAAACAGAGGGGCTGATAAACAGGGTCCGCTTAATACTTGCTGCATAATTTGACTTCCTTACGGATAAATTGACCATAGGCCCAAAAGGTATTTTCGGGTTTGTATTAGTAACATTTGCGTTAGGAGCATTGTTCATCAGCGGTTACAAAGTCGATATCAAGATCTTGCGGTTATAATGCTATATTCATTTCTAAGCTTCGATAAGCAGCCTCAAACGTAGATGCTAGAAGCGCTAATCAATTGGTGAAAAATATGTGCACAAACCTTAGCAGCTCTGGAGCAGCAGATAAGTGATGAAGAGTAAGCAGATTCCAGACGACTGTCATAGCAGCGCCTTCCATCAAGCTGTCACGCCTGTGCTACAGGTTGACGATATTGCCCGAACAGGGATTACTGCTGGACAGTGGCGAGTCAATAAACAAGCTGTTAACTATGAACGCAGTAGCGGGCACACCCTTAGCCTCTACCTAGCGGGAGGCGAAGGCAGTTATCGGCTGGATAGCCGACTGCATAAGGGAGGGCCTGGTTGTGTTTCTATCATGCCCCAAGCACACAATAGCCAATGGCATATTGAGCAACCAACCGAGTTCATCCATTGTTATATCAGCGATACTGAGTTGAAACAGTTTGCCGCCAGCACGCTCAATGTGGATGTCCGTTGCGTCGAACTGCGGGATTTACTGTACGCCGACGAGCCGCAGCTGCAGCTATTAATGAAAAGTTTTCTGCACCTAAGCCGCGACAGGAGTGCCTATTCCTTGCTGGCACAGGAGCAATGCGGTAACGAAATTTTCAATCGACTCTTGTTACAACACAATGTTTTTCATCTTAAAAAACAGCAGATCAGTGGCGGTCTATCTGTGACTCATATGCGAATTATCAACGAAATGATCCACTGCCGTCTCAGCGGAAAACTAACCCTAGATGAACTGGCCCAGCGCATCAATCTCAGCCCCTTTCATTTCGCACGTATGTTTAAAATCAGCTTCGGCATCACTCCAGCGCAGTACATCACCCTAAGTCGCTTGCAACAAGCTAAAATGCTGTTCAATGGCAAAGATAGCCTCGCCGACATCAGTCTTCAGACTGGTTTCAGTCACCAGAGCCATATGACAAGCCAATTCAAACAAGTCTTCGGCATCACCCCAGCCTGCTATCGCAACCAACGCTAAAATAAGTTGGAATAAATGGGGACAGAGTAAACTTAACATGGTTAGCTACACTCTTTTAATTAAGTCTCTTTGCACATGAAACTTGCCCATGCAAAGCAAACCAAGAGTTAGCCCTATCGGAATTTCACAACATATTATTCAGCGAGATAATAATTTTACCAAGCCAACGTCACGGCTGAACAAGATTTCAAAGCCTATGATGGTTGGCTAAAAGAATATTCACGTAAATTTCATGTCGAGATCCACGCGTGGGTATTTATGACAAATCATGTTGATTTGCTTTTTACTCCTCAAAAAACTGATACTGTTAACCAAATGATACAATCATTTGATTAACAGTAAAAAGTGACATCAATGCTATTTAAATCTCATTAAATGCCCTAATAAAAGGCTTAGCATGCTGGTGAAATCTAATATGACCTTCCGCACTTAACGCCATTTTTTTCTGCCTAAAGGGTTTCATGATATACCCCCAATCGGCACTCTTAGAAAAGTAGATTACGAAATCAATTCCAGCATTGCCCCATTTATTCTCTACTTGAAAATCCTCATCGTTTGTTTCAACCGTCTTGATTTGAATGCGGTAATAATTAAATCCATCACTTATAAGTAAATCGGTCTTCATATCATGGTCAATAACGGGAGTAAAAACTTCCCAACCATCATAGGTAAACCAACTAACAGCTAAGGTTTCGAAAGAGGTATTTCTATAGTATTTATTTGCGGGTGCGGTTCTTTGAATATTTTTGACAGGCATAGCGGTATCCAATATTTAATTGATGCCGCATGCCAGATAATGGCCTTCTGTATGCGAACCGGCTACTCCTTAAGAAGAAAGCCCCAATTGAATATCACAATACAACCGCATGGTTTGTATCAAATAGAAAGGCTGCCAGCCCTGCTTTTCACCCTTACGAGTTTACTAAGCATTAATCTATTAACAGGCTTTACTGCCTGTGATAAAAATGATTTCTTATAAATTAATGAACATTTTATCTTTTGGCAAGTGAAATTTAAATAGACATGAGGACCGCTTAGTAATATCCAATCAACTATTGTCTTGAGATCGTTAATGAAAATAGCGTGAGCCTGACAGGACGTCAGGCTAGCTTTCGCGGTACACGGAAGCGTTAGCATTTTCGAAGAAGGCCGAAGCAGACTACAAGCGAAATTAAAAGCTGGATCAATCCCCATGGCGACCTTTTCGCCGCTGTTATTTAAATCATAAAGGAAAATGTTGCTGGGCGGCTGGGCTAATTCTTTTAAAAAGAGTCAAGAGGGAACAGCTGTTGGTTTCCTCTTGGTCAGGTGTGGGCGAAGCACCACGACGTTAGTGGCCGCAGGCCATAGCTAAGATGAAGACAAAAGAAACAAGCTGGATTCCGGCTCAAAAGCATTACCGGAATGACGTAAAAATGGGAACGACAGGCATAAAAAAGCGACCTTTCAGTCGCTTTCAAATTGAAGTTCCTATTCAGGAACCACTATTAATAATGATTATTCATAATCACTTAAGGGAACACATGCACACATCAAATTACGATCCCCGTACACATCATCAATACGATTAACCGTTGGCCAAAACTTATTAGCCTTAACTGCAGCGCTTGGGAACACGGCCACTTCACGGCTGTACGGACGTGAATCAAACTCGGTGTCCATAATGTCAGCCAGCGTATGCGGTGCATTGTGCAGTGGGTTATTGTCCACTGGCCACTCGCCTGCTTCTACCTTGGTAATTTCACCGCGAATAGAAATCATCGCTTCGATGAAACGATCCAGCTCAACCTTAGACTCAGATTCAGTAGGTTCAATCATCAAGGTTCCCGCTACTGGGAAGCTCATGGTTGGTGAATGGAAACCGTAGTCGTTTAGACGCTTAGCGATGTCCATTTCGGTTACGCCAGAAGTTTCTTTTAATGGGCGTAAGTCGATAATACATTCATGGGCAACGCGCTCATTACGGCCAGTAAATAATACTGGGTAATGTGGGGCGAGCTTTTTCATGATGTAGTTAGCGTTTAATAGCGCAGTTTGGGTAGATTGCTTAACCCCTTTAGTGCCTAACAACTTAATGTACATCCAGCTGATCGGCAGGATGCTGGCACTACCATACGGTGCAGCAGATACGGCGCCGTTATGGTCGCTTTCGCGCCCTGGCTTAACCACTACGTGACCGGCTACAAATGGCGCAAGGTGTGCTTTAACACCAATTGGGCCCATACCTGGACCACCGCCGCCGTGCGGGATAGCAAAGGTTTTGTGTAGGTTTAAATGCGATACGTCAGCACCGATAAAGCCTGGTGATGTTAAACCAACCTGTGCGTTCATGTTCGCGCCGTCTAAGTATACTTGACCGCCATATTGATGGACGATTTCGCATACTTCGCGGATAGATTCTTCATACACACCGTGAGTCGATGGGTAAGTGATCATGATGCACGATAGGTTACCAGCAAGCTCAGATGCTTTAGCACGTAAGTCTTCTAAATCGATGTTGCCTTGCTTGTCACAAGCAGTCACCACCACTTGCATACCAGCCAGTTGCGCTGATGCAGGGTTAGTACCGTGAGCAGATTGCGGGATTAAGCAGATGTTACGATGCGCGTCGCCGCGAGATTCGTGGTATTTCTTAATCGCTAACAGACCCGCGTATTCGCCTTGTGCACCTGAGTTTGGTTGAATACACACAGCGTCATAACCGGTGATTTTCACTAAAAACTCAGACAACTCGTTAATTAACTGGGTGTAACCTTGTGCTTGGTCTAGTGGGCAGAATGGGTGCATGTTAGCAAATTCTGGCCAGCTTACCGGTAGCATTTCCACTGCCGCGTTGAGCTTCATGGTGCACGAGCCTAACGAGATCATGGAGTGGTTTAGGGCTAAATCTTTGTTTTCGAGACGCTTGATATAACGCATCATCTCGGTTTCGCTTTGGTAGCGATTAAACGTTGGATGGGTTAATACAGCGTCTTGACGTACTAAGGCTTCAGGGATTGACTGACTGCCGTTAGCAATGATGTCTGCATCGAGTGCTGCTACGTCTAAACCATGGCCTGCGCCTAAGATAACGTCAAACAAGACAGCGATGTCGGCACGGATAGTGGTTTCGTCTACGCTGATACCAAATACGCCATCAGCATCGATACGCAAGTTAACTTGTGCCGCTAACGCACGGGCATTAATGGCAGCAAGGTCGGCACCTTTAACACTGATGGTGTCAAACCAAGTAGTGTTAACCAGTGATACGCCTTTAGCGGTTAAGCCTGCTGCTAAAATGTCGGCAAAACGGTTAATGCGTGAAGCTATGGTTTTTAAGCCTTGTGGGCCGTGGAATACCGCGTAAAACGACGCCATATTGGCGAGTAAAATTTGCGCAGTACAAATGTTTGAGTTGGCTTTTTCGCGGCGAATATGTTGCTCGCGCGTTTGCATGGCCATACGTAATGCGCTGTTACCGCGGCTGTCTTTTGACACACCAATAATACGACCAGGCATTGAACGTTTGTGCTCGTCACGGGCAACAAAGAAGGCTGCATGTGGTCCGCCGTATCCCATTGGTACGCCAAAACGTTGTGCGCTACCAAATACCACGTCTGCACCCATGGCGCCTGGTGATTTAAGTAGCATCAATGACATGATGTCGGCAGCCACAGTCACGATGACTTTGTTGTCACGTAGCTTGGCAAATAACTCAGTGTAATCGGTAATTTGACCAATACGGTTGGTGTACTGGAACAAGGCACCAAATAATTCGTAATTAACAGACTCGCTTGCTGGACCAACAACCACTTCAAAACCAAAACATTCAGCGCGAGTTTTAACGACGTCTAATGTTTGTGGAAATACATCATCGGCCACAAAGAAGATGTTGGCTTTTTTAGCTTTAGATACCCGTTTGGCTAATGCCATAGCTTCTGCAGCTGCAGTGGCTTCGTCCAGTAATGAGGCTGACGCAAGGTCAAGACCGGTAAGGTCCATTGACACTTGTTGGAAGTTTAAAATCGCTTCTAAACGGCCTTGGGCGATTTCTGGCTGGTATGGCGTGTAAGCCGTGTACCAACCTGGGTTTTCAAATACATTACGCAAAATGACATTAGGGACTTGCACGCCGTAGTAACCCATACCGATATAGCTTTTAAATACAGTGTTTTTGTCAGCTATGTTACGGATATAGGCGATACCTTCGGCTTCGCCACATGAGTCACCTATGGTGAGATCTTGGGGTAAACGAATTTTGCCAGGAACGGTTTGGGCGGTGAGATCTTCTAGTGACTCTGCTCCAATAAAGTTCAACATTTCTTGTTGTTGTGCTTCACTTGGGCCGATGTGGCGAGTCAGGAAAAGTTCGTGCTGTTCTAGTTGTGTCAGGGTTTGCTTGGTCATGTTAAACCTTGTTCCAAATCGACCAGTTATGGCTGTAGGGCACAGAACTGGATTAGGGTGAAAATGGGTAATACGTGAATAACCTGTTTAGGGTTTATTATGTTGCGCGCTCGTCATTGTTTTTAGCTGCACATAACAAAGAAGCTCCCTAGGGAGCTTCCTGTGTCATTGGCGATTATTCTTCGTCAATCACTTCTTGATAGCCTTCGGCATCAAGCAGTCCATCAACTTCTGATTCGTCAGAAGGCATAACGCGGAAGAACCAGCCTTCACCAAAAGCATCGCTGTTAACAAGCTCTGGTGAATCTTCTAGAGCTTCGTTTACCGCAATAACCTCACCAGAAACCGGTGCGTAAATGTCTGATGCTGCTTTAACAGATTCTGCTACGGCGCAATCTTCACCGGCAGTGACTGTGTCGCCGACTTCTGGCAATTCGACAAATACCATGTCGCCTAGTAACTCTTGAGCATGCTCAGTAATACCCACTGTGTAGCTTCCGTCTGTTTCTTTACGGATCCACTCATGTGAAGATGCATATTTCAAGTCTGCTGGAATAGTGCTCATTATTGTTGTTCCTTAATCAGATGTTCTAATACTTAATCAATAAATTCTTTTTGGGTAAACCGCAACTCATTTTATTGAATCTTTAGAAAGCTTGTTTACCGTTACGTACAAAACTTGGGGCGATGACTTTTACGTTAACACGCTTTTTACGCATTTCAACTTCAGCTATCGCACCAATACCATTAGGTACACGGGCCATGGCAATAGAATAGCCTAATGTTGGCGAAAACGACCCGCTGGTGATCACACCTTGATGTTCAACACCCTCAGCGTCGGTAAAAAACACAGCCATATCATGGCGTAATACGCCCTTTTCTTCCATGACTAAACCGACTAATTTGTCAGTGCCTGCCGCTTTAATTGCAGTAAGTGCGTCACGGCCAATAAAGTCACGATCGCTTGGCTCCCACGCTACGGTCCAGCCCATGTTAGCGGCTAATGGATTAATTGACTCGTCCATGTCTTGACCGTATAGGTTCATGCCCGCTTCTAAGCGTAAGGTATCACGCGCACCTAGACCACATGGCTTAACGCCTGTATCTAATAGCGCTTGCCATAAGGCTTCTGCTTCGGCTTCTGGCACTATGATTTCGTAGCCCGCTTCACCAGTGTAACCTGTGGTGGCAATAAATAAGCTTCCAGATTGCACACCAAAGAATGGCTTCATGCCTTCAACCGCAGCATTTTGCTCAGCAGAAAATACGCTAGCCGCTTTGGCTTTAGCATTAGGACCTTGCACGGCAATCATCGCAAGCTCTGGACGTTCAGTCACCACCACATCAAATGCTGCAGCTTGCTTGTTGATCCAAGCCATGTCTTTGTCGCGGGTTGCGGAGTTAACCACGACACGGTAATGAGTGTCGGTTAAGTAGTAGGTGATAAGGTCGTCGATGATGCCAGCGGTTTCGTCTAGCATTCCGCCGTAAAGGGCTTTACCTGGTACGGTAAGCTTGGCGACATCGTTAGCAAGTAACTTACGTAAAAAGGCACAAGCATCGCTGCCGGTAACGTCAACTACCGTCATGTGAGACACGTCGAACATGCCTGCATCTTGACGAACTGCGTGGTGTTCTTCGATTTGAGAGCCGTAATTAATCGGCATGTCCCAACCGTGGAAATCAACCATCTTGGCTTTAGATTCTAAATGCTTGTTAAAAAGTACCGTTTTGCTAGCCATTATTATCCCTTTTTTTGAGGCCTTTCTTATGTAGGTTTTTGATAAAATGCGGCCAAAATTATACTCCGCAGACCTACTTTGTATACAAAAAATTTTTCTAATCCGAGTCCTGTTGCATTAGTTTAGCTAATCTATTGTTGTAATTTATTTACATAATTTTTTACAATAAAAACGCCGACTTAGCTGTATAGACTGATATTAAACAAGTTTCTATATTCGCTACGATGAAATTGGCTCACGACAAAGTTTAGGTAATGTCATTTTGTTACCCATAGCCTGTTTGATGAACACTGTTTTCAGCCCAGCGACATTATCAACTAGGGTTAGGCCTATGTCGCGCATGGCTTTTTTAAGCGGATTGCTGCCGGCGAACAATCTTTTAAAGCCTTCCATGGTGGCAATCATCTCCATGGCTTCAGCTTTACGCCAACGTTCAAGGGCGCGCAAATGACTGTATTCGCCTAAATCTTTGCCTTGTTCGTGCAATTGGCTAAAGGTGTCGATAATACTGGCGGCGTCTAAAAAGCCGAGGTTAACCCCTTGGCCAGCAAGCGGGTGAATGGTATGGGCAGCATCACCAGCCAGCACTAATCGATGGCGGGCAAAATGGCGCGCATAACGCATACGTAATGGGAATGATTGCCGCTCGCTAATCACCTGGCACAGGCCTAAACGGCCATCGAGCGCGGCGGTTAACGTTTTGCCAAATTCGATATCGTCTAATGCTAATAACTGCTCAGCTTGATCGGGCGATACCGACCAGACGATGGAACATAAATTATCGTCATACAAGGGCAACATGGCTAGCGGACCACCGGGTAAAAAGGCTTGTCTGGCGGTCGCATCGTGGGCTAACTCAGTGCGCACAGTAGCCACTATAGCGTGGTGGCCGTAGTCCCAGAATGTCAGCGGAATATTGCATTGTTCACGCACCCAAGAATTGGCTCCGTCGGCGGCCACCACCACTGCGGCGCTGATGTTGTCGCCGCCGGCTAGGGTTAGCCAGGCTTCACGTTCGCCAAAGGCAATGCGTTCAAGGCGTTGACCTTGTAAATGAGTTAGATTGCTGATTTCGCTGGCGCGCTTAGCCAGTGCATAGCTAATGGCATCATTTTCGATAATTGAACCTAAATAGGCTTCGCTAATACTGTGAGCGTCAAATTCAATTTTGCCTAGACCGTCTTTGTCCCAAACCGACATTTTTTGGTAAGGGCTAACACGGCTGTCATCAAGGTATTGCCACGCACCGAGATTTTCGAGCAATTGTTGGCTGGCTTTGTTAACGGCACTAACACGCAATTTGGGCTCACCACTCACGGCTTGGGTTTCGCCAGCATCAATGACCACCACATTAAGGTCGGCATTCGCTAACCCAATTGCCGTTGCCAGCCCGACCATACCACCACCAACAATAGCAACATCATATGTTTGAGTAGAAAACATGCTCAATCCTTACCTTAAAATGAGTTAACGCCAGCCCATTGCGGTTTGTGCGATGGGACGTTTTAACGGTGGTAGCCAAGACAATAGGCGTAAACCAAGATTGCGACCCGCTACCATCGGCCAATATTGGTTGGAAAAGCCACGTACTAAAAATTCGATATTACTCAGCGTGCTGTCGCGATCCGCTTGGCGTGCGGCTAAATACTGATGCAAGATAGCATTACTGCCGACATCGACCTCGGTTGAGGGATGGGCTAATTGATACGTACTGAAAGCCTGTTTCAGTACATCCAGTAAGCCCACAACATCACGCAGGCCAAGATTAAAACCTTGTCCGGCAATCGGGTGTAGGGTTTGCGCCGCATTACCAATAAAGATGCAGCGATGGTAAATCGGTCTTGGCATGTACGATAACGTCAGTGGATAACTGCTGCGCTGACCGACATCAACGAAGCGACCAACGCGATGGCCAAAGGCTTGTTGTAATGCGGTTAAAAACTCGGCTTTGTCGGCATGTTTTAGTTGCTCTGCTTGAGCGGGCGGTAATGCCCACACTACGGAAAAACGCGACTGAGCAGGGCTGGCTGACACGGCAGTATGCGCCGCAGCGGTCATGGGCACTGAACTCATAGGCAGCAGAGCTAATGGTCCTGTTTGCGTAAAGCGTTCGTAAGCCCAATGCTGGTGCGGCTGGTCAGTACTCACATTGGCGACAATGGCCGTTTGATCGAAATTGATTTGTTCTGTGGGTTGGCCAAGATGTTGACGCACCACGGAATTAGCACCATCGGCAGCAACTAATAACTGGCAATGCAATTGCGTGCCGTTATCTAAAGTTAATAAGTGACCATTGGTTTGAGCCTGCAACTCAGTCACGGTAGCCGGACAAAACACCTCAACAGATGATTTAGCCAATTGTTCAAACAACACTTTGCCCACTTGGGCTAACTCAACCACCTGCCCTAATGCTCCTAAGCCAAGCGGTTTAGCGTTAAGTTCGGTCATACCAAAGTGGCCGCGATCAGAAACATGAATATTTTCGATCGCCGTGCCTAGATGCTGCAACTTGGGCCAAATACCTAAACGAGTCAGTTCGAAAATAGAACCGTGCGCAATGGCAATGGAGCGAGCATCAAAACCTGGGTGATTATTGCTCGCTAGGTGGGCTTCGATTAAGGCGATGCGCAGCGGACGCGACAAGGTGGCAGATAACTTAGCTAGCCCAAGGGCTAGCGTGGCTCCGGCCATGGCGCCACCGACAATGGCAATATCAACATTAAGCTGTGCTGTGATGGTGTGTGCTGTGGTCATACGCTGCGTTGCTGCCTATACCAAAAATGTTAGTGGAAAGTTGAAGACTCATCGGTGTCATTCAATGGCATGTCTAAGCCAAACTCTGAGTAGCATAAAATAGCTGACATTCTGACAAACTCTTGCAGCTCAAAGTAAGCAACTTCTGACTCTTCATCATCACCAACATCAAATTCTACTTGAGCAATATCGGCCAGATCTTTAATCACTTCACGTACATCTGGCGATGCTTTGGCTAGCTGTGGTTGAATAATGGCAATGCCGGTTAAAAAGCTTTGAGTCCACAGGGCTAACGCTTCGACGCGATCGCTTAGTGACGCTTCTTCTTCTGGCAATAAGAGGGTAAAACCAAATTCGAAATCCACTAAACGATTAACCGTATCTTGATACAATTCGCTGATCAGCAGTTGTAAATTAGGCTCTAACGGTTGCCCATCGTTCATTAACTCAACTAACGGTGTTAACCAGGCTAAATTTTCTTGTTTAACGCCACCACAAATAAGCCCAACCAGTGCGCCGTGCACTTCTACTGGATGCTGGCCAACTTCTGCGTAATCTAGGGCCTGTTTTAGTTTTTCAATACATAATGAAGGTGGGGTTGCCATGGTTAATTCCTAATAGCGCTATATCTGCATCAATGCTAGCAGAGTTAGGATGATGCTCCAAATGCTAGTGTGTAATGTGGTTAAATTTGTGAGCCATAAAGTGACTATAATAATTGACAATGAGTGTATTTGTTCAGACAACCAGCAAATAGTTAAAAAGGCGCGTTGTTGCCTTGCTCTTTTAAATTCAGCCCTATATAGTTCGCCACATGCTTGAGTTTAACTAAGGATCTGTGGCGACATTATGAGTAACAGTGCTGTTGATATCACCCTATTAGGGCGCACCTACTCTATCGCATGTCCAAAAGGACGCGAAGATGCCTTGCGCACGGTAGCCAGAGAAGTTGAAAACCAACTGACAACCTTAAAATCTCGTACTAACAATTTGAGCCGTGAAGAGCTGGCCATTATGGCAGCATTAAACATTGGTAATGAACTGTACGAAGAAAAGCAAAAGAATAAGCAGTACATGGCGCAAATGGATGAGCGTATTTCGTTATTGCAATCAACCTTGGAGACATCGTTGGTTGAACGAAGCCGCTAGGAAGGCTAGACTAAGATTTAAGAATGAAGCAAAGCTTGATTCAACCAGTTTTGCTCCCTGAGATATTCGCCAGTTGGCTAAGTCCCTGTGCCGATAATTACAAACCCAGGGTGAATGCTTTTGTTGACACTGTGCATGCTCGGCTCGTACCGAGAAGCCTTAGGAAATGAACATTTACCCGCCTTGAACCTACGGTTCAAGGGCTACGCCGGCAGCGGTATTTTGGGGAGCATTCTAATTTTATGACCATCACTCGTTTTATGACTAACACAGAAAATCGTCCGGTTACGTCAACATCTTCGGCACGTATTAGCTACTTTGCCACCCCTTCTGAGTTTCAAGAACCGCTGTTCGATAGCACAGACATGAGCCGCGACAATATTCGCCGCCATGTTCGCCAAGAGCGAAATAGCCTTAGTCCTGAAGAACAAAGCCAATTAGCCTTAATTGCTAGCCGCCATATGCTTGCTGAAATTCAAGCTCAATCGGCTAAGCATGTTGCCTTGTATTTTACCCAAGACGGCGAATTAGCGACTCAAAAGCTGATTGAAGCATTATGGGATCTCGACATTAACCTGTATTTGCCCCGGCTTCATCCGTTCAGTAAAGGCAACTTACTGTTTATTCGTTATGATCGCGATTCTGTGATGCTTGAAAATCAATACGCTATTAAAGAACCACAATTGAATGTGCAGCATGTTATTACTGTCGATAAACTCGATATGATCATCACCCCTTTGGTGGCATTTGATGAACACGGTAACCGTATGGGCATGGGCGGCGGATATTACGACCGCACTTTGGCACAAGTGGTCGATAACAAGCCGTTAGCAGTAGGCTTTGCCCACGATTGTCAGCAAGTGAGCCAAGTTCCTACCGAGTTTTGGGATATGCCTTTACCAGTGATTATTACCCCAACGAGACGATTAGCTATTTAAAATAGCTTAATACTATTAAGGTTGTGGCGCTTCGCCCACACCAGACCAAGAAGGGGAAAACTGTTCCCCCTCTTAGATCTCCCCGCCAGCTCCGGCAAAATGTTAGTCCTCATAGCATAATAAAAATCACCCAACGACTCAGATGGTACATCTGATGTGAATGGACTGACGGATGTCGTGATGACATGGATGTCAAAAAACGACCATGCCCCCCGAGCCTGTTACATATCTGCAAAACAGGAGTCTACATGCCTTGAAACACAGGCATGTGTGATAAAGGCCATGATGTCACTACGGCATTTTCATCATGCTATTTAGGACACTTTGGACGCAGACACCTTGATACTGCAGGTTCCTCTTATATACCAACTAGACTTTGTAGAAGGTAGGAATTAAACATAACAGAATAGAAAAAGCCCCCATCAATAAACGCTATTGATGGGGCTTTTTCATTATATTGCTTAGGTAAAAATAGGCTTACACAATTGCTTTCTCTAATGCTTGGCTAACATCGGCGATGATGTCGTCTATGTGTTCAATACCCACAGATATCCGCACTAAGTCTTCTGATACACCTGCTTTAGCTAACTCTGCGCCGCTCAGTTGGCGATGAGTGGTACTGGCTGGGTGACAAGCCAGTGATTTAGCGTCGCCGATATTGACCAAACGAAGCACCATTTGCAATGCATCAATAAACTTACCACCAGCCACTTTACCCGCTTCAGCATTAGCGGCTTTAATGCCAAAACTAATGATACCAGAGGCTTTACCGCCAGTGATTTTTTGGCAAGTTGCATGGTGTGGGCTGTCAGGTAATGCGGCATAGTTTACCCAACTAATGCTTGGGTGTTGCTGCAAATATTCCGCTAGTGTGAGCGCATTACTGCAGTGACGTTCCATGCGTAAACTTAGGGTTTCTAAACCTTGTAGTAATAAAAATGAACTGTGTGGTGATAATGCTGCGCCAGTATTGCGCAGTGGCACAACACGACAGCGACCAATAAATGCCGCGGGGCCAAAGGCGTCGGTATAAACTACGCCGTGATAAGACGGATCAGGCTGATTAAGTATCGCAAAGCGTTTTTTATTGGCGACCCAATCAAATTTACCCGAGTCGATAATTACCCCACCAATAGTGGTACCGTGGCCGCCAATGTATTTAGTTAATGAGTGAATGACAATGTCGGCGCCATGATCAAATGCGCGACACAACACTGGCGTGGCCACAGTATTATCGACAATTAACGGCACCCCATGTTTGTGGGCAATACCGGCCAAACGCTGTAAATCGACAATATTGCCGGCAGGGTTACCAATTGATTCACAAAATAATGCTTTAGTGTTGTCATCAATTAACGCATCGAGGCCATCGAAATCATCAAAGGCTGCCATACGCACTTCAACGCCTTGGCGCGGTAATGTATGGGCAAATAAGTTATAAGTGCCGCCATACAATTGGCTAGTACTGACAATGTTGTCGCCTACTTGAGTTAACGCTTGAATAGCATAAGTAATGGCCGCCATGCCAGAAGCTACAGCCAGTGCACCAATGCCGCTTTCTATCGCCGCTAAGCGCTGTTCCAGTACACTGGTTGTGGGGTTCATTATGCGGGTATAAATATTACCGGCGACTTTTAAGTCGAACAGATCCGCCCCGTGTTGGGTATCGTCAAAGGTGTAAGAGGTAGTTTGGTAAATTGGCACTGCAGCAGCTTTAGTGGTTGCTTCTGACTCGTAACCATAATGTAATGCCAGTGATTCCAGTTTCATGTTTGCTGCAGTCATAGTAACTTCCTTCAGGTAATAGGCTGTGTGATATTGCACTGCAATCCACACTAGCAATTAGCCATCTAGAAGTCTATATTAAATTATCGCTTCGCACTTTTTAATGATGCTGTTGACTGGCTATTTTAATTGTCTGCCGCCATCAACCGCATAACTGCGACCCGTAACATAATGACTCGCATGCAAATAATCGATTAAGGCGATGATTTCATCATTACCCGCTTCTTTTGGCAAAATCGCTTTGGCTAACGCTTTTACTTTATAAGCATCATCGTCATGGTCGTTAAATAAGATCATCGCTGGGGCAATAGAGTTCACTTTAACGTGCGGTGCTAACAAGCTGGCAAATGACAGTGTCATATTATGCAGTGCAGCTTTACTGGCAGCGTATGCAATGTGCTTTTTACTGCCCTTTTCGGCAACATAATCGGTAATATGAATAATGTTACTGGCACCAATACTGTCGTGATTGATTTTAGCCGCGCTAATAAGCAATGGCGCTAAAGCAAGGTTGATTTGATAAGGCGCAGTGACATGAATTTGCATCATTCTCGCCATGGTGTCACTCGGGCTTAAACCGCTGTTGTCGGGCAACCAGTCGGATGCATTATGAATAATGGTATCGAGGCGATCGTGATGCTGATTGATATGGCTAATTAAGCCATCAATGGCGCCTGCATCGGTTAAATCGCATGAATGTAAACTCGCGCCTAACTTACCCAACTGTTCAATACTGTCGTAGTGAGTGCGATAAGTGCCAATAACATGATGACCTTGAGCCAAATAATACTTAGCCAGTGCATAGCCAATACGCTTACCTACGCCAGTGATCAGTATTGTTCGTTCCATAATGTTGCCTTTATTGGTTGTCGCTCTGATAACGTGTGACTTTATCATAAGCAAAATTAGATGGTTATCTCAAAGTAATGGATAATGAAACATTTACCCTACCGACTAATAATGACAAAAGATAGTCGGTTAAATTATAAAAAAATGACTCCGCTAATGGGAGTCATTCAATCATGATGATACCGCGGTTTACTAAGCTAAAAATTCAGCGCGGCTAGCTGGGTTGGCTTTAAAGCAGCCACCAAGTGCAGTGGTTTGGGTGCTTGATGAGGTATCCATGATGCCACGAGATTTTACGCAATAATGAGTAGCATTAATGCTCACGGCGACATCTTCGGTGGCAAGCAAGGTTTGCAACGCCACTAAAATCTGCTGAGTTAAGCGCTCTTGAACTTGAGGACGCTGCGCAAAAAAACGCACGATACGGTTAATTTTCGATAGACCGATAATGTTGTCTTTGGGGATGTAGGCCACCTTGGCAAGCCCGTCGATAGTAATAAAGTGATGCTCACAGGTACTGACCACACTGATGTTACTGATCTTAACCATCTCTTCAACACCCATTTTATTATCAATTTGGGTAATTTTAGGGAAGTTAGCATAATCAAGACCTGAAAAAATCTCGTTGACGTACATTTTAGCAATGCGATGCGGCGTTTCAGCCAAACTGTCGTCGGTTAAATCGAGCCCTAAAGTAGACACAACCTCAGTCATTAAACCTTTAATACGCTGATATTTTTGCTCGCTAGTCATGTCACTCGGTACCAAAGGGGTTTCCAGTCCGTGAGCAACTAACGCTTGTTGTACTTTTAATGCTTCTGCAGACAACTCTGCACGGGTTATGTCATTAATGGTCGTCATAATAACATCCTTAATATTGGGTTAGGCTTGATACTCTAAAGATAACGATACAGAATCTGCGAATCGCAATGCATGCGGCTTATCAATAGTGACCCGAGCTAAAGTAACAGTTGGGTGTTCACGGCAAATATCTAACACGTCAGCAACCAATTTTTCCAGTAACAAGAAACGCCCTTCTTCTACATGCTGAATCACTTTTTTGGTGATGATTTTGTAGTTTAGCGCATCGGCAACGTCGTCGGTTTGAAACGATCGATCGGCTGGATAATGGATCTCAATGTTGATCACCACATCTTGCTGTTTTTCGCGCTCGTCTTGGTTAAAACCAATAAAAGTGCGTAAACGTAAATTGGTGACCTTAATAATGGCTTGGCTTAATGGCATTATTTAGCCCTTGTGAATTGTTTTGAATAGATACGCGAGGGTGCAATAAAAAGATCATAAATATTGATTTTGATCGGTTGAACCGCCTGTTGCATTAAGGTGAGAACATAAAGGTAAACTAGCTGGGCCTATTGTGCGTACAATGATTTATATACACATTAGTTCAAACGAGGTTAATGATGGAACTGACGGTTTTTTACGATGGCACTTGCCCGCTTTGCCTCAATGAAATGAAGCAATTGAAGCGTTACGATAGCTTAGATCGCATCAAGCTTGAAGATATTAATGCCGATGATATTAATGATCGTTTTCCTGATTTAGACGTGGCACATGCTAATACTGTATTACATGGATTACAGGCTGATGGCAGCTGGCTTTATGGTTTAGATGTTACGGCTAAAGCATGGGGCCTAACCGGTAAACATGGTTGGATAAAACTGTTGCGCTTGCCATTGATAAAACCGCTTGCTGATATTGCTTATTTAGCTTTTGCCCGCAATCGCTACCGGATATCTTATTTACTCACTGGCCAAAAGCGCTGTGATAATGGCAATTGTAAGGTTAAATAAGCGCTTCATTTATGAAAAATAAGGTATGAGATTAGCTATGAGTGAGTCAACTTCAACACAGACCTTGGTAGTTATTGGGGCATCATCGGCTATCGCCCAAGCCTTTATCGACCATGCCATTGCTGCTGCTTTGAAGGGGCTTGCTGACAAGGCAGAACAAACTGATGATTTAGCCTTAAATGTTATTACTGTTAGCAGACAATCCGAGCTGACATTAGCCAATCTAAGTAACAAGATTACCCACCAGCATTTTTATTGTAATTACCAGCAAGCATCGATTATTGATTGTGTTAACAGTATGGGCAAGGTCGCAGGCAAAATCAGTCGCATTGTGATGTGTAATGGTATTTTGCATTCACAAACAGCTGACGTGCAAATTCAGGCTCAACAACCTAGCTTGATGCCAGAAAAACGCATTGAAGATATTAATGCTAATGCCCTAGAGCAATTATTTTATGCCAACAGCATTGTGCCCATGCTGTGGCTGAGTGCATTGACGCCGTTATTATCGCAAGCCCGTCATAAGGTAGACGCTGACAATAAGTGTGTGATCAGTATATTGAGTGCTCGGGTCGGCAGTATTTCTGACAATCGTTTGGGTGGTTGGTATGGGTATCGCGCTTCAAAAGCGGCGTTAAACATGCTGATTAAAACCACAGCCGTAGAATATGCAAGACGACTTAAGCGAGTTAAGTTAATTGCGTTTCATCCAGGCACCACTGACACACCATTATCAAAACCCTTTCAAGCCAATGTACCTCAAGGTAAATTATTTACCCCAGAGTTTGTCGCCAGCCAGTTGTATCACATTATGGCCAATATTGAGCCAAACGGTGAAGCCAGTTACTTGGATTGGCAAGGGCAACAGATTAGTTGGTAAATGAGTTGCTAGCGGACTTGATAGTGTTGACTCGTTCCTGATGGATCACTTGATTAATGCATAACCCAATCTCAATTATCGACCGAAAACAGCGATAAAAAGACTTATTGATGATACATATTTCGATAATTTTCTCACTATTACGACAAGCATATCAATAGCATTCCCTGTTTGCCGATTTGGTCAATGCACTCAAATCTGCTAAGTTAATGGCGTTTTAAAAGTCATAAGTTGTTATTAAGGGAATAAGATGAAATTAAAAGTGATTTTACCAATGCTACTCGCTGGAATTGGCTTTAATGCTATAGCAATGGATATGCAACAACAAATGGTTGATATGACAATCAATCAGATGAAAGCACGAGGTGATTTCGTCACACTAGCTGAATTGTCGGGTATTGATATTTCAACATTAGAGCAAGGGTATCGTGATTCCTTTACAACTTGCTTTAATGAAGAAGCTATTATGCAAAGTGAAGATGATGACAAAATGAATCAATGTCTGATGAATGAGATCACCACTAACATTGGCGTATCGAAAGCGAAATTCCAAAAATGGGTCGATGCCGCAGAAGGTGATGAAGACAACGAAGAAGCCATGTCGCCAATGGACAACTGGTTTGCTGAAATGGACAGTATAAACGAGAAAATTTTTGCATTAGAAGAAAAACAACAACTTAGTGCTGCAGAAACTAAACAACTGCAACAACTTAGAGAGAAAAAACTTGAGTCAATGGCTAAACGACCAGGTGTATCAAGGAAAGAGATAAAAGCAATAACAGCAGAGTTAGAGACTTTACGTAATAACAATTAATTTATTTTATGTATCGAGCTATAACTGATAAATAAAAAAACGCGAAGCCATTAGCTTCGCGTTTTTAGATCATTGATATTGTTAATTACTTAACAAATTCAACGCCTAATTAGATATCACCTTTAAGGGTATCTAACATTGCATCACGAGCGTTAACTTCAAATGCGCTGATTTCACCGTAAGGTAATACTTTTTCTACACCGTTTTGTCGCCAGACAGTTGTATCACATCATGGCCAATATTGAGCCAGACGGTGAAGCCAGTTACTTGGATTGGCAAGGGCAACAGATTAGTTGGTAAATGAGTTGCTAGCGGACTCATTAAGGAGTCGGTTAGCCTATTGCTCATGGCCAGTGTTCAACAATCTCTGCTGTCTATAAGCAAACTGTCATCAACACGATCAACCCACCATCTGTAACAAATGACGTTTCCCTATGGTACTAAGGTGCCAAATAAATAGTGCTGTAATTGCTTTATTCTGAGAGTACTGACTCGGATTGTAGTGAAACCATGTCGTTGACATCACTTTGCTATGAAACATTACACTATGGGCGATCACATATGCTGTCATTGCCGCTATTGAATTGAGGAAACCGATATTATGTCGACGTTACAAACAGGACTACAAGGCAAAGTGGCGCTTATTACTGGCTCAACTAGCGGTATTGGTCTAGCGACTGCACATGTGCTGGCTGAGCAAGGTTGCCATATCGTATTGCATGGCCTGATGGATCATGATGAAGGGCAAACTTTAGCTGCTGAGTTTCGGGCGCAATACCAAATCAACACCTTTTTTAGCAATGCTGACTTAAGAGAGGCTAACTGCATACATGAGTTTATCGACAATGCGGTTAATGCCCTAGGCAGTATTGATATTTTAGTGAACAACGCCGGCATTCAGCATACACAAGATGTGGCTCATTTTCCGATAGAAAAGTGGAATGACATCATTGCGATTAACTTGTCTGCTGCTTTTCATACTATTCAACAAGTTATCCCTGCTATGGCTGAAAAAGGCTGGGGCCGGATCATCAATATTGCCTCAGTGCATGGTTTAGTCGCCTCAGCAAATAAAGTGGCCTATTGCGCGGCAAAGCATGGGATTGTGGGCTTAACAAAAGTGGTCGCGATTGAATGTGCCGAACAAGGCATTACCGTTAATGCAATTTGCCCTGGTTGGGTTGATACCCCGCTTATCGGTAAACAAATTGACAGCATTGCAAGCGATAAAAGCTTGAGTTATGACGAGGCTAAATACCAACTGGTAACCTCAAAACAGCCATTACCAGAAATGTTAGCTCCTAGACAAATCGGCGAGTTTGTTTTATTTCTTTGTGGTGGTGCAGCAAGAGGCATTACAGGATCAGCGCTGCCGATGGACGGTGCCTGGACGGCGCAATAAGCTTAACTAACCTTAGCTTTAACTATTAGCATTCGGTTTAGCCTTATATAATCACGTCAACCCGCATTCACTGTTTGTGAGTGCGGGTTGTTTTTATTAGCAGAGAAGACTTGGCCAACTGAGCCACTAGCCAAGATAATGGTGCAGTTAACAGACTAATATGAGATCAATTAGGCCTTGGCCATAAACGCAGCTATGTGTTGATAGGTTGCCATACATTCCTCTTTGACTAAGTCGTGCAGCAACATATAGGCATGGATCATGCCGTCGAACGCATGGTGCTCAACCTCCACACCCGCAGCAGTTAAGGCATTAGCATACGCTATGCCCTCATCCCTAAGCGGATCGCAACCTGCGGTAAAAATTAATGTTTTCGGTAAGTGAGCGTTAATGGGACCAAGCAAAGGTGAAGCCTGTTTAACTTGCTCTATCTGTTGCTTTGACAATGATTCGGGCAGTTGAAAATACTGCTCAAAATACCACTTTATACGAGGTGCTTCGAGTAAGAAGCCGGTGCCATTACTATCAAGTGATGGGCTGCTTAATGTGTAATCGACGCTGGGATAGATCAAAATTTGTTGGTCTATCTTAATCTGCTTATCGGTTAAACTTTTCATGCTTAAGCTAGTGCAAATAGCACCGCCAGCACTGTCACCAATAATGGTGACTGAGTCTTGATGGTTAACCTCATCGAGTAACTCGGCATAATGGATCAGTGCATGTTCACAGTCATCAAGCCCTGCAGGGTATGGGAATTCAGGCGCGAGTCGGTATTCAACCGAAATCACCACGCACTGCACAATACTGGCTAGATGACGGCAAATCGGATCGTACAGCGCCACACTGCCACACATATGACCGCCACCATGAAAGTGCACCAACACAGGCAAAGGCTGATCTGGTGCAGGGCTATACACTCTGACCGGAATAGCTCGGTCGGTTAACGTAAACGCCTTATCGGCAATATAGCTCACTGAGGGGGAGTCACTCATAAGTGCACCAAGTTTATTGAGATTTTCGCGTAATATCGCTGGGGTAAATTGGACATTATTTTGTTTAGCCAAGGCAATATTGCTGTTAGCTAACGCTAGAAAATCAGTCAGCTTAGGGGAAACGATTCCTCGCATTAGATTAACTCCTTTGGTTTGCCTGTTTCTGGTAGAAAATAACTGCCCACAAACACAGTGCCGCTGAGTATGGTAATCATCACAAATGAGCCAAAATAACTGCCATCGCTTAAATCAACCAGCTTACCAAATACCCACAACACGATAGTAGAAACCAGATAACTGATTGACCAAAATAGGCTAAACACCACGGTGATTTTTTGGCCGGTCATCATAGGCAGTTCGTGAGGAATAGACACTAAAGCTGTCACGGGGAAAAAGATAAAAAAGCCCAAGACTATGGCACATAAAACCTGTAACCAAGGCTGAGTACTAAAGGATAAGCCTAAAACGGTGATCACAATAATCAAGCCACTCCAGCGAATAATCGGCAGGCGTAACGGATTTTTGCGACTATAAAGCATCCCCGCAATCGTGCCGACAATCCCAAAACCAATCACCCATTTGCTTTGACTTATTCCCGCTTGAGGATAAAAAGTAAATAAGCAGATGTAAAACGACAATAATCCTGAATAAGTAAACGCATAAGCCCAATTAAATTGATCTTTTAATCCCTCAAGGTAACCGTATATTGCGGGCTCTGCACCTGCTGCATGAACAGTGGCTGCTGGAGTATCAAACTTAACCAGTAACCAGAGTATGGCTAATATCAGGCTAGCGGCAGAAAATAACACTAAACTGCTTTGCCAACTGCCCGTTATAGCGTTAATACCTGTCATGCCCCATAAAATAATCGCTGTGCCGACGTTAAATGCCACCGCATTTAGACCATTAATGACTGGGCGATCTTCTGGTGCAAACCACAGCATCACAATGGGGTTAAAGTACACAATCATAAAGGCTCCGCCTAAGCCCATCAAAAAGCGGCTCACCAGCAGTAATTCATAATTGGTCGCAAAAGGAGTCACTATACCGACGACAATTAATAGCGCCGCGAGTAAAAAGGCGTACTTTATACCAAACTTTACTGCCACATAAGCGGCGCTAAAGGTGCCGACAATTTTAGCCAAAGTGACGGCACCACTGATAAAACTTGCTGAAGCTAAACTATCTATGTGCATCGATGCCATGATGCTGCCCATACTCGCGGTGCCGCCAACCCATGCCATGGCAAAGAGAACATAACTCGTAAAAACCAGACCTTCGACCAAATATCTATGGGTTATTTTCATAGGCGTAATGTAAACCTTCAATGACACAAATGTAGGTTAATCATGTTATCTGATGGGTATGGATAAATAAGTACTACCTTAGTTCACCGCGATATTAAAAATCTTTATCAAACAGGACGTCTAGTGTAGTTTCGCTAACATATAAGAAAAATGATTGGGGAATCACTTGCAGGCTTGGTTATCTATTGACACTTGGTTGATCAGTTCCATTTCGATTGCTTATCTTGCAATGCTTTTTGTGGTGGCGCAGTGGGGACAAAATCGCGCCATAAAAAAGTTAAGCCAGAAGCCATGGGTCTATAGCCTATCCTTAGGCGTATGCTGCACCTCATGGGCATTTTATGGCACTGTGGGTCAAGCAGCAACGACAGGGGCTTGGCTTGCTCCCATTTACATTGGTTCGATCATTTGTTTAGTGCTTGCTTGGCCAATGTTAATGCGCACTTTGCAAATCATTAAAAGCCAAAACCTAACCTCAATTGCTGACTTTATTGCTTGCCGTTTTGACCGCTCACCTAAAATTGCTGCCAGCGTCGCCATAGTGTCACTGCTAGGAACGATTCCTTATATCGCCTTGCAGTTAAGGGCTATCAGTACCAGTTTCGACTTACTGACAGGCACCTTCCAGTCGGGCATTAGTACTGCATTTGTGGTCACTATCGTATTAATTATTTTCAGTATTTTATTCGGCACACGTCAATTATCGGCCAGTAAACATAACCAAGGCTTAGTTCTGGCGATCGCGTTCAGCTCTATCGTGAAATTGTTTGCCCTTACCGCTGTCGGTATATTTGCCACGTTTTATGTTTTCGATGGCTTTAGCGACCTACTCAGCCAAAGCCAAAATATTACTGAAACCACCCATGCAGACTCCACTTACCTTGTTATCTCGCAGGTGATTTTAGGCGCGATTACTATCTATGCATTGCCGCAAGAATTCCACATGATGATGATAGAAAATAATCATCACCAGGAGCTTAAATCCGCTCGCTGGATGGTGCCGCTATATCTGTTACTGATCAATATTTTTGTATTACCTATCGCCTTGGCTGGGCAGCTTAGCTTCCCCGGTGGTAGCGTGGGCGCCGATACTTATGTACTCACACTGCCGCTATTTTATCAGCAAGCTTGGTTAGGCATATTGGTCTATATCGGTGGACTTGCCGCCGCAACGGCAATGGTTATTGTGGCCGCTATTGTGCTAAGCACCATGATTTCGACAGAAATCCTCACGCCATTATTATTACGTCTACCAAAGTTTAATTCCCAGCAAAAAACCCCACAACTGGCGGGAATGTTATTAAATTTAAGGCGCATATCTATCGCGGTCATCTTGCTATCAGCCTTTGCATTTGAACGTTTTATTAATCAGCAAAATCATTTAGCCAGTATCGGCTTACTATCGTTTGTATTGTTATCGCAGTTTGCACCAGCCGCAGTTGGCGCCTTGTATTGGCGCAATGCAACCACTCAAGGCGCATTTGTAGGGTTAATTATGGGCAGTATTGTTTGGCTCTATACCCTACTCTTGCCGGTTACGTTCCCTGATGCCCAATGGGTTAACCTTGGCTTATTTGGTATCACTTGGTTAACACCGACAGCATTGTTTGGCTTAACGGATTTAGACAACATCAGCCACGGGGTGTTTTACAGTTTAGCGGCTAACATCGGCTGCTTTGTGATCATTTCACTGGTTAAAGAGCAAAGCATTGGCGAGGTGCTGCAAGCCGATTTATTTGTTAATCGAAAACCCGTTCAGTCAGAGCGTCACTTGTCTGTAGATGATTTAGCCAGTTTGCTAAATCGGTTTATTAATAAAGATGAAGCTGATGCCCTGCTCGCCGAATCCAAAAAACTCGCTGGAAAAGATCAACAGCAACAGCTAGTTGATTACACGCGTTTGAAACTGTCTGGAGTGCTCGGTTCTGCCTCAACACGCATGGTCATGAGCGCCGCATCTCGCACCCAACATGTTCCCTTAGAAGATGTGGTGAGCATTGTCGATGAAGCCAGCCAAATATTTGAGTTTAACCGTGAACTACTGCAATCTGGCGTTGAAAATATTGAGCAAGGCATTAGCGTTGTCGATGCTGATATGCGCTTAGTTGCATGGAATCAACGCTATATTGAACTGCTTAATTACCCTAAACACTTTGTCAAAGCGGGGCTTCATGTTGAACAGCTGATTCGATTTAACATCGACAGAGGCATTATCGTGGGTAACGAAGCCCAGGAACTCATCGAAAAGCGCTTAGAGCATATGCGCGGGGGTAGCCCGCATCATTTTCAGCGAACTATGCTCGATGGAAAAGTATTAGAAATTCGCGGTCAAGCCATGCCTGGCGGTGGATTTGTGAGTACTTTCACGGATATTACCGCGCATATTGAAGCAGAAAAAGCCTTACAACTGGCGAATGAAACATTAGAAAAACGGGTAGAAAGCCGCACCAAGGAACTGGAAAAAGCCAAAGCAGAAGCCGAAGCGGCCAATAGCAGTAAAACCCGCTTTTTAGCCGCAGCAAGCCACGATTTAATGCAACCTTTTAACGCATTAACCTTGTTTACTGAGATGTTAAAACAAAGAGTTAAGTCGACTGAACTGCATGATTTAGCAACTAATATTGAAGATTCTCTAAACGTAGTAGAAAGTTTACTATCGGATCTAGTTGAGATTTCACGCTTAGACAGCAATTCGTTAAAAACCGAAAAAAGCCAATTTGCCATTGATGATTTACTGTCCACACTGGTTAATGAATTTAAAGCATTATCGGTGCAACAAGGCATAGATTTTAACTATCAAGTCTCTTCCTGCTTTGTACACAGCGATCAAAGGCTATTACGGCGTATTATTCAGAACTTTTTGTCGAATGCATTTCATTATTCACCTTCAGGTAAAACGCATCATCAAGTCATGCAAGATGATGCTAAACCACACCAAAAAACAAAAAACACTCTTAAGCACAGCGAGTTTGTGCCTAAGGTGTTATTAGGTGTGCGGCGGACTGAGAACGCCTTGTTGATACAAGTTTGGGACAATGGTCCGGGGATCCCTGTTAATAAGCGCCAAGCCATTTTTTGTGAGTTTGAACGCTTAGAGCTGACTCGCGAAATTCCGGGATTAGGCCTAGGTTTGGCGATATGTGACCGTATCGCCAAGTTACTCAATGTAAAAATATCACTGCATTCAGAAGTGGGAAAAGGGACTTGCTTTAGCGTTGAAATACCGCGAGTGTCGCAGCAGAAAAAGCCGGTGCATTTATTAGACATTGCCGAAGAGGAGATCAGTCGCGACAACCTAAATATGACTGTACTGGTTATCGACAATGATGACCTTATGTTGAAAGCTATTTCTTCATTACTCAGTGGCTGGGGATGCCATGTGATTACCGCTAAAGATCAACCCAGTGCAATACAGCAGCTGGCAGATAATCCACAGCCAAAATTAATTATTGCAGATTATCACTTAGAAGATGATAAAAATGGCGTTGATTTGGTGCAGTACTTATTAGCTCAGCATACCGATAGCATTAACAAGCAAACCACCTGTGTTATTTGCTCTGCAGACCCTTCAGAAGCAGTTAGACAACATACTAGCAGCGCTCAATTTAGTTTTGTACGCAAACCGCTTAAGGCGATTGCCTTAAAACGGATTATTAAACAACTTATGCCTTAGAATTGATGACATAGATTTGATGACATTGTATTGATGAAATTGTATTGATGAAATTGTATCGACAGCATAATGCTCACGACATGTTTAAAGTCGGTTGATTAGATCCTGTCATTGTAGATGCCGATTAGCTAAAAAACGCCTCAAATTGAGGCGTTTTTTTATGTTGGTATTTGACAATATCTACTTGATATTAAGCATTTAGCTGCTGGTTTTCGCTGGACGTTATCATGAGTTGTTGGAACACCAGTCCTGCCTGAGTGCGGTTGTACACCTCAAGCTTTAGCAAAATAGCCGAGACATGCTTTTTAACCGTGGTTTCTTTAATGTTTAAGTCATAGGCTATTTGCTTGTTTAAGCGACCATTAGCAATATTAGCAAGTACAGTGTATTGCTGAGGAGTTAACTGGGCGAGTTGTTTCGCTAAGCGTTGATGCTCAGCAGCTGTATGCTGATCGGCAGTGATATTAGTGTGTTCTGGTAACCAAACATCTCCTTCAAGCACTGTGGCTATGGCGGTCGAGATTTGGGTTAAATTAGCAGACTTGGGAATAAAAGCACTGGCGCCAAAATTGATGGCTTTGCGAATAATTTCTGGTTGATCGTCAGACGACACCATAATAACGACAATATCGGGGAAATGATTTTGTAGTAAGGTTAATCCTGTAAATCCATCGTTTCCAGGCATGTGCAAATCGATAAAGATAATTTCGATGTCGGAATGCTGTTCCACTATGCTGATTAACTCTTGGAAGTTTTCCGCCTCTAACACTTCAGCATCATTGAAATTTTTAAGCACCGCTTGTGTTAAGGCGGCACGAAATAGCGGGTGATCATCTGCAATTGCCACTTTTATTTGAGACATACTCGGCTCCTAAAAAATTGCGCGGGTTTTGTTTATTATTTTTTAAATCGCGCAAACTTCATTCTCTATAAAAAAGAATAACCGGTTCTATAGGGAGCCGGCTATCCTTTAATAGACAATTGATTCATTAATGCTTAGAACTGGTAGCCAACCGTTAACGAAATCGTTTCTGGATCGCCATAATAGCCAATTAAAGTATTATCCCCACCAAGCCCTGGAGTAAAATCTCCGTTGCCTGTCGGCGTCACAAAAGCGTAGTTACCGACTAAATACTCCTCGTCAGTGACGTTTTTCCAATGTAATCCAGCATTCCAATGGCCGTCATTACTATACCAATTGACACCAAAGTTGAGTAACCCGTATCCATCTTGACTCAGTAAGTTATCCACTACCGCTAAGTCATAATCACCACGGTAATAGTAATTACCATTAATGATAAAGCTGCCAATATCAGCTTCAATATTATAGCTGAAACCAAGGTTTGCAGTGGTATCTGGCGTATTAGTAATAGTGTAAGTGTCACTGATATCAATTTTGTTGCCAAGTTCATCATAAGAAATTACTTCATCGAACGTAGCATCTATTAAGCCCAGATTGGCGAACAAGTTAAGTGAATCTGTTGCAGCATATTCAACTTCAAGCTCCAGTCCGCTGGCGGTAGACTTACCTATGTTACCTAAACGCTGATTTAGGTCTGAACTATCTTCACCAGGTAACACGGAGACGAATTGTCGGTCTTTGTGGTTGAGATAAAATAGCGTTGCATTAACGCGAAGATTATCATTCCACTCACTCTTGATACCCACTTCATATGAGTCGACGGTTTCAGGTTCAACAGCAGGTTCAGCGCCGGTCGCCCTAGGATTGAATGTGCCCGATTTGAATCCCTGTGAATAACTGGTAAAGAGCATCATGTCGTCGTTAACTTGATATTCTAACCCCACACGAGGATTGAATTTAGACCATGTTTCTTCATCATCAAGCACTTTAGGGACTTGCGCTTCAATTAACGCTTCATCACGCACAAACCCAGGATACCAACCGGTTTCAGGATAAATACTGTCAAATATAACGCCGTTATAAACCGTAGCGTCTTTCGTTTCTCGAGTATAACGACCGCCTAATGTCATCGATAATTGTTCAGTAAAGTCATAAGAACCTTGCACGTAAGCGGCATAACTTTCGCTATTATTACACCCACTAATCTCACGAGTAAGTCCGCCGAATGCTTTAAAGGCTTCTTCTAAAATAGCATCGAAAAGCCCACAGGAATCACCTTTAAAATAGTAAAGGCCAGAGACTAACGTAAGATTGTCACCAACATAGTTTGCTTGAAACTCTTGGCTAAATTGTTCATCTTCATAAATGGCGGGCACGTCAAAAATACGTAAACTGGTGTTATCAAAGTCGATGTTTGTTGGTGAGTAACCTTCGCGTTTAGCTGTGACAGACTTTACACTCCAATTTTCATTGAGGTTATACTCAATTGTTGCTCCCCACCCTTCTGTTTCGACCTTATTCCAAGTAGGCATACTGGTATAAGAATCATATTTACTGTCTGGCACTGGGGCATCGGTTAATAAACTAGGCAGTAGGCGGTAGCCCCCCTTTGAATTTGATTCATCTTGAGTTTTGTCATAAGTAAAACGCATAAACAGGTCATCGGTAGGCGTATATTCAACGCTTAAGCGACCGGCCATAACATCCTTATTATAGTTTTCAGTGTCTTGACCATCTAATGCAGAAGTTTTAAATTCACCAAAACCATCGCGATTTAAGCTAGCAAAGGCAAAACCAACATAGAGTTTGTCATCGATAAGCGGTAATTGTCCTGCAACTTTAACATCCTTTTGACCATAGGTGCCGACAGTACCTTTAAGGCTCAACTCTCCGTCACCAGTCATTTTCTTCGTAACGTATTTAATCGCTCCACCGATAGTATTTTTGCCGTATAAGGTACCTTGTGGCCCGCGCAGCACTTCAATGCGTTGCACATCAAGAATGTCTAATACCGCGCCTTGTGGGCGTGCAATGTAGACATCATCTATGTATATCCCCACACCTGGCTCATAACCCCATAGCGGATCTTCTTGACCCACGCCGCGAATAAACGCAGTTAGCGTAGAGTTAGTGCCTCGGCTAGATTGTAATGTCGTGTTGGGAGAGAATTGCTGCACTTCAGTCATCACACTGATGCCGTTTTCTGACAGCTCTTTTTCACTGACAGACGTCACTGCAACAGGCACATTTTGTAAACTTTCAACTGTTTTACGTGCGGTCACTTCAATGCGTTCTAAAACTGCGGGCTTATCAGCGCTGCTATTTTCTGCATCTGCGGCATTGGCAAACGAAGCGGTTAACGCAGACGAAATTGCTAGGGCAATACAACTCATTTTAATAGTATTCTGTTTCATACAGATCCCCGTTGTAATATTTATTATTAATGGTTTTTACTGCTTATTTTGGTTTACAACAAACTGTTCACATATTGACTTTATAGCATTTTCAAGTGCATTGAATCGGTACTATAGTAGTATGTGCTTTGGTCTATAGGTGTTGAAAATAAACCTGGTATTACATATTAAAAACAAAAATTTATGTGAAGACCTTGATTAAAGCCCCCAAAGCTTAATTATCTCAGTGACACTACTTATTGGTGCTTTGAGTAGAAAGTCGCTTTCTACTCCGCCATTTTTAATATCTGGATTAACGGCAATTCCATGGCCGAAATTTTTAAGAGTGACTAGCTCTATTACTGTGTTATTTTGAGGGTCTTTCCAGCGCGAAATACTGTAGCCGGACTGAGTGTTGATTTCTGGTTTGGCGCCAGATTGAGTCAATATTTGCCATTGAGAAGCAAGCATCTGCGCATTATTCGCGTCGACGACAGTGTCACTGTCACCGGTCCAAATGGACAGTGAAGGCCAACTTTTTTGCTGTGGGTGTACGGCTTGAGCAAATTGAGCTAACTCTTCGGCAGACTGAGCCGGGCCACGCTTCATGCACGATATCGCTTTAATTAAATTATCAGCACATGGATATGGCAACCCAGCAATGACAGCACCGCGTTGAAATAGATCAGGGTAATTGACCAAGGCTGCACTGGCCATAGCCCCACCCGCGGATAACCCAATCACGTAGGCATGCTTTATCCCAAGCTTTGCTTGAGTGGCTAAGATCATGTTTTTTATTGACAGTATTTCACCGCTATCGAGTTGTGTATCTTGACTAGCAAACCAGTTAAAACACCGTTTTACGTTATTGTCATAACTTTGTTGTGGCACTAATACCGCAAAATGATGCTCTAACGCTAAAGCGGTTAATCCACTCTTGTTAGCCAGTTCGACGCCATCTTGAATACAACCATGAAGTAACACAATTAACGACGAATTAGCGCTATCAGAGGTATCTAGGTCTTCCGTTAGCGGAAGATAAAAGCTGGTTAACGCACCAGGATTATCACCAAAATCGGTTAGTGGAAGATAAGGTGTTTCATTAGCTTGAATAGGTTGGATTAAAAAAATCCACCACAGTAAAAACACGGATTTAATTAAGCTGTATGGTTTATTGCTCATTTCAGCGGCTTCCAAATTTAACATAACCATAACTTGCTCAATTTTACTGCAAACAGCAATGGCACTTTAGATCCACATAGGGCATTTGGAGCGAATATGTCGTCATGGATTGGGATGATAGCGCGGGAAATTCACATAGGTTGACACGGCGGGATGCTGGAAATAAAGGCTAAATTAATTGCGATACTAGTCATGTTAAATAAAAAAAACGCGAAGCCTTGGCTTCGCGTTTTTAGATCATTGAGAGTGTTAATTACTTAACAAATTCAACGCCTAATTTGATATCACCTTTAAGGGTATCTAACATTGCATCACGAGCGTTAGCTTCAAATGCACTGATTTCACCGTAAGGTAATACTTTTTCTACGCCATTTTTGCCAAGTAAAATTGGCTGGGCGAAGAATGTAGCGTGCTCACTGCCGCCGTCAACATAGGCACATTCAACAACGTTAGCTTCACCTTGAAGACCACGTACCAATGATAAACCAAAGCGACATGCCGCTTGGCCCATTGATAATGTTGCGCTACCGCCACCGGCTTTAGCTTCAACAACTTCAGTACCTGCGTTTTGAATGCGAGTCGTCATTGCTGCCACTTCTTCGTCAGTGAAAGTCACGCCTTCAACTTGAGAAAGTAATGGAAGAATGGTCACACCGCTGTGTCCGCCAATAACGTTAACTTTAACGTCAGCAACATTTAAGCCTTTAAGCTCAGCAATGAAGGTTTCGCTACGAATAACGTCAAGTGTTGTGATACCGAATAAACGGTTTTTATCATAAACACCGGCATTCTTTAATACTTCAGCAGCAATCGCAACGGTAGTATTAACTGGGTTGGTAATAATACCCACTAATGCTTTAGGACAAGTTACTGCCACTTTTTCCATTAGGTTACGCACAATACCTGCGTTGATATTGAATAGATCAGAACGATCCATGCCTGGTTTACGCGCAACACCAGCAGACATTAATACGACATCAGCACCAACCAATGCATCTGTTGGGTCTTGACCAGCAAAACCTTTTACTTCTACGTCTGTTGGGATGTGACTTAAGTCTACCGCAACACCAGGAGTAACAGGTGCGATGTCATACAGAGACAACTTTGAGCCCGCAGGCAGTTGAGTTTTTAACAGTAAAGCTAGCGCCTGGCCGATACCACCAGCAGCACCTAATACAGCAACTTTCATAATTATCTCCATCAATTTATGCAGTTTGTGACATTCATCTAAATTGTCGTGGCGTCACATTACTGCATCGTCACAATAATTTCAATTATACGTTAGTGGACAATCTTAAATAAATCAGCCCTAATCCATGCATAGACTGGCGTGTCGCCGTACATTATGAGTATTAACGCACGTAAAAATGGTCCCATGAACAGCTTAAGTGGATTATTTTTCAACATGCCAATGTCGCTATCTTTTTATATTATGGACAATCTCATGTTGCACAAAATTAATTCAGCTGTTTTATTACCGGCCTGTAAACATGCTATCAAGCGGATTGAACAATAGTTGAATGTTTATATTAAGGGTTGAAACCTAGAGCTAATGCAGAGAGATCTCGACGAGACCACACTCAAGCATTGACGCTGTAAACATGCGCTAGATATTATGTCACCCGCTATTGGCGTACACATTTACTGACGCAACAGGCCAATACATTTATTAAGTGGAAAGGTATGATATCCACAGAACATCCTATAAAAACGAGAAATTCATGACAATAAGAATAGGCCAACATGCCGACCTACAAGCTCTAGTTCAGTTTAATCAAGCTATGGCAATGGAAACCGAAAACCTTTCATTAGACACTGAGCAATTAACCCGCGGGGTTGAAGGCTTGCTGAACCATCCAGAACGCGGAGTATATTTAGTCGCTGAAGTTGATGGTGAAATAACTGGTTCTTTGATGGTCACTTACGAGTGGAGCGACTGGCGCGCAAGTAATTATTACTGGATCCAAAGCGTCTATATACGCCCGCAAAATCGTCGTCAGGGTATTTACGCCAAACTGTATCAAGCAGTAAAAGACTTAGCGGCAGAAAATGGCGGCACAGCGAGCTTCCGCCTATATGTTGAACATGACAATGAGATTGCTCAAAAAACCTATGAGTCACTGGGTATGCAGCAAAGCCATTACTTAATGTACGAAGAAAATACTAAGTAACGCTGAGAAATCATAAGATAAATGCAAAAAGCCGGAATTATCCGGCTTTTTTGTTTTTTTGTTTTTTGGGGGGGGCAATAAACCGCTGTTATTGAGAGATTATCGCGACAATCGCTAACCAGTGCGTAACCCTAGAATCTTGCTGATATCCATTGACGCAGGATATTGGCTAAAGCTTTTATGTTGTTGATCTATAGCATGGATTGACATTCTGTCTGCCAACTCATTCCCTTCAATGCCAATATGGGCAGCAACATGCTGCAATACCAAATCCGCTTTCATTGCATCATATAGCTCATGTGCTTGCTTGATAATCTCAAGGTTCGCTATTTCGCCGGTTTTTCGCGTCCAGTTTTTAGCTTTCCAACCATATGCCCACTCACAAACACATTTAATTGAATACTGTGAGTCACTCATAATTTGCACAGTTTCACCCGCAGCTATTACCTTTTTAGCGACAATTAATGCTTGGTGTAACGCATTCAGTTCAGCGGTATTATTGGTACCATTTGGATTATATAAACCAAACCATAATTCGGCTAACTCGCCTTTGCGATATATCGCCATTCCCGACCCGGCTTTACCTGGGTTAGGTTCACAACCGCCGTCGGTATAAATGACCACATCAAATTGGCTTAACACTGCTTGATTGGCACCTTGAGTTTTGGTTGATACAGATCCAGCAGATGTCGCTGTTGCTGAGCCTGCCGCTTTTTTAGCGGGTGCACTTTTACCAATACTGTTTGCCGGTGATTGAGCAAACGCAGTTTTGGCTTCCGCTTCGGTGGCAAAGGATTTGTATTTGGCTTGTGGATATTTATCCACTGCACGCTTAGTGACATCCCAGCTGGTAAAAATGCCCGTTTCTCGGCCGGCCCATACTACATAAAACTTCTTTGCCATGATGAACTCTTACTTATCTAATGCTAATTGACTCATATCGAAGCGACATGATGCCATGATTAAACTTGGCGTTAAAACAAAAATGCACCTGAGCCGGTTTGATTAGCGTTAATGTGAATATCTTGAGCTAAAAACCTTATCTACGCTCATCTAAATTAAGTATTAAGGGCGAATTAGTCGAGTATCAATGGGCCATCGATGTCATGATAATTAACACTGCCAGAACCGGCATTATGTATGGTTAAGCCTTTAGTGTTAGCAACATCAATGCTACCGGAACCATCTTCAATTTCAACCTGTCCCAATACTTGATTAACCTTGATTGAACCAGAGCCATCATTGATAGCAACATCGCCAACAACATGACTAATACGAATAGATCCCGAGCCATCTTGCAACCTAATAGCACCTTTAGCATCGGTAATATCAATCGACCCAGAGCCATCAACTAATACCAATTTACCAATACGGTTGATGACAATACTCCCAGAACCATCAGTTAAATCAATATCGGCACTGATATCATCTATTTGAATGGCACCTGAGCCATCATTTATTTTAAGGGCTAGTGTGGGTGGCACTTTAACTAATAAATCGATAAAAGGTGATTCACCTATAACATGATCACTGTGGATTTCTGATAGTAAATAGGCTTGGTTACCTTTGCGGGTCAAACTGAGTTTAATTTCAACATCATCTTGATCTAATGACGGACTATAAATATCGGCATGCACCACGACTTCGTTTAAACCTTTTACGCCAACAACCGTTAACTTACCCGCTCCCGTGTTGGCTACTAGCTCAGTTAACGACCCAGCATCAAGATTCAATTGTTGCTGTACCAAATTAAGATCAGCATGAGTGACTAGCGACGGTTTTAATGATGAAAATACAGACTCAGCTTCACTTTGCGACGCACCAAAGATTGTTGCCCCTAAAATAAGTCCGGCCGTGACACTAATGGTTGCGATACGTATAGACATATGACTAATTCCTTTTATAAGAATAAAAATAAGCTTGGCCGCTACACAAATGTGATTAACAGAGTTAACTATTACAGACATGACTAGCAGCAATTAATCATTAATTAGCAGGTTTCATACCAACTAGACAAAGCCATTATTTACAATGACTTACAGTTATCAGTAATAAAATTCACTCATCCATCAAACCAAAAAGCACGAAAATCCAATACAATGTGGTTAATTTCACTAGCGTGAACATCACGATTAACTCAAAAAAAAGAACTCACCCTATGCCGATATCACTTGCAGTACCGCAAACGTTAGAGATTATTGTTGGTTCAACCAACCCAGTTAAAATCAGTGCAGCACAACAGGCGATTAAATTATATTTTCCTGATGCTCAAATCCGTTGTCATGGCATGCATGCCCCATCATTAGTAGCAGAACAGCCCATGACCGAAGCAGAAACTAAATTGGGGGCGATTAATCGAGCTAAGTTTTGCCAAGACAACGCCCATATCACCAATCAAAATGCGGACTTTTATGTGGCGATGGAAGGTGGGGTTGATCAGTTTGATCACGGCCCCGCCACTTTTGCGTATATGGCCATTATTCATAACGATAAATTATCTGTCGGTCGCAGCGCCAACTTACCGCTACCACAGAATATTTTTAACGCTTTACAAGCGGGTGAAGAACTGGGCAAAGTAATGGACCGAGTATTTAATACCCATAATATTAAGCAAAAAGGTGGCGCGATTGGCTTGTTAACTCGAGGTTTAGCCACCCGAGAAAGCATTTATACCCAAGCTTTAGTGCTGGCAATGGCTCCTTTTATCAATGCGGAATTATTTAATGACTAACAATGACCCAACAAATGCAATCAGTGCCGACGCGCAGCCTCCCATAATTCGCGCGCTACACGCTGACGACAATGCTGCCCTAGCCGCAGTGATCCGTGAAGTATCAGCAGAATATGGTTTAACACCTGATAAAGGCTTTAGCGTAGCAGACAAAACCCTCGACTGTTTAAGCGAGGTTTATGACGCACAAGGCTCACAATACTGGGTGATTGAGTACCAAGGCAAAGTGGTCGGCGGCGCTGGTGTAGCCCCGTTACCTGGCAATGATGGGGTATGTGAATTACAGAAAATGTATTTTGCCCGCACTATTCGCGGCCAAGGTATGGCGAAGGCAATAACGGGCCAATGTATTGAATTTGCTAAACAGCAAGGCTATCAATCAATGTATTTGGAAACCACGGCGGTATTAGTTGAAGCATTGGCCCTGTATGAAAAGCTTGGCTTTAGTCATTGTCAGCATTTAGGCGAAACTGGCCACGATGCCTGTGAAATCGCTATGATAAAACCAATTTAGTGATTTAAAACACTCATATTGCACATTTTTTACTCACTCTTTCTCTCTGCTAAATGATAGCGCTTTGCAAGGACACAAAAGCTTGTTAGCCTCAGATTAAGCACATTCCATAGGAGGATGAAATGGAATATCAACGTATCGCACATTCTAGCCTTGAGGTCAGTAAGATCTGTCTCGGCACCATGACTTGGGGTGAACAAAATACTCAAGCAGAAGCTTTTGCTCAACTCGATTATGCTATTGGACAAGGTATTAACTTTATTGATACCGCAGAAATGTACCCTGTACCGCCTAAAGCTGAAACTCAGGGCGACACTGAACGAATTTTAGGTAACTACCTCAAAGCCCAGGGCAACCGTGATAATTTAGTGATTGCGACTAAAATAGCCGCACCAGGTGGTAAAAGTGATTATATCCGCAGTGATATGGCACTCGATTGGCGCAATATTCATCAAGCTGTTGATGATTCATTATCACGCTTGCAAATCGACACTATCGATTTATATCAACTACATTGGCCGGATAGAAACACTAATTTTTTCGGCGAAATGATGTATGAGCATGACAAAGAAGAACATTACACTCCTATTTTAAACACCCTTGAAGCCTTAGCTGAAATAATTAAGCAAGGTAAAGTGCGTTATATCGGTATTTCAAATGAAACCCCTTGGGGATTTATGAAATACCTAAAATTAGCCGAAAAGCATGATTTACCCCGTATTATCAGCGTGCAAAACCCTTATAACTTGCTTAATCGTAGTTACGAAATCGCGATGTCTGAAATTAGTCATCGTGAAGATGTGCCGTTATTAGCCTATTCACCTTTAGCCTTTGGCGCATTAACCGGTAAATATGAAAATAATCAGTGGCCAGAAGGTGCACGCCTGACTTTATTTAAACGTTTTGCCCGCTATAACAGCACACCTATGGCGCTAGAAGCCACACAGGCTTATATCGATTTAGCTCGTGAGTTTGGGTTAACACCTACCGAGATGGCCTTGGCATTTGTGAATAGCCGCAAATTTGTCGCCTCTAATATTATTGGCGCCACTGATTTACATCAGCTAAAGCAAAATATCGACAGCCACAAGGTGAGCTTATCGGCAGAGTTGATGGGCAGAATTAATGAACTATCGGCTTTATATCGCTTCCCTTGCCCTTAAGTTTATTAGCCTAAGCGCAAATGCGATATTGGGCTTATTGCCACAAAACCTTGCATTAGGCATCAAGATCACTGAAGATCTTGATGCCTTTTATTTTCAATATAGAAACCCCTATTTATGAAGCTTGCATCGTCTGTTGTTTTATTTGATCATCAAGCGTTACGCGATCAATTCCCAGCGCTAAAACAGACCATTGGCGATCATCCTTTGTGCTACTTAGACACAGCGGCAACCAGTCAAAAACCCCAAGTGGTGATTGACGCGATGAACGAGTATTACCAATTCAATAATGCCAATGTGCACCGCGCGGCTCATCAATTGTCGGCAAGAGCGACTCAGCAATATGAAGCCGTACGTTTGCAAGTAACCGACTTCATTAATGCATCGCAATCTCAAGAAGTTATTTTCACCCACGGCACCACTGAATCGATCAATATGGTGGCCTTTGGGCTGACGTCACAGATAAAAGCGAATGATGTCATTTTAATTGATACTGCAGCTCACCACGCCAATATCGTGCCTTGGCAAGAACTGGCAAAGCGCACAGGTGCAGTAATTAAACCGATACCACTCACCGCAGATGCCCAACTTGATATAACAGCATTTGAGCAACTATTGCTGCTTAAGCCTAAAGTCGTCGCCATCTGCCATGTATCAAATGCACTAGGCACAGTAAACCCGATCAATGAGCTCGTCGCCAAAGCCAAAGCTGTTGGTGCCTTAACCTTAGTGGATGGTGCTCAGGCAGTTGCCCATTTATCGGTGGATGTACAACAGATTGATTGTGACTTTTATGTGTTTTCTGGCCATAAAATGTATGGTCCAACCGGTGTGGGGATTTTATATGGTCGCTATAAACAACTCGATCAACTAACTCCAATGCTCACTGGTGGCGAAATGATCAAAACAGTGAGCTTTAATCGTACTGTATTTGGTGCACTACCTAATCGCCTTGAAGCTGGCACTCCAGCCATTGCTGAAGTGATTGGTCTCGGGGCAGCCATCAGCTTTTTGCTCCAATTGCCGCGCGAACAACTGCTCGCACATGAACAACAATTGATGCAATACTTACAGCAACAATTACAACAGCTGGGCGATATTGAATTGTATGGTATTGCCCCTATCAATGTGGGTGCTGTGGCCTTTAATTTACAAGGTGAACACCATCAAGATGTAGGGATTTTACTCGATCAACAAGCTGTTGCGGTTCGCTGTGGTCATCATTGTGCCATGCCGCTAATGGCGAGCCTTAATTTAAATGGATGTTGCCGAGCATCGATTGGCATCTATACTAATAAGCAGGATGTTGATCAATTTATTCATGCACTTAATGCTGTAAAAGAGTTATTGTTATAGTCATAAGGCACAACAGGCTGATCCTAACGCATCTTTTATCTACAGCCGAGGTTAATTGAATTACCATGTTAAACCCAAGCACCACACCTTCAGCGCAGTTATTTTTACCATTATCAGATGAATTAGTTGATGCTGTTAACCTCATTGAGCAAGCGAATAACTGGCAAGATAAATATCGCCAAATTATGTTACTCGGTAAATTAATACCGCCATTAGCGGCAGAATTTAAGCACCAAGACGCACAAGTAAAAGGCTGTGAAAGCCAAGCTTGGTTGTACCATTACAGGTTAAACGAGCAGCATTTTTATATCGCCGATAGCGATGCTCGTATCGTAAAAGGCTTAATGGGATTATTACTGGTTGCTTGCCAAGGTAAAACCGCAGAGCAAATACAACAATTTGATGTAAACCAGTATTTTGCCCACCTTGGACTCAGTGGCCAATTAAGTCCATCTCGTACTAATGGTTTAACTGCATTAGCGCAGGCCATCGTGGCCTATACACACGATGTTGGCACCTGAAACACTCGCCAGCACTAAGGAATAATAATGCCTCAAAAAGTCTGTAACCAAGCTCGCCGTCATATCTTAAAAGGCCTTGGAGCAGCCACATTATTAAGCCCTTTAAGCTCCTTTCCAGCATGGGCAGCTAAACCACACCGTTTATACGTAGATGGGTTATCTTTTTTACCTACCGACATCAATGATGTAAAGGCCTCAAAACTCGATGCCTTTATTGCCGATATTTCAGCAGTAGAAACCATTGAACAAGCCGATGGCACTAAAAACTATAAACGCACTTATCAAGCCTGCATCAACAGCATTAAACAAGCGGCTGACTCAGTCATAGCGAATCCCGATGTGTATCTGCAAGGACTTACAGGGACAGATATAAGTAAAGCCAGAACGCAACAAAAAACAGCGGTGTTTTTTCAAATTCAAGGGGCTGATTGTGTTGAAGATGATGGTTTAAGCAATGAATGGCGGCAATTAGACAATTTACATCAACAGGGTTTACGGGTACTGCAACTGACACACCATTATGGTAATCGTTATGCTGGTGGTGCCTTAGATAATAACGGCTTAAATAGTTTAAATATGCCATTAACATCTGCAGGCAAAGAGCTGATAACAGAGCTGAATCGTAAAAATATTCTTATCGATGTCAGTCACTCTAGTGCTCAAACAGCCCTTGATACTGTTAAAGCCAGTCAATCTCCTATTATCCAAAGCCATGGTGCTGCGCGCGCGATTGTAAACAATGCCCGCTGCTCACCTGATGAAGTGATCCGCGCTATTGGCGATAGCGGTGGTGTTTTTGGGGTGTTTATGATGAGCTTTTGGCTGACGAACAAACCTGTACCCACGATTGAAGACTATATCAATCAACTGGCTTATATTGCTAAAGTTGGCGGATTCGACAGTGTCGCCATTGCCAATGATTTTCCACTTCGCGGCCAAGAAAATTTATTAGCGTTAGACAACGATAACAGCGAAGGAATAAAAGAATACTTAGAATGGTGGCACAGCCTAGAAGACAAAAATGTATTAGGGTTTGATGTTGAGCCAAAGCATGTGGTTATCCCCGAGCTCAATAATATTGACCGCATGAGCCGTATCGACGACGCCTTGAAAAAAGCCCGTTTTAAAGCCACTGATCGCGATCGTTTTATGGGTGGAAACTGGCAAAGAGTATTAAAGCAAGTACTGGTTTAGAGCGGCAAAGTTTAAGGCGTGACTGCTGAGATTAACTGCAACTCAACAATAAAAAGGGCTGAATAATCAGCCCTTTTTTTGTCGATTGATTAGGTTATCAATTTAATTGTCGATTTAGTGCAGTTTAAATGCCAGCACCCGCAATTTGTCTTGCTGGGTTGAGCACTTCAATGGCTTTTAAATAAGCCAACAAACCATTCACTTGTGTGCTTAAATCGCCTTTACTGGTATCTATGGTTAGCTCCGCAGATACTGGTACTTCGTAAGGTGATGAAATACCAGTAAAGTTACTAATTTCCCCCTTACGAGCTTTAGCATATAACCCTTTAGGGTCTCGTGACTCACACACGCTCAATGGAGTAGATACATGCACTTCAACAAATTGGCCTTGGGGAAATAACGCCCGGACACGATCACGCTCTTCACGGGTAGGCGAGATAAATGCCGATAGCACTACTAGGCCTGAATCCACCATCAATTTAGCGACTTCGCCGACACGACGTAAATTCTCATCGCGATCATCAAGGCTAAAACCTAAGTCTTTACAAAGACCATGACGAACATTATCACCATCGAGCAAATAGGTATGAAAACCGTGTTCAAATAACGCTCGCTCTAATGCGCCTGCAAGGGTTGATTTTCCTGAGCCAGATAATCCAGTAAACCATAATAGCACTGGATTTTGGCCCTTTTGGGCTCCACGGGCAGCTTGGTCAATGGCATGCTGATGCCAAACAATATTGCTCATCACTACTCCTATCGAGTGGTTGTGACACCACACTAAATACTTTTTTAAAACGGAAAGAAATATGGGATCGAAAAGATAACCACTAGGGAATATACAATTGATAACGGTAAACCTAAGCGAACAAAATCACTGAATTTATAATTACCAGCATTAAAGACCATAAGATTGGTTTGATAACCGTAAGGCGAAATAAAGCTCGCGCTGGCGCCAAATACCACTGCCATAATAAAGGGTCGGGTATCGACACCAAAACTGGTTGCAACAGCAAAGGCAACCGGGAACACGAGTGCTGCGGCGGCATTATTGGTAATTAACTCTGTAACAATTAAGGTGATCAGATAAATGCCCACAAAAGCGGCAAACACACCATAACCATTAAACACACTTAACATCGCTTGCGCCATGACATCTGCTAAGCCTGTGGTAATCATCAAGTTAGCTAAGCCCAAGGCACTGCCTACAATCACCACGAGTTCTAATGGAAAACGACGTTTAAGCTCAGTTAAGGTTATTGCGCCAATCGCCACGTAGCTAAGTAACAATAAGACTAAACCTTTGGCTAAAGGCAATACTTCTAAAATACTCGCCGTAATGGTTAGTGCAAACCCGATCAAGACCCAATTACCGCGCTTACTATCTAAACGGACGCTTAACTCTAAGCCACTGATAGCAGCAAAGTCGGTGGTCAAATTAGGACATTTAGAAAAACGGTCACCAGGGGTTAATAGTAATACATCACCCGGTTGTAACACTATGTCGCCAAGCCCACCTTTTAACGGCAAATGTCCACGACGAATAGCCATTACGGCTGCATCAAACACTTCACGAAAACGCGAATCTTTTAAGGTTGTGCCAACTAGGCTCGATGATGGCGCTAATACGGCTTCAACCAGATTTTGGCCTTTTGCATGCTGCTTACCGAACCATTCTAAACCATCAAACTGATGCAATAACTCAACCGACTCAACCGCACCACTAAAACGTAAAACGTCATCAGCTTGCAGCACCATTTGTGGTGGCACAGGGCAAATACGTATACCGCTACGTTCTAATTCAACTAAATAGAGCTTTTTCAGCGCCCGTAGACGATTTTCGAGTACGCTCTTACCCACTAAACTCGACGTTTTAGCCACATGCGCTTCCAACAGATAAGGCAGAGACTCATCTTCGTTTTCTTCACGTCTGTCAGGTAAAAAGTTGGCCATAATGGTCAGCACGATTAAGCCACTAATGACCACTAATGAGCCGACTTGTGAAAACTCAAAAAAACCTAGAGGCTCAAGGCCAGCATTTTCAACAAAGGAGTTAACAATCAAATTGGTGGAAGTACCAATGAGCGTAAGCGTACCGCCCAAAATGGCGGCGTAGTTTAACGGCAGTAACAACTTAGATGGCGCATGCGCTTGATTACGGCGTACCACACCAATTAACGAGGCGACTACTGCAGTGTTGTTAGTAAACGATGACAACAGGGCTGTCGATACACCTAACTTAGCTAGAGTAGAAAATAACGAACCTTTACCTATCACATGGCTTAATTTGCCTAATAATGAGGTTTTTTCCAGTGCTGTAGCGGCAAGCACCAACAGCACTAAAGTGATCAGTCCGTTATTGGTAAAACTACCCAATGCGACCGTTAAATCAACAAGCCCGAGCAGATAACAAAGTAATGAAGCGAAGAAAAACATGGCAGCCGGTTTTGCAAGCCCAGCAAGAAGCCCACCGACCAGTGCTAACAAGATAATCGCTAACAACCACATTTCGCTCATTATTTATTTTCCAAGTACGCTAATATCGCGCGCGTTCCAATGTGGATAATGCTTACGTACTAACGCATTAAATTCGACTTCAAATGCACTAAACTCAGTATGACTTTGCTTGTCACCTTGATGACCACTCACAACCATAGCGGCGGCTACAGTGGCATTAGATAGGCGATCAATTAAAATCATGCCACCTGTATCACGCACTAGGCTATAAGCATCTAACACTATTGATTCAGTTAGATCTAACTTAACTCGTGCAATGGTGTTTAAGCTTAATGTCGATGCTGCACTGCGTTCAAGGGTATTCACATCGGTGATGTATTCAATCTCACTCACCACGGCTTGAGTTTTCTTACCCGCGACTTTCACATCATATAACTGACCGATTTGTAATGGTTTTTCATCCATCCAGACTAAGTCTGCCACAATATGGTTAGCAATGTCTGGCGCAGTTGCTGGATGAGCCAGTAAATCACCACGAGAGATATCAATCTCATCTTCAAGGGTAATGGTAATGGCTTGGCCTGCTACCGCTTCTGGTAAATCACCGTCAAACGTCACAATACGCGCAATTTTACTGCGCTTGCCCGATGGCAGAGCGACCAGCTCGTCACCCACTGTAATAATGCCTGACGCTAAGGTGCCCGAGAAACCACGAAAATCGAGATTAGGACGCAGCACGTATTGCACTGGGAAACGAACCGGTAATTCGCTCAGTTCACGCTGGGTATCAATAGTTTCAAGTAACTCAAGTAATGTGCCACCTTGATACCAATCACACTGAGTGCTGCGATTAACCACGTTGTCACCATTCAAGGCGGATAACGGCACGTAGTGAATATCTAAATCACCAAAATCTTTTACAAAGTCAGTAAAGTCAGCTTGAATTTTTTCAAACACAGTTTGATCAAAGCCAACCAAGTCCATTTTATTTACCGCAACGACAAAGTGACGTAATCCTAATAAAGAGGCAATAAAGGCATGGCGTTTAGTTTGGGTTTGCACCCCATAACGTGCATCAACCAAAATAACCGCTAGGTCACAGGTAGATGCACCCGTTGCCATGTTACGCGTGTACTGTTCATGACCTGGAGTGTCAGCAATAATGAACTTACGTTTTTCACTGGAAAAATAGCGATAAGCGACGTCGATAGTAATGCCTTGCTCACGCTCAGCCTGTAATCCGTCTACCAATAACGCGAGATCAATAGCTTCACCAGTAGTGCCCATTTTAGCGCTATCACTTTTCAGGCTTGCAAGTTGATCTTCATAAATCTGGGCGCTGTCATGCAGTAAACGGCCAATTAAGGTACTTTTACCATCATCGACACTGCCACAAGTTAAAAAACGCAGTAAGCCTTTATTCTGCTGTAATGCTAAATATTCTTTTACACCGTGTAGTTGGATCTCTGCCGCCATGCGGTCAGTATTAGTTTTTGCTTGGTCCATAATCTTTCTCACTCAAATTCGTTCGCATGCTGGATAGGTAAAATAACCCTGTTCAATGACTTAGAAATAGCCTTGACGCTTTTTCTGCTCCATTGATGCACTTTGGTCTGAATCAATTAAGCGCCCTTGACGTTCACTTGAGCGAGTTAACAGCATCTCTTCAATAATTTTCTCTAAGGTATCAGCTTCTGATGGCATCGCCGCGGTTAACGGATAACAACCTAAGGTTCTAAAACGAACTCGTTCAACCGATTCAACATCACCCTCTTCAATAGGCATACGATCGTCATCTTTATAAATGAGCTGACCGCCTTTGTTCACTACGGTACGAGGCGCAGCAAAATATAACGGCACAATTTCGATGTTCTCTTGATAGATGTATTGCCAAATATCCAGCTCGGTCCAGTTTGATAATGGGAACACACGAATACTTTCGCCCTTATTTACCGCGCCGTTATAAGTGCGCCATAACTCTGGACGTTGGTTTTTCGGATCCCAGCGGTGGTGTTTGTCACGGAACGAATACACCCGCTCTTTCGCGCGAGACTTTTCTTCATCACGACGAGCACCGCCAAAAGCAGCATCAAATCCATACTGATTTAACGCTTGCTTTAAACTTTGAGTTTTCATGATATCTGTATGTTTAGCACTGCCATGGGTAAATGGGCCCACGCCTTGTTCAACGCCTTCTTGGTTGGTGTGAGTCAACAACTCAAAACCAAATGCTTTAGCTTGCGCGTCACGAAACGCGATCATCTCTTTAAATTTCCAACCGGTATCAACATGCAGTAATGGAAATGGAATTTTACCTGGGTAAAATGCCTTACGCGCAAGATGCAACATAACCGATGAATCTTTACCAATAGAATAAAGCATCACAGGGTTACCAAACTCAGCTGCAACTTCACGAATAATCTGGATGCTTTCAGCTTCCAGTTGTTGTAAATGGCTTAACGAACGGCCTGCCATGATGATTCTCCATTACCTAAATATGCTGCAAAAAAGCAGCGGGTTAAATTATTTGACTACAGCGCCTTGGCGACTGAGTCTAAATCTGTTTTTTGTTGCGCTGTAAGTGGGTCAAACCAATTCAAGCTGTCAGCTAATTCAACGACTTCACCGATAATCATCAGCGCAGGCATCTGCAAGGCAGGATCGGCGGCTAGTCGTGCCAGCTCACCTAATTTACCGATAAACCGCTGTTGTGATGAGGTGGTGGCGTTAGACACGATCGCTACTGGCGTATCAGCACTGCGGCCAGCATTAATCAAACCATCACTGATAATATTAGCGTTTAATATACCCATATATACCACTAAGGTGTTGTTAGAGTTAGCATAACCTTGCCAATCCATCGGGCGGCTCGCTAACTGGCAGTGACCCGTAATAAAGGTAACGCCTTGAGCATAGTCACGATGTGTTAGGGGAATACCGGCGTAAGCTGCTGTGCCGCTGGCCGCAGTAATGCCAGGAACCACCTCAAAAGCAATACCCGCTGCCACTAAGGTTTGTAACTCTTCGCCACCGCGGCCAAAAATAAACGGATCGCCGCCTTTCAAGCGCACGACATTTTTACGGGTAAACGCTTTCGTCACTAATAGCTGATTAATGTCCCCTTGAGCAGCACTGTGTTTACCTGCGCGCTTACCCACAGCGATTTTTTCAGCATCACAAGGGATTAAATCTAAAATATCTTGGCTCACTAATGCGTCATACAGCACAGCATCAGCATTCTTTAGGATGCGATAGGCTTTTAGCGTTAGCAGTTCAACGTCACCGGGACCTGCACCAACTAACCACACTTTGCCTTTGGCTTTTTGCCCCAGCATAGATACTAATTCCATCACATTTACCTCAAGATATTTGACCATGATCGAATATAGCGTTTTCTATATTCCATATACAATAGTTAATAGTTAGTTTTTATAACTAAATAGAATATTAAATTGTTTGTTTGCTGTTTAATCGATGTCATATGCAAAAATGTATAAAATGATCCACTAGAATCAAAACAATTGTTAACTTAATTCGACAAATCTCTAGCAATTGATGACAATGAACTTCGAAAGATACTCATACTAAGAATCACATTAAAATTACTATTAATTATGCTTATGGATGATGCAATGATAAAAAGCACACAATATCTTGGACTCTCGTTGTTGTTATGGGGTTATAGCTCGATAGCCCTTGCAGAAGATTCTTTAGTCGACGAACGTGTAAAAGGAGAGTTGGCAACATCTGAAAAGCCGTTTGTGATCACTCCGCACAAAGCTAATTATCTACTTCCTGTTACCTACCAAACCAGAACCAACTCATTGCCATTTGAAATTAAATACCCAGATGAAGATTTCAGCATTGATAACTTAGAAGCAAAGTTCCAAATCAGTTTTAAGTTTCCGATTATGTATAACGTTTTTGGTGATAATGGCCATTTGTTCTTTGCCTACACCAATCAATCATATTGGCAAGTTTACAATGAAGAAGCTTCATCGCCATTTCGTGAAACCAATCATGAACCTGAAGTATTTATGTTATTTAATAATGATTGGAAAATTGCTGGCTTTACCAACTCATTTTTAGGTGTGGGTGCTGTGCATCAGTCTAATGGTCAAACCAATCAATTATCGCGCAGCTGGAACCGAATATACGGCAGCGCAATATTCGACCGTGGTCCTTTCGCTCTGGGACTTAGAGTGTGGTGGCGTATCCCTGAAGATGCAAAAGAAGACATTAATTCAGCTAAAGGCGATGACAATCCAGACATCGGCAGTTACATGGGCAACTTCGAACTGACGGGAGTATACGGCTTAGATGAGCACCGCTTTACCATGCTACTGCGTAACAACTTACGCGATAATAATCGCGGTGCAGTTGAATTGACCTGGAGCTACCCGATTATTGGTACTTTGCGTGTTTATACTCAATATTTTAATGGTTACGGTGAAAGCTTAATTGATTATAACCATCATAATCAGCGAATTGGTATCGGTATTGCGTTAAACGATTTGTTGTAACACTGCCACTCAATATCAAAAAGGTGACCACATGGGTCACCTTTTTTATTACCAATTTGTTGAAATCACCAAGTGACCTTATTTTGTATTGGCTTTACTGTTGACCTTAGAACCAATGACTAAGCCTTTATCAGTAAAGTCTACCGACATCTGTAAACGCATGTTGTAGTCTTTTAACATAAGCATTTCTTCTGGCATTGGTTCGCCACTCATTTCGACCATATCAACTAACGGGGCAAACATTTTCTGATAATCAACCGCCATGTTAAAGAATCCGTTAGACTCAAGCGATTGCTTATACATTAAATCAGCAAGTTCTGTGCCTCTGTCGCCAGTATAAGCCACTAAATGATTGCCCTTGATGGCTAATTTAGCGCTCACACCAAGTTCAGGAGGTAACATCAGCATTGGGGTAATATCAACCGGATCGCCGTTATCTTTCAAGTCGATATTCGCAAGAGGCGGATAAAATGGCTTAAGCATGTCGACTAACATCATCGGTTTTTCAGCCGAGACACTGATTAATGCATCTAACGTTTCAAAGCTAGGTTGGCCATTATTGTCAGCTAACTTGTAATCGGCAAGTGTCACACTAATGCCTTTAACGCCATTAGCCATACCTGTCATCATTCCCAACATAGCAGGATTTAACTCACTCAACTGTAATTGCATTTGAGCCAACGCAGCACACTGATATTGCGGAGTTTGTAAATCGGTCCACACCTCATTCAATGCTGGTGCCAGTTGATTAACATCAACCCCCAGCGCAACCGATAAGATGTTGTCATGACCTTTAGTGGTAAATGATGGCACAAAGCCACGCATTTTATTTAATGCCGACAGGATGACTTGGTTGTTACTCTCAAACACCATAGAGGCATCAATGTTGCTTTCTTCACGACTAATCGAATATGAGTTTAATCCCATGACACTGCGCGGCCAGTTAGCTGCTATGCCATTTAACTCAGTTTGACACACAGGTGTTTTCAGTTCAGCAAAAGGATCTTCGCCCTCAATTTCAATCATTTTGGTCATTTGCTTGGCTAGCATGTTACCGTCTGTTGACGTCAGACCTTTAACCAGTTCAACATGGTTAATAAAGCTTATGCTGTCTTGCATAAAACCATGTGCATTCGCGATGTCTTGCAATATGGTCGTTGCACTAATTGGATGTTCAACTTTCTTTTCACCCAATGCAGTTTCAAGTAATTCCGCTTGGTTAAATGACGTATTCAATGTCACGGTTAACCAGTTATCTTTAACAGCAAAGACGATATCTATGTGTTCTTCATCATCTGCATTGGTTAATGCATACCCACGATACTCAACAGAACCAGACTGACCTACAGTGTGAGTTAAGCCACTTTCCTGCTCGGCGCGATCAAGTTCCGCCCAAAATGCTGCAGGATTACTCAACTCAATTTTCATTACCGGCAATGCGCCTAAGGTATAAAAATAACTCTGAATGGTATCGGGTAAACCGTAAGTCGATAGCAAGGTTTCTGGTTCAGACAATACGCTCATGTATTGCTTGTATAAACTGACAAAAAAGCGCTCTTTTGCTGATGAATTCTCATCTAACGGCAGCATTTTATCAACGTCATAAGCTTGATAATTACCTGCAATGCTATACAAATAATCTTTTAACGGAAATGGAACCAGCTGCCCAGAAAACGCTAATGTATCAGCAGGGATATAGTCCAACATGGGGTCGTTTTTAACCACTGACGTCCCTTGTTGTGACAAAAGATATCCACCAGCACCAACAGCCAATACCACAGCAGCAATTGCCATTTTATTCATTTATAAACTCCAATTTATATTATTGTTAACTCTTCCTTGAAATGAGTTAGCATTTGAAAATTTGTTATCTTTTGAGATAAGTATTATCGATTCCACCGATAAACTGCGGAATAATTTAGCACTAAATGTTAACAAACGCATTAAACCTTACCTTATTGCATACGACTTATGCAGCAAAAACGAATATCGCACTATCAAAGCACGACATTATGCTGCCAAGTTTAGAAGTCAATAGCACAAGTTTAGTCATGACGAGGGGGCGTAAAAAACAGTAAGCAGATGATAAATTAAAAGTCGGTTTTCCCGATAACTCTTCAATAGAGAGTTATCGGGAACAACCTAATCGATTGCTTATACGCTAACAAGTCAATCAATGTGCTCGAGGATGCGAGCGAAGCTTTTGAAGGTACGTGGATTGCAAAAACAATCCCAAAACGTCAACAAAAACCATCTACGGGGACTTCTAAATCTAGACTACTATCGGCGCGGATGCATGAAAATTTAAATAAAATTTAATTCTTTTTTATTCATGCTAGGTAAATTAATCAATTAGCGAAAATACTGTGTATTCCATCGCCAAAAACAGCATCAATCGCACCAGTCATATTGTGGCGATAACCTATTACCATGTGATGAAATAAGAGTAGATTGCAACAAAGTTCAATCTTATAAATGATTGAAAATCGGCTTACGAAATACGCCTTATTAAACAGAAGCTCATTAACAGAAAGAGTAACCTAGCAGCACAGCAAAGAGTAGACACATTCATCTGCATTTGACTGCGGATGAATGCAGTACTTTACGGTAATAGCTTAAGCCTAAATATCGAAATGCAAACCACATTCACGCTGTAAACCATTAAAGCGCGTGTCTTCTTCAGACATGCCTAACTCCAGCGGCTTACTTGAGTGAGTATCACCAACCGACACATAGCCTTGTTCCCACAATGGATGATATGGCAAGTCATGCTCGGTTAAATATAGGTGCACATCTTTATTGCTCCACTCAATAATAGGCAATAACTTAAAGCGTTTACCGCTAATGGCCAAAATTGGCAAGGCTTCACGAGTACTAGACTGACTGCGGCGTAAGCCCGCAAACCAAGTACCAACATTGAGTTCAGCTAATGCACGCTGCATAGGTTCAACTTTATTGATGCGGTTATATTTCTCCAACCCATCAATCCCCTGCTGCCACAACTTACCAAAACGCGCTTCTTGCCACGCCTGGGTTTGGCCCGCTTGGTACACTTTAAGATTCAGGTTTAAGCGCTCAGTTAACTGGTCAATAAATTGATAAGTCTCAGCAAATAAATAACCCGTGTCAGTTAAAATTACTGGAATATCACTTTGCGCCTGAGTCACCATGTGCAGCATCACTGCACCTTGAATACCAAAGCTAGACGATAGCGCATGCTCACCAGGTAGGTAGGCTAAGCCCCAAGCCACTCGCTGCTGCGCCGTTAAGCCTGCTAAAAACTGGTTAATCCTTTCTAGCGCTGCAGTTTGCTCAGCTTTAGGCGCTGATAACAACGCCTGCAATTGAGCCGGAGTGATAGAATGATCGACGGCTGCACTTGTTGATGCAGTCGTTACCACGTCATTACGCATGAAAATCCTTAGCGGCGTCATTAACCGCCTTCACTACGCCAATGCGCACAGTGAAGTTACCAAAGGTTTCGCCAGCATCACGTTCGGTGGCGTAACGGCCAAACAAGCCATCCAATTCAGCTAAAATTTCAGCTTCTTGAATGTTTTCTTTATGCATTTTATTTAACCGCGTACCTTCAAAGCTGGCACCTAAATACAAGTTATAACGTCCTGGAGCTTTACCCACTAAGCCAATTTCGGCGGCAAATGGACGAGCACAACCGTTTGGACAGCCCGTCATACGCACCACAATTGATTGCTCACTAATGCCATGTTTCGCCTGTAGTGCATCGATATGATCAATAAACTCAGGGAAGTAACGCTCAGCTTCAGCCATCGCTAATGGGCAAGTTGGTAATGCCACACAGGCAATTGAATGACCGCGTGTACCACTTAGCACTTGACCTAATAAGCCGTGCTTGCGCGCTAGACCTTCAATTTCGGCTTTATCTTCTGCCGCAACACCCGCAATAATCATGTTTTGATTAGATGTCATGCGAAAATCGCCTTTATGGATTTTAGCAATTTCACGTAAACCCGTTTGCAAGGTTTGGCCAGGCATGTCTTTAATACGGCCGCTTTCAATAAATAAGGTTAAGTGGAACTTGTTATCGATACCTTCAACCCAGCCATAACGATCGCCGCGATCACCAATGATCACATCACGCTTTGGCTCAAAGTTAACCCCAGCACGCTTTTCCACTTCCGCTTTAAAGGCATCATATCCGTGGTCAACAATGGTGTACTTCAAACGCGCACGTTTACGGACAACACGGTTACCCCAGTCACGCTGAACTGTCATTACGGCTTCGGCAAACTTAGTCACATCCTCAGTTTTAATAAAGCCAAAATCGTCAGCTAAGCGTGGGAAGGTTTCAACCTCACCGTGGGTAGAGCCCATGCCGCCGCCAGCAACCAAGTTGAAACCAACCAATTCACCCTCTTCTGCTACCGCAATAAAACCAAGATCGTTGGTGTATACATCAACATCATTATGTGGCGGAACGGCGACAGCCATTTTAAATTTACGTGGCAAATAGGTTTTGCCGTAAACAGGTTCAACGGTTTCGGTACCTAATAGCTTTTCTTCATCTAACCAAATTTCAGCATAAGCGCGAGTGTGTGGTAATAGATGATCCGATAAATGCTTTGCCACCGCATATGCTTGCTCATGCAGTTTAGACTCAACCGGGTTTGGGTTACACATCACGTTACGGTTTACATCACCACAAGCAGCAATAGAATCAAGTGCTGCGCGATCAAGACCTTGGATCAAGGTTTTTAGATTACGCTTAGGAATGCCGTGGTACTGAAACGTTTGACGCGTGGTTAAACGAATGCTGTTTGAGGTGGTTAGCGTAGATGAAATTTTATCCACTTCTAACCATTGTGCTGGGGTACAGATACCACCAGGTACCCGAGCTCGAAGCATAAAGCTATGCAATGGCTCTAACTTTTGCTCTTTACGTTCATTACGTAAATCGCGATCGTCTTGCTGATAAAAACCGTGGAATTTGATCAACTGCTGATCGCCATCACTAAACGATCCTGTTACTTGGGTATCTAAACCCTCTTGGATATCACCGCGTAAATAATCACTGTCGATTTTTAAGTATTCGTTTAACGCTAACTTTTGCTCACTCATGGCCTAGGCCTCTCTTAATTCTGTTCAATTCAGTAGTGCGATTGGGTTGCTAGATTTGCGCTAACAACCGAGGTCGAATTTAGTACACGTCTTTTTGGTAGCGTTTTTCACTACGTAGTGTTTCAAAGTAAGCTTCTGCGTCATCAGCACTTAAGCCACCCTGTTCAACCGCAATATTGACTAATGCTTGATGGACATCTTTTGCCATACGTTCTGCATCACCACAGATATACACATGGGCGCCATTTTGTAGCCACTGCCACAACGTTTCGGCTTGTTCTGCAATGCGATGCTGAACATACACTTTATGAGCTTGATCGCGTGAGAAAGCCACATCTAAACGCGATAAATCGCCATTTTTAAGATACTGCTGCCACTCAACTTGGTACAAGAAATCTTGTTCAAAATGCGGGTTACCAAAGAATAACCAGCTATCACCCGAGGTGCCGTCAGCAGCACGTTGCTGCATAAAGGCGCGGAAAGGCGCAACACCAGTACCAGGACCCACCATGATCACCGGTGTGTTTGGATTTTCGGGTAAACGGAAATGGTTATTAGACTCAACATAGACCTTAACGTGTTGGCCTTCTTCAGCCGAGGCTAAGAAATGCGATGCCCCACCAAAACGAGCTTGGCCTTGACGTTCGTCTTCAACCAACGCGACCGTTAAGTGTACTTCTGCTTCCACTTCGGCTTGGCTAGAGGCAATTGAATATAAGCGTGGCGTGATTGGGCGCAACATATCAACTAACTGTGTCGCGCTTACCTTTGCCGGATAAGCAGCCACTAAATCGGCAAATTGATGTTTAATAATAAACTGTCTGATCTGTTCTTTGTCTTCACAAATGGCAGCAAGTTGTGCATTACCACTCAACTCAGCCCATGTTTTCACTAAGCCTGGGTATAGCTGAGTTAATTCTTTCTTATCGGTTAACGCAGCTTTTAATGATAGTGACTCTTTCGACACTGTGACATTATCGTCTGCAGCTAAACCGAGCGCGGCGATCACTTCATCAACAAGTACTTCGTTATTGCTAAACCACACACCTAACGCATCGCCGACTTGATAAGTTAATCCCGACTCGCCTAAGTCAATTTCAACATGGCGTACATCACGATCAGAACCTCGACCAGTAATTTTTTGGCTTACCAATACTTCCGCGGTATAGGGATTTTGCTTGGTGTATTCACTTTCACCCGTAACAGATGCGGCACCAATTGACACTACATTTGCACTTGAGGCTTGAATGTACGGCTTAACAGTTTCGACAACACTGTCCTGCCATTGTTGTGAAATATCTTCATAGTCAACATCACATTCTACCAAAGGTAATAATGATGTTGCCCCTAATGCACTTAAACGCGCATCAAAGTCTTTACCTGTTTGGCAGAAAAACTCATAGCTTGAATCACCTAGCGCTAACACAGAATAATGTAGCTTATCTAGTTTAGGGGCACGCTTTGAAGCTAAAAACTTGTGTAACTCAATGGCATCATCAGGCGCTTCACCTTCACCATGAGTGCTGACAACTAATAGCAAGATGGTTTCTTGCTTTAACTGACGCACATTGTATTCACCCATTGATGTCAAATTAACCGCATAACCTTGCGCCTGCGCTTTAGCCGCTAACTCTTTGGCAACACCACGGCCGTTACCCGTTTGGCTACCGTATAAAATCGTAACTGTTGGGGCTGTACTTGTCTCTGCTGTCGTCTCGACACCGCTTTGACCATGATTAGCACTCGCCGCTAGATAACCGCTGACCCATGCGAGCTGAACTGAAGATAATTCTGATGTGAGTTGTTTTAGCTTATCGATTTGTCCTTGAGACAAAGGCGAAGCTAAAGCTGAAAGTTCTTTTAACAACATAAGACGGCCTTATAACAGTGTAATGTGGAACAGCTTACTCCTGAGTATCAAAACAAAAAAAGAATAAAAGATAATTTTTTATTCCATTTAGGAATATGCAAAGTTGTTTTTTTAAGCTACAAAAGTGTGGCGCAGTTAAAAGTTTTTAAATTACCTCTATTTAAAACCAAGTAATTAGCCCAAAGGCACTTGTACCGAACACGCTTCCTGTCGCAAGCTAGGAGGTTCAATTAACTGATGAATAATGTTCAGCTTGATTGTTCTCTGAGTAAAACGACGTGCAAATACAATGTAACTATGTCAGCGTAAAGCCATTGATTAAATAGTTTACCCGACTTCAATGTTTACATGCTGCACTTTTTCTATCATTAAAGTGTCCATGTTAGGCTGTAATACTCAAACGGAATGGTCTATTGGTGGGGAACAACAATAGACGGGTCTTTTTTATCAACCATCAGGAAACAGTCATGCAGATTGGAATACCGAGAGAAAGTATCGAAGGTGAAACTCGAGTCGCTGCGACTCCAGCCACTGTGATACAACTAATAAAACTCGGCTTTAGTGTGGCAATTGAAGCACAGGCAGGTGTGAAATCAAGCTTCGATAATGCTGCATTTGAAGCCGCTGGGGCAGATGTTGTCGACAGCGTCTATCAAGCGGACTTTATTTTTAAAGTCAATGCGCCAAGTGATGAAGAAATCGCTCAAATGAAGCCAGGCACTACCCTGGTAAGTTTTATTTGGCCAGCACAAAACCCTGAGCTTGTTGAAAAACTGTCAAGTCACGATATTACTGTGATGGCGATGGACATGGTGCCGCGTATCTCACGCGCACAATCACTCGATGCTTTATCATCGATGGCCAACATTGGTGGTTATCGCGCGGTGATCGAAGCCGCTCACGAGTTTGGTCGTTTCTTTACTGGGCAAATTACCGCCGCAGGTAAAGTACCACCAGCCAAAGTATTAGTTATTGGTGCTGGTGTAGCCGGTCTTGCCGCTATTGGCACTGCAGGCTCGCTAGGCGCCATAGTACGCGCATTTGATACTCGCCTTGAAGTGGCTGAGCAAATTGAGTCAATGGGCGGCAGTTTCTTAAAGCTTGAATTTGAAAATAAAGAAGGCGGATCGTCAGACGGCTACGCAAAAGTGATGTCAGAAGAATTTATAGCCGCTGAAATGGCGCTCTTTGCCGAACAAGCTAAAGATGTCGATATTATTATCACCACCGCATTAATTCCGGGTCGCCCGGCGCCAAAACTGATCACCAAAGACATGGTCGATACCATGAAACCTGGCTCAGTGATTGTTGATTTAGCGGCAGCCACGGGCGGTAACTGTGAATATACCGTCACTGGTGAGCGCTTTATTACTGACAACGGCGTCAAGGTATTAGGTTATACCGACCTGCCAGGTCGTTTACCGGCGCAATCGTCACAACTTTATGGCACTAACTTAGTCAACTTGATGAAGCTAATGTGTAAAGCCAAAGACGGTAACGCAGTACTCGATTTTGATGATGTAGTAATGCGCAATATGACCGTGACCCGTGGCGGCGAAATTACTTTCCCACCACCAGCGATTTCAGTGTCTGCCGCGCCGCAAAAACCAGCTGCCAGCATCGAGCCTAAAGCGGCAAAAGTCGATAAGGCACCGTCAAAACTTAAATACATTTTAGGTGTGTTAGGTCTTGCCGGCTTTGCAGCAGTCGCTTCGGTTGCCCCCGCTGAGTTCTTGTCGCATTTCACCGTGTTCATCCTAGCCTGTGTGGTGGGTTATTACGTGGTGTGGAATGTGTCGCACTCATTGCATACGCCGTTAATGTCGGTCACTAATGCGATTTCAGGCATTATTGTGGTCGGGGCGTTATTGCAAATAGGTCAAGGTTCAGCATTAGTCACGGCGCTTGCGTTTGTCGCGGTGCTTATTGCCAGTATCAACATCTTTGGCGGGTTTACCGTCACTCAGCGTATGCTGAAGATGTTCCGTAAAGATTAAGGAGTCATATCGTGTCTCAAGGACTGGTTACAGCATCTTATATCATTGCCGCGGTGTTTTTTATTCTCAGCTTAGCTGGATTATCAAAACAAGAAACCGCCAAGAATGGTAATTTATTTGGCATTATCGGGATGGCGATTGCACTCATTGCCACCATCCTCAATCCTGCTACAAGCGGCGTAGAATGGATTATTCTTGCCATGGTTATTGGTGGATCGATTGGTATTCGCTTAGCATTAAAAGTTGAAATGACTGAAATGCCAGAGCTAGTGGCTATTTTGCATAGCTTTGTGGGCTTAGCGGCAGTATTAGTTGGCTTTAATAGCTTTATTGATATTCAGCCACATGAAGTGTCGGAAATTGTCGTCGTTATGGGGCAAGATCTCAACACTACGCTCGAAACCGCAAAAGCGGCATTTGCCCAAGCAAGTCAAGCTCAACAAACACAGCATTTAACCGGCGCCATGCTTAACATTCACTTGGTCGAAGTGTTTTTAGGTATCTTTATTGGTGCAGTCACCTTCACAGGTTCGATTGTGGCTTTTGCTAAGCTACGTGGTTTGGTGTCATCAAAAGCATTAATGCTGCCGCATCGTCATAAATTAAATTTATTGGCTGTTGTGGTGTCGTTTATTCTGATGGTGCTATTTGTTCAAGCTGGCGGTGCAATCACACCACTGATTCTGATGACATTAATTGCGTTTGCATTTGGTTGGCATTTAGTCGCATCAATTGGCGGTGCAGACATGCCAGTTGTGGTGTCTATGCTGAACTCATATTCAGGTTGGGCAGCAGCAGCGGCCGGTTTCATGCTATCAAATGACTTACTGATTGTCGTCGGTGCGCTTGTGGGCTCGTCGGGTGCAATTCTGTCTTACATTATGTGTAAAGCAATGAACCGCTCATTTATTTCAGTTATTGCCGGTGGTTTTGGTAATGACAGTGTTGCCTCTTCAGGCGATGACACTGTTGGCGAATACCGTGAAACAACCGCTGAAGATGTCGCTGATATGCTAAAAGCATCTGATACCGTCGTTATCACCCCTGGCTATGGCATGGCAGTGGCTCAAGCTCAGTACCCTGTAGCTGAAATCACTAAAAAGCTGCGAGCGTTAGGTATAAAAGTGCGCTTTGGTATTCACCCTGTAGCAGGTCGTTTACCTGGTCATATGAACGTACTTCTTGCAGAAGCTAAAGTGCCTTATGACATAGTGCTGGAAATGGACGAAATCAACGAAGACTTTAGCAGTACTGATACTGTGCTAGTCATAGGTGCCAACGATACGGTTAACCCCGCAGCGATGGAAGATCCAACTAGCCCTATCGCGGGCATGCCAGTATTAGAAGTATGGAAAGCACAAAATGTCATTGGCTTTAAACGTTCAATGAATACGGGTTATGCCGGTGTACAAAATCCATTGTTCTTCAAAGACAATACGCAAATGTTGTTTGGTGATGCTAAGGACAGTGTTGAGGCGATTCTTAAAGCCTTATAAGGTTATCTTTTAATGCTAAAATACCAGCAGCTTGCTGGTATTTTTTTGTTTAAGAACCCGCTAAACTAGAACGATTAGACTCTATAGGATTATTGATGACACCGCAGGACGTCATTACTCAATTACAGCTTGAACTTGCGCAACAAGAGCAAAAAATCAAGCAATTAGAGTATGAAAATAATCGGCTTACTCTATTGAATAAACGAGTAAACGAACAACTCAGTGCCACGCTTGATCGCACTGGCTTATGTTTGTGGGAGCAACATATTCCCACAGGCAATTTAACTATTTTTAATCAACAATGGGGACACCTGCTCGGTTTTACTCGCGAAGAGCTGCCCGCCCATATCGACAGCTGGAAAAACAATCTCCACCCTGAAGATAAAAACTGGGTTATCCAGGCCTTTGACAACCATGTTGCAGGTAAAGCCGAAACCTATCACGCCGTGCACCGGATGATACACAAAGATGGCAGTGTTTCTTGGGTTTCAGACCGTGGCCGTATTGTTGAATATGACATTGACGGTAAACCGCTGCGCATTATGGGCACCCATATTGATGTCACTAAAGAAAAACGTTACGAGGAAGATCTCGCTAAGCGAGCTCATCGTGATCAGTTAACTCATCTCCTCAATCGAAATGCTCTCATCGAAGTATTTGAGCAAGGAAGAAAAGCTAACCCTCCCCATAAGGGCGCCCTTTGCTTCATCGATTTAGACGGTTTTAAGATGATTAATGATCGCTTAGGACACAGATATGGCGATAGCATATTAATCCATGTCGCAGATCATATTTGCCAGGTATGTGAGCAGATTTTTAGTACTACTGATAGCGCCCAGTCTCAACATCACTATGTGGCTCGATTTGGTGGTGATGAGTTTGTTATTTTAGCCCATTCCAATAACGTTGAATTATTAACAACCATGGCTAAAACATTGTTATCACATTATCAACACCCCATAGAATTAGAGGGAGAAACCATTAAAATTGGCCTCAGTATTGGTATCAGTCTGTTTGATGAGTTAGACCATTTTTCGAATGTTTGCGAGCAGGCTGATAAAGCCATGTACAGTATTAAAAAAGATGGCAAACATAACTTCTTATTTTGGTAAATACGACTCTAAAGTAGCCAGCCTTGGTAACTTAAGCCTTAACATGAGGATGATTAATCTCAATTCGCTTAAGCGTTCAAGTTAATTAAATAAGCCAATCTTATGCGACTAGGATATGCTGCAGACTTAAAAGATGAGTTCAACGCAAAAGCCTAACTGGACAAAATAGGTAAGGAATTGATATATATGGAAATGCATTATTATCTGTCACTAAAAGCCATCTTAAACCGTTACCATGCTTAGCCTAATCTGGCTATCGACATAGTCATCGGGTGAGTGTATTTGGCGTTTTACAGTAAACTCTCGCTCAACTACTGATTTTATTAATTACTTTGTTTGCCCTACGCTTTCGCTTTCTTGTTACTGAATGTTGAGTAACAAATACCATATGCGACAGCAGGCAACTGACCAATAAGAATTATTGTTTATGTTTTTATCACCTTATTTTACCAAGCAAGATCAAAGCGTATTTATTTCGGCTCAACAAGCCAGTGACTTCGCAAAAAAAATCGCTGGCGATTTTAATCCTATCCATGATGTGGGCGCTAAACGTTTTTGCGTACCGGGCGATTTATTGTTTGCCCTCGTGCTGACCCAATATGGCTTAAGCCAAAATATGCAATTTAAGTTTGCTGGCATGGTAGGTGACAATGTTGAACTTCACGTTGATAAGAGTGTTGGCGAAAAATTTAGTATTAGTGACACCAAAGGTAAAGAATATCTGCATATTCAACGTCAAGGTGAAGTGTGTAAATGTGATATACAAACTGCCGCATTCATTCAAAGCTATGTGGCTTTTTCAGGCTTAAATTTTATTCATGTACTCGTGCCAATGATGAAGCAATACAAGGTAATGATTAACCCTGACCGTCCATTAGTCATTTATGAAAGTATGTCTTTTCATTTAGATAACTTTGATTTCAGTACCATCAGTTTGCATTTGGTTAAGCAAAACTTAGTCATTGATGGTAAGCGTGGTGATGTTACCCTTACCTTTGAACTGCAAAGCGAAGGCAAGGTTATCGGTAGCGGCGTAAAAACATTAGTATTAAGTGGATTACGTGAGTTTGATGACGAGAAAGCGCAAGACATGTGTGACAGATACGAAAGCAGAAGCTGGCATAAATAAACAGTAACTTCATCGTAGAAGAAATACCATACCGTAATGATATCTGCTCGATTCAGTATATTGAAGGCTCAGATGCCAATACGGGATGGTTGTTTCGATGCGGTATTGATCATAATGTCAATTTGAACATCGATTTGTTACTAACAGGGTAAAAATTTAAATAGCCAAACATTTGGTGCATATAACAACTTAGTCAAATATTGTGTATGACTTATTGTTAATCTACGCTGCCATCTTGCAATAAAACCAATGCACTATTGCCGATAAGTTGTTCAACGCATTGGCGTCCTTTCTCAGCAAAATGACTCATAGCAACCTCACTCACAACATTAAGCGAATTTAGCTTTTTGATGTTTTCATCAGTACTGGCACATAAACTGAAAAACAGTTGTAAAACTGCTTTTCGATCAGGTTGTTGCATCACTTCTCCCCATGATTGCTCTAATACCTCTAGCGAAGAGAAATCGAGTCCATCAATAAAAAACTGCCCAATACGTTGATCTAAACGCACTAGGAATTCTGTTTTACGAGGAAAGTGATGACTAATACCCGTACGACTGATCCCGGTGGCAGCAGACAGCGTGGTATACGACATCGCCTCAAAACCAATCGTGAGTATTTGTTTAAAGGCTTCATCTAAAATTTGGTTAACGGTTAACTCAGTTTCAACTCGCGAACGTTTGGCCATAAACTTGGTCTCTCTAATTATTTTTGGTGCAAGAGCTTACCAGACCAAACTAGAAAATTCTGCTATGAATTAGCAAATTTACAACATATTTAACCGTACAATATCCAGATAGACAGGATAAAACAGAACATTATCGCGATAACGATTTATTTACCTCTTTAAAATCAAAGGTTATTAGAAAACACTATAGAATGAACTGCATACGGTAAAAAATAGGCGCAATAAGCGTTTACAAACTACTTTACCGTTGAGAATTGATTTTTCAACCATCGCTGGGATTCAGCCTTACCCATTAAACGATCCAAAGTCGGTGACAACACTTGGATGAGTTCGGGCTGACGCCAAAATATATACCCAGGTAGAGACTGAACTGCGCTAAAAGTACGTTGGACTAAGCTAGAAAATTCGCCCATGTCACGCGTAGACCATAGCGGCATCAATGGATAAACTGCGGTGATAAAATCTTCATAGCGAGTAAAATCGAGCAATTGCTGGGCATTATAATGGCTGAGCACTATTTGAAGTTGTGGTGCACTCCAATGTGACAAATTACCGCTGTCATTAATAAGTGCCAGATTACGTCGATGAAACTGCTGCCAAGCTAAATCGAGCTGATGATAATGCTGCGCAATCTGCCATAGAAGATACAAATCGGCTAGCCACTCATGCTGATATTCGCTTAAAGAGGAAGGTAAAATAGTGCCTTGCAAGGTAATATTATATAAATGACCTATTTCATGCCACAAGGTTAATTGGGCCTGTTTCACTAATGGCAATTGATAAGTGACTAGACCAATAGAGCCACTCTGCTCGAGCATGTCTCTAGCACGATTAATCACAATAACCCCTGCTACAGTGTCATGTTCAGCAACCAGTACCATCGCACTTTTACGCCCAATCGCGCGGCGAATATTGGCAACAGAAAAAGCCGTTTGTTGTTGTAATGAAGCAGGCAGTAACCCGACACACAGCTCAAGAGCAGGTAAATAACACACGAGTGCTTGTTTGGAGGCGACGGGGGTAAAATAAGCTTGGCGAATCGTCTGATCCGCCAAACTATCTACTGCACTGATCTGAGTGGTGATGACAGGGTCTATCGCCACAGATTGACTGACACTTAGCTGCCCGGCATTAACAAAGTGACAAACCAATAACATTGCGCAAGCAAGGCTAAAGCTTAATAACTTGAGTAATGCCCCTTGCCAGTATCTAAGCATCGACTACTTTTGTGACATAATATTTTGAATAATGGCAGTAGTGGACACCCCATCTTCAAATCCAAGCACCTCAACCTTACCGCCAGCGGCAATGACTTCAGCCCCGCCCGCAATGTCTTCCACTTTATAATCGCCACCTTTAACCAATGCATCGGGTAACAAGCGCGCAATAATCCGTTGTGGTGTATCTTCAGAGAATGGCACAACCCAATCTGCCGATGCGAGTCCCGCTAACACAGCCATGCGACGATCAACAGGGTTAACCGGACGTCCTGGGCCTTTTAAGCGTGTTACCGAGCTATCATCATTAACAGCCACGATAAGACGATCGCCCAAGGCTTTGGCTTGTTGTAAATAGCTCACATGGCCAGCATGGAGAATATCAAAACACCCATTGGTCATGACAATGCGCTCACCGCGTAAACGGGCCTGATCCATGGCATAAGCTAATTGATCTTCAGTCATTACGCCAAAGCCAGACTCGCCATGATTCAGCGCCAGTGCCTGAATCAGTTCAATACGGCTTACCGTTGATGTACCTAACTTACCCACAACCACACCTGCGGCAGTATTGGCAATCGCGCAAGCTTGCGCCAAAGTTGCACCTGCGGCAATCGAAGTTGCTAAAGCAGAAATCACCGTATCACCTGCACCCGTAACATCGTGAACCTCACGGGCAACGGTTGGGATGTGCAATTCTGGTTGGTCTTGCGACACTAACGTCATCCCCTTTTCTGAACGGGTCACTAAAATCGCGCCAAAATCGTGTAACTTAATCAGTTTTTGGGCTTTTTCGATTAAATCATCTTCGCTAGTAACGCTACCAACAACCGCTTCAAACTCACTCATGTTTGGCGTAATTAATGATGCGCCATGATAACGGGCAAAATCATGTCCCTTAGGGTCAACTAAAACGGTTACCCCTTTAGCACGAGCTTTAGCGATAAACTCTTTCGGTTCATCGATAGCACCTTTGGCGTAATCTGACAGCACCAATACGTCAATATTATCTAAAATGACTTCGCTTTGAGCGAATAATGCTTGGCTCGTGGCTTTATCAAATTGCTCTTCAAAATCTAAGCGGATCAACTGCTGATTACGTGACAATACGCGCAATTTAGTAATCGTCGGCTTGTCTGCTACCGTTAACCACTGCGGTTCAACGCCAAACACTTTTACCCCTTGGGTTAATGCTTGTGCGGTTTCATCTTGACCGACAATGCCCGCTAACTGGACATGTCCACCTAATGTCGCAATGTTTAATGCCACGTTGGCGGCGCCGCCGGGTCTATCTTCAATTTGATTAATTTTAACAACAGGTACAGGGGCTTCGGGTGAAATGCGTCCCGTAGGGCCTACCCAATAGCGATCTAACATCACATCGCCAATCACTAAAACGCGCGCATTTTCAAAAGCTGGGAGAGAAACCTTCATGGTGTATTCGCTGTCTTGTAAAATTTAACCGTGATTGTACCTAATTTTCATCAAAATATGAGGTAGAATAACAAATAATTTTTGTGAACTAGACGAGTTGTCCGTGGTCGAGAAAGCCGAATTTTCTTCTGATTTATATCATCCTAAACACTGGCCTATGTGGTTTGGCGTCGGTTTAATGCGTTTAACTTTGCTATTACCTCTGTCTTGGCAAATGAAAATCGGCCGTGGCATTGGTCGATTAGTCATGAAAGTGGCGGCCGGAAGAACCCACACCGCTAAGCGTAATATCGATTTATGCTTTCCAGATATGAGCGATGCTGACAAACAGCAACTGCTTGAACGGACTTTTGAAGAAACCGGTAAAGCGGTATTTGACACCATTAACGCATGGTGGTGGTCCAACGAACGCGTGCAACAACACATGACCATTAAAGGCACTGAGCATGTTAGCCAAAGTTTAGACAATGGCAAAGGGGTGATTTTATTTGCAGTGCATTGTTTACCACTTGAAATGGGCGCGCGAATATTTGGCCAGTTTGCCCCGGGAATTGGCGTGTATCGTCCACATAACAATCCGGTGATGGAATACTTACAAGTTAAAGGTCGCTTACGTTCAAATAAAGGCTTAGTGCCTAAACGTGACGTTCGGCAAATGATCCGCAGTTTGCGCAGTCCTGATGTTATTTGGTACACCGCCGATCAAGATTTTGGTCGTTCGAGCGCCGTATTTATCCCCTTTTTTGGCGTACCCGATGCCGCCACAATTACAGGTGTAACGTCACTGGCAAGACTCGGTAAAGCCAATGTGGTGCCTTTTTTTGTTGAACGTAATAGCGATGATAAAGGCTATACCCTTGAAATCATGCCGCCTTTAGAGAATTTTCCTGGCGACAATGAAACAGACGACGCCATTCGTGGTAACCAGATTGTTGAACAGCTGATTAGCCGCAATAAAGCTCAATATATGTGGCTACATCGTCGTTTTAAAACTCGTCCAACAGAAGATACCCCATCGTTATATGACTGATGTGAGTTAATTGAGTGAGATGTTTGCTTATAAAGCGCCTTTGGGCGCTTTTTTTTATCGCCTCATTATGCCATGAGTTATCTCAAGGCCATCTAAATAACCGCACTTAGGCACAATGAGTGCTCCACCCCAGACAAATAACCCTCCAAGCATCTCACCCATAAAATCAATCTAGGTTTGGTCGTGCAGCTAAATAGGCTAAAAATCTTAACCCTCTCGAGTCAACGCTCACGTTTAGGGGGCTAATATTGTGTGAGCAAACCGAACAATAATAACGATTAAAATATTCTTATTGAAACCGTTAAGACGACAGATTAGAGTTTAGCCAGTGTGTTTAGCTTTCTAAAGGATTATATGATTGCAGCAATTATAGGTGCGACGGGGTTAGTGGGTAATGCCTTGTTAACTCGCATCATTGAAAGTGAACAATACAGTAAAGTCTTGGTCATTGGCCGTTCGGAACCTAATTTAGTAGAACACCAATTTGGTGAACAAAAGGTGCAGTTTATTGGCTGCCAACTTGACGAGTTACATGAGCTTACCTTGGACGAAAAAGTTGATCATGCATTTTGCTGTTTGGGCACCACAATCAAACAAGCTGGCAGTGAAGAGGCCTTTATACAAGTCGATAAATTAGCCGTAGTAGCGTTTGCGAAACTCTGCCAAGCACAAGCGAATCCTGCGCTTAAATTTATGGTGGTAACTGCATTGGGCGCGGACGCTAAATCAACTGTGTTTTATAATCGAATTAAAGGTGAAGTCGAGCAAGCACTGAAGGCATTATCTTTACCCGTTCTGAATATTTTTCAACCGAGCTTATTATTAGGACCGCGAACGAATAGGCGTTTACTGGAAGATATTGGCCAAACCATTTTTGGTGGCCTATCATTTTTATTTATCGGACCTCTTCGTCAATATCAACCCATTGATGCGAAAATGGTCGCAGAGTCGATGTATCAGGTCGCGTTAAAGCCTCAGGTAGCCCCTGCGACTCAGATCATCAATAATGCCATGATGCATCGTTATTAAGACTACTCTCGACAACTAGGTACGTTTATGACAAGTTAATACACATGTTGTTCAATGTTAATAACGTAACGGGTAAAGATAACCATAACGTAAGGAGAATGAGCATGAGTGATGATAACGATTTAACCTTAAATGAAGTCTGTGAAATACTCGACAAAAGCCCTACTACGATTAAGCGTTATGCTCGCGAAAATTTACTGCTTACTGAACAAAACGGTAACGTACTTAGTTTTAGCAAAGCCGAGGTGATGCGTTTAGCATGTTCTGAACGATAATCCTTTGTTTACCTCTATGACTAAAAATCCCCAAACTGTTAAAACAGTATGGGGATTTTTATTAGCGCGTTAATATGAGTACTCTGTGACTAACGAGATGGTGATTAACGAGTGGGTTATTAAACCAGTCTTTTACGCCACAATCCTGCACAAGATTGCCCCATAAGGCACGCATCACACAACAACTAATCGCCAAAGTCATCAAGTAAGATATTTTCCGACTCAACCCCTAAACTTTCTAGCATGGCTATCACTGATGCGTTCATAATCGGAGGACCACACATATAAAATTCGCAGTCTTCTGGCGCTTTATGCTGCTTTAGGTAATTTTCGAATAACACATTATGAATAAAGCCGGTATACCCCGTCCAGTTATCTTCAGGAAGTGGATCAGACAAAGCAACATGCCATACAAAGTTGTCGTTTTCAGCGGCTAGTTGATCAAAATCTTGCTGATAGAACACTTCACGAGTTGAACGAGCACCATACCAAAAGCTCATTTTGCGCTTGGTTTTGACACTTTTTAGCTGATTAAAAATATGCGACCGCATCGGTGCCATACCAGCACCACCACCAACAAACACCATTTCAGCATCAGTTTCTTTGACAAAAAACTCACCGAATGGGCCAGAAATGGTCACCTTATCGCCCGCTTTTAAATTAAAAATATACGACGACATTTTACCTGGTGCCATACCTGCTTTAGGCGGCGTTGCAATACGCACGTTTAGCATTATCATCCCCTTTTCATCGGGGTAATTGGCCATTGAATAAGCCCGTAATACGTCTTCATCAACGGTAGACACTAAATCAAACAAACCGTACTTAACCCAGTCACCACGATACTCCTCTGGAATATCAAAATCGGCATAACGTACTTCATGAGCCGGTGCTTCAATTTGAATGTAGCCACCTGCTTTAAATAATACCTCTTCACCGTCGGGGATTTTTAATAACAGTTCTTTAATAAATGTCGCTTGGTTATTATTTGAAATAACCTCACATTGCCATTTTTTAACCCCAAAAATTTCTTCATCAACCTCAAGATCCATGTCGGTTCGCACTGTGACTTGGCAAGCCAATCGGCAACCATCTTTGGCTTCTTTTTTAGTAATATGATCAAGTTCAGTTGCTAAAATATCACCACCGCCTGATTTAACTTTCACGCGGCATTGGCCACAAGTCCCACCACCACCGCAAGCCGATGGAATAAAAATATTCTGCCCAGATAATGCGCCCAATAGCTTGTCACCCGCAGGAGTTCGTACACTTTTGCTGGCATCACCATTAATGCTGATAGTAATATCATCAGTGTTCACTAACTTACTTTTGGCAGCTAAAATTACCACCACTAGCAAACTTACCACTATGGTAAACATGCCAATACCTATTGCCATTTCCATTAAATAACCCTTCTCTTTACTGCGTTATAACGTAATGCCCGCAAATGACATAAAGCCCAGAGCCATCAAGCCGGTGGTAATAAAGGTGATACCAATACCTTGTAACCCATCAGGAATAGCATGAAACTTCATGCGCTCACGCAATCCCGCTAATAACACAATCGCCATCGCCCAACCCACAGCTGAACCCGCCGCAAATACCACAGACTCAGTAAAGTTATAGTCACGGTTAGCCATAAAAATGACCCCTGCGAAAATGGCACAATTCACCGTTAATAACGGCAAAAAGATCCCCAATGACTGATATAACGTTGGAATATAACGGTCTAAAAACATTTCTAAAATTTGCACTAACGCAGCGATTACCCCAATAAAGGTAATCAACTGTAAATAGCTTAAATTCAGCTCAGGAAACCCAGCCCAAGCTAATGCGCCTGGAGCTAAGATATTGACGTAGATAATTTGGTTTAATGGCACTGCCAGCACCATGACCACAATCACTGCAACGCCTAAACCAAATGCAGTAGAAACCTTTTTCGACACGGCTAAAAAAGTGCACATACCCAAGAAAAATGACAGCGCCATATTGTCGATAAACGCCGCTTGGATAAATAAATTAAGATAGTGTTCCATGCTGTTTCCTTATCCGCGCTTACGCTGAATGATTTTAATGACCCAAATCATCACGCCAATTAAAAAGAACGCGCTGGGTGGTAAAGTGAACATCTCATTGGCAAGATACCAACCGCCATTCTCAATAGTGGTAAATATGCTGTGACCAAACAAACTGCCACGACCCAGAAGCTCACGAATAAACGCTACTCCCATTAAAATTAAGCCATAACCCAAGGCATTGCCCAAGGCATCAAATACGGCTAAGTGAGGAGGATGTTTCATGGCAAAGGCTTCTGCGCGGCCCATAATGATACAGTTAGTGATGATCAAACTGACAAACACCGACAGCTGTTTTGACAATTCATACGCCACATCTTGTAACACCATATCGACAATAATCACCAACGAGGCAATCACCGTCATTTGCGCAATGATCCGTACACTATTAGGAATAAAATTGCGGATACTGGAGATAATCAAGTTAGAAAATACCAACACAAAGGTCACAGCAAGTGTCATGACGAATGCGGTTTGCATCGAATTACTGACCGCTAAAGCCGAACAGACACCTAATACCTGCATTGCCACTGGATTATTAGCAAAAATAGGTGATGTCAGGATCTCGCGAGTTGAAGTGGTATTACTCATTTACTTACCCTCCGCAGCTAACGTGTGTAGATAGGTTTGGTATCCTTCTACGCCAAACCAAAACTCGACTAAGCGCTGAATGCCAACACCTGAACGAGTAGCACCACTTACGCCATCAATACCGTGAATGTCACCGTCTTTGGCGCCGCCTTTAATCACTTTAATGGCAATTTTACCTTTATCATCAAATAGCTTTTTACCTTGCCACAAAGCTAACCACTGTGGGTCGGTAATGAAATCTGCAATACCAGGGGTTTCACCATGTTCATAAAACACGATATTTTCGATAGTGTTTAAGTCGGGTTTTATCGCCATATAACCGTAAATAATCGACCATAAACCTTTGCCATAAATCGGCATAACAATGCTGGCAAGTTGACCATTAGTGTCATACACCTCAAAAATACGAATGTCAGTCGCCATGGTTTTAATTTTGGCGATATCCTTTTTCGGCTTGATAGACGTTTCTGGGTTAATCGATGCCATGCGTTCGTCAAAATCTAGTAAATTGGCTTTTTCAGTGACCTTGCCGGTCGCTAAGTTAACCATCTTAGGTTTCACTCGTTGAGCAAATAACTCACTAAAGTCACCTTGACTAATGTCGATATCTGCTGCCTTTAACACAAACTGCTGCACTTCTTCGCGCTTTTTAGCCAACTTACGCTCTTTTAAGATCTCAACGGTACCTGTGATCATAAATGAGCAAACTAGGCTTAAAATGATAATAAAAACCATTGTTCCAGCGATGCTATCTTTCTTAAAGGCCATGACGTTTTAGTCTCCGTTTAATATTGGCACGTGCAACTAAGTAGTCGAATAACGGTGCCCATAAATTAGTAAACAAAATAGCCAACATAATGCCCTCGGGCATTTTTGTATTCAGTAAGCGAATAATAATGGTCATAAAACCAATCATAAAACCATAAGCAAACTTGGCTTTACGGGTATATGATGCCGTTACTGGATCGGTGGCCATAAACATCATTCCCAATGCAAAGCCACCAGTGACTAAGTGCCATGTCCACGGCATTGCCGCCATCGGATTTCGGCTAGAACCAAAGTAGTTAAACAGCACCACGGTAATGATCATTCCCAGCATCACACCAGCTACCACACGCCAATCAGCTACGCGAGTCAGCAATAAAATACCGCCACCAATTAAAATGGCTAAGGTGCTGGTTTCACCAACCGCGCCTGGAGTAAAGCCTAAAAAGGCATTCCACCAACTGGTGTCGGTCAACACACTAAACCAACTCACATCGATAAAGCTTAATTTTTTTGCCGCGGTAAGGGTTAATGTGGTGGCTCCAGAAAAGCCATCAACGGCCACAAACTGACCTAACGCCACCACCTCTGTTGGATATGCAAAATAAATAAACGCATAGCCTGCTAACGCAGGGTTTAAAAAGTTATACCCCATGCCACCAAACATTTCTTTGGCCACGACCACCCCAAAACTAAGACCTAAAGCCACAATCCATAAAGGTGTCGATATCGGTAAAATGAGAGAGAACAATAACGCAGTGATAAAGAAGCCTTCGTGCAGTTCTTGGCGGCGCACTTTGGCAAACACCACTTCCCACATCAAACTGACCACCAACGCCGTTAAGTAAAATGGCACATAAAAACTGGCACCATAGGCGAACAAACTGATCAAGCCTGCGCTTTCTGTGAGTGGGCCGAACAATAAGTTATAAAAGGCAAGTTGCCATACATCCGGCTGTGTTGCCCCGGCAATAATAGCCATTTGAGCTTGCAGGCCAATGTTGTACATACCCACTAACATGGCAGGGAATAAACACATGCCCACAATGTGCATAGTACGTTTAACATCAATAGCATCACGAATATGCACATCACCTTTGGTGCTGCGGCCATTGGCGATCCACAACGATCGTAAATAGCTGCGCATCGAGTCGCCATGAGCGTAATAGCTGTCTTGTTTGCTGGGCTTTTTCTGTTGCTGACTCATTAACCTTCCCTCTCGATAATATCTAGGCAAGCACGAAGTTCTTTGCCAAAGTCATATTTTCCTGGGCACACAAAGGTACACAAGGCTAAATCTTCTTCGTCGAGTTCTAATGCGCCAAGCAATTGCGCTTCATCGGTATCTCGCACCACTAAATCGCGTACTAATAAGATGGGTAAAATATCTAATGGCATTACGCGGGCGAGTTGGCCATAGGCCATCATTGCGCGCGGAGATCCACCAGCATGGGTGGTAAAATCGAAGAGTTTTTTGGTATGACTAAAACCTGACATCATGATGCCGGTAAGGGAAAACTTACTGCTATCGTGGCGAACCCAAGGCAACAATTCTTGACGTTCATTTTCAGTCAATACACTGATTTGATTATGGAATCGGCCAAGATAATCATAAACATCTACCGCGGTATGGCCAGACAACACTGAACCCGACACTATCCGTGATTGTTGTTGATTAATTTCATCTGTAACCCATTCACTGAGTTTGGCGCCCATTTGGGTGCGCACTAGTCGTGGTTTTAACACGTTAGGGCCAGCTAATGCCACGATGCGATCGGTATACAGCTCGCCAGTTAAAAACAGTTTTCCAAAGGCGATCACGTCTTGATAACCCACATGCCATACTTGGCGTTCAATACTGGCGGGTAACAAATAATGAATGTGGGTGCCGACTAATCCGGCCGGATGCACGCCGTTAAAGCGGTGCACACTCACTTTTGATAAGTCGTATTCGCTAGCTGCATCAGCTAATAATGAGGCACCATCGTCTTGGCATAAATACACTTGACCGCTTGTCAAAAACGTTAAGGCAAATAATCCTGCTTGAAAAGCCTGTGCTTGAGTGGCAATGATGACCCGTGGGTCTGGCGCCAGAGGATTAGTATCAACAGCGGTAACAAATATACCAGCAGGAGCGACATCTAATTGAGGTACGCGAGAAAAAGGACGTGTCCGCAACGCGGTCCATAAACCACTGCGAACTAAACCGTCTTTAACGGTTTGATTTGATAGCGCATGAATATCTACTGATCCAAGAATAATGGCAGGATCTTGCTTAGCATCGCAATCAATCACCACCGACTGCAGCACGCGACGGTCTCCGCGATTAATCGCGCAAACAACTCCGCTTGCAGGCGCGGTAAATAATACGCCAGGGGTTTTCTTGTCTTCAAACAGCACTTGGCCTTTGACGACCTTATCGCCGACTTCAACCAACATCGTTGGTTTTAAACCCACATATTCCTCACCAATTAACGCAACTTGGGTCGTTTTAGGGGCGTCATCGATTTGCTGCAGCGGTTCTCCAGCAATCGGGATATCAAGTCCGCGCTTAATAGTTATTACTGGATTGGTAACACCAGCCATCACATTCACCATCTAAAAATATTCGATAGCTAATGTTATATGTTTGCAACTACTAATATAGTAACTAAGATCACACTCCGGGCGAGGACTGTAATTTTGAAACATAACTGAATAGCAAAAATGTGAACCCGGTCAATTTATCATTCAGGATAAAACAATTTATGTAATTTTAATGTCAAAATGGTTTGTACATTCAAACTTGGTCACGCGGCTTGGTGGCCACAATCCTAGGCACAAATACTCACCTTAAATCTATAGTCAATTAAGGTATTCCCCTTAACATATCCGCGCAAAACACCAGTAAAATGAAAGAGTATAGTGAATGCCGGATAACATTTAAGCCCAACAATAACCTTACATGAATCAGTTAGATTGCCGTATCAATCGGCCTTGTTCTAACAGGTACACGGCATCCATTTGCTCTAAAGCCGTTAAACGGTGGCTGATCATTAATAGCGTTTTGTGCTGAGCAAAATCGAGTAACACTTTAAGAATCTCACGCTCAGTTCGTTTATCAAGTCCTTCTGTCGGCTCATCTAGCAGTAACAAAGGAGCATCACGTAATAGTGCTCGAGCTACGCCAATTCTGCGCTGTTCGCCACCGGATAATTGCCGGCCGCCTTCACCTATCCAGCAATCTAATGGTGTATCACCTTGCAATAAGGTTTGCAGGCCCACTTTATCTAATACTTCAATAAAACGTTGATCATGGGCTTTTTTGGCTTCGCCTTGTAAGTACGGCAACGCCAAAGCTAAATTGTCACGTAACGTACCGGAAAACAGATAAATACGTTGGCTTACAACAGTCATTGCTGCCCGTAAATTAATATCGCTATAGTCACTTATTGGTTGACCATCAAGCGTAATCGCTCCCTGCTGCGCCGCCCAATCACGGGTAATCAATCCCAATAAACTTGATTTACCACACCCTGTAGGCCCCAAAATAGCAACTTTCTCACCGGCATGAATGCTCAAATCTAAGCCTTGCAACACCGGAGAATGGCTATGATAACCAAAGTGAATATCAGTGATCTGCAAGGCCCCATGATAGGCTTGCAAATCACTATTAAGATTAAATACTACACTCGGTGTTTGCTCGGTAATTTCAGTCACCCTTCGCGCGGCAAGTACTGTGCTTGATAAATGTTGAAATGCACCCGCTATCGGCATCATCATTTCAAGGCTGGCCATAGTGGCAAATACCATAAGCGCCATCAAAGGTCCTGGAGGCGAGAGCTCACCCACACCTTGACCAGCAAAATACAACATAAGCACAACGGCAGTGCCATTGATTAATATCAATAACGCTTGGCTTAAGCCAGTGATATTGGCCATCGTCGTTTGCTGGCTAAATAAACTGTGCTGTGCTTGCTCAAGCTTAGCCAAATAGCGCTGATTAGCGCCAAATATACTTAGCTCAGCTTGCCCCTGAATAACATCAAGCAACTCTATTCGATATTGCCTTTGTGCCTGCATTAGTACTTGTCCTGGTGCCTTACCTAAATAATAAAATACCAGTGGTAAGATAAGCCAAGCGGCCAGTAATAAGGCACATAAACTTAAGGCTAAATGGCTATCAAACCATCCAAGAAATACCAACAAAGTGCCAATCATCATCAAGGACGCGGCCATTGGAGTGAGCAGGCGTAAATAGAGGTGATCTAAGGTATCAATATCCGCCACTAAACGATTGAGTAAATCTCCGCGGCGTAAACCTTGTAAGTTAGCCGCACTCAAAGGCAACAATTTATTCCATGCCCAAACACGCAATTGGGTCAACAATTTAAAGGTTGCTTCATGTGTGGCTAAGCGCTCACCATAACGGCTTGCCGTGCGGGCGATAGAGAAAAATCGCACCCCTCCGGCAGGAGTAAAAAAGTTAAACGTTTGCGCGGTTACTACCGTCAATCCCGCTACAGCACTGGCAGATAAAAACCAGCCAGATAATGACAATAAACCAATCCCTGTCAGTAAAGTGATAAATGTGAGTAACAGTCCGACTAACATCATCAACCACTGGCGGCGAAACAAAGCAACAAAAGGGCGTAATACTTGGATAATACTGCGCGGGGTGGCGTCAACGGGTTGCGACATTAGCACACCTCCTGTTGTTGATTAATCATTTGCGACAATAAGCCGTCAACCTGTTGTAAATCATTAACATGGCCTTGTTGCACAACGCATCCTTTCTCCATCACCAAAACACAATTCATACTGTGTAAATCGTCTAATTTATGGGTCACAGTTAATGCCGTTACCGACTGCATCGCGGTATTTAAGGCGGCCAGCACCGATTGCTCACTTTGAGTATCTAAACTGGCTGTGGGTTCATCTAATAAAAATAACTTTGCTGGTTGCGCTAACGCCCGAGCTAAAGCAAAACGCTGCGCTTGGCCTACCGATACGCCAGCACTTTGATCACTAATAACTAAATCGAGCCCTAATGGATGTTGGATAACAAACTCGCTGATATTGGCCTGTTCAAGCAACGCCATAATCTGTTCATCGTTCAATTGTGGGTTGGCCAAAGCAACGTTTTCTCTCACAGTGCCATGAAATAATTGCGGGTCTTGGCCTAACCAAGCCAGATGTTGACGCCATTGCGCCACATTAAGCTGTGATAACTCATGACCATTAATCAGTAATGAGCCTTGATAAGGTAAAAAGCCTAGTAAGGCATTAAGCAAACTGGTTTTGCCTGCGCCACTGGGGCCAACTATCGCCCACTGCTCACCAGCTGGTAACGTAAAGGATATCGGCCCAGCTAAACGCTGGCCATCTAGGCTAAACACTTCAACGCCAATAGCTTGAATACTGATACTGCTAGCAGAAAAAGCCATAGTTTCTGAGGTAGGTTCGACATTAGTAGGTGTACTGACTTGATAATCAAGCAACTCGACCAGCGCTTCAGCAGCACCTATGGCTTGAGCTTTGGCATGATAATGAGTGCCTAAATCACGCAGTGGTTGATAAAACTCTGGCGCTAAAATGAGCACAAACATACCGGTAAATAAACTAATGGGTACGCCATAATGACCAAAATCTAAATGGTCTAAATAACTAAAGCCAAAATACACCGCCAATACCGCAATCGACACCGCAGCAAAGAACTCTAAAACCGCTGAACTAAGAAAAGCCAAGCGTAATACCGACATAGTTCTAGCTCGAAAATCTTCCGAGGCGTGTTCAATATTAACTAACTCAGCCTCACCACGATTAAACAGCTTTAAGGTTTGCAGCCCTTTTAATCGATCCATAAAGTAGCCACTTAAACGCGACAACGCCTGCATATTTTTACGATTGGCATCAGCCGCCCCCATGCCAACTAAAATCATAAACAGCGGAATTAATGGTGCGGTAGCCAACAAAATGATCCCCGCGGCCCAATTTAGCGGAAACACGCACACTAATATCAATAAAGGAATAAACCCGGCTAACATCATCTGCGGTAGATATTTAGCATAAAAGTCATGTAAATCTTCAACCTGTTCAAACACTAAGGTTGCCCAAGCACCAGCAGGTTTTCCTTTAATAAATACTGGCCCTAAGGCAACTAACTTATTAAGTACGGCTTGGCGTATATCTTCACGTAAACGTTTACCGGCCTCAAAGCTTATCCGTTCACGTACTTGTGCTAACAATGCGCGTATCAATAACAAAGCGGTAAGCGCAAAGAACTCGCGACTCAGTGCTGCGGGAGCGGCCATATCAATAATCACCCCCTGCAAAATTTGCGCAATAAACAAGGCTTGCCCCACTATTGCGATGCCATTTAGCACGCCACACAACACAGATAATTTGAGGAAAATACCACAAGAGGATTGCTGACTTTTGAGCCATTTGGCTAATGACTTTTCTAACGACTTGTCCATGAAACTCCGGTAGCGTTATCGATGACCACTTTAAGCACGCAGTATCGCAGTACTGGCGTTGAGTTAACACTTAAAGCAGTGTAAATGTTATCTGATTCACATTTTGCTAATAAAGGCTTATGTAAAGATTAAATTTAGCGACATTGTGGCTAAAACGTATTCCATTCAATAAAGTATATCGTTTAAAAAGAGTCCGATGGATTGCAAGTCAACATGACTATGCTCATCACAAGCATGAGCAATAACATGACACGGCTTACGAGCAAACAGAAAGACTAAATGGTGAAGGTAAGTTACTGTGGGTAACCCCCTTTATTGAGCACGACTATTGATCACGACTCTGGCCATATTTTACTAATACGTGCCAAAGTAACTTTAGGTCTTGTCGCTTTTTTGAATGTGCTCCACGCTCACTCCAAGAAGCTGGTTTTTTTTGCAATTGATAGGCCGCGCGACCAATAATTTCTGCATTAATTAACTCATCTTCAGCAATGCTTTGAGCCAAAATAGGCATAGCAGCACCACGGAAATCATCGGGTACTTGCGCAACATTGATTTGCCGCCCTTGATGCCAATACAATTCAATTTCGCATTCATGGCACAAAGCAATCAATGAATCACCAATAGCCGTTCCTTTAAAGGAGGGATCCGCCACTAGCATAGCAATATCTTGATCCAGCGATACAGTGCCGTGAATTTGAGCTTCAATATAATGGTCTAAATTCCCACTTGGCACCTTGTCAAAACGGTGGCTCATGTCATCAGTCAAATGCTGACTAAAATAGTCAATCAGCTTACTCGGCTTAAGCCCTGAAATCCCCAAGGCATATTGACGCTCAAAACTTTCGCTGAGTAATGCCGCTAGAATCGCGTCAAAGCACTTTATGGTGCCCTTTTCTTTAGGCAATCGATAAGAGTCCATGTAACTAAAAGTACATCGTGATAAGACTTGAGGATGAGTGACTAAATAGCAGCTGCCAAAGCGAGGTGCTGGGCCTAGCGGACATAAACCAAAATCTAACGCACCATATTTAGGTCGATTCTTAATACCAGAATAGCAGTGCCCAAATAATTGGTTTTCCCAATGGTCACGAGACCCACCTAACTCGGGTGATAAATGACCATTAGACACGTGGGTTTCAAACTGGCTTTTATACACGCCATCACGTAATAAACCATCAACGACAGTGAGACCTCGGTTATCTATTTGATCGGGATGAAAATGCAATGAGACTCGACTATGTTGCGCCAGCTCACGCATAGCTAGCTGGAGTGATAAGGTTGAAATATTAGACATTAACAGCACATTTTTGATCACGGCATGAGCATGATCTCGCAGCTCATATGCCATTTTCTCTATGTGGGTTTGAGCCGTTAATTTCATCAGTAAAAGACACCTTATGGTAAACCAGCTCAGCTAAGTCGCTGAATATATTTAATACAAAACGAGTGATGATTTTATTGTATGTAATAAGTCGACTTTTAGCACTGATCCAAGTGTGAAGATTAACACGATTTCATTAAATCGCTGTATTTCGACATCAAAATCGACGCGTTTTAACGATTAAATAGCCCATTATGAGTCACTTTATGAGGGGATATATCGCTGGCCACGCAGGGATTTGATAGCACTTATAACGGTTTTCAGGTAAGCTTCACGGCCGCCGTTAATGGCTACCTTTTATTCAAAGCAACAATGCGTTGCCCAAAGAGATTTTTCTATGAGTTTTTCCTCACTTGGTCTGAATGCTGCTATTTTAAAAGCGGTTGAAAAACAAGGTTACGACACCCCCTCTCCAATTCAAGCACAAGCAATACCAGCAGTTTTAGCCGGCCAAGATGTTATGGCAGCAGCACAAACAGGGACAGGAAAAACAGCTGGTTTTACCCTGCCAATTTTAGAACTATTATCTAAAGGTGAACGCGCGCAACGTGGTCAAGTCCGTGCATTAGTGTTAACACCTACCCGCGAGCTTGCCGCACAAGTACAAGAAAGCGTCGCGACTTACGGCATCAACTTACCGCTCAAATCGGCGGTAGTATTTGGTGGTGTGTCTATCGTGCCACAATTAGCTGCGCTCAGAAACGGAGTTGACATTTTAGTGGCAACGCCAGGTCGTTTACTCGACTTATGCCAGCAAAAAGCCATTAGCTTCAGCAAATTAGAAATTTTGGTTTTAGACGAAGCAGACCGCATGCTCGACATGGGCTTTATTCGCGATATCAAAAAGGTATTGGCACTATTACCTGCCAAACGCCAAAACTTAATGTTTTCAGCTACATTTTCGAATGAAATTCGTGAGTTGGCGAAAGGTCTCGTTAACAATCCAGTCGAAATTTCAGTCACGCCGCGTAATGCCACGGCAAACACTGTGACTCAATGTGTGTATCCAGTAGATAAAACGCGTAAATCATTGGCACTAATTGAACTGATTAAAACCAATGATTGGAAACAAGTGTTAGTGTTTTCTCGTACCAAACACGGTGCTAACCGTTTAGCCAAAAGCCTGGACGCTGCGGGCATTAAAGCCGCTGCCATACATGGTAATAAAAGCCAAACAGCACGCACTAAAGCCTTGGCTGATTTTAAAGCCGGCGCGGTGCAAGTGATGGTCGCGACCGATATTGCTGCCCGTGGTATAGATATCGATCAACTGCCATTTGTGGTTAACTTTGACTTACCAAACGTACCTGAAGATTATGTGCATCGTATTGGCCGTACTGGCCGTGCAGGTTCAACAGGTCAAGCAGTATCATTAGTCGGTCTTGAAGAAGTTAAGCTACTGCATGATATCGAACGATTAATTAATCGTGTCATTGAGCGTAAGCAACTTGCTGGTTTTGAAGCACCATTTACTATCCCAGAAGCAGGTAGCAGATCTGGCGGCAGTGGAGCCAAAAAGCCCAACCCGAACCGCAGTAAGCATGCTCAACAACATGCCAATGACGGCACTCAAGCTGAAAAACCTGCACGTAACCACGATTCTCGCCAGCAATCTCGTGGACAAGATAAGCCTGTAGATCCTAAAGCTGCAGCAAGAGCCAATGGTAATAAGCCACCACAGCGTAATCGTCCACCACGTCGCAGCGGTACTGCACCAGTCACATCTGCAAGCAGTAATCCTTATGCCAACGCTAAAGTAAAAAGCTAATTCGTTAACCGCTAACTTGCGATAAACATAAAAAAACCGGTGAACATTGTTCACCGGTTTTTTATTATTCATTGATAACCCAATTGAGTCTCACGGATAGCAATTAGACAAAATTGGGTTATCAGTTGTACGTTTTAAGCGATTCGTTGTAAGTGCAGCCGTTACATAAACCAAGCTCGGTAGCTACGGCCTTTTAACTTACCTTTACTGATAATGTTTAATGCTTGCTTAGACACATTACTTTTTACAGCAAAGTACGCACGAATGTCAGTCACTTTAATTTTACCGATATCGTTAAAATCTAACCCATTACCACCGGTTAATGCACCAACAATGTCACCTGGACGAATTTTTTGCTTTTTACCAGCTTCAATTTGAATTGTAACCATTTCAGCAGCAAGCGGTTGCTTGTTTAACGCACTCATTGGCGGTAAAGGCTCGCTGACCACGTCTTTATTCATGGCTTCTTCAATCATCGCCATTTTGTAACCATCTTCTTCACCAAAGAAAGTATAAGCGCTGCCCGAACTGCCTGCACGGCCAGTACGGCCAATACGGTGAATATGCACTTCGGTATCGTAGGCAATATGATAATTAAATACCGCATCTAATTCATCAATGTCCAAACCACGTGCCGCGACGTCAGTGGCCACTAAAATGCGCGCACTACGATTAGCAAATTGGAGTAACATTTGATCACGATCCCGTTGCTCTAAGTCGCCATGCAATGCTAATACACTAAAGCCAAACTCATGCAATGAGTCAGCCACTTGTTGGGTTTCACGCTTGGTATTACAAAACACCACAGAGCTTTCTGGCTGCTTATCCAGTAACAATAAACGCAATGCTTCAAGACGACCTTGGCTATCTTCAATACGGTAGAAATGCTGATCAATCGTTAAGTTGTCGTGCTTAGCCTCAACTTTAACCATTACTGGGTTATACATAATTTGATCGGCAATCGACTTAATTTGATCAGGGAAAGTCGCGCTAAACAATAACGTTTGACGCTCACGCGGCGCGGCAGCAATAATTTGATCAATATGCTGTTGAAACCCCATTTCTAGCATGCGATCAGCTTCATCTAAAATCAGCGTATCCATGTTGCTTAAATCTAAACGGTTACGATCTAAATGATCGACAATCCGCCCCGGCGTGCCGACAATAATATGCGCGCCATGTTCTAGTGAACCCACTTGCGGCCCCATTGGAACACCACCACAAAGCGTAAGCACTTTTACGTTATGAATACCACGAGCTAAGGTACGGATTTCTTTAGCGACTTGATCGGCTAATTCGCGTGTTGGACACAACACCATAGTTTGGATACGAAAGCGTTTTACATCCAACTTATTCAAAAGCCCTAAACCAAAAGCGGCAGTTTTACCCGAGCCAGTCATCGCTTGACCAATAACATCTTCACCAGCCAAAATCGGCGGTAAGCTCTCGGCTTGGATCTGAGTCATCGATTCAAAACCCATAGTTTGGAGGTTTTCAAGCAATTCAGGTTTTAAATTAAGTGATGCGAAAGCCGGGTTAACGACTTGTTCTGTAGACTGACTCAAGGCAAATATCCTCTGATATCGAAAGGTAAAAAGCAGACAAAAGCTGCAAAAAAATATACCAATACCATTACATAAATGAGCCATTATCATGCAAAAAATCCGTTAATAGCGAAACAAAATGAACCTATACAATGATGTATATGAAAAAATGCTTACTGCTATTTTTGAACGATTTATCTTGCCAGAAGGAACAGATAATAAATAAGATTGGTGTTAGCACAGGTATTAAAACAAACCCGAGCCAGATGTCAGCTATTGTAGCAATTTTATTGCTAGTTCGCAGACAAATATTTACCGAAAGCTCTACTTATGGTGCACCTAAGACTACACAATTTGGCCAAAATGACCTTGCTGATAATCGCGAACGGCTTGCTCTATCTCAGCTCGGGTATTCATCACGAACGGGCCCATCTGGACAATTTTTTCATTAATAGGCTTGCCCGCTAATATTAACAGCCCAGCACCGGTCGCCTCAGTTTGAAAACAGCACACTTCTTGTGCGTCCAACACTAACAACTGCCCTGCTCCTGCGGTTTCACGTAGACCTTGTGAATCAATATAGTTAAGTTCACCTGCATACACATAAACGCATACGGTTTGGTGCTCAGCAAGACTCAAGGTGCCATGACCATATGCAGTTAAGGTTAAATCGGCAATGGCCCCTTGACCAGCTAACCCCTGAATAGCTGACGTAATCTTATGTGGTTGATTAATAAATCCCCAACTCCCGGCCAAGGCAACAAGTGATGCACCGTGTTCGTTATCTAAACGTGGGTTAGCCTGTTGGCTGGTGTCTTGATAAATCGGCGGGCGCATTTTGTGTTTTGCTGGCATATTGATCCAAATTTGAAACCCATGCAGCCCTTCTTTGGCATCGGCTAATGGCATTTCAGAATGCACCACGCCACTGCCAGTACTCATCCACTGTACGTCACCAGCACGAATAGGTTTAACATTGCCCATTTGATCGCGATGTTCAAAGCCACCTTTACGAATATAAGTAAAGGTTTCTACACCTCTATGTGGATGCGGCGGAAAACCACCAATAAAATCTTGTTCATCATCAGACTTAATCTCATCGATCATTAAATATGGATCGAAACGAAGCTTATCAAAGTCAGCAACACGATTGATGTTCACACCATCACCGTCCATTGCGGGCAAGGCGCTAATACGCTGTAATACTTTCATGAAAACCTCGGCGACTAAAAAATAATCTCTCAATCATAGCAGCCATCTAACTGAATAAATATTGCATAATAGTGTCGTTTCCTTTCGAAAAAATCGACTAATAAAAGGACTTATGTCTTTTGCTCAAACAAGATAAATATACCCAAACACATTAATGAACTTTACGCCCTATTAACAATCAAAAAACTGATAATACTGCGATAAAGTGATTGATATAAATGGAAGTAATAACGGTTGGCAGGGAGCCACAACACTCTCTATCTTCAACACACGCGCATAAAATATATTGACTTAAGCCTGTTCTAACGGCATTAATCATCCATGTTTTATTGATTTATATGCTGATTGCGTTTTGGTATCAAGACACAACGCAACGAACGTCTACTTTAATGGTTAAACCTTCGACAACCGTAATAAAAAGCTATCTCATGACTTCAACGCAATACCAATCAATGATCCACACAAATTTACCATCAAAGCTTAATGAGCAAAGAGATATCGAATACGTAAATCGTAACCCATCCATTATTGATGTTAGCCAATCGACGTCCATAACAACAGATACGCAAGCCTCATTAGATGAAGTGGTGCCATCAAACAACAAACGCAACACTATACAATCGATTTCGAGTGCAAAAATACCTAATGCTTTGCCAAGTCAAATAAAACCAGAGACTACCACTAACTTAAACAAGTCCGAGCCTTCATTAACATCAATACAGCAAGCATCAAGCATCAAGCCAGTATATTCAACGAGATAACATTAATGAACTAGAGCTACTCATCAGTTCACAGACCGCATTACCCAAAAAAAACGTTGGCACCATGAGCGAAATGGATCCTCAATTAGATTTCATTGAGTTAACCCCCAAAGTCGATACAAGCCAGCCCAACACCTTAAATCACCGATTAGACCCTAATAGAATTGTAAAACAAGGAGATTATTGCTACCGAGTAGTCGATCTCGCTACCCAGGTTAACCCCCATGGTTGGGGATTAGGTTTCGCAGAATATTGTGGCGAAGATGAATCTAAAAAGCAGCTAACAGAAGCGATTAACAACAGGATAAGCAAAGTAAAATGATCTCAGCCTTAGCTAAGTCATCAGAACAAAATCCGTAAATAGTACAATCTAATTAAATTGATTTACCAACTCAGTTTGACGGTTTCCCTGACCGCTAATTTCTTGACTATGTATTGCTGCATGATGACAATTATGTTCGATTTGATTAATGCCATCTTGTAATATCATAGCATTAGTATAAATTTGATTAACAACAGCAGCTTGCTCTTCTGCAGCAACTGAAATTTGCTCGCCATTACTTTCGATAACCCCCATCACTTCGCTCACCGAAATCAGGCTTTGCTCGAGCATTTTACTGGAATCGATACTCCTATTGGTCAAGATATCACTTCGTTCCATTTGCGCAACCGCCTTTGCGGTTGTCTGACTCAGTGTATTGATAATAGCGTGTATTTCATGTGCAGAAGTTGCCGAGCGACTGGCCAAGTTACGTACCTCGTCTGCGACCACCGCAAATCCTCTGCCCGACTCTCCAGCTCTCGCAGCTTCAATAGCAGCATTGAGTGAAAGTAAGTTTGTTTGCTGCGCAATACTCTCGATCACATCGACCACTTGGTTTACGTTTTGACATTGCTGATCCAATGAAGAAATAGCAAGACGAGACTCCTCCAATAAGTTATTAATTTCCGTAGTCGCGATTTGGCTGCTAGCTAATGCCGCCTTAGTTGACTGTATTTGGTTAACTAAGTGATGAATTTCTGTTGTTGAATTTGTGGTATTTTTAGCGATATCGGTAACCGAAGAGCTCATTTGGCCGATGGCTGTGACAACTTGTTCCAGGTTTTGCGACTGCGTCACCAACTGGTTTTGATTTGCTTGATTTTGTTGTTGATGCTCTTCTAAACCCTGCTGCAACTCCTCGCCACTGTCTTTTATACGTCCAACCACCGCCAGCGTTTCAGCTTTTTGCATCCGTAGACTTAACTCGATGTGGGAAAGCTCATCGGTATAACCAGTGTAAACAAATTGATTTAGCGGATTATCGTGTATTTTTTCACTCAACATCAGGATTTGGCTAAAACGCTGCTTAAGAACATAAAGCGGCCGACAAAAACAGATAATGGCCACAATAAATGCGAGTACCGTGAAAAAACCATTGGAGTAAGGTAAGGACATCAATAACCCGACTGATAACAACCAAGCCAATAAGAGTTTGGTAATAATACTGGCGCCAAACTTTGGCTTAGCGGCTTTTCCAGCATTAATGGCATCGTAACAGGCTTGGGCGCGTTCAGTCAGCTCTGCTTCAGGCTGAGTTCTTACCGACTGGTACTCGCAAATAGTCCCGTTACGTTTAATCGGGGTGACATAAGCATTAACCCAATAATATTGACCATTTTTACAGCGATTCTTCACCAATCCCATCCAGCTTTTTCCCTGCTTAATAGTGTCCCATAGGTCACTAAATGCAGCTTTAGGCATATCAGGATGACGAACTGTACAGTGGGGATGATTGATAAGTTCATCTTCTTTATAACCACTGACAGTCATAAAGTCATCGTTAACATGAGTAATAATACTGTCTAAATCGGTTGTCGAAAGAATCATATAATCCGACGGATAAGTGACTTCTTCATCGATGATATCTTTTATGGTCATGTTGATATATTAAACGTCATTAAGTAAATAAGTGAGCCGATTATTAAACAATCAGTATTACTTGTATGTGATGACTCACGACTTTAATCAGTAAATAATTAACATCTTTAAAATATATGCGATAAGTCACATTGATAACAACCAAAGTCAATGTGGCATCAAAGTTTACGTTGAGAAGTATTGATTAATCATATAAATGATTATGGCGCTAGAGATAGATTTTTGAGGCCAGTCGCTACCATAAGACAATCAATAGTGACGAAATAACAGCTATCATCCCAATGAGTAGAATCACTCTTGAAGATTTGATATCAAAGAAACAAGCAATATTAAAATACTGTGACACGCTTATTACCAACAGTGCCAAAAACAATTCGCCTTGACATCTATAGCACCAAGCGGAAACCTAGGTATAGGAGTAACCACTATTCAGACTCACTAAAATGCAAACAATTAACTTGATAATATGATGAGCAAGGTAATGGCTATTATCATTATTTATTCGGTTTTAATTTTACTTAAAGTAATTAAAACCTAAAGATGCCATAGGATAAAGTGATTTAATATTACGTCTATATTTAGCAAAGATAATAGTGGCTATGGTGACAGCAATAGTGACCCCAAAAGGATGCTTTTGGGTTTGTTTTTTAATAGAGTAAAGTAATAAATTGATCGATAATTCACTCTGCCTAGCTGATACGTTACCTTGCATACGCTTTAGCTTAATCGAGTGATTGAGATGCTTTAGAGATGACATCCATACCCTCCTTTAATTGCGAGATAGTGTCTTTAAAGCCAAAAAACTGCATTAGGTATTTTTGCCAGTAAACTAGACCGACTAAAACCATACTCATTGTGAATAGAAATAGACCTACTCCGATAAGCATGTTGTGAGTAATGCTATATGAAACAATTCCTACACTGACACATATACTGAAAATAAAAAGTACCAATAAAGGAATAAACAAAAGTTGGCAAACAAGAAATTTTTTCGCCACAACAACATTTCTAGAGACTTCCATAAAGAAAAGTTGGACAGTAGATTCTGACCACTGCCCAATATCTTGCGCGACTTTTGATACCTTATTAAAAATATCAGTTATTTCGTCAACATTAGCATTAACCTCATCGGAATTAGATAACGGATCGGTTTGCGTACCGTCAGAGATCTTATTGTTACTCGACACTGTCTTGGTGTTTTCCATAATAAAATCTCTCCGGTTACCTTTTTACTTTGTAATTTTCGAAATTGCCCAACCAGCTAAAAATGCACACCCAACGCTGAGTAAAGGATGTTCCTTTATCATGTTTCCAGCTTGATGGGTTGCAGACTTAACTTTTGCAGAGCCTTCATTGAGAGATTCTTTGGCGTGATCTTTTAAAGAACTAACGGCTTCTGATGTTGCCTCTTCAGCCAAATGATAAGCATCTTTGACTTTTTCTTGAGAGTCTTGATTTTTTTCTTTTGTTGTAGCCATTTTAATCTCCTTAAATAATCTTTCGAGTTCTATTATTACGAATAAATAGCAATAATAAATGATTACATCCAAACATTACTATCTAACATAAAATAGGTAAATCAATACAATATCAATTTAAAAACGATAAAGTATCGATTGTTATTAGTTATGATGCGAATGACATGCCACAATCATAATATTAACCATAAAAGTTATATATGAATGATATAAATAGCTTTTTATTACAACCACATTAAATTTAAATACCTAAATACATTTAACTTTGTATTTTTTACAGGTAATTATATTAAATCATGTAAAAATTACTCAAAAAACCATGATTAGAATCAACTTTTATTATAAAAACATTTATTCGCTAGATGATTAAACATGCTGAAATATTCTTTGATAATAAAATATGTATGAGTAGTATTAGAGACGAACTCTATCCTTCATTACCCCTATAATATATCCTCACGGTTTGGGCATTTCATCAATCTAATATACAAAAAAGAAAGCAGTAAAGAATCAACTCAACAATGGTTATGCATAAATGCCATAGTGTCGATATACCAGCACTGTTAGCGTTTATATGGGTCACACAATTGATGTGTGCTAGATAACGGTAAATCAATCAAAACACGGTATAATCACGGTGAATTAATGATAAGAGGAAGATAACGTGCTGACAAAAATTCTAGTCACACTATTAGTGATTATTGGCGCTATTGTGTACTTACGTCGCGGTCGAGGTAATAAAGTCAGTCGCAGCGCTGCAATGGCTGAAGCAGAAAAATATCCCTTTTTTAGTCGGGCAATTATTTACGCAATGATTGCTATGTCGATGTTAGCAACTGCAGGTTATTGGGGCTGGAGTTTGTATGACGACAACACTGTGGTTGATGTAACAATTTCATCCCCCATAGAAGCGATGACAGCAAGTTACAAAGTCCATAAAAAAGATATTGAAGCAAAGAAGATTACCACTATTGACGGGATTCAAATCCGTTTATCGAATCAAGAAAGATTAACCATCAAAGCGACCAAGGGGCAATAATACCTCAAGCTTCAATGCTCATGCTTTGACTTAATCATGCCAAACATACTGCCATGTCTTTGATCTTTTATCCTAGTTCTGCCGATTTCAATCATCAAGGCGATTTATTCGCCAGCAACATGGCTTAGCCCCACCATAATATTGTGCTGCGCCTCTGTCCCATGGTGCAGATCATTACGATAAAATAATCATCAGCACTATAAGTAAAACCTCAGAACAATGGTATTGAGGCTAGGCAAGATCAATGTCGTACCTTTGGCCGAAAAACAACAGCCAGCAGCGGCCTCTGGATAAAATTAACGACTCCATCTTCATCGACACAATCCACAATACCATGATGAGTAACATTGATATCTCAGGGCAGAGACTGGCTTTAACTTAACATTAGGTTTACCGATCTCATCAACAATCTAGTTGCAGAATGAAAAAATTGTTTTCATCGCTTCACATGCTAAAAACCCGTTTGCTAAACACTTGATATAATCCTGGTAAGTTATTTTTATATATCGTGCTGCTAATTACCACTTTTCTACTATCCTAGGTCTATAGAATATAATTTTTATTCAATAGCATTATTTAAGCAAAAAATACTTTCTCTAAGTGCATCAAATCCTTGTATTATTAATGTTGAAATGCTTCAACATCAGGTGGTAGTTAGATGTCTAATACGTATAAACAAATGCGTTGCTTTATTATATTCCTGTCATCTGCTTGTTTTAGCCTTGCTGCCTATTCTGAAGATACATTAAGTGTATTGGCATGGCCTGGGTATGCTGATCCAGATTTAGTTAATATTTTTGAACAGCGTTATCAGGTTAAGGTTAATGTCACCTTGGTTGAATCTGATGACACTATGTGGAATCGGTTAAATGCAGGTATTGGGGATAAATTTGATGTATTTGCTGTCAATACTGCCCAATTACAACGTTATATTGATAAGGGTATTAGCGTCCCCTTAACATTATCTAATATCCCCAATAGTCAAAATCAATTGCCACGTTTTAGCGACCTTTCTTCAATACCGGGTCTGATCCGAAACGGCAAAGTATATGCCATTCCCTACACCTATTCAGAAATGGGCCTTATTTATGATCGAAATGAGTTTAGTCAGCCTCCTGATTCTTTTTCGATAATGTGGGATAAACGTTATCAAGGCCGAGTATTGATGTATGCGGGCAGTGAGCACAACTTTTCGTTTGCTGCGTTATCGCTTGGTTTAAAAAATCCTTTTCAAATTCCAAATTCAGAGTTTGGCCTGGTGACCCAGCAAGTTATTGCTTTACGTCGAAATATTTTGACTTACTATGAAAAACCGGAAGAAGCGACGCTGCTATTTAACGAAAACCATATTGCATTAATGTTCGCCAATTATGGTTCTCAACAAGTTAAAATGCTCAAAGAAACTCAAGCTAATATTGGCTATGTTATCCCCAAGGAAGGCGCTTTAGCTTGGTTAGACTGTTGGTCTGTTACTCGAGATGCTAAAAATAAAACGTTAGCGGAGAATTGGATTAACTTCCTATTAGAACAAAAGGTGAGTCATGCTCTATCAGAAAGACAAGGCTTAGCAAATACGCTTGAAGAACCGGAAGGGTTAACAGCGTCGGATAAACTCATCTGGTTGGAGCGGGTCGAAAATATGGATAAACGTAAATTGCTATGGGATAGAATTATCTCTGGCGAAGTGCCGGAAGAATTTTAATGGCTGCAGTGTCATCAAATAATCAGCCTGTTAAATTTGGCATTGCGATTAAACTTACCATCTTGCTGTCCCTGTTTGGGATTTTAGCCAGTGCTTCTACAGGCTATTTCACCTTTAATGCCACCCGCGATATCTTATCGGATAAAGCGACGCAAGGAATGATTGATGCCACAAAACTTCTCGGCCGACGTTTTTATTCGATGGCTAATGAGGCGGCTAACCAAACCAGAGTTCTGGCAAATACTAAGTTAGTAGACGATTCATTTGGTCATGATAATGCCTCAGTTATTGCTCGAGAATCTTTGTCAGATAATTTCAAAAGTTTATTGTCGGTTTACCCTGAATATTTTCAAGTTAGATTAATTGGCGCGCAAGAGTATGGGCGCGAGATGGTTAGGGTTGATCGGGATGATGGCCAATTAGTTGTGATCCCTCAACCCCATCTACAAGAAAAACAACATTATCCTTATGTCTATAAAACCTTAAAACTGAATAAAGGCGAAGTGTTCTTTTCTAAAATTTTCATTAATCATGAACGGGGGGCTCATGCTGGATTAGGCCAACCGACATTGCAGGTTGCATCGCCTGTTATTGATGATAAAGGCAAAGCCATTGGGGTGATTGTCATTAATGTCGACTTGAATTTAATGTTTAGCATATTGAAGTCAGATATGTCTGAAGAGTATCAACTGTATTTGACTAATGAGAAAGGTGATTTTCTTATTCATCCAAATAGACTAGAAACCTTTGGTTTTGATCGTGGACGACAATTTTTAGTGCAAGAGACCTTTGAGCCGGTTGATCAAATTATTAATTCTGGCGTACAAGCCGTCACGATTCGCCAAACGCTAGGTTTTGATAATATTGAAAGTATCGGTGGATTTACCAGTATTCCTTTTAGTCAATCTACCGGTAATCGTTTCGTGATTATCGGATTAACTGTGCCGATTGATTTTGCTTTATCTGAAACGAACATTTTGACTGAAACAGGCCTGCGGGTTGTTCTGGGATTGAGTTTTCTCGGTATTATTATTTCACTCATAGTGGCGAGAATATTTGTGCGCCCCTTGAAGAACTTGGTCGCGGTTGTGCGTCGGTTTAGTGAGACAAATCAGGTGACTCGACTCTCAAATTATAAGCAAGATGAACTAGGGCTGCTGGCAAATAGTATCGTCAGTATGCAAGAAGGTATTTTGACTCATTTAACGAGTCTTAATGACCAAAATACTCAACTCAATCACGAGATTCACGAGCGAGAAAAAATTGAAGCTTATGATAAATTCCATACACATACATTAGAGTTATTGGCCCAAAATAAAAATTTAGATGATATTCTTGAATCGATCGTCTTAGGGATCGAGGGGCTAAAAGAAAAATTTATTTGCAGCATTCTGTTGATTGATAAAAGCGGTAAAAAATTTATTAGAGTGATCGCCCCTAACTTACCTGACTTTTATAATGAAGCGCTTGAAGGGGTTGAAATTGGCATAGGTGTTGGCTCTTGTGGCACTGCGGCGTTCACTAAAGAACTGGTCATTGTTGAAGACATTCAAACACATCCTTTTTGGAGTAATTATAAAGCACTGGCAACACAGGCAAACTTAGCTTCATGCTGGTCTCAGCCTATTATCTCTTCAACAGGCTTAACATTAGGTACTTTTGCAATGTATTGCCGTGAAGTGGCGACACCTTCTGCAGATGATATCGAACTCATTAAGAGAACGGCTCGCTTAACCAGTGTGTCAATTGAACGAAAGTATGCAGAAGATGAAGTTAATAATCTGGCTTTTTTTGACTCACTGACCCTGCTTCCGAATAGGCGCCTATTACTCGACCGTTTAAATCAGGAGCTCGCTGCAAGAGTACACAGTAAAAAGCAAGCCGCTCTTTTATTTATTGATTTAGATAAATTCAAGGCGCTCAATGACTCATTAGGCCATGATATGGGTGACCTATTATTACAACAGGTTGCAAGTCGCATCAAAGCTTGTGTAAGAGAGAGTGATACCGTGTCTCGTTTAGGTGGTGATGAGTTCGTGGTCATGCTTAAAGGGCTCAGTGAACAGGCGATTGTCGCGGTGTCAGAAGCGGAAGTTGTCGGCAAAAAAATTCTCCACTCATTGTCAGAAACCTACCAACTTGCTTCTCATCAATATCTTATAACCCCTAGTATTGGTGTTACATTATTAAGTGCTGACCATCAAAATGCTGATGAAGTATTTAAGCAAGCTGATATTGCTATGTATCAGTCTAAAAAATCAGGTGGCTGTGCGCTATTTTTCTATGACCCCGACATGCAAGCCCATCTTATTTCGCGTATTCGTATTGAAACCGAATTACGCGAAGCCATTAGCAAGGGAAAACAATTTGAACTTTATTATCAACCTCAAATTAACTCATTAGGTATTGTAACGGGAGCTGAAGCGCTAATTCGTTGGAATACTGCGGATCGAGGTATTGTTTCACCTTTAGAGTTTATTGCTATTGCGGAAGAATCAGGTTTGATTTTGCCCTTGGGAGATTGGGTTTTAGAAACAGCCTGTCAGCAACTTGCAACTTGGGCATTAGAACCGAAATCAGCTCATTTGACCTTGGCCGTGAATATTAGTGCAAGACAAATGGGCATTCCAGCATTTGTTGAGAATGTATTAACTATCGTGAGTCAGGCGAATATTAACCCAGAGAAACTTAAGCTAGAGCTTACAGAAAGTATTTTATTGGAAAATATGGAAGATACAATTACAAAAATGACCGCTCTTAAGGCGCGGGGGATCAAATTTTCTATCGACGATTTTGGTACCGGATATTCGTCCTTGCAATACCTGAAACGCTTACCCTTGGATCAGCTTAAAATTGACCAATCATTTATTCAAGATATTGAAAATGACCCCAATGACAGGGCAATTGTGCGGACCATTATTGCCATGGCAAATAGTTTAAATTTAGAGGTGATCGCTGAAGGCGTTGAAACAGAAAAACAGAAAGAACTACTGACTAACAAAGGTTGTTTAAACTACCAAGGATATTTATTTAGTAAACCTTTGCCGTTGAAAATGTTTAACCAGTATCTGACAAAGCATTAAGTCTATTCTACAAAACCATGGGGCCAGAATCTTATAGCGTGGCTCCCATTATTGCCATTGCCACGGTTCATTTGCTTAATTGACAGTAAGCAGTTCTGCTTTGCTGAAATAACCTTGTTGGCGAAAACTAGGCTATTGCTTTGAAGAAACCATCTTTTAAATCGATAAACAGTGATAACAATCTATCGCCATCGACATGAATACAAGCTGTGTTAGTCAATAATGATTCTGCCTTACTCTATTAATAGGGTGCTCAATATTTATATTCCTCAAAGTGACAATCCCCGCTCAACAAGTGTTTGCACATCCTTGCTATTTGGTTGTTCGAAACCATAAAGATCAACAGCAACGTTTTTGCTAATCAATCATAAAGCCCGCTGGGCTCATATCATTTCAGCTTAAAGCAACTCCTTTGACCTTCTGAAAATTTAAGCGAGGTTTAAGTTTGGGTTCAGTAACCTACTCCTAGACCACAATTAGGAGAGTCACATTATGTCATCAAATACACTGCAAACCATTAAAGTCTGGGATGTGTTGATCCGCGTATTCCATTGGTCACTCGTTGGCTTTTTTACCTTAGCGTACCTCACAGAGGGCGAAGATGAATGGATGACGATCCACAGCTACGCAGGTTACTGCATTTTAATCCTGCTGGTGTTTCGCTTGTTATGGGGTGTAATTGGAACTCATCATGCGCGCTTCAGTAACTTTGTCACTCGGCCTAAAAACGCCTTAATTTATGTCAAGGCACTTGCCACTGGTAAAGCCAAAGATTATGTCGGCCATAACCCTGCTGGAGCCTTGATGATCATCACCTTGATAATCAGTATCGCCATCACCGGATTTTCAGGAATGGCCCTATACGCCATAGATGGGTACGGGCCATTAGCCACCAGCTTTTTTGCCACTTGGCCAGAAGGCGCAATAAAAGAAGTCCATGAGTTTTTTGCCAACTTTACCGTGTTCTTAGTGGTTATCCATGTCGGCGGCGTGTTAGTCAGCAGCTTGCTCCACAAAGAAAACTTAATCAGAGCCATGGTTACGGGCAAAAAGCACCGTCCACTAGAAAAGTAACACTGATTTAATCAACCTATTTTTGAGATAGAAAGCACTCATATAGTGAGCTTTCATCGTCAACCTGACATTTTTAACCCAAAAGGAATGCCCTATGAACACAATGACTCAACCCACCATTAGCCAAAAGCTTAATCTAGTTAAGATATCGGCCTTGATGCTGAGCAATATAAGTTTAACCCTTGCTTGCCTTGCTATCACAAGCATAAGTTTCACCAGCTTTGGTGTAAATGCCGCTAACAGTAAAGTGGATAGCCTCCCCTTAAGTGCCGAGCGCATTGGCAGACAACTGCAAAACTATCAATCCCTAGGCGCAGGGCCATTCTCTGCGGCAGCGGGACAAACATTATGGATGAAGGAAATGGATGGTCGTAGCTGCACTAGCTGCCACACGGCTAAAGTCAGCGAAATGGGCATGCACCAAAATACCCGTAAGATGATTGATCCTATGGCGCCATCTATCACACAAGCTCGTCTAACAGACACCGCAAAAATAGAAAAATGGTTTACTCGTAACTGTAATTGGACCTTCAAACGCGACTGTACAGCACAAGAAAAAGGCGATGCTTTACTCTGGTTAAGCCAGCAATAACAAAGATTAACCAGTGATAAACCATCATTATTTTTATTAAAGACAACAGCGAACAAAGGAACATCTCATGACAAAGCAAACGCATCTGATAAGCTGGATCGCAGGTTCATCGATTACGGCAGCCGCATTAGCCATTGGTATTATCGGTATCAGCCTGACTCTAACAGGCACAGGATATGCCGACGATGACCATAACCGAGGGCGGGGAATTCCACAAAATGTGGAATATAGCGCCGAATGTGGCAGTTGCCACATGGCCTACCCTGCCAATTTATTACCTGCAGAAAAATGGCGCGCCATCACAGCTAATCTTGAGGATCATTTTGGTGATAACGCCAGCCTAGACCCTCAAGCAACGGCTAGAATTGAGGAGTATCTGCTTCTACATGCAGCTAAAAATGGTAAAGTGCTAAAAAACAGTAAGCCATTAATAGCAGGCATGGGGCCGCAAAAAATCACCGAGCAGGCATTTTTTATTCGTAAACACGATAAGATCCCTAAACGCATGGTACAAGATAACCCTAAAGTCGGCTCATTCAGTCAATGCAGTAATTGCCACAACCTCGCAGAGAAGGGCGTATTCAATGAAGATACCGTTAATATTCCTGGTTTTGGCCGTTGGGATGATTAGCAGCTCAAGCTGTGATGCTCACGATGATGATCTTTCAAGCAAAGTAGTAGAGTGGGTAAAAGAAGGCAAAGTGTTATCGTTTGACAGCATAATGCAACGCTATGAATCACGATTAAATGGCCGATTGCTCGACCTAGAGGTTGAGCAAAAACATGGACGTATCATCTACGAACTCGAAATTTTACGCGATGATGGCATAGTGTATGAGATCAAGATTGACGCCAAAACCGGCGAGTGGTTAAAAGAAAAGGTCGACTAATGCGTTTGCTATTTATTGAAGATGATACCGATCTAGTCGCTCGCCTCATTCCCGCCCTTAACAAGGCGGGATATGCAGTCGAACATGCAGATAATGGTATCGATGGGGCTTTTCTTGGAGAGGAGGAAAACTTCGAAGCCGTGATCCTCGATCTCGGCTTACCCGGCAAGCCAGGTTTAGAGGTTCTCAGTCAATGGCGACGACAAGGTTTAACTATGCCAGTACTTATCCTCACCGCGCGTGATGCCTGGCACGAGCGTGTTGATGGTCTCAAAGCGGGAGCAGATGACTACCTAGGCAAACCTTTTCATGTCGAAGAATTACTCGCAAGGCTCGAAGTATTAATTCGCCGTCATTTTGGTCGTGCCGATAATGTATTACAACATGCAGGCGTCTCTCTTGATGTCGACAAACAAGCCGTGACTAATTGCGATGGTGAAGTGATAGAGCTGACTAAAATTGAATATCGCCTGCTGCATTATTTGATGGTCAATCCAAGCAAAATAGTCTCTAAAACAGAGTTAAGTGAGCGCATATATGAAGAGGAACACATCAAAGACAGTAATGTTATTGAAGTATATGTTAATCGCTTACGTCAACGTTTAGGCAAAGATTATATTGAAACTCGTCGTGGCCAAGGGTATCGGCTTAAGGAGCAATAAGCGTGTATTCACTCAAAGGATATCTTACCCGTAACTTACTGATCACTCTTACCTTTACTATGGTGTTATTACTGTATTTCCTGTATCAGGGTATCCAAATATTAACTCAAGACTTTGTCGCCTCGCGCCTGCAACATGATGCCGACAGTCTGATCTCCGCACTTGAACAACATCCTGATACCACTTGGTCGCTCACCTCAGACCGTTTACCCAATGTCTACCATAGGGTAAATTCAGGACATTACTTTGCCATTCAGATTGGCACGCAAACCCTGCGATCGCGTTCCTTATTCGACCATGAAATAAGTATTCCCGCCCTAAAAGCAGGTCAGCAACAACAAGCCAGCCAATTTGTGGGCAAAGAACATTGGTTAATATTCAGTCAAGCTATTATCAAGAACGATCAATTAGTTATCCTTTGGATAACGGAAGACATCAGCGCACTTGAACAAACTCAAGTACACTTTTTAGCCTTTGCCAGCGCGGCGGTATTACTCACTATTATCATTCTATTACTTGCACAAAATCAGCTACTCAAACGCGGATTTAAACCCCTAGAACAGATGCCTGAAGCCATAAGGCAGATGCGTACCCAAGGACAAGAAATCAACCCTGCCAACATGCCGAGTGAGATAGTCCCGCTGATTGAAGAGATAGATCGCTTAGTTAATCAGTTGGGGCAGCGAGTACAACGATCCCGCAATGCCCTTGGTAACTTAGCTCATGAAATGAAACGCCCTCTGCAAGGGTTGCAGTCCTATCTAGAAAGTCTGCCACCGGAACAAAGAGCGCAAGGCAGCAAGGTATTATCAAACCTGCACCACATTATAGAGCGGGAGCTCAAGCGCACTAAAATTGTTGGCCTCTCTATGCCTGGCCGCTTTACCGTTCTAGATGATGATCTCGCGCCACTTATCCAAGTGATGTTGCGCATCTACCCCCAGCAGATCATTCAAAGTCACTACGATAACGGTTTAGTCATGCCCTTTGATCGCGACGATTTACTCGAACTGCTGGGTAATTTGCTTGATAACGCCTGCAAACATGCCAATAAAAATATTGAAATACAGATCAAGCAGCAAAGTATCCCTAAAGCTGGCTATCTCATAGAAGTAAGCGACGATGGTGAGGGAGTCTCAGATGCGGCATTATCTATGATTATTAATCGTGGAGTCAGGCTAGATGAGAGTATCCAAGGCCACGGCTTGGGTCTGTCCATCTGTAAAGATATCGTCGATAGCTATCAAGGCGAACTCAACTTTAGCCATGCAAAACAAGGCGGATTAACCGTAAGCGTCTTTCTCCCCATCCACACCTAAATGGGCCAAACCTAGTTAATGAATGATGAGCAAAAGGCTGACGGCTGACAAAAAACACTTGTCACCATAACAGTGATTATCGTTGCTATGGTGGCTTAATGCTGTGGTATCAGCAGCAATGTAAAATGCAGTACAGCAATCAACAATGACCAAAAATCACCCTTTTTAATGTGGATGATCATTGACACTGTGATGGCAAAATCGATGTTAACCTCGGTTTGAGGTAGAGCTAGCTATTAGGCTCATCATAGACACAAGTGAATCCAAAAGATTAACGATTAACTTTAAGCATGAGCATTGTTTTACCACTCATACTGCTTATTTCCGCTAACTCAAGTATCCGTAACACCTCGACGACATCATTTGGTTCAACAGGATTAGGACCACCTAAAGTGATAGCTTGTGCTATTTCGGCATAATATTGCTGATAACAACCATTGACTGTTTCGACTGTGGTTTCCCTAATTTGGCCACTAGTATCGCCCGAAATTTCACCGTAAAAACGGCCATAGTTGGCGGCCTTTTCCACACCATACAATGGATCATTTGGAGTAATATCGGTTTTTAATTGCTCTTCCTGAGGATCTAAACCGTATTTAACATATGTTCCCTGCGTACCCTCAATACGAAAACGCATATTGGGAGCTGCTGAAAATGAACTCGCGTGCAGCACGACTTCAAGATTTTCGTAATGGAGTATCACATGAAAGTAATCCGTCGTTTGCGATCCTTCTCTTAACGGTAAGCATCTTGCTGTAAGAGCTTCTGGCAAACCAAAAAGACAGATAGCTTGATCAACGATATGAGCACCAAGATCAAACCAAATACCAGCTCCCTCGCCTGGTTGTTCTCGCCATCTTGGTCGAACGGTGGGGCGAAAACGATCAAAATGAGATTCAAAGAATCGTACACTACCAAATCGATTCTGTTGCAAAAGACTTTTAGCAGTTAAAAAATCGCCGTCCCAACGCCGATTATGGAAAACAGACAATAATAAACCGCGATCCTTAGCAAGCTGAATTAACTCTATCGCTTGTAAACTTGTGGTCACCATAGGTTTTTCGATAACAACATTAATGCCTTTTTCTAAACATAATTTTGCCAATGAAAAATGAACATTATTGGGCGCGGTAATAATGATTAAATCTAGGTCGGCACCCGCGATTAACGCTGGTGCATTATCATAAAGTGAAATAGCAGAATATTTCATCCTAAGTAATTCTGTTTGAGAACTACTGATTGCAACTAATTCAAAAGATGCTGAAGATTCAATCAATGGAATGTGAAATGTTTTCGCAGAATATCCGTAGCCTATTACACCAACTTTTATCATTTTATCGTTAACCTATTTTTTAACCGCATGAATCTAAATATCGCGCCAACTGACGAGAATGAAACGGTTCTATTGTCGTTTGTTAGATTGTCACTGAACGCAACTTATAACATCCCATGACTTAAATCGATACTCAAAACTCTCATCCATACTAGGGAGCTGTTGCAATGTTAACATCAGGTTGTCGTTGATCAGCATCCGATAACGCACAACAAAGAAGTCATCCCCTTGAGCTAAAACTTGTGCCGCAGTGCTACATTTGTAAATAAAAAGAAATCGTTTATATCAGCCCCATTCCCACAAAGACTTAAAGCCCATATCACGCTGAACCACATCACATTAACGACTTAATTAACTCAAAATCAAAAGTCGATAAACATCAATTAATGAGGTTTATGGTTTAAATTCGATTGCTTGCTCTTGTTTTAAAATTTAAGTCTATACTAAAGGAGTCATTGTCTCGGTCAGACGTTGTATGCCATAAAGTGTCATAACATATGAATAATCACAGGCATACAAGTTAGGTAAATCGACTTATTTAAATGCTCATGGATGATATTGGAAACATGATAACAACAAGACTATTGCTAAATAATAAGTTTATTTAACAATAAAAAAATTGAGGTTTTACCTTAGGTAAGCAAGAAAAACGCTTGATACCTCTCAAGGTACTAACGTGTTATTGACTCTGATTTACATCTTTCATTTCTAGGAGATTTTATGAAGTTTAACTATGCCATATTAGGATTATTATTCGCTATCGGTGGCAGTACAGCAAACGCTGAAACCGTGCACCTCACCTCATTAGATTGGGCGCCGTATTCAGGAAAAACCTTAGAAAATCAAGGTGCCAGTGTGGTTGTTGCCCAAGCTGCATTTACAGCCATGGGCCATGAGCTTGTGGTCGATTTTTTTCCTTGGAGCCGTGCGGTGAAATTAGCCTCCGAATCAGGCTCTCAATATGTGGGGTATTTTCCAGAATATCTATATGAATCAAGCGAATTTACTTTTTCTGCTCCCATGGGACAAGGTCCACTAGGTTTAGTTGAAAAGAAATCGTCACCGATCAGCTGGGCTAAGGTAAGCGATCTTTCCAAGTATAAACTGGGCGTAGTTCAAGATTACGTCAATACAGAAGAACTTGATGCACTTATCGCCAGTAAAGAGATCAAACCTCAAGTGGTCACATCAGATGAAATTAACGTACAAAAAGTCCTCGGTGGCCGCATCGATGCAGCTGTAATTGACGCTAACGTTCTCAATTACATGCTCACCCATAGCAGCAAACTCGCTAAGGATAAAGATCAGGTTCAGATGAACGCTAAGCTATTGATGAATAAAGACCTTTACATTGCATTTCGCAATGATGCTGAGGGTAAGAAATGGCAAGATATCTATGACCAAGGTTTAAGTAAAATTGATATTAATGCACTCATGACAGAGCATTTAAAGTAACAGTGAAGCAGTACTGCACATTAAGTGTCGATGTGATCCGACTTTATTCGGACGCTGTTATCGATACCTATAATTTTAAAGTATCGTAATAAACTAGATTACGATGCGTTATTGAACTCAAGTTAAAATGAGTAATTTTATGACGCTATTCAAATCAATTTCTTTTAAGTTAATCATGGCAGCCTTAGTCGCAGTCACCTTTTTAGTAGTGATCTTTGGGGTGTATGACTATTTTGCTCAAAGTGAAAAATTACGACACAAACAAGATGTGCAACTAGATTTAGTCGCCTCAAGATTACAGCTAAGCCTTCCTAGCGCAGTTTGGAATTACGATGAGCCTCAAATGGCTCGGATACTTGATTCAGAACAGCAGTCTGATGATGTTGCTTTTTTAACTTATCATAACGATAAAGGTGATCAGATAGCCCAATCCAAGGGGGAAATGAGTGCTAATTTTAGAACCATAAAATTGCAATATGTGGAAGATGAGACAGCTACTGAGATAGGTTCAGTCAAGTTATACATCGACGATACCAGTATTAAAGACGAGCTCGCAGAACTCGCCTTTAAAATAATTTTAAAAGGCCTATTGCTGGATATTTTTCTCGTCACCGCACTGTCTATTCTTTTTAGTAAGTTGATCACTCGGCCACTCACCCATGTCGCTAATGCCTTAGAAGATATCGCCAGTGGCGAAGGCAATTTAACCCGCAGGCTCAATGTCAGTCGTGAAGATGAAATTGGCAAGGTATCCAGTTCATTTAATCTATTTGTAGATAAAATTCAAATACTCGTGCAGTCAATTCAAGTCTCGGTTGATGATGTATTTCGAGCCGCGAGAAATGTACACACAGGTGCAGAAAGCAGTCGTGGTCATGTACACGACCAGCAATTAGAAACAGATCAAGTCGCAGCAGCAATCACACAAATGTCGGCCTCAGCCAAAGAAATCGCTACCAGCGTGCAACTATCAGCCGACTCTGCACTTCAAGCCAACATGGATGCTAAACAAGTATCTGACATTATTAATCATTCTATCGACTCTATTAATGATTTATCTAACCAATTGACCGAAGCCGCCGCTGTGGTCAACTCGCTAGATAAGGACGTAACAGACATAGTATCTATCTTAGATGTTATCCGCAGTATTGCAGAACAAACAAACTTACTGGCATTAAACGCCGCGATTGAAGCCGCGAGAGCTGGGGAACAAGGCCGTGGCTTTGCGGTTGTGGCCGATGAAGTACGCGCCCTTGCTAGCCGTACCCAACAAAGTACAGCCGAAATTCAAACTGGTATCAATAAGTTGCAATCCGGTGCTAAGTCAGCCGTTAAAGTCATGCTTGATAGTCAGAGTAAAAGTGAGGCTTCAGTTGTTAATGCCCAAAGTTCGGGAACAGCCATTAATAGAATCTTAACGTCCACAGAACAAATTACCGATATGGCGACGCATATCGCAACAGCAGTAGAGCAACAAAGTACCGTGGCAGAAGACTTAACCCACAATATCAATCGTATTGTCTCATCTGGTCAGGACAACCTTACGCTGCTCAGTGAAATGAATCAAAACTCTGAAGATTTAGAGTCGACATCACGGGACTTAAAACAACTCACTAACCAGTTTAAGGCATAATATTAAACCTTATCAATCAGCGATAATTATTGAGTCGATGCTGAGTGATAATGATGGTGTAATTAAGAGCATTTAGTGTTGCCGTAGCCAACTCAATTTAGACATCAATTGAGTTGGCTGCGTCATTTTTGCTTAATAAGCATTTGAGTTAACAACGATGCTTATCAAAAAATCAGCTGCGAATCTTAATATATTGTTGCTTCTACTTTATGGTTTACCCGCGAATTTTAGTTCCTACTCCACAGCGAATATACGAGGTAAACTTCGGTACTCCCTTTATATAGTCACTTTCAAACCAATCGCTATTGAAACCGCAGCGTTATTCATTTTCAATCATAGATCTATTTACATTACGACCACCAAAAGCGTTACCCCATATGCGATTTAAGCGGTTTTACCATTTTTCATGGAGTCAACTTTAGCCTAATCCTACGGTTTTCATTACAATGGGTCGAATACCGACTTTGAAGTAACCTAAAGATGGCAAAACCGAATAAAAAAGGCCCTTCACGTACCGTTGATATCTTCTGCGCTAAATGTAAAACCCAACTGTTTAAATATCGTAAGGGAGGTAAAGGTGCCTTAGTCAAATGCTTCAAAGAACGAATCGTTGAAGATAGCACTAAAGTTCCCTGCACTTGCCCAGAGTGCGGCCAGATATTTGCCCGTGATACCTTAATAAGAGGCGCGCCAGCATTTAAAATGATAGGCGGTAAAGTCACTTTCAAATAGCCTCATCGCACTCTCATCAATATCATAAGCATCAACAGCACTGATCCAGACGAATCCATAATGCATTAGGATCTTAGTATCAATTTTAATCACCCTTCATGCCAAAGGCTTATCTCTAAAGCTAAGCACAAGCCCGATGCGTACAATTAACACCTGTTGAACCTTAGGGTTTGTTACCCTCTAGATATTTGCAGTATTTGCCCCAACAATGAGTACAAGCATCTTATTTGTATCACTTTACTGATCGCTCAACCCAATCTTAATCATATAATAAGACTGCAATGAATCAGCTTTCCTGGCTACAAAATAAGTCATCCACTTACCTAGCCAATAATGTTTGGTTTTATTAGCCTTTGCGATTATTTGCGAACTGGATCGAGTTTTATAAGACAAAACTGCAACTACCTCACTTATTGTGCTAAATTTAGAATTCAGAGTTCTAAGTTTATCTTTTAAGAGGCGGCTATGGCCCATCGTTGGCAAATTGCAATTTCTGCGGGTTTATTAGCGGCTATTTGGGCTGGAGTTGCTGATGTGTTTCATCTGGTAACCTGGGTCGGGTTTCTCGGTTGCAGTACTTTCTTCGCTCAAACTGAATCGGGCGCTAAAGGCATGCTAATGGCGATGATGACCAATCTTTCCGGCGTATTCTGGGGATGGTTAATTATTGCGGGTAGCGGTGTTTTGGGGTCGCCCGTAATAAGCTATGCATTAACGGGAATTGTTACTGCGCTTATGTGCTTACAAGCCAGTAATAAAAACTTTGCTTTTATTCCCGGCACATTTATTGGCTGTTGTATTACGTTTGCCCTAAATGCAGATATCGCAGCCATTATTCCACCGCTCGTTATAGGCGCTGTACTCGGTTACAGCATGAGCTTACTCACGAGCTTATTGATAACGTTAACGGATAAAACAGCTGAATCGTTAAAAGACAAAACCATAGAAGAAATCTAAATACAAAGTAGATTAATTATAAAATAGCTCGCCTGTTGACTCATATGTGCCAATTACAATGGCCAATATAATCAATGATTAGGAAGCAAAGCTCTGTCGTAAAAGCGACGCTACGCCTTGTTAGTTTGTCTTAGTCTCAAGTAACTCTTGTAATGCCGTTTCTTGATTAATAAGCCCAAGCGAGTAATTACCAGAAATACTTGATACGCCGCCCACATAAGCTGCATTGGCAAGCTCAGCAGTTAAGCGAACAAAATACGTTTTATTGGCTTGAGCATCAAAAGATATTTGCAATCCACCGGCACGCCAATTGGACATAATCCCTCCTTCTTTAACTGCAATTATCACCCTACCAGGATTAAGATCCAAAACATGGTAGCCTCCGTTACTGATATTGAAACTGTCGACACCATTTAGCTGTATTGTCGGAGCTGCTGCGCCATCCAACATGGCCCAAGGACGATAGAAATATACTTTAGCTTTATTTGCCTCGGGCGCTTGCGTTTGAGTAAATTTAGCGCCGGTGGCACTACAAGCGGTCAGCGATGCAATCATAACTAGCGAACAAATAAATTTCTTCAACATCGACTACGCTCCTTCTCACCTCAAATTAACGCTCGTATCTGCGACACTGTGTGGCATGCATTTGTTAGCAATATTCACTATTTAAATTCTATAGGTATACTTACAAAGCTTAATAAAAATTGGTTTAGTTCATATCAATCTACGATCCAGCTTATGTCATAGTGTGGAAATTCAGGAACAGCTTCAGACGCTCTTTCTTTAGATGAAAGCACTGCAAAATGGCCACGTCTATTCAGAGCCGCACAACCAGTTTCCCAATTCGCACACCAAATGCCAAGAGCAACAGCGGCGTAATACCGTGAACTGATAGAAGTGCAGAAATCAAAGCGAATGAGTTTTTCTTCACCATTAATTTGCTCTGTTACGGCAGCAGAGCGGGTAGTCTGTCCATTGTATGAAGACGGTGACCACTGACAAACCTCATAGCAACGTCCATAATCACAATAGGGATTGGATTTAGTATCCAGCGGCGTCTCGAATGACGGATCGGTAAAAAACAGTTCCGATAACGGTAAACGTTTATGCATTAACTTATTAAACAAACGAATAAATAATGGCTTATACATAGAATCATAGCCGATTGCACACACACAAATAACATGATCTTTTGTTGGGTCGATCTTATTACCGAGGTGCTGCAGAATGCTTTTATTATCAGCGCCAGGTCCTATCCAACAAGTTGCAATCCCCATACGTGTTGCTTGAATAACAATTTTTTGCAAACTTCGACCGACATCTATTATTGATAAGCGATCATATTCGCGTGGAGCAATGGCAACTAAAAATTCGTGTGCACCAACCACTGGCCAAACCGTTAATGCGGCTTTGATATATTCAAACCGAATGGGTTTTTGCCCAAGTAATTGACTTGGTTGACTATGAAACTGAACCGCCTTAAGTAATTCAGTATGATGTTCCGTCGTTAAATTGCGAGACTGAAATGAACGGCATGATTTACGAGATCGCATCAGATCAAATACATCAAGATGGTGTTTATTGGCAGGTACCTTTTCGGTAGGATGGAGTCCATATTTAACCATAACAATGGTGCCAAACAGCGCGATACTCAACAATGTCGCCAGACTAAGCGGCAACCAAAACAACAAAGCTTGCCAATGCCCAATAATCCAGCCAACCCCAGCAATCAGTAGCAATACCAATATCCATATTGCATGGATAATATATTGTAACCAACCACTAAATTGAAGCCTTAACTTTAGCTTCCATATCGCACTATCTTCAAAGGACCATTGTTTTTCTAATGGCATATAGCTCTCCCATACACTTAAAATGCGCTTGAACACATGTAGACATTAACTTAAGGAGCCACTATCGCTCTGTGTGACTGACTAACGCCTAACACATTGCTCTGCCGCACAAAATAATTGGCAATTTTTGCCAATACGCTGGAGTACAAAAGGTAGCAACGGTTTGTATGAGTAGCAGTAACGTCTTATATGCCTAATTCTTGATAGAGGCTGTTTTTTTAAAACCAACCGTCTTTCGAAGATATCTGTCCATTTAAACCACATTTTCACCGCGGGACAATATTTTTAATTCCTCACTTTGGTGCATTTCGAATAACAAATCATAAACGCCTGAGTCAACCACATCGGTTACCCTTTGTTTTATTAGATATTTTTCTATGGGTTCAGATAATTTTTCATTTGAACTTTTTATAACGGCTCAATAACAATGACCAATTTCCATGTCCAAGTCCAAGTCCAAGTCCAAGTATCGATTTAACGTCATTAACTGGTGGATAGATCAATTTGCTGAATATATCTAATTTATTCATAAGTGATTGGCTCTCTTTTACTTATAACGCCGCCAAAGCGCAAAGCGTTAACCGTCCGACTTGAGTCGCTTGTATCGCAAAACGACTCTCAACGTCACTTAAACACGCTTTAACACCCGATCAAATAACAATAAACAGCAATGTCATCCAGCTTTATTCGACGTTGGCTTGGTTACTGGCATGGATATAGTACAGCGCGATAGCTAAGCAGATAACCGCCGCTATTCGACTTGGCGAAAACACTATCGCGTCATTGCCGAACCAGCCGAAATTATCGATTAACATGCTCATTAACAGTTGCCCAAAAATAACGGCTACGGTTGCTACCGCAGTACCAATTTTTTGCACCGCAAACACCATGATAACTATGTATGGTACGCCGCACATCGCGCCCAGCAACTGCCATTTAGGTACCTCTAGCAAAGTTAACGAATGCGCAGGTTCAAAATAAAAAATAAGCAGACCCGTCACCAAGGCGCCTAACGAAAAGGTTAAAAAGGCACAACGAAATACGCCGACTTTACTGCCAAGTTGTCCATTAATTGCCGCTTGAATACTCAATGTTGCGCCACCGATGACCGCCAACATAATCATAATAAATGTCATTACTCCCCCCTTAACCCTGTGCCATTAAAATAAGTGCTGCTACGATAAATCCCAGTGCGATAAGCCGTTTTCGATCAATTGGCCGCGGTTGACTGGCAAATAAGCCAAAGTGATCGATAATCAGACTCTTCGACACTTGGCCGGTTAAAATCCCTATCATAGTCATGGCGATACCGATTGCTGGCGCAGTAATGGTTAAAATCACAACGTATATTGGCCCTAATATTCCGCCAAGCAGTGTCCAAGAAGGCTGGGAAAAAAATGACGGACTATTTCTTGGGCTGAAAAAAAGCATCAAAATAAAGGTTAACGCCGCACCTACCCCAAATATGCTAAAGGTTGCCCATAGCTCACCCACTTCAGCACCTAACGGACCTAATAACCCTGCTTCAACGGATAATCCCATCCCGCCGAGCACCACAAGTAAAATCAACATCAACTGCATAACTGAACCCCTAATCATAAAGGGCGCATCATAACCTAGTGCTTTAACGCGAAAAATGGGATAATCCAACAAACACCTTTGCAGGAATTGCACAGATGAACGATGCAAGCTCAATCAATATCCGAGCGTTAAAGTTTTTTATCGAAGTTTATGAAAGTAAGAGTTTCTCTATTGTTGCACGCCGTGAAGGTGTCTCGCCGTCTATGATATCAAGAGTGATTCAGCAGCTTGAAGAGTCACTAGGACAGCAGCTGTTTTACCGCAATACCCGCGCAATTATCCCAACTGAAGCAGGCAGGATTTTTAACGATTACGCCCGCTCGATGACTGAGCAATTAAATGAAGTTCGCAATGAGCTGCAAGATAGGGCGACTGAGCCAAAAGGTTTAATAAGAATTAATGCACCCGTTTTCTTCGGCCAGAAACACATAGCCCCTTGGTTGGCAGGCTTTTTAACTCAATATCCAAAGGTGCAAGTTGAGCTCATTCAAACCGACGATTTCATCAATCCGCATATTGACGCCGCAGATGTCATCTTTCGAATCGGCTCACTTGCTGACTCAACACTTCATGCCCGAGTACTTGGAGTACAGCGCTACCATTTGGTCGCCTCTCCGGCATATTTAATCAAGCACGGCACCCCCGAAAAACCTAGCGATCTCACTCGCCATCACTGCCTAGTGTATAGCGGTTATTCTGGGCAAAATCGCTGGTTATTCAAAAGCAACGCAACCACTTGGCTTCACCAAGCCGTAACGCCGACACTGGTATCGAACAATGCCGAGTCATTACTTATCTCAGCGTTAAATGATAGCGGGCTGGTATTATTCCCTAATTGGTTAATAGGCAACCATTTAAACAATGGCACACTGGTGTCACTGCTCAACGACTATCAACCGACAATTAAAACTGGACCACAGAATATTACCGCTATTTATCCTAATGCGCGTCGCCCACCGTTAAACGTTAGGGTGCTGATTGATTACTTTATTGATGTTTATGGCACACCAGCCTATTGGGAATATCAAACTTAAAGTTATTTTGATCAACTACTTCAAGCATGAGGCAACACAGTTGCTTGCTGTGAACATGTCAGTTCGCCATAGAATATTCAAGAATATTGGAAACAGTGAAACCATACTTGAGGAAGGTATAAGCACGTTTTTCTTGCTGGTAAATTTCACAACGGGGATGTTTGAAGATGATCTTAAAAGTTTACTTTTATGTTTAGCAATCGCCTCCTCAGGATATGTGCAAGCACTTGATTAAATGTTTATTCGAGTGGGCTTTAATGATGTTCCTGATTAACGGTTAACTTATTTTGGAAAACATGTCAGGATTTGAAACAATTAGAATATGTAACCTGAACTAGTTATAACTGCATCCATAACCGGGCTATTGCAAGCTAATTCAACGCAGTTAACAAGGCAAAAGACTATTTAAGAGACGTTTGCGATACCGAGTTCAGGTTATGTAATATTCTTATTAGCAGTGCACTTACTTTTTACCTTTGCTACAACCCATTACACCGATAACTTAACTTAACACTATAATATCTAGATAAAAATCGATTTTAAGTGTAGTGAAAACTGTACCGATAGCAGTTAGCATTAAACTCAATGAAAAATAGTGACTCTTTGATTTTTAAAATATGTTAAATCAAACACTGATAAGTTATAGGGTTTAAAAGCACACACTATAAAGCCTGCCAACGCCTTAAGAAGAACAATACTTTTGCAATTTGTTAGATTTTTTGTGCGATAACGGCATACCTATGCCAAGACTGATGCTCTCCATCAGGACCAACACCCAAACTTTTGTGTTCAGTATAAGACTCTATTCTATAGCCTCGAAACAAATTGATAATTTCACTTTCTGATACTACGAGCACATCCGGCCAATAGGCCTCCTTGTTATAATTAGGGCCAGCCATTGTATCTTCGCACCCGACAAACGAACCAACGAATATCCCACCAGGCAGTAATGAGCGAGTAATCTTGTGCCATACTTCATCGAACTTATTTTCAGGACAAAAACACAGACTTGAGTCAGCCACTATGAGTGAAGCTGAAGGGTATGTGAAAGCATCAAACGTACTTTGTGATAACCAAACGTTTTTGTCACTACCAAACCGCCTTTTACAACGTTCAATAGCTTCTGATTCTATATCAAAAGCATGCACTTGAAACTGCTTAGATCGAAGGAACGCAATATCGCTTCCTGAACCACAGCCACAATCAATCGCTATCTTACGGTCACCAACTAATTCTATCGCTCGCTTAAGATCATCTCTAGTTTGCCGATTTTCTGTTGCTTTGAAGTACGTAGATATTTCTTTGGAAGGCATTCAATGGCTCCGAGTGTAATATAACGCCCAATAATGGGCAGCTAATCGTTTGTTAACATGCTGTACGAAGTGAACCAAGCAAACTGCAACAGCCCCACTTGAATTGCCTATTAGCGTGTATTTATCAGAATATTCAGTAACTCTTCAACATAGAAGTAATCTTTTTGCTGCTGAGTTAGCTTAATGAATGTTTTTGCCTTTGGCGCATACAAATGAACATCTACAGTGTCAGCACTATAATAGCCTCTAGAGTTCGTTATTTTACCTTTGTATTTGATGGAATAAACCATAAAGGTTCCAGCCTCTGGCGTTTCTTCTTTACAAAATAACACCTCAGCATCTTGGATAATTGCACCTTCAGTGCAATCGTCACCTTTCCAATGTCCCTCAAGCGCCAAGCAAAGGTCGATGTTTCAAACTATGGTACTTCAATGCCATTTGGAGACAATGGCCTAGAGGCCCTTCTTTGATAGCAGCATCCAGAGGAACCACAATCGCACGTTTACCCTCATATGCGAATTCATCTCGATATATCTCCCTGAAGGTTTCAATCAATCGAGTCTGGCAATGGAAATATACCTTTATAGAATCAGGATCTTTTGGCTTCCAGTCCATTCGAATCGTCGTGCCGCCTTTTACAAGATAGCTGGCCTCGCCCCACTTAAGCGTTTCTTCAACAGCACCCAAGTCATTTTCTTCCGCAACGGCAAGAATCAGATGACGAATGGCGTTAAGCAGTCTTTGCGCTTCAGCGGGGTAAGTCGCAAATTTTGCCTGTATTTCTGCTTTCACTGGGCCTCCAATTGCAACACACGTAACGCCGCGTTAAGTGGTGAGCAACGCGACGACCTAAACTAAAACATTGCACCTTAAACACCAAACTTAACTTGAGCTGAAACCACCAAGCATGGGGAATCAGTCTTGAACGCTTTTTAAATTACAATAACTTGAAGAAGTAGACCGTTGCTTCCAACTCCCCTGTAGAGCTACGAGCAAATTGAGGGATTTGACCTGCCTCGGTGTAACCAATTGAACGATATAACGAAGAAGCTACGTCGCCTAAACGAGTATCTAACACAAGTAGTGTCAAGCCCATTTCAGATGCAGCACTTTCCATTAGCGACATCAGCTTTTTACTCACGCCTTTACCTCTAGCCCTCGTATCAACCATGAGTTTTTCAACTTCTCCTCTATGTGCACCATTAGCTTTAGCACAAAGAGATAATTGAACGGCGCCAATGACATTATCATTGTCATAGGCTAAAAACAGCTTTCGAGTACCCGACTCAAGTTCTGTTTCAACAGACTCCCAATATGATTTCACTTCTTGGTCATTGATTGGTGTTAAGAAACCGACAGATGCACCACTCACGATACAATCAGCAAGTAACGAATGTAATTGCTCAACTAAACCCGATATCGAACTGACTTGTTTTATTTCCACAAAACTATCCTTGTATTTAACGCCCTAATAATGAGCACAAAATTGATGACTAAAATAAGCGAAGCACGAGCAATAGTCAGCTATTTTTAGTCCTTTGCAATGACTTAATATGTGCTCGTTTCGATCGCTGTCAACGATTCGCATAATCATCCTTGAGCATATAACGCCAACGTAATTGGTGCGAGTTTACGAGCGTCCTAATTGACGCACCTGTTAAATTAAAATAATCACTGCCAATATTGCTAGGGCATTGCTCGTGAGATAATGTCTTCAAGCAACCTCCCCATACTTATGTATAGATTTGATGGTTTCTCTGCGGAGATTCTTAATGCCGATAATTCACTGCTGTTGATCCATTGCCCGGCCTTAATAACCCCAATGGGTTCAGCGAGTGCTTGCAAATCATCTAAAGGGTTCTCTTTTAGCACAACCAAATCAGCTACCTTGCCAATCTCTATTGAGCCGTATTTATCGTCAACTCCCAATGCGGTTGCCGCATTGATAGTCGCAGCCCGTAAGACCTTTATTGGCGATATTCCCGCTTTCACCATCAATTCAATTTCAAGGTGGGTTGATAACCCTGATGGCATATATAAGGTTCCGCCATCAGAGCCTAACAATAATGTCACCTCTTGTTTATCCAGCTCCCTAACGATGTCAAAAAGAAACTGCTCCTCTTTGCTATTCCAGTCCGCTTGTTCCTGTGATGCTCCTAGCCATCTTTTAACGCCAAACTCAGTATTAATTATGCGATAAAGAGGATTTAAGGTGTTCAACGGCAGGCTATCGACGAACGCGGCTTTGTCTTGGCTTAATTTGGTCAAGTGATGGAATGTCGCCAACGTCGGAGTAACAGTCGGATTAATCGCCTTTAATTGGCTCACCCAAATAGCCATGCTGTTTTGATCAAATGAAAAATTAAGCGGGCCTTGAAAAATATCTTCTACATGCTCCAGAGATTGCAAGCCACTGTTAGATTGCAATCCAAGCCCATCTATCGGGTTAGGACCATGCTTGGCTATGGGGAAATCCAACCGGCTGGCTTCATCAGTAATGGCTTCAAAAACCTCCTTATCTAAGTAGCCATAGGCTTTGATAAAATCATATCCATCATCTTTATATTTTCTAACCAGTTCACGTGCTTTTGCTGGTGATATCACTACCTGCTGAAGAGCATGTGCATATCTTTCACCATCTAAAACGGGGGATGACGTATACAAATTGCTGCCAAGCCAATCACCTCTGTTTAACTCACTTTTCCATCTAAGGTGCATGGGTAACCCTCTCATATTCCTCACCGAGGTAACGCCATATGCGAGGTACAAGGCTAGGTATTTTCTGTCATGCAGATGAACGTGCATATCAAACAGACCGGGGACGACGTATTCGCCGTGCAAATCGATCACCCGAGCATCTCGACTTTGGCTAGATGCTCTTTCTCCAATAGAAACGATCCGGCCTTTGGAAAGGTAAATTCGTTGATTTCTTATTATTTTACCCGTTAATACATCAATGTAATTTGCATTGTCGATCACAATATCTTCCGTATTATCAACGGTGTGCAAATCGTTAGGCATTTCATAAATTGATATTGGGATGGCGAGTAATATCAGCGCGAGTACACATAACAGCGATAGGATTGTATATTTCAGCAAGTTAATGAAAATCTTCATATTAATAAGCCAATTTGTAAACTTGGATTTAACGCCCGCAGAAAACGGGCGAGTTTTTGATGACGATGGTTAGCTGACCTTAGCATCTCACTGTAATACAACATCTTTCAATTGTGTTATTTCAATTTTTTATCTTTATATGAGCTCAAAGCTTGATTGAAATAAGAGTTTGTCTTGGGTTGGTTTGCTGACTTTTCATCCAACAAACCAATTCTTCGGTACTAAGAGTCAGATGATGCAAAAATTGCCACTACTTAATCGCATTTCTTAACCATGGACCAATAAAGTTGGCAGCATTCAACATAATTGAAAAATGATTTTCTTTATCCACTATTTCAATTTTCTTGCTAGCGTCTTTACCACTGTATTTCTCTGCGAACATAGTGACTTTTAATGGATCAAACGCCTCATCTTGCCTTCCTATCCATAAGCCAAATTGGTGTATATCAGATAATTGAGAGTCAGGTGAATGAGGGGTCACAGCGTTCGACATATTAACAGTGTTAAACGGGACAATTTCAGGGTTATCTCTTAACACAGAATCTGGAAAATTGAATTTTACTGCTTTTGAATGACCGAAAAATAAACCACCGCTCATCGTATTGATGACAAAGTCAGAGGTTGTTACTGTAGAAAACTCGAAGCGTTTATTCTCACCAGTATCGTAATTAGTTTCTGAACGATAACCAAAATATGGCGCTAGAAATACATAGCCATCAATCTCAGCTCTTTGATCCCAACTAGAATAATTTAGCGCTAAACCAGCACCACTTGAGTGACCACCAACAAATAGAGGAAGATTTGGATATTTATCACGAGCAACGTTAACCATTGTATTAATGTCTAACCACACTTGTTCAACCTGTGGAGTATCACCCCGATTTCCGCCAGATCCTCCATGACCTCGTATGTCTGGCATATATACAGCGATATTAAAATTATCACGTAAACCCGTACCGATGTGATTGTAGCTAAGCCCGCTATGAGCACCTGCGCCATGATAAAAGATTAACATTGCTTGGGGCTGTTTTGGCAGATAAGCACGATAGGCCAAGGAAACATCATCACTTGCCTGTACATAATTAATAGGCTGTAATGATTTTTTAGGGGCATTTTTAATCTCAGCAAGTGAGAAAAAGTCATTACTACTTTGCTCATCAGAGCTAGCGTGCACATTATTTGCAAGAAAAGTAAATAACAGTGTTATCAAAGCCTTCATCGCTATGGGGTTAAAGTTCATTAATTAATAGTTCCTTAAATAAAACCTTTTCAAAGTGAGAATTTTCTATTCGCTCAACCATAAAGTGCATAGCCGATTTGCACAACTAACGTCGCGATATAACGTCGCTGTAATTTGCGACTTAACACGCTGAGTAAAGCCGTCAATTATTGTGAGCTAATGTATGCTCACAAAAATGACGACCTCATCGACTAAAAAGCCGTATGAATAAACCGTCTGGGCTTCAAATATAACCACCTGCATGATTATCGCCAGACTAATGAAAATGGTTACTCTTCGATACAGCGACCGGACCGGTACTCCTGATAATGAGCTCCGGTCTGATTAATTGTGGCAATTTTTCGTCCTAAAAGCGATCCTGCAAAACCAAGGTGCCGCACATATCAACACCGCTAGACGTCCAACAGATTTCGACATGCTCTGCTTCGCTGCTGAGTAAGCCCCTAATTTCATCAAAGTTAATTTCATTGATTTTATTACCGTTTATGTTGGTAACCACATCGCCTAGGGCAATCTTGAGTGCCTTTAGGCCAGCGGTCTCCCCTAAACCCTTTACTAATCCGCCATTTCTATGCGGCTCTAGTTGCAAACCACTTCGGTCAATAAAGGTTTGAGGGGTAAACTGTATATTCTTTTTCAGAGCTAAGTAGCCATTTTCATAATTGAAAACCACATCAAAATTTCGCAGCAGACCACTACCAATTAAGCCAATACCATTGTCGTCTTCGAAGTCAGGTAGATCATGCACTGCGATATTTTCAAAATTTGTGCCTGCTATTTGAAAATAATTAATCCGGCTAGTTTTTACCGTATGTTCGCCATTAAAATTCTTGGTATTACTTTCAAAGTAGGAAGATGGAAAATTAAAGTCGGTCGCAAGTAACGAATTAATGTATAGATAATCGGGAGCGCCAGTATCTACAACTAAATCATAATGGGCTGGCTGCCCTTGCTGGTTGGGTATTGCACCAGAAATGTAAGGGATTCGGCCATGAATAGCCATGGGTAACTTTACCCACTCAGTTGATGTTAAAGCGGTCGAACTATCTTTAATAAAGGTAACCGTTTTGTCTGCATAATTGATACGAGTCATGTATCGATTGAGAATATCAAACCCAATGGCACCATCAAAGTAAGCTTCATCATAAGAGCCAAATAAAGGAGATTGATCGATGGGGACCTGAATAATTGTCATTTCCGATAACGTTATCTGACCGATAGTAATCTCCGCATCGTTAACTACATTAACTTTCCGACCTTGCAGATCTATTTGCATCTCAAATGACAGTGGCTGATCTTTGGTTTTTTCAGTTTCAAACAACACCGTCGCTGCGGCCCCTGAGTCGAGCGCAAAGCGCAAATCCTGCTGGCCGTTTAAGGCTATATTTATGATAACGTGACCGTCATGCCATTCAAATGGTACGGTGAAACTGCTATCTGCCCCATGCCAGTCTTGCTTGGCAAATTGATTACCGCTTTGCAAGTTAATCAGCCCAGTGACACCGCAACCGGCGAGTAAAATGATTACCAAGTGTAAGAAGGATAGCTTTGCAATGCGCTTTGAACCTTTAAATTTCATTTTGACGACTCTCTAATAAATACATATCAACTGTGATATCAAATATTACGAGAAGCCATGGGCATTTTATAGAACGATATTGCGGCGATTGAGGCTATAAATACGCCGGTAAAATCGCAATATCGTTCTATAAGTTCCAGGTTTATCGACTATGCTTGGCCTACACTAAACCAATACAAATTGAAGTCGTTATGAATCGAAAATTAAATGTCTCAGATTGCTTCGATATGTTTTCAGATACCTATACCCCAAAAGTACTTTTAGATATTAACGATTCTAGGATTATGCTGGTCAAAATTATAGGCGATAAGATACCTTGGCACTGCCACGCTAACGAAGACGAGTTACTTTGGGTAATGAAAGGAAATATCGTCGTGCACACTCGAACCGAGTCAGTGCATCTCTGCTCTGGAGAATTGTACATGGTAGCGAAAGGGATAGAGCACAAAGTGACTACAAATGAATTGGCCCAAGTGCTGTTGATTGAATCAAAGTCATTTAAGCATACTGGTGAGACTGAAAGCGATATAACTCAAGACGCTTTTGAATATTTGCTAGAAAATAATATCGCCACCCCCTCATCATGATATATTCAATCATCGGAACTAAAGTACGTTAACACTATGACGACCCCAAAATTGAGCACATGGTTCAACACTGCTGTAGGCGACAAACCTCGTATTGAGGTGAATTTGGTTGGCTTTACATTTGCTCCGCATCGACATGATACTTATACTCTGGCATTAACAACCACTGGCGTACAGTGCTTTAATTACCGAGGAAGCCTGCGCTATTCTTTACCCGGTGAAGTCGTTGTTTTACATCCTGATGAATTACATGACGGGTTAGCGGGAACAGATGCTCCTTTCGGTTATCGAGCCATTAACATTGATCCTGTCGACGTACAAAATATTTTGCAAGGGCATCATTTGCCATTTTTACCTAATGGCGTGACAGGCAAACCCTGTTTAGTCGATATTGCACAGAGATTCTTGACTGAGTTCCAACGGCCACTAGAGCCGTTAGAATACCAAGACCTTATCTATGATTTTGCCATGGCCTTACAAAAAGAAACCACAATACATCACAAGCATACGACAGCCAATTATCAGGCTATTCAGATGGCCAGGGAATATATCGATGACTCGCTAGATAATGACATAACATTGGATCAGTTAGCCACGATTACAGGCTACAGTAAATGGCAAATCACTCGAGATTTCAGATCATTGTTTGGCACCAGCCCTTATCGATACTTAACCTTAAGACGTCTTGAAAAAGCCAAGTCACTTATGTCGCAAGGAATACCCATTGCGCAAGTTGCGCAAGAGTGTTTTTTTTCAGATCAAAGCCACTTTACTCGCCAATTCAAGAAAAGCTTTGGTACAACGCCAAATATGTGGAATAAGTTGAACGAAAGTCCCCAGCGATAAGCGCAGTTAACATAGCATTTTTGTAAGTAACGTCGATATCTGCTTTATTTTTGCGCCACCAAGTCCAAAGTCGGGCTTTCACTGTGGCATGCTAAACGCTGCACATTTTCAAACAAATGATAAAACGTTCACGGACCGAAATTGGGGCGTGAGTGTGAGATCAGCTATTGTTTAAAGTGCGACAATACATACAAGGCTGGATCAACGACTTTACTATAGCCAATGCCTATCAAGGATGTATCGCCTATTTTTAGCAAAGTGACCATATTGCATGTTTTGATTTCTAAGAGCACGACGATTTGACAGCTAACTGACAGACGAAGTAGATGAATTTGTTGATTGGTTTTAATTTGACTGCAAAAGCAGTCAAATAAGCTAGGCTCGCCGATTGGCTGACGCCAGGCTCATATGTGTTAGCATTACTCTTTAATACGCCAACCTTTTGATTTTATACATGAAGCGTTTGCGCTAAAAAAAGATAAAAGTTGAACACTCGCAAAAGCTATTTCAGGCTCTTCTGAGTTTTCAGTTAATGTTGTACTCCTAATGCCTTGCCTAGCTTCTAACGCGCATTCACTAGCTTCTTTTCGAAACAGTTCGTTGTCAGCTGACATCTCACCGTATTCGTTATGAACGACAATTGGTGGAGTCGTTGAGCAAGAGCAAATCATAGACAGTATAAAAGCTAAAGATAGTATTCTTGTTTTTATAATCATAACTTTTCATCAAATCCTTGTAATGATAATGCCTATTTAAAGGACTAATAATTGTTTGCTAAAATGTACAGCAAAGCGGTATCGAGCAAAACGTTACGAGTCATGCTTTAAATTCTTGTTAGCTGTAACTTTACACCCATACATCATTTTCGGCTGTTAGTTCACTACCTGAATCACCAGTGTTAACAACACCTTTAGGTTCAACAATCATTATTTTACATTCACTGTTAGCAACAGGTTTATGTTCTACACCTTTAGGGATTACAAACATTTCTCCGGAGTTTAGAGTTACTAGACCATCACGGAACTCTATATTAAGGATACCTTCCAAAACGATGAATACTTCATCAGTATCAGGGTGATCATGCCAAATAAATTCGCCTTCAACTTTCACTAATTTGAATTGGTAATCATTCATTTCTGCAACAACACGAGGAGACCAGTGTTCAGTAAATTTCGAGAACTTATCTTTAAAATTTATAGCATCAAACTTCATTTTTACTCCATACATTCATTTACTGATAATGCCCAATTAAGCAGCCCGAAACGCACTGGTTCACTTTCCGCATTGCTCTGCAACACCAAACCCGACGCAAACCAAAAGTGCTGAGCGTTGAGAGTCTGCTTGAATTGTTTGTTATACGTTTACTCAAAGGCTGCGCAGTTGAAGCCTTGTAGCATCATGCCTGTATCTTGGTTAATTTTGCTGCTAATAACTTGGTTCATTTTAACAAATGCGGAATATTCTTGGTCGACTCGATTTAAAGGCTTCCCATACAGTACACGTGTATTACCACCTTCCGTTGCGACAACTTTATGCCCCCCATCTAGCAACAAGTTGTCTTTGATTTCTGTGACTTTGTATTCGACGGCTACGTTTCTGTTTTTATTTATCACATAAACACTATCACCAACCTGAACTTGACTAAATTCATCCCAGCCATGTTGAGAACTCTCTAAGTCAAAGAAAGAACCCGCACCAAATATCTTAGAATGACGTCTATCTGCAATGTTTGAAACTAAATATTTGGACATTTTTCCTCCTAAACGTATAACGCTTTACATATGGGGATTTTAGGAGCGCTTTTTCAGCGAGTGAAATTCCTACCATGATGTTTTTGTTATGTTTTTGATTACTATGATATACCGATCATCCAAGGCATGGCGGCACCAAAAGTGACAGATAAAACTCCAAGAATAAATTTTATGTAATTCATTGATCTACATTTGGAGTACATAAATATACCTGTAAAAAAAACAAACACTGACCACATGACAGACCCCATAAAATAAATAGCAAGAGCACCTTGATTTACTGAGGTTGTATAACCTGGCCTAGCGATAAAATTTAAAAGGAATGTAATAATTAATCCTAGAACAGGAAAGAAACCTAGCATAAAGATTCTTTTATTAGACAACCATTTATTCATGCACGAATCCTTTCGATAAAAAACATAACGCCCCTCTAATAAGTGAACCGAGTGCTGGCGGGCGATTTGCTCTGCAAATGGCATGAAAGCATTGGAAAATCTTAATTCAGAGGCTTGTTAACTTACGTCACGCCATATCAATAACTGGTTTAGCGACAGTGACACCGATAATTAGTAACATCAGAAAAGGGACTGCATGGCACAAAATCATCGGATACTTGCCAACAGAATCCTTCGTTGGGATGAAAAAATAGGGGTCAACTTTAAGTAAACATTTATAGAAAGGCATCAATATGGGCTTAAACCAAGTATGAAAGTAATACCCACTTACAGCCACTATCTGTACTTCAATAAGTAATAAGAATATATCAAGCCCAACAGCGTCAACAAACAAAGCTAAAGACACTAACTCTGGGTTAAGTAGCAATATACAGACAACCGATATTGTCGCTATCTCCCACATCCACTTTTTGATGTTCATAAATCCTCCATGATTAAGTAAGTTAACGCCTAATTAACGGGCTAAAAATAGCGGGCTAAAATGGTAGCGTAGCGAACAGCCCGCTGTTTTTAGTCCTGTTGAATTTCTTGTTATGTTGCTTTTCTAGTTGACCACTTACCATACAGGAAAAGGAACAAAACACCTTGAGTTAAACTGTTTAAAAATAGAACTAACGACTGAAGTACAATATGTAAATCATTAAAATATTGAAACAAGACCCAC